>NZ_JBVHJE010000011.1:0-288252 GCF_055560195.1 Streptomyces sp. NPDC023481
GCAGTGGCTGCACACCTACAATCACCACCGCGGACACACCGCGCTGAAGGGCCAACCACCCGCCAGCCGCATCCCCAACCTCACAGGGCCATACAACTAGTGCGGTGAGCCGGCCGCTGGCGGTTCAACCCGTGAGGGTGTCGAGCCAGCCGGTCAGCAGTCGGTTGATCTCCTCGGGGCGTTCCTGCTGGATCCAGTGGCCGCAGCCCGCCACGAGGTGGGAGGCGGTCAGGCCGGGAAGGGTGGTGGGGAAGGCGTCGATGGCGTCGGACATCCAGGTGGTGGAGGCGTCCAGGGCGCCGCCGATGAACAGGGACGGCTGCTTGATCGGGGCTCCGCGGTGGGGGGCGAGGTCCTCCCAGTCGCGGTCCATGTTGCGGTAGCGGTTGAGGGCGCCCGTCAGACCCGTGCGCTCGAACTCTCCGGCGTAGACGTCGAGGTCCTCCTCGGCCAGCCAGGCCGGGAGGACGCCGACGGGAAAACGGTCACGCAACTGGCCGCCGTGGGCGACGAAGTGCGGGTCGGGCTCGCCCTGGGCGGGCATGGTGTCGCCGGAGAAGGCGGCGTAGAAGCCCGCGAGCCAGCCGCGCACGTCAGGCTCGATCTCCGTCTCGGCGCGGCCGGGCTCCTGGAAGTAGGAGACGTAGAACTCCTGCTCAGGGCCGCCGATCTGGCCGAAGATGTCGGTGGGGCGGGGGCCGCCGGGCGGCGCGTACGGGACGCTCAGCAGGGCGACGGCCCGGAAGACCTCGGGGTGGAGCAGGGCGGAGGTGGCTGCGATGGTGGAGCCCCAGTCGTGGCCGACGACCACCGCGTTCTCCTCGCCGAGGGCGTGCACGAGGGCGACGTTGTCCTCCACCAGGTCCAGCATCCGGTAGGCATCGGTCTCCACGGGCTTGGAGGAGCGGCCGTAGCCGCGCACGTCGAGCGCCACCGCCCGGTAGCCGGCCGCGGCGAGGGCCGGGAGCTGGCGGCGCCAGGAGTACCAGGACTCGGGGAAGCCGTGCACGAGCAGGACCAGCGGGCCGGTGCCCTGCTCGACCAGGTGCAGGCGCCCGGCAGGGGCCTCGACGGTGCGGTGGCGGAGTGCGGCGAACGGCTCGGGCTGCATGGGGTCTTCTCTCGGTTCGCGGGTGGACGCAGGTACGCATCGATCATGCGGCGCAGCGACCCTCCACCGCGATCACCCTTGCCAATTCGGCAAACTTGTAGGGCAGGATGGTGAAGCGGCAGTCCGGAAGGGGGCGGAGCGGGTGACAGGCGGCGACGTGGCCGGCACGCTGGCGGCGATGGGCCCCCGGCTGCGGGCCGCACGCGAACACCGCGGCTCCACGCTCACCGGCGTCAGCCGCGCGACCGGCATCTCCCCGAGCACGCTGTCGCGGATCGAGACCAGCCGGCGCAAGCCCACCCTGGACGTGGTGCTGCGGTTGGCGAAGGAGTACGGCGTCTCCCTGGACGAGCTGGCCGGCACCGCTCCCGCCGCCGAGCCCCGCACCTCCGCGCTCCGGCGTTTCGGCGACGACAAGGCGGTGCTGCCGCTGACCCGGTACGTCGGGGGCCTGCACGCCCACAAACACGTCCTACCCGCCGTCCAGGAGCCGCCCGCGCGGCCCCGGCAGGTCTCCCACGACGGCTGGGAATGGCTGTGCGTCCTGTACGGGCGGCTGTGGCTCGCACTCGGCGACCAGGACCTCGTCCTGAGTGCCGGGGACGTCGCCGAGTTCGACACCCGCGATCCCCATGGGGTCGCGAACGCCGGCCCCGGCGGCCCGGTCGAGTACCTGGTCATGTTCGGGCCGCAGGGAGAGCGCCTGCGACCCCGCACACCGCCCGCCCCCGGCCCCAGAGCCCGGTAGTGAGCAGCGAACGAACGGGCCACCGCCTCGTACCGTCCTCACCAGGAACCGGCCGATGCAGCGGACCGTGCAGATCCGCAGGGAGTTCCAGGACGGCTTCGGTGCCGGCGCTCCGCCCGGCCGTGGACGCGTTCGTCGGACAAACTCGCTACCCGGCGGCCGGAGTGCCGTGATACACCACCGTCGTGCCCAACATGTTGGAGTTTCCCGAGGTCCTGCGGCTGATCGAAGACCGCTCGGCCGCGTTCCGCGCCGCGATCGCCTCCGCCCCCGACCTCGACGTCCAGGTCCCGACCTGCCCGGACTGGACGCTGCGCGAACTGGCGCAGCACCTCGGGGACGGCCGCCGCCGCCAGGCCGCCATCATCGCGGCGGGCCCGGGCGCGGAGCCTCCGGCGAAGGCGGACCCGAAGGGCGCCCCGACCGCGCCCCGCGACCGCGAAGCGCTGGCCGCCTGGCTCGCCGAGTCGACCGAGCTGATGCTCGACGCGTTGCGCGAGGCCGGCCCGGACCGCGGCTGCTGGACCTGGTGGGGCGACTCGCAGGCCCCGCAGACCAGCGGAGCCGTGGCCCGGCACCAGATCCAGGAGATCGCCGTACACACCTACGACGCCCAGCTCACCCAGGGCGCCGCACAGCCGCTGCCCACCGACGTCGCGCTAGAGGGCGTCGACGAGTTCCTGAGGACCGTCTCGGCGACGACCGTCCCCTGGCCGTTCAAGCCGGCGACCATCGATGTGCACGCGACCGAGGGCCGCTCCTGGCGCCTGACACTCGACGCCGACGGCGTCCGCTGCGACGACCTCGCCGCCGACGCGCGGCCGGGCGACATGGCGATGCGAGGCACGGCGAGCCAACTGGTCCTCACCTTCTACGAGCGCGTCCCGCTCGACGGCCTGGAGACCACCGGCGACACCGAGCCGATGGAGCAGCTCGCGGACTGGGACCCGAACGCGTAGAACGCGTCACTGGCCCGTGCGGGCCCGAACCCGAGACGGTGGCCGCGCTCACCACCGCCCCCGACACCGCCCCCGCCCCCGACACCGCCGGCGGGCCCGACACCGCCGGCGGGCCCGGGCCCGCCGGCCATCGTCGGGCTCTCGCTGGTCACCCGCGAGTCCGTGGCGGTCTGAGTCCGGCGGGAAGGCCGCGGCTGCCTTCGGCACGGGCGCGTACCACCTGATCGACGGCGGTCAGCTCAAGGCCGTCCGACCGGCTCCGCGCAGACTCCGCCCGGACGGGGCGAAGTTGACGAGTCTGATGTAGCGCACCCAGTCCCAGTTCGGCCCCGGGTCGGTGTGGTCGGTGCCGGGGACCTGATAGTGGCCGATGATGTGCTCCCGGTCCCGGGGGATGCCGTACGTGGCGCAGATCGCCGCCGTGAGCTTCGCCGACTCCTCGTAGAGTGCGTCGGTGAAATAGCCGGGCTGGTCCACCCAGCCCTCGTGTTCGATGCCGATGCTGCGCGTGTTGTAGGCCCAGTTGCCCGCGTGCCAGGCGATGTCCGCCTCGTGGACGCACTGCGCGACATGCCCGTCCGCCGAACGGACCAGATAGTGCGCGGAGACCTGCTTCGCCGGATTGTCGAAGATCGCCAGCGTGTCGTTGTACGTCTCCTGTGTCACGTGGATGACCACCCGGTCGATCACGTAGTCACCGGGCCGGTCGGCCACCGTGTAGTTGGAGTCGCTCGCCGGCTGCCACTCGGCCGGCGGGTAGTCGACGTACCCGGTCTGCGCTTCGGCACGGGCGTCGGGGAGCAGGGCGTAGGGGATGGCGGCGAGCGCCGCGCCTTTCAGCAGCCGTCGCCGGCTGAGCCGCGGTTCGGCTCGGTCCATGTCCATGGCGGGATGCCTTTCGGATGCCTTTCGAGATGCCTTCGGAGGGCCGTTCGAAGTCCAGGGGGGTACGGCAAGGACGTCAGCCGCACAGGGCTCGCGCGGTCTCCCGCGGCCGGGCGTGCACACCGCGGTACGTCTTCCGTGCGGGCGACCACTCCTTGTGGAGCTTGGTCAGGCGGTCGAGCCGGAGCTTGGTCACGCGGTCGAGCGGGGATATCCGGTACGCGTCCTCCAGTGGGCCGGCCGAGCCGGTCGAGACGATCCCGCCATGCGCGTCCGGGGCGCGGCCGACGGAAGACCGCTTTCCGCGAAGCCCACGCAGCCGGTGAAGCCCGCGAAGGCGGCACCGGCCCGGACCAGGGTGGCCGCCGCGCCGGCCGGAGCCCCCGTCGGGGTACACCGGTGCCCTCCCCGTGAGCCCCCGGAACCGCACCTCCCGCCACCCGATGGCGTCGCGCCCCAGTGCCCCCATCGGTTCCCCGCCCATGTGTCCCCCGATACGTGTCAGTCCGCTGTCGCCTGCCGTCCACCGCCGACGCGTTCGCCTCATCTCACGGATGCCGGACCAGTCCTGACGGCCCATCGGCTGCGCCTCGCGTGAATTCACGGTACGACTCGGGCCGGTGGCGCAGAAGGCAGTGCGGCGCTTCCGTGGACAAGTCGCGGCCTGTGGACAACTCGATCACCCGATCGGGCGAGACCGGGGACACACGGGGCCGGAGAGCCGCGTCAGGCGCGTTCCGCCACCACGGCCGGATCGTCCAGCACCGCTCGGACGACCGAATGCGCGGCGCCCAGCAGCGGGCCCTGGGGCCCCAGCTGGGACACCGTCACCGGGCAGGCCGGGCCCGCCGTGCGGCCCCTCAGCTCCGTCTCCAGGGACGGCAGCAGCCAGGGGGAGAGGCCGGCCAGGGCGCCGCCCAGGACCACCGTCTCCGGGTCGAGCAGGTTCACCGCTCCGGTCAGGGCGATACCGAGCGCCGTACCGGCGTCCCGCAGAGCCGCCTGTACGGCCTCGTCGCCGGACTCGGCGCGCTCCGCGAGCAGGCCCACGAGATCCTCGCGCGGCTCCAGCCCGGCCGCCCGCAGGACCGCCTCCTCACCCGCGTACTGCTCCAGGCAGCCTCGGCCGCCGCACGGGCAGGCGGGGCCGTCCGGCCGTACGGGCACATGGCCCAGCTCGCCCGCGAACCCCCGGGTCCCGCGCAGCAGCCGGCCGTCGACGACGACCGCGGCACCGATGCCGATCTCGGCCGACACGTGCAGGAAGTCACCGGGGGTGCCGGCCCCGAGCCACAGCTCGGCCAGGGCGCCGAAGTTCGCCTCGTTGTCCACGGTCAGCGGCCAGTCGCCGGGCAGCAGACGGCCGAGGTCGGTGTCGCGCCAGTCGAGGTTCGGGGCCCGCACGACCGTCCGCGCGTCCCGGGCCACCAGTCCGGGCACGGCGACCGCGAGCCCGGCGGGCCACAGGTCCGCCCGTTCCGCCTCCGCGACGACCCGGCGGATCAGCGCCGTCAGCTCCTCGATCACGGGCCCCGCGGCCCGGCCCCGGTTCGCGCCGTGCCGTACGGCACGGGCGCGGACCTCGCCGCGCAGGTCGACCGCGCACACCGCGAAGTGGTCGACGCCGATCTCCGCCCCGATCCCGGCCGGCCCCCGGCCGCTCACCGCCAGCGCGGACCCCGGCCGGCCGACCCGGCCCGGCCGCTCGGGGCCCAGCTCCTCCAGCAGCCCCCAGCGGATCAGCTCGTCCACCAGCGTCGACACCGCGGCCCGGGTCAGCCCGATCCGGGAGGCGACCGCCGCCCGGGACAGCGAGCCCTCGGCGCTGACGGCGTGCATCACCCGGGCGAGATTGCGCCGGCGCATGCCCTGCTGGTTGTCCGGCAGGGCGCGCCCGGCGCCCGGGGAACGCGCCTCGTGCAGCGGTGCGGTCATGCCTCCGTCAACCCTCGGTGTCTGCCGCCCGGCGGTGGGCGGGCGGCTCGGTCACTGGTCGCGGGTCTCCCGCTCCAGCAGCGGGGCCGCGTCGGAGAGTACCCCGGTGATCCGCTCCAGCGTCGACCCGTCCCGCTCCACGGCCTCCAGGACCGGGCCCGAGGCCGTGTTCCAGCGGCGGGCCACCGCCGCGGGATCCTCGCCGGTCAGCAGTCCGGC
Source organism: Streptomyces sp. NPDC023481 (assembly GCF_055560195.1). Lineage (NCBI taxonomy): Bacteria > Bacillati > Actinomycetota > Actinomycetes > Kitasatosporales > Streptomycetaceae > Streptomyces > Streptomyces sp. NPDC023481. The sequence continues at coordinate 5,858 of NZ_JBVHJE010000011.1, forward strand.
CGCCTGCGCCGCCGCGCCCAGGGCGACCAGTTCACCGGCCTCCGGCACCTGGACGGGCCGCCCGGAGAGCCGGCGTACCGTCTGCTGCCAGGCCGTACCCCGGGCGCCGCCGCCGATCAGGAGCAGCGGGGTGCTGCGGTCCGCGTCCTCGTCGAGGACCAGGTCGAGCGCCCCCAGCAGTGCGTGTACCGCGCCGTCGTACGCGGCCTGGAGCAGCTGACCCGCCGTGGTGTCGTGGCGCAGCCCGTGCAGCAGTCCGGAGGCGTGCGGAAGGTTCGGGGTGCGCTCGCCGTCCAGGTACGGCAGCAGCGTCACCGAGCCGCCGGGTTCCACGGCCTCCCGGTCCAGACCCAGCAGGGCCGCGAGGCGGTCCACCGCGAGGGTGCAGTTCAGGGTGCAGGCCAGCGGCAGCCAGTCCCCGCGCGCGTCGGCGAAGCCCGCCACCGTGCCGGTGGGATCGGTGGGGCGGCGCCGGGAGACGGCGTAGACCGTGCCGGAGGTGCCGAGGCTCAGCACCGGGGTGCCGGGCCTGAGGCCGAGGCCCAGGGCCGCCGCCGCGTTGTCGCCGGTGCCCGGGGCCACCAGCGTGCCCTTGGAGAACGGCAGGTCGTGGCTGTCCCGTACGGTGCCGGCCACCTCCCCGGGCCGCACCACCCGGGGCAGCAGCGCCGGGTCGAGACCGATGTGCGCGAGGGTCTCCTCGTCGTACGCCTCCGTACCGGACGCCCACCAGCCGGTTCCCGAGACGTCGCCGCGGTCGGTCGTGCCCTGCCCGGTCAGACGCTCGGTGAGGTAGTCGTGGGGGAGCCGTACCGCCCGGGTCGCGCGTACCGCCTCCGGCTCGTGCTCGGCGAGCCACGCCCACTTGGTGGCCGTGAAGGACGCGCCCGGCACGCTGCCGGTGCGCTCCGCCCAGGCCTTCGGGCCGCCCAGTTCCTCCACCAGGCGGCGGGCCTGCGGTGCCGAGCGGACGTCGTTCCACAGCAGCGCCTGGCGCACCGGTTCGCCGTGCTCGTCCAGGGTGACCAGGCCGTGCTGCTGGCCGCCGATCGACACCGCCGCCGCCTCGTGCGCCGCGTCACCGCACTGGCGCAGCGCCGCGCACAGGGCGTCCCACCACTGCCGCGGATCGCTCTCCCGGCCCGCCCCGGAGGTCACGGTGTGCGGGGCCTGGCCGACGGCCACCACCTGACCGGTGGCCGCGTCGACGACCAGTGCCTTCGTGGACTGGGTGGACGTGTCCACCCCGACGACGAGCGGACCCTCGACTGCTGACATCGGGCTCTCCCTCTTCCGCGGCTCCGCGGGAATGTGCGGTGGGCTGTCGAAGACACCTTGCTGTCGAAGACATCTTGTCTCTTCCCAGCGGTGCGTCGGCATACTAATTTGTAAATCGGCATGACGAAATAGTCGTACGCAGCAAGGAGCCGCGGCATGAGCTACCAGCCCACCCCCGAGGACAGGTTCACCTTCGGCCTGTGGACCGTCGGCTGGCAGGGAAGGGACCCGTTCGGCGACGCCACCCGCCGCGCCCTCGACCCGGTCGAGACGGTGCAGCGCCTGGCGCAGCTCGGCGCCCACGGAGTGACCTTCCACGACGACGACCTGATCCCCTTCGGCTCCTCGGACACCGAGCGCGAGTCGCACGTCAAGCGGTTCCGGCAGGCCCTGGACGCCACCGGCATGACCGTCCCGATGGCGACCACGAACCTCTTCACACATCCCGTCTTCAAGGACGGCGCGTTCACGGCCAACGACCGTGACGTGCGCCGTTACGCCCTGCGCAAGACCATCCGCAACATCGACCTGGCGGCCGAGCTGGGCGCCAGGACGTACGTCGCCTGGGGTGGCCGCGAGGGCGCCGAGTCCGGAGCCGCCAAGGACGTACGCGCCGCCCTGGACCGGATGAAGGAGGCCTTCGACCTCCTCGGCGAGTACGTCACCTCCCAGCGCTACGACCTCAGGTTCGCCATCGAGCCCAAGCCGAACGAGCCCCGCGGCGACATCCTGCTGCCCACGGTCGGACACGCGCTGGCCTTCATCGAGCGCCTGGAGCGGCCCGAGCTGTACGGCGTCAACCCCGAGGTCGGCCACGAGCAGATGGCCGGCCTGAACTTCCCGCACGGCATCGCGCAGGCCCTGTGGGCGGGCAAGCTCTTCCACATCGACCTCAACGGCCAGTCCGGGATCAAGTACGACCAGGACCTGCGGTTCGGCGCGGGCGACCTGCGGGCAGCCTTCTGGCTCGTCGACCTCCTGGAGAGCGCCGGCTACGACGGGCCGCGCCACTTCGACTTCAAGCCGCCGCGTACCGAGGACCTCGACGGCGTGTGGGCGTCGGCGGCGGGCTGCATGCGCAACTACCTCATCGTGAAGGAGCGTGCGGCCGCCTTCCGCGCGGACCCGGAGGTGCAGGAGGCGCTGCGGGCGTCGCGCCTGGACGAGCTGGCCCAGCCGACCGCGGCCGACGGCCTGCAGGCCCTGCTCGCCGACCGTGCGGCCTTCGAGGACTTCGACGTGGAGGCGGCCGCCGCGCGCGGGATGGCCTTCGAACGCCTCGACCAGCTGGCCATGGACCACCTGCTGGGCGCGCGGGGCTGATCGGAGGAGGGGCCGGGGTGAGCGGCAGCGGCTCACCCCGGCCCTCGCGTCCCCAGCGGCCGGCGTCACCGTTTCCCGGGCATCCGGCGGCCCCGGCACCCGGACCCCTAGGGGGCGGTCTCATGGATGTCTCAGGGGCGGGGCGTGGAACCGCGGGGAGCCGGGGGCCGTTCTCAGATCAGAGAGCGGCAGTGGCCGCGGAGGAGGCGACGCTGATGTCGATGAACGCGAAGATCGCCGCAGGTGGCGTGGCGGTCGGGCTGATCCTGCTGATGTGGCTGCCCTGGTGGGTCACGTTCCTGATCGTTGTCGGAGTTCCGGTGGCCGCGTACCTCGCCCTGGACCCCTCGCAGCGGCGCAGGCTGCGCCGGACCACCCGCAAGGAGCTCGGCCGCTGAGCCGCCGGCGCAGGGCGGGGGACCGGTCGCCGAGGCGCCCGCGCGGACCGGCCGAGCCGTGGCGGGCCGCGCCGCCACTCACGGCACGGTCGGCGGGAGCGCAGCGAGGGGCATCGCCCTCACAGGGGCCGTACGGCCATCTTGTCGAGTGCCTCCAGCAGTCCCGGCAGCTCCGGGCCCCGGCCCACCGGCAGGACCTCACCGGGCTCCTCGTCGAGCAGGACGAACGCGATGTCGTCGGTGCGGGCCACGATCGACCAGCCGGGGCCGTCGGCGCGCAGGGTCCGGGCCTCGCCCGGGGCGAACGACGAGCGCACCCGGCCGAGCGGCGGCGGGGAGTCGACATAGGCGCGCGCCTCCGAGAGCACCCGGCGGACACCGGCGTGACCGCCCGAGGGGGTGCCCTTGGTCTCCGCCGCGGGCTCCGCGGCCTTCGACTGCTCACCCGGCGCGGGGAACTCGGCGTCGTTGATCTGCTCCCGCCAGGCGGCCCACTGCAGCGCGATCTCGTCGGCACCCAGCCGGCGCTGGGCGGGGCCCCAGGTGCGGGTGTCCGGCGGGCTGAGCGCCGGCCGGCCCGCCTCCTCGGGAGCGGGGTCGTGCGGAGCGGGCACGCCGGGTGCCGCGACGGCGACGTTCAGGGGCCACCCGGGCAGGGCGGTCAGGACCGCGTGCTCGTCCGGCGACAGCTCGTACTCCATGCCGCAGTCCCAGGAAGCGATCGCCACGGCGACCAGCGAGACGTCGTCTATGACGACCGTCCAGCGAGCGCCGTCCCCGTCCTGGCCCAGCACCAGGCCGTACCCGTCGGCGCGCGGCGCGAGGTCCAGCGCCGCGCACGCCTCCGGGTAGTCGTCGCCCAGCACGCTCGGAAACTGCGCCGGCGTCAGCAGCACCGCCGTCAGCACGTACAGCGCGTCGTCCGCGGCGGCGACGGCCTCATCGTCCGTCCCAGCCATCCCAGCCTCCCCAGTGGTCGTCCATCGGCGCGCACCCTAGTGCGAGCGGAAGCCGCTTGTCACGGCCGAGCGCACCACGCGGAGCTGCAGGTTTCCGCCTGGACAGGGGCGAAACGGGCCACAACTGGAAGAGGGTTGTTCCGTTCAGGCCGCGGGCAGGCCGAGGAGGGCACGGGCCACGGAGTCCGGGGACTCCTCGCGTTCCCGGGCCAGCGCGACCACCGCCCGGCAGGCCAGCTCGCTCACCCCGAACGACAGCGCCTCCGGCGACACCCAGGCCGCCGCCTCCTCGATCCGGTCCTGGTCGTCCTCCACCCGGGCCGCCACATAGACGGCCGCCGCTTCGAACAAGTTGTGCGCGCGCCTGTCCCGGGTGCCCTCGGGCCGTGCGGGCGCGGACGTGCGGAACCTGACTGCGTACCTGCGGATCGTGTCGAACACACAGACCACCCTCTCCCCGGACGAACGTCGGAAGCGACCACCAACCTCCCGACCACACCGTAGAGTTGGACAATCGGCGGCAGTAGGGGGGCGACGCGGTGAAGCGGTTCGAGCGGCTGGAGCGGATCCGCCGGCTGGACCCGGTGGCGGACGCGCTGGAGATCTACCGGATCAGTGTGGCGTACGAGTTCCCCTGGGACTACGCCCGAGCCCTTGAACTGGCCCTGTACCGCACCTACGCGGTCCCCGGCATCGGCCGGCTGCTCGCGCGGACGGCGGAGCTGACCGAGCGGACGCAGAAGCGGTACGACGACACCGTGCTGCTCCTCGACACCATCGTGGAACACGGATTCGCCGCGCAGGAGGGACGCACGGCGATCCGCCGCATCAACCAGATGCACCGCAGCTACGACATCAGCGACGACGACATGCGGTACGTGCTGAGCACGTTCGTGGTGATGCCCCGGCGCTGGATCGACGCCTACGGCTGGCGGCGGCTGTCCCGGCACGAGATCGTGGCCACCACGGAGTACTACCGCACCCTCGGCCGGCACATGGGCATTCCGGATATCCCGCGCACCTACGAGGCGTTCGAGGCCCTTCTCGACGCCTACGAAGCAGCGCACTTCGGCTGGGACGAGGAGGCCCGGCGGGTCTCCGACGCCACCCTCGACCTGATGGCGTCCTGGTATCCGCGCCCGCTGGCGCCCCTGCTGCGTACGGCGACGCTCGCCCTGCTGGACGAGCCGCTGCTGCGTGCGTTCCGCTACCCGCGACCCGGTGCGGCCACCTCCGCGATGGTGCGCCGCGCCGTGCGGGCCCGCGGGCGGCTGGTCCGGCTGCTGCCGCCGCGCCGCGGCCCCCACTTCGCCCGCCAGAACTGGGAGGTCAAGGGCTATCCGGACGGCTACCGCGTGGCCGACCTCGGCACCCGCCCGGTCCCCGGACTGGGTGGCTGCCCGGTGCGGCACCGGGACACCTCAGCGGCCGAGTCCGTCTAGTGACGCCAGGGTGTCGCGCAGCCAGGCCAGTTCGGCACGGCTCGTGGCACGCGCGATGGTGAGGACGCCCCGCCGGAAGGGGTCGTCCAGTTCCTCGGCGCGCAGCGGCCGCTCGCCGTCGTAGAAGAAGCTCGCCGGTTCCTCCAGGAAGGCAAGCCGGCGCCGCAGTACGGCCGCCTGCGCGGCGGGGTCCTCCAGGTGCCGCAGGAACGCGAGCAGCGTGAACCAGTGGTTCTCGTCGGTGATCTCGCGCTGGGCGGGCTCGGCGAGCCGGCGCCTCAGCTCGCGCCCGCCCTCCTCGGTCAGTCGCAGCACATGGCGCGGCGCGGCCACGGCACCGGGCTCGGTGGCCCGCACGAGCAGCCCGGCCTTCTCCAGGCGCTTGATCGCCGGATACAGCGTGCTCTCGGCGACGGGACGCACATGTCCGGTGAGCGCCGCGATGTGGCGGCGCAGGACGTAACCGTGCAGCGGGGCGTCGTACAGGAAACCGAGGATGGCGAGTTCGAGCATGACCGCATTCTCTCCCAGGGCTACCTCGCGAAGTCGATACCGCCTTGACGTAATACTTCGTTGTCGAGGTATTCTGCAGCGTCGCGGAACACAGGGAGGCGCGCGGTGCAGCAGGCCACGTTCGACAACAGGGGAAGCCACATCCGGTGGACCGAGGTGCCCGGGGCGGACCCCGCCCGGGTGTACCTGCACGGACTCGGATCGATGTCCGCCGTGTACCACGCGCACATCGCGGCCCGCCCCGAACTCACCGGCAGGCGCGGCCTGTTCGTGGACCTGCCCGGACACGGCACGAGCGACCGGCCCGCGGACTTCGGATACACGCTGGAGGAGCACGCCGACGCGGTCGCGGCCGCCCTGGACGCGGCCGGAGCCACCGGCGCGGAACTGATCGCGCACAGCATGGGCGGCGCCGTCGCCATCGTCCTCGCGTACCGACGACCCGACCTCGTCTCCCGGCTGGTGCTGACGGAGGCCAACCTGGACGCCTTTCCGCCGTCGACCGCCGCCAGCAGCGGCATCGCCGCCTATGGGGAGGACGAGTTCGTCGCAAGGGAGCACGCGCGCGTGCTCGAGGCGGTGGGCCCGCTGTGGGCGGCGACCATGCGGCTGGCCGACCCGCGCGCCCTGCACCGCAGTGCCGTCGGCCTGTGCCGGGGCTCGGACCCCGTGATGCGTACGCTCCTGGAGGGGTTGACCGTCGACCGCGTCTACCTCCAGGGTGAGTACAGCGGTGAACTGGCGGGCCGGGAACGCCTGGAAGCCGCCGGGGTGAGCGTGGTGACGGTGCCCGGCGCGGGGCACAACGTCATGTTCGACAACCCCGACGCCTTCGCCGCGGCCGTCGCCGGAACCGGCTGATCCGCCCGGCCCGTCAGCTCTCGCGCACCGCGAGGGCGAGGAAGCGGGCGTCCTCGTCGGCGTACGACGTCATGTGCCAGCCGGAACGGGCGAGGAGCGGCCGGAGGTTGGGTTCGGCCCGCAGGTCGTCGGGGGTGATCCGGCGGCCCTGGCGCGCCGCCAGCGCCGCGCGACCGAGGGGATGGAAGAGCGCGAGCGTGCCGCCCGGCCGTACGACGCGGGCCAGTTCCCGCAGGTTCTTTGTCGGGTACGGCAGATGGGCGATCAGGCCGGCCGCGAACACGGCGTCCAGGCAGACCGAGCGCAGCGGCAGCGCGGCGACGTCGGCGATCAGCAAACGCCCGTGACGGTCCCTGCCGGCCCCTGCGGCGGCCCGGAGCATCGCGGGGGTCAGATCGGCACCCAGCACCACTCCCGAGGCGCCCACGGCGGCTCGCAGGGCCGGCAGGGCGCGTCCCGTGCCACACCCGGCGTCCAGCACGCGAGCCCCCTCCCGCAGGCGCAGGTCGGCCACGGCGGCCGCGTAGGCCGGGCCGTCGTCCGGGAACCGGCTGTCCCAGTCGGCGGCACGGGCGGTGAAGAACTCCCGGACGTGTGTGTGGTCGTCGCTCATGTTGCGCATGATTCCTCACCGTCAGGTCACCGTCAGGAGGGATGCCTCTGCGCGCATGTTCGAGCCGGAGGCGATCGTTCCCTCGCACCTGTGCGCTACATTCCGACACTTTTCGAAATGCGCCCCCTTTGTGCGCTCCTGCCCCCGCTAGCGTCCCGGGGCCATGGGACACCTGGACCACGCCGCCTTCGGCTGGCTGACCCCCGTGCTGTCGTACGTGATGGCCTGTACCGGCGCCGCACTCGGACTGCGCTGCACCGTCCGCGCGCTCGCCACCACCGGCCGCTCGCGCCGCAACTGGCTCGTCACCGCGGCCTCCGCCATCGGGACGGGCATCTGGACCATGCACTTCGTGGCCATGCTCGGCTTCCGCGTCAGCGGCACCGCCATCCGCTACGACGTGCCGCTGACCATCCTCAGCCTTCTCGTCGCCATGGTCGTCGTCTGCGCCGGCGTCTTCGCCGTCGGTTACAGCCACGACCGCAACCGCGCCCTCCTCCTCGGAGGGCTCACCACCGGACTGGGCGTCGCCAGCATGCACTACCTGGGCATGGCGGCGGTCCGACTGCACGGCGACGTCGGGTACGACCCCGTCCTCGTCGGACTGTCGGTCCTGATCGCCGTCGTCGCGGCGACCGCGGCCCTGTGGGCCGGACTCAACATCACGTCGCCCCTCGCGGTCACCGCCGCCTCCCTCGTCATGGGAGCGGCCGTCAGCAGCATGCACTACACCGGGATGTTCGCGGTGAGCGTGCGGGTGAACCCCTCCGGCGACGCCCTGCCCGGGGCCACGGCGATGCAGTTCATCTTCCCCCTCGCCGTCGGTCTCGGGTCCTACCTGTTCATCACCTCGGCCTTCGTCGCCCTCTCGCCCACCGCCGGCGAGCGTGAGGCCTCCGCCTCCGCGCAGCGGTCCGTCGAAAGGCTCGCCCGATAGCGGAGCCCGGTCCGAGCGCACCGACCACGTCCCGAGCGAGGAGGCCATGCGCCCACCCCGTACCCCCGAGAAAGCCGCCGCCCCGGCACACCGCCCGAGCGGACGCCGCGCGCACGCCGGACCGCCCGCCGACGAGGGAGCCGGCCGTCCGCCCGGCGAGCCGTCCCTGACGGCACGCGCGCGTGGAAGCCGTCGGCACCTGCGCCCCCGGACGGTGCGCGCCAAGGTGGTCAGCCTCCTGATGGTGCCCGTCGTCTCCCTCCTCGCCCTCTGGGCGTACGCCACCGTCACCACCGCCCAGGACGTCGCCCGGCTGCGCCAGTCACAGCGGGTCGACGCCGAACTGCGCACGCCGGTGGCCGCCGCCGTCGTGGCACTGCAGGCCGAGCGCACCGCGGCCGTGCGCTATGCCGCGGATCCGCGCGCCGGGAACGGCGGCGACCTCGAAGACCTCGCGGCCCGCACCGACCGGGCCGTGGCCGGCCTCCGGCTCGGCGGGCACAGCACCGTCGCCGACGGCCAGGAACTGCCCGCCGGCGTCTCCGGGCGCCTCGACGCCTTCGTCACCGGCGCCGGGCGACTGCGCACGCTCCGGACGGCCGTACGGGGCCACAGGGCAGGCTGGGACGAGACGTACACGCGGTACACGAAGACCATCGGCGCGGCCTTCGCCGTGGACGGCGCCCTCACCGGTGTCCAACAGGCCGATGTCGCCTCCACCGCGCGCGTGCTGCTGGAATTCTCCCGGGCCGCCGAGGCGCTGGCCCAGGAGGACGCCCTGCTGAGCAGCGCCCGGACCACCGGCGCCCTGCAGGGGCAGCGGCTACGGCTCTTCGGTGCCGCCGTCGCCACCCGCCGCGCCCTCACCGAGACCGCCGCCGCCGATCTGCCCGCCGCCCAGCGCGCCGCCTGGCGGGACCTGGCGCGCAGCCGTGCCCACACCACCCTGAGCGCCGCCGAGGACAGGCTGCTGGCCGCCGTACCGGGCGCCGAACCGGCCGACGCGGCACCGCAGGCCGCCTGGAACGACGCCCACGCGCGCGTGCAGGACGGCATGCGGACCATCGCGACGGCCACCGGCCGTGCCGTCGCCGGCCGTGCCGACCCGGTCACCCGCGGCCTGCTCAGCCCCGCGGGCGCCGCCGTGCTCCTGGGGCTCGCCGCCGTCGCCGCCTCCCTCGTCATCTCCGTCCGCATCGGGCGGGCGCTCGTGATCGAACTCGTGAGCCTGCGCAACGACGCACTGGAGATCGCCCGCCGCAAACTCCCCGAGGCGATGCGGAAACTGCGCGCCGGCGACGAGATCGACATCCAGACCGAGGCGCCCGCCGGACCACCCGCCGAGGACGAGACGGGTCAGGTCGCGGAAGCCCTGACGACCGTGCACCGCGCCGCCCTCCGCGCCGCCGTGGAGCGCGCCGAACTCGCCAGCGGCATCTCGGGAGTCTTCGTCAACCTGGCCCGCCGCAGCCAGGTCCTGGTCCATCGCCAGCTCAGCCTCCTGGACAGCATGGAGCGGCGCTCCGACGACCCGGACGAACTGAGCGACCTGTTCCGGCTGGACCACCTCACCACCCGGATGCGACGCCACGCCGAGAGCCTGATCATCCTCTCCGGTGCCGCGCCCGGCCGGGCCTGGCGCATGCCGGTGTCCCTGACCAACGTCGTACGCGCCGCCGTCTCGGAAATCGAGGACTACGCGCGCGTGGAGGTGCGCCAGTTCCCCGAGGCCCACGTCAACGGCGCGGCGGTCGCCGACCTCACCCATCTGCTCGCCGAACTCGTAGAGAACGCCGCCCAGTTCTCGCCGCCCCACACGCGCGTGCGTGTCACCGGCGAACCGGTCGGCAACGGCTACGCCGTGGAGATCGAGGACCGGGGGCTCGGGATGGGCACCGAGACCCTCGCCGAGGCCAACCGACGCATCGAACAGTCCGAGGCGCTCGACCTGTTCGACAGCGACCGTCTGGGACTGTTCGTGGTCAGCAGGCTCGCCTCCCGGCACGACATCAAGGTGCACCTGCGGACCTCCCCGTACGGCGGCACCACCGCCGTGGTCCTGCTGCCGACCGCTCTGCTGCAGGACGGCGTCGGAGAACGTTCCGCCCACGGCGGTGGAGCGGGCCGTCCCGACCGGGAACGCGTCTACGCGCGCGTTCCCGGCGCGATCCCACCCCAGGAGGACGCCGTCACGGCACAGCCGAACCGGCCCGCCCTGGCGGCCACCGCACCCGGCCCGCACGGCACCGGCCAGCCGCCGGATCCGCACCACACCGCCCAACCACCCGGCCCCCACAGCGCCGGCACGGCGCCCGGACCCCACGGCGCCCGGCCGCTACCCGGCCCGGCCGGACCGAGCCCCCGGGGCACCGCACCCGAGCCCCCGCCCCCCGGCGTCACCAGCCTGCGGCCGCACCGCACGCCGGACGACTCCGAGCCCTCTGACGACCTCCCGCGCCGGGTCCGCCAGGCCAGCCTCGCCCCCCAACTGCGCCGGCAGCGCACCGAAGAGCCGGCTGCGCAGCCCACCCATGGCGAGCGGCGCACCCCCGAACTCGTACGGGACCGGATGACGGCATACCGCGACGGCTGGGCGCGCGGCGGTGGCAGACAGCCCGGCCGCGGCACCGCACCGCGCCCCGGAACGGGCACTCACAGCAGCGAAGGAGACCCGGCATGATCCAGGACCCGAACACCGGCCGGCGGTCCGGCGAACTGGACTGGCTGCTCGACGACCTGGTGACGCGCGTGCGCGAGGTACGGCACGCCGTCGTGCTGTCCAACGACGGCCTGGCGGTCGGCGCCTCGACCGGCCTCGCACGGGAGGACGCCGAACACCTCGCCGCCGTGGCCTCCGGCTTCAACAGCCTCGCCAAGGGCGCGGGACGGCACTTCGGCGCGGGCGGTGTACGCCAGACCATGGTCGAGATGGACGACGCGTTCCTCTTCGTGGCCGCCGCCGGCGACGGCTCCTGCCTCGCCCTGCTCACCGCCGTCACGGCCGACATCGGGCTCGTCGCCTACGAGATGGCCCGCCTGGTCAAACGCGTCGGTGAGCACCTCTACACGCCACCGCGCCTCACGGCGCAGCCGCCCGCCGCCGGATGAGCCGGAGAGGCCGCACCGATGACCGAGAACCCGACCGGCGGCCCCCGCGAGCCGGGCAGCCAGTGGTACGACGGCGAGGCCGGGCCGCTGGTCCGCCCCTACGCCATGACGGGGGGCCGCACCCAACCCGGGCCCACCGGCGTGCGCTTCGATCTGATCGCGCTCGTCACCCTCGATCCCGCCGCACCGGCACTCGACGACGACACCGCGTTCGGCCCCGAGCACAGCGCCCTGATCGACCTGTGCCGCCCCGAGACGCAGTCCGTCGCCGAACTCGCCGCGGACGCGGACCTTCCGGTCGGCGTGGTCAGGGTACTCCTCGGGGACCTCCTCGAACGGGGCTGCGTGACGATCAGCCGCCCCGTGCCCCCGGCGAGCCTGCCCGACGAACGGATTCTGCGCGAGGTCATCGCGGGATTGCGAGCGCTGTAGATGCACGTTCGGACACCGCCGTACGCCGTGCCGCGTCCACCCGCGGACGCCGGCCGCGGCCGGCCCTCCCGAGAGAAGTGATCATGGTCTCCGAGCACTCCGACACCGCCGGCGACACCTCCGCCCTGGCCCTGAAGATCCTGGTCGCCGGTGGCTTCGGCGTCGGCAAGACGACCCTGGTGGGGGCCGTCAGCGAGATCCGGCCGCTCCGCACCGAGGAACTCCTCAGCGAGGCCGGACAGTTGGTGGACGACACCGACGGCGTCGACCAGAAGGTCACCACCACCGTGGCCATGGACTTCGGCCGCATCACGATCCGCTCCGGTCTGTCGCTCTACCTCTTCGGCACGCCCGGACAGGACCGCTTCTGGTTCCTGTGGGACGAGCTGGCCCAGGGCGCTCTCGGTGCCGTGGTCCTCGCGGACACCCGGCGGCTGGAGGACTGCTTCCCCGCCGTCGACTACTTCGAGCACCGCCGCATCCCGTTCGTGGTGGCCGTCAACTGCTTCGCCGGAACCCGCGGTTACGGCGCCAAGGACGTCTCCCGCGCTCTCGACCTCGACCACGGCACACCGGTCGTGCTGTGCGACGCACGCGACCGCGACTCCGGCAAGGAAGTGCTGATCCGGCTGGTCGACCACGCCGGGCGGATGCACACCGCCCGGCTTCTGGACTCGGTCGGATGAGCCCGGGGCTCAGGCGGCCAGGTCCCGCACCGCCACCACGTTGTCGATCCTGACGCGGACGAGGAGCTCACCCGGTACGCCGTTGCGGGCGCCGTACTCCTCGGCGCGGTCCTCGCCCATGTACCGCGCGGCGATCCGGGTGGCCCACCGACGCAACTCGGCCAGGTCCTCCGACAGCCGGGCGCGGCCGTTCAGCACCACGAAGTGGAACGGTGGACGGTCGTCGTCCACGCACAGGGCGACCCGGCCGTCACGGGCCAGATTCCGCCCCTTCACCGTGTCCTTGCCGGTGTTGAACACCAGCTCGTCCCCGTCCAGGACGAACCAGATCGGGGCCACGTGCGGGCTGCCGTCGGCGCGGACGGTGGACAGCTTGCCGGTGCGGGTGCCGTCCGTGACGAACGCCCGCCATTCCTCATCGGTCATCTTCTCTGCCATGGCCCCATCCTGCTTGCCCGTGCGCCGGTCGTGGGGAAGGCTGGCGGGGGGTTCCTCCAGCCAGGGGGAGACATCACACGGGGAGACGGACATGGCGCACAACCGGGGACTGGACTGGCTCCTGGACGACCTGACCGAGCGGGTGGAGCACGTACGCCACGCCCTGGTCCTGTCGAACGACGGGCTGGTCACCGCGGCGAGTACGGGCTTACGACGCGAGGACGCCGAGCATCTGGCCGCCGTGGCCTCCGGGCTGCACAGCCTGGCCAAGGGCTCGGGACGCCACTTCGGCGCGGGCAGAGTACGCCAGACGATGATCGAGTACGACGACGCCGTGCTGTTCGTGACCGCGGCCGGCACCGGCAGTTGTCTGTGCGTGCTCAGCGGTGCGGAGGCCGACCTCGGTCACATCGCCTACGAGATGACCCTGCTCGTCAACCGGGTCGGCGAACACCTCGGCGTCGATGCCAGGCAACCCGAGCGAACTCCGACGTCGGACGCCTGACCTGCGGCTTTTGCCACCCCCGCGGAGTTATCCACAGGCTTGCAACGGCGTGCGGCGGAACGGCTACCGTGAGTGCACGGCGAACGCACCGGGCGTGAGCCACGAACTCCACGGGGGAGTACGACCATGACGGCCCGCACCTTCGACCCACCCCGCCCCAGCACCTGCACACCGAGCCGCGCCGCTCGCGAACTAGGGCTCAAGCGAAGCGAGTTCGACCTCGCCGTGCGGCTCGGCCGCATCCGGACCGTGCCCGACGAGGCCGGGGGAGGAGGCCGGCGAGTGGAGCACGCGGAGATCGACCGCCTCCGCGCCGAGGAGGGCTTCCCCGAATCCCTCCGCGACCAAGTGCGGGTCGTGGGTACGGCGGAGGGCGCCGCCCTCATGGAGATCCCGGCCGGCAGGTTCAGCCGACTCGCCCGCCTGGGCCTGCTCGTGCCCGTCGCGTTCTACCTCAACCGCTACCGCGCCGTGGTCTGGCTCTATCTGGCGGAAGAGCTCCGCCAGTTCGCGGCGGGCCCGGAGAACGTGCGCCTGCTCAGGGGGCGTACGCCCGAGACGCTGCGCGGTCAGCTGACGGCCGGCGTGGACCTGCGGGCACGCAACTGGCGCGGACGGCACCTCGGACACCTGCTGCGACAGGCCGAGGACCCGTGGGCCCGAGCCGGAGCCGTGGCCGCCCTGCTGGCGCCCGTCGAGGTCGCCGACATCGTCAAGGACCCCTACGAGCGTGCCCGCCTGCACCGGTTCCGGCCCGCCCCACCGGGCCACGGCCTCCCCGGCTCCCCCTCCGCGGAGCTGGCCGAGCGGATCACCACGGCACAGGACGCGGACGAGATCGGCTGGCTGCGCAGCGAACTGGCGCGCTCGGTCGAAGAGGCCCGTGAGGCCTCGCCCGCCCCACGCCCGGCCCTGCGTCGCGTACCGCCGGCGCCCCGCACCGCCGCACGCCCCATCCCGCCGATGGCACGAACGGTCACGCAGCGGGTGGAACAACGGACGGTCACGCGAGCGAGGGAAGGGACGACGAGTGCGCCCTCCAGCACGGCGCCCAGTCCCTGCGCCCCGAGTTCCGCGCCACCGCCCGCGGAGTCGACCGTGCGAGACGCCCGGCCCTCCGTGCGGACCTCGGACCCCCGTGTGCGGCCCGAGTTCGCGGGCCGACCGGCGGTGCGACCCGCACCCCGGGACCACGGGCCGGCGGGGTCCGCTCCGCCGCGGTCGCCCCGCGGCCTGCGGGCCTGGCTGCGGCGCAGAAACCCCCAGCCCGCACGGCCGGCGCGGGTCTGAACACCGCACCCGCCGTGCCAGCCCGTGCGGTCGGCTGTCACAGGGCCCTGAACAGGCCCTCCTGCACGACCGAGACGAGCAGTCGTCCGTGCACGTCGTAGATCCGTCCGCGGGCCAGTCCGCGGCCGCCGACCGCGATCGGTGACTCCTGGTCGTACAGGAACCACTCATCCGCGCGGAACGGCCGGTGGAACCACATGGCGTGGTCCAGCGAGGCCAAGTCGAAGTTCCGCGGCCCCCACAGGGGTTCCACCGGGATGCGTACGGCGTCCAGGAGCGTCATGTCGCTGGCGTAGGTCAGCGCGCAGGTGTGGACCAGCGGATCATCACCCAGCGGTCCGACCGCGCGCATCCACACGGCACTGCGCGGCTCGGCTCCCTCGATCTCCTCGGCGTTCCAGCGCAGCCGGTCGACGTACCGGATGTCGAACGGCTGGCGGCGCGCCATCCGCTCCAACCGCTCCGGCAGCGCCCCCAGATGCTTGCGGATCTCCTCGGTGACCGTCGGCAGCGCCTCGGGGTCCGGCACCTCGCGGGCCGGCGGCAGCTGGTGCTCGAACGGTCCTTCCTCAGGCTTGTGAAAGGAGGCGGTCAGATTGAAGATCGTGCGGCCCTGCTGTACGGCCGTGACGCGGCGCGTGGTGAAGGAGCGCCCGTCGCGTACCCGTTCCACCTGGTACACGATCGGCACGCCCGGCCGGCCCGGGCGCAGGAAGTACGCGTGCAGCGAGTGCACCGGGCGGTCGCCGTCCGTGGTGCGGCCGGCGGCGACCAGCGCCTGGCCGGCCACCTGGCCGCCGAACACCCGTTGCAGGGACTCCTGCGGGCTGCGGCCACGGAAGATGTTGACCTCGATCTGCTCCAGGTCGAGCAGGTCGACCAGTCTCTCGGCCGGATTCGTCATCGGTGGGATTCTCCTTGGCTTGCCACGGACCGCGATCCGCTCACAGCTGACCGACATCGGTGACGCGGACGATGGCGCGGCCCTCGGCGTCGGAGGCCGCGAGGTCGATCTCCGCGCTGATGCCCCAGTCGTGGTCGCCGTTCGGGTCGTCGAAGATCTGGCGGACGCGCCAGAGGCCGTTCTCCGGCTCCTCCTTGATGACCAGCAACTTGGGGCCGCGGGCGTCGGGGCCCGTGCCGAGGTCCTCGTACTCGTCCCAGTACTTGTCCATCGCCTCGCTCCAGGCGTCGGCGTCCCAGCCGGACTCGGCGTCCATCTCGCCGAGTTCCTCGACCTGGTCGAGAGCGGCCAGCTCCACCCGGCGGAACATGGCGTTGCGGACCAGGACCCGGAAGGCGCGGGCGTTGGTGGTGACCGGCTTGACCTCGTCGGCCTTCTCCTGGGCCTCCTCGGCGGTCATCTCCTCCGGGTTGGCGAGCTGCTCCCACTCGTCCAGCAGGCTGGAGTCCACCTGGCGCACCATCTCGCCCAGCCACTCGATCAGGTCCTGCAGGTCCTCGGACTTCAGATCGTCCGGGATGGTGTGGTCGAGGGTCTTGTAGGCGCCGGCGAGGTAGCGCAGCACGATGCCCTCGGTGCGGGCCAGCTCGTAGAAGGACACCAGTTCCGTGAAGGACATCGCCCGCTCGTACATGTCCCGGATCACCGACTTCGGCGACAGCGGGTGGTCACCGACCCACGGGTGGCTCTTGCGGTAGGTGTTGTACGCGTGGAAGAGCAGCTCTTCCAGCGGTTTCGGGTACGTGATGTCCTGGAGGCGCTCCATGCGCTCCTCGTACTCGACACCGTCGGCCTTCATCGCGGCCACGGCCTCGCCACGCGCCTTGTTCTGCTGGGCGGCGAGGATCTGCCGCGGGTCGTCCAGGGTGGACTCGACCACGGAGACCATGTCGAGGGCGTAGGACGGCGACTCGGGATCGAGGAGCTCGAACGCGGCGAGGGCGAACGTGGACAGCGGCTGGTTCAGCGCGAAGTCCTGCTGGAGGTCGACCGTGAGCCGGACGATGCGGCCCTCGGCGTCCGGCTTGTCGAGCTTCTCCACGATGCCGCCGTCCAGCAGGGAGCGGTAGATCGCGATCGCCCGGCGAATGTGCCGCAGCTGCTGCCTGCGCGGCTCGTGGTTGTCCTCCAGGAGGTGGCGCATCGCCTCGAACGCGTTGCCCGGGCGGGCGATCACCGACAGCAGCATCGTGTGCGTCACCCGGAACCGCGAGGTCAGCGGCTCCGGTTCCGACTCGATCAACTTCTGGAAGGTGTTCTCCGTCCAGCCGACAAAGCCCTCCGGCGCCTTCTTGCGGACCACCTTGCGCCGCTTCTTGGGGTCGTCGCCCGCCTTCGCCAGGGCCTTCTCGTTCTCGATGACGTGCTCAGGGGCCTGCGCGACGACCAGACCCGCGGTGTCGAAGCCGGCCCGCCCGGCCCGGCCGGCGATCTGGTGGAACTCCCGGGCCCGCAGCGTGCGCACCCGGCTGCCGTCGTACTTGGTCAGCGCCGTGAACAGCACCGTGCGGATGGGCACGTTGACGCCCACGCCGAGCGTGTCCGTGCCGCAGATGACCTTCAGCAGACCGGCCTGGGCGAGCTTCTCCACCAGGCGCCGGTACTTGGGCAGCATGCCGGCGTGGTGCACGCCGATGCCGTGCCGTACGTAGCGGGAGAGGTTGCGGCCGAACTTGGTGGTGAAGCGGAAGTTGCCGATCAACTCGGCGATCTGGTCCTTCTCCTCCCGCGTGCACATGTTGATGCTCATCAGCGCCTGCGCCCGTTCCACGGCCTGCGCCTGCGTGAAGTGCACGATGTACACCGGGGCCTGCTTGCTGGCCAGCAGGTCGGTGAGCGTCTCGGTGAGCGGCGTCAGCTGGTACTCGTAGGAGAGGGGTACCGGGCGGGTCGCCGAGCGGACCACCGCAGTGGGGCGGCCGGTACGGCGGGTGAGGTCCTTCTCGAAGAAGGACACATCGCCCAAAGTTGCCGACATCAGGATGAACTGCGCCTGAGGCAGCTCCAGCAGCGGGATCTGCCAGGCCCAGCCGCGGTCACCCTCGGCGTAGAAGTGGAACTCGTCCATGACGACCTGGCCGACGTCCGCGTGCCTGCCGTCACGCAGCGCGATCGACGCCAGCACCTCGGCCGTGCAGCAGATGACGGGCGCGTCGGCGTTCACGGACGCGTCGCCGGTGAGCATGCCGACGTTCTCGGTGCCGAAGAGCTTGCACAGCTCGAAGAACTTCTCCGACACCAGTGCCTTGATCGGTGCCGTGTAGAAGGTGACCTCGTCCCGGGCCAGCGCGGCGAAGTGCGCGCCCGCGGCGATCATGCTCTTGCCGGAGCCGGTGGGCGTCGAGACGATCACGTTCGCCCCCGAGACCGCCTCGATCAGCGCCTCCTCCTGGTGGGGATAGAGGGTGAGGCCGCGCTCCTGCGCCCACGACTCGAAGGCTTCGTACAGGGCGTCGGGGTCGGCGGTCGGCGGCAGCTGATCGATGAGGGTCACGCACCCATCTTGCCTGGCCTTGGGCCCGAGCGGGGAATCGGCTGCGGGTGCGAAGATCACGACGGCTACGCTGTGTCGCCGACGCAGCGTCAGCGCACCGGATCAACTGGACAGCGGCGCACGAGGAATGGGGCGGGAAGCGGCCATGATGGGACCAGCACACTCACTGTCGGGGGCCGCGGCCTGGCTGGGCGTCGGCGCCGCAGCCGCTGCGGCCGGGCATCCGATGCCCTGGCCGGTCCTCCTCTCCGGCGCGCTGATCTGCGCCGGCGCCGCGCTCGCCCCGGACCTCGATCACAAGGCGGCCACCATCTCCCGGTCGTTCGGGCCGCTCTCCCGCTGGATCTGCGAGATCGTGGACAAGCTGTCGTACGCGGTCTACAAGGCGACCAGGAAGCAGGGCGACCCGCGCCGCTCCGGCGGGCACCGGACGCTGACGCACACCTGGCTGTGGGCGGTCCTGCTCGGGGCCGGCTGTTCCGTGGCGGCGATCACGGGGGGCCGGTGGGCGGTGCTGGCGATCCTTTTCGTGCACATGGTGCTCGCGATCGAGGGCCTGCTGTGGCGGGCGGCGCGCGGTTCCAGCAGCGATGTCCTGGTCTGGCTGCTGGCGGCGACCAGCGCGTGGATCCTGGCGGGCGTGCTGGACAAGCCGGGCAACGGCTCCGACTGGCTGTTCACCGCGCCGGGGCAGGAGTACCTGTGGCTGGGGCTGCCGATCGTGCTGGGCGCGCTGGTCCACGACATCGGGGACGCGCTGACCGTGTCCGGCTGCCCGATCCTGTGGCCGATCCCGGTGGGCCGCAAGCGCTGGTACCCGCTGGGACCGCCCAAGGCGATGCGGTTCCGGGCGGGCAGCTGGGTCGAGCTGCGGGTGCTCATGCCGTTGTTCATGCTGCTCGGGGGAGTGGGCTGCGCCGCGGCGCTCAACGTGATCTGAGGAAGCCCTCGGGGTCAGGTCGCCTCCCCGGCGTCCGCCGCGCCGTACCGGCGCTCGAAGCGGGCGATACGGCCCTCGGTGTCGACCGTGCGGGCCTTGCCCGTGTAGAAGGGGTGGCTCTCCGAGGAGATCTCCACGTCGATCACCGGGTAGGTCTGGCCGTCGTCCCAGTCGATGGTCTGCTCGCTCCGCGCGGTGGACCGGGTGAGGAAGGCGTAGCCGGCGGCGCGGTCGCGGAAGACGACCGGGTGGTAGTCGGGCTGCTTGTCCTGCTGCATGGCGGCTCCTGGTGCGAGGCGGTCGGGACGGGCCGAGGCACAGGGTCCGGCTCAGCCGGGGAGGGTGTCCTCGTCGACGATGTGCATCGCCGCTTCCTCGGCGGAGGCGGCGGCACCGTCGATACCGACGTCGGTGGCGACGAGGGCGGCCTCCTCGTCCTCGTGCACGCCCTCGTCGGGGGCGACCAGCCGGCCGGAGCGGGAGTCGCCGACCTCGTTGTCGAGGAGTTCCCCGTCGGTGCCGTCGCAATCGCCGATGCCGTCGCCGTCGGGCGCGGCGAGATCCGGCAGCTCCTCGGCGAGCCGCTGGTCGAGGGTCTCGCCCGCCTGGCGTTCGGCCGCCGTCACACCGATGTGTTCCACCGCCCACGGTCGCTCGGGAGGGGACCAGCCGCGGTCGAGGGGGTCGGCGACGCCGTCGAAATCCAGAGTGTCCTCGACGTCGAGCACCCCCGAGTCCTCGCGGATCTCCGCGGGATCGGGCTGGTAGACGTCGTCCCCCCAACCGTCGGAGCTGTCCACGACTACCTCCAGGTGGTGAACACGACCGGGTGCCGCCCCAGCGGACGGCGGGCCGTCGGCACGCAGGTCGCGGGATCACCCGCCGTGAACCTCCTGGTTCCCGGACGCACCCCGAACCGGTGCCGCTCTCCAGCCTTCCACCCCTGCTCGGCACCGCGCAACGCCACGGCTCCGGGCGGGACGGCACGCCCTGCACCGGCCCGGCGCCGGCGGCAGCCTGACGGCTCGGCCACTGCCGGCGGACGGGATCGGTGGATCAGCCCGGCGCGAGGCGCCCGCACCCCTCGGCGAGCGGGGCTGCCCCGGCCGCCTCTCGCCGGTACGACCGCTCGGCCGAGCACCGCCGGCCCGTCCTCACCCGTGCCAGGACCGCCACAGTGCCGCATACGCGCCCTCCGCCGCGACCAGGGCGTCGTGGCTGCCCAGCTCGCTGATGCGGCCGTTCTCCACGACGGCGATCACGTCGGCGTCATGGGCGGTGTGCAGACGGTGGGCGATGGCGACGACCGTGCGGCCGTCGAGGACCCGGGCCAGGGAGCGTTCCAGATGGCGGGCCGCGCGGGGATCGAGCAGCGAGGTCGCCTCGTCCAGGACCAGCGTGTGGGGGTCGGCCAGCACCAGCCGGGCCAGCGCGATCTGCTGGGCCTGCGCCGGGGTGAGCGCCAGGCCGCCGGAGCCCACCTCGGTGTCCAGACCGTCGTCCAGCGCCCGCGCCCACTCGTCCGCGTCGACCGCGCCCAGGGCCGCCCACAGCTCGGCGTCGGCGGCGCCGGTGCGGGCCAGGAGGAGATTGTCGCGCAGGGAGCCCACGAAGACGTGGTGCTCCTGGTTGACGAGGGCGACGTGCGAGCGGACGCGTTCCGCGGGCATCCGGGACAGCTCCGCCCCGCCCAGGGTGACCCGGCCGTCCCGGGGCGCGTAGATCCCGGCGAGCAGCCGGCCCAGGGTGGACTTGCCCGCGCCGGACGGGCCGACCAGGGCGACCCGGGTGCCCGGGGCGACCTCCAGGGAGACCTTGCGCAGCACGTCGACGCCCTCGCGGTAGCCGAAGTGCACCCGGTCGGCGTGCACGACCCGTCCCTCCGGGGTCACCGAGGCGTCCCCGGTCTCCGGCTCGATTTCCCGGACACCGACCAGGCGGGCCAGCGACACCTGGGCGATCTGCACCTCGTCGTACCAGCGCAGGATGAGGTTGACCGGATCGACCAGCATCTGCGCGATGAGCGCCCCGGTGGTCAGCTGGCCCACTCCGATCCAACCGTGCAGGACGAACACACCGCCGATCATCAGGACCGAGCCCAGCACGAGGAGGTGGACGACATTGATCACCGGGAAGAGCACGGAGCGGAGCCAGAGGGTGTAGCGCTCCCACGCGACCCACTGCGCGATCCTCCGCTCGGACAGGGCCACGCGGCGGGCGCCGAGCCGGTGCGCCTCGATGGTGTGGCCCGCGTCCACGGTCTCGGCGAGCGCGGCGGCGACGGCGGCGTACCCGGCGGCCTCCGAGCGGTAGGCGGACGGCGCCCGCTTGAAGTACCAGCGGCAGCCGATCACCAGGACCGGCACGGCGAGCAGCACCGCCGCGGCCAGCGGCGGGGCCGTCACGACCAGCCCGCCGAGCAGCAGCAGCGCCCACACGAAACCGATGGCCAGCTGCGGCACGGCCTCGCGCATGGCGTTGGCCAGGCGGTCGATGTCGGTGGTGATGCGGGAGAGCAGGTCGCCGGTGCCCGCCCGCTCCAGCACGCCCGGCGGCAGTCCGACGGACCGGATGAGGAAGTCCTCGCGCAGGTCGGCCAGCATCCGCTCGCCGAGCATCGCGCCCCGCAGCCGTACCTGTCGTACGAAACCGGCCTGCACGACCAGCGCGAGCACGAACAGCCCGGCGGTCAGGCCCAGGTGGAGCTCCTCGGACCTGTCCGTCACCCGCTCGACCAGATCGCCGAGCAGGTAGGGGCCCACCATGGAGGCGATCACGGCCACCGTGTTGACGGTGATAAGGGTCAGGAACGCCCGCCGGTGCCGGCGGAACAGCTCGGTGACGTAGGCGCGCACGGTCGCGGCGGCGCCGACGGGCAGGGTGGCGGCGGTCGTCGGGGCCGCCGGGTCGTAGGCCGGTGGGGCTACGCCGATCATGCGCTCTCCTCGATCTCTTCCAGCTCCTGGAGCGCGTCCAGCAGGATGCCCTCGTCGTCGGCGGACAGTTCCTCGTCGGTCTCCCGGGTCACCACGGCCCGGTACCGCGGCTCGCTGTCGACCAGGTCGCGGTGCTCACCGACCGCCACGACCTCGCCCTCGTGCACCAGGGCGACCTGGTCCGCGCGGTCCAGCAGCAGCGGGGAGGAGGTGAACACCACGGTCGTCCGCCCCGACCGCAGCCGGCGCAGTCCGTCCGCGATCCGGGCCTCGGTGTGCGAGTCGACCGCGGAGGTCGGTTCGTCGAGCACCAGCACCTCCGGGTCGGTGATCAGCGACCTGGCCAGGGCGAGACGCTGGCGCTGGCCACCGGACAGGGAGCGGCCGCGCTCGGTGATACGGGCGTCCATCGGGTCCGCGGCGTCCAGCGACCCCTGCACGAGGGCGTCCAGCACATCCCCGCACTGTGCCGCGGCCAGCGCGTCCGCGGCCGGTACGGAACCGGAGGCCGGCACGTCGAGCAGGTCGCGCAGGGTGCCGGAGAGCAGCACCGGGTCCTTGTCCTGGACGAGGACGGCGGTCCGGGCGCTGTCGAGGGGGAGTTCGTCCAGGGGTACACCGCCGAGCAGCGCCGACCGGCCCGGCTCCGTCGGGTGGCCGCCCAGCCGCTCGGCCAGCCGGCCGGCCGCGTCCGGGTCACCGCACACCACGGCGGTGAACCGCCCGGCGGAAGCGAGCAGGCCGGTCGCGGGGTCGTACAGGTCACCACCCGGCACTTCGGCCGCACGGACGCCGTGAGTGGCCGTGGACCGCTCCAGCGCCAGCACCCGCGCGGCACGTTTGGCGGAGGGGCGGGAGAAGGAGTACGCCATGGCGATCTCCTCGAAGTGCCGCAGCGGGTAGTTGAGGACCATGACCGCGCTGTAGACGGTGACCAGTTCGCCGACCGTGATCCGGCCCTGCCGGGCCAGGTCGATGCCGTGCCAGACGACGGCGATCAGCAGCAGCCCCGGCAGCAGCACCTGGACGGCGGAGATCAGCGACCACATGCGGGCGCTGCGCACGGCGGCGTGCCGTACCTCCTGGGAGGCCCGGCGGTAGCGGTCGAGGAACAGTTCCTCGCCGCCGATGCCGCGCAGCACCCGCAGCCCGGCGACGGTGTCCGACGCCAGCTCGGTGGCCCGGCCCGCCTTCTCGCGCTGGACGTCGGCGCGACGCGTCGCCCGGGGGAGCAGCGGCAGTACCGAGAGGGCCACGACGGGCAGCCCCACGCCGACGACCACGCCGAGCGCGGGCTGGTACACGAGCAGGCCGACGCAGACGACCACCACGGTCAGCGCGGCGGCCGTGAAACGGGAGACGGCCTCCACGAACCAGCCGATCTTCTCCACGTCGCCGGTGGAGACGGCCACCACCTCACCGGCGGCCACCCGCCGGGTCAGGGCGGAGCCCAGCTGGGCGGCCTTCCGCGCCAGCAGCTGCTGGACACGGGCGGCGGCGGTGATCCAGTTGGTGATGGCGGCCCGGTGCAGGAAGGTGTCGCCGAGCGCGGTGCCCGCACCGCAGAGCAGCATCAGACCACCCGTCAGGGCGAGCCTGCTGCCTGAGCGGTCGATGGCCGCCTGCACGGCGAGGCCGACGCAGAAGGGCAGGGCGGAGACGGAAACGAAGTGCAGCAGGCCCCAGGCGAGCGACTTCAGCTGCCCACCCAGCTGGTTGCGCCAGAGCCACCACAGGAATCGGGGACCCGAACGCGTGTCCGGCACGCCCGGATCGGGATAAGGAAGGTCTTGGATCTGCATGATGTCCCAGTGGCTCGTGTCAAGGGGAGGACAGGGAAGGACGGCAAGGACGGATGGGGGCAGGGGAGCACCCCGGCGGAACGCCGCGGTGAGCGGCAGCAAACCGTGAAAGGTTCGCGTCACGGAGTGGTGGATTTCAAACGGTTTTCCTCGACGGCCCGCGAGATCCGGCTACTTCGGGCGAGGACACGCCATCAGCCGGCGTGCGGTGACAGCATGGCGAGGTGAAGATCGACACCGTGCGGCGCGCGACGGTCGCGGTGGCGACCCTCGGCACCCTCCTCGCGACGCTCTCCGCCTGCGCCACCCCGGCCCCCGTGCACGGCGCGCACGGCCCCCACGGCAGCGACGCTCCCGCGGCCGCCCCACCCGACCCGACCCGCGTCCCGGGCGTCGGCGACCGCCTGTACCGGCGGATCCCCGCCGACTCCCGCCAGATCGTGGCCGTGTACGGCGAGCGGCGGGACTCGCCCGTCTCCCGGGTCGTGCTGTACACGCGGCAGGGCGCCGGCTGGCGCGCGGCGGGCAGCTGGCCCGCGCACAACGGACGCGGTGGCTGGACCACGCACCACCACGAGGGCGACCAGCGCAGCCCGGTCGGCGTGTTCACCCTCACCGACGCGGGCGGTGTGCTCGCCGATCCGGGCACCAGGCTGCCCTACGACCACGAGCGGGACGCCTACGCGCCCCCGCCCGAGTGGGACGAGGCACACCAGCACGACTTCGACTACGTCATCGCCATCGACTACAACCGTGTCAGGGGCACCCCGCCGCGCGACGCCACCCGCCCCTGGGGCGCGGACAGGGGCGGCGGCATCTGGCTCCACATGGACCACGGCAGCGGCACCTCGGCCTGCGTCAGCGTCTCGAGAAAGGCCATGGAGATCCTGCTGCGCACACTGGACCCGGCCGGCCACCCCGTGGTGGTGATGGGGGACAGGGCCACGCTCACGGCCTAGCGAGCGGACACAGCCCCTCTCTCCGATCTCTCCGACGACCGGATCCCGGCTTCGACGACGCTACCGGCCGGCCGAATCCGCCCGGTGCCCCGGCGAGCCCGCCGGCGCCGAGCCGACCACGTCCACATCGCTGGCCCGGACGTAGGCGAGCCGGTGGCCGAACTGGATCTCGTAGTACCGCTCCCGGCCCCACACCACCGGGTTCGGTGTGTCGCTGAACGACTTGGCGGTGTAGGAACTGCCGACGCCGGCCTGGGTGACGTACCGCTGGCCCGCCAGGAAGCCGTACGGCAGCGGGGACGCGGTCGGCTCGTCGATGTCGTCCGGGTAGGCCTCCTCCTCCGGGAGAGCACGCCCGAACACCGGGATCTCGTCCAGGCCCTCCTTGGGCGTGACCATGCGCCCGGCCGCTCCGACGGCGGTCGGCTGCGTCCTGGGGTTCTTGAACCAGCCCTTGTGCCCCTGGAACCAGATCGCCGTCCAGTCGCCGCTGCGGTCGGCGACGGCGAAGGTCTGACCGGCGGAGACGCGCGATCCCAGGTCGTTGACGTCCACCGTGGAAGGATCGCCGTCCGGTTTGCGGCCCGGGTCCTGGATCAGCGGGGACTTCTCGTCCGGCGCGGTGTACAGCCGGACGGCACTGGAGCCGTGCGGCCGACACGGTGAACCACTGCCGGCGCATCCCGTGAACGGCGGTTTGTGCTTGCCGTAGTCCGGCAGGATGGTGACCATGTCGCTGTCGGGTCCCGCCGTGGCGCGCAGCGGTGCGCCGAGGAGGTCGAAGTAGTGCCGCCAGTCCCAGAAGGGGCCCGGGTCGTCGTGCATGTCGGGGATGCTGTCGGCGGTCGGGGCGGGCACGTTGTCGTGGCCGAAGATGTGCTGCCGGTCGAGCGGGATGTCGTAGTTGTTCGCCAGGTACCGCACCAGGCGCGCCGAGGCCCGGTACATCCGCTCCGTGTACCAGGTGCCGGGCTGGGTGAGGAATCCCTCGTGCTCGACGCCGATGGAGCGGGCGTTCACGAACTGGCTGCCGGAGTGCCAGGCTTCGTCCTTGGTCCTGATGTGCTGGGTGACGTGACCGTCGCTGGACCGGATCGAGTAGTGCCACGAGGACTCCGTCGGGTCCTGCACCGTCTGGAACATGCTCGCCAGGCTCGCCTCGGTGTCGTGGATGACGATGTACTCGATCGGCTGGTCCCTGGGCCGGTCGGCCAGGTCGTGGTTGCCGTAGTCGCTGTCGCCGATCTCCTCGTACGGCGCGCCGAGCCAGTCACAGGCCAGTTCGGGAGGGCACTCGACCTGTTTCGGCCGCTGCGGGCCCTGCGCGCGGGGTGCGCGCGGGTGCGGTTGCAGGCTGGGGGTGGCGGGCAGGGTGACGTCCTGCCCCTCGGCGGTGGTGCGGTGCGCGCCCCGGCGGATCAGGGCGAAGACGTCGTCGGCGTACGCCGCGGCTGACGCGACGTCACGGGTGCCCGGGAAGCGCGCCACCGTCTCCCACCAGTCCGCCGGGTTGTTGCTCAGCGGCTTGCCGAGCTGTCGCTGCGTGGCGGCCAGCAGCGCCGCTCCACCGCGTACGTTGGCGACGGCGTCCGTGCGCAGCCGTCCGGCCGGGGCCTGGATCAGGCGCGCCGCACGCTGCAAATCCGCCGGCTCCACGGCATGGCCGACCGCTCCCACCGGCCCCGCCGGCAGCCCCGCCGCGCCCGCCGCCGAATCCGCGGACGGTGCCGCGCCCGCCGGCGAACCCCCCGTGCCCGCGGAAGGCCCCGGCGATGTACCGGCAGACGATGCCCCCACCGACGAACCCCCCGCCCCCGCCGACGATGCCTCAGACGGTGCCGCCGACGCGCCCGCAGCCCCCGTCCGCGGTCGCGTCCCGTCGCCGGCCGGTGTGTCGGGGCGGGGCGCCGGCGTGGACGACCGGACGCGTTCGGCGTCCACCAGGTGCATCGGTCCGAAGCCGCCCGTGACGCTGGGCGTGCCCGGGTGCGAGTCCCAGCGCGACTGCATGTAGGACACGCTCATGAGCACGCTGCGCGGCACCTGGAACTCGCGTGCGGCGTCCGTGAAGGCGTCCTGCAGGCGCCGGTCCGCCGCCTCCTCGGCGCCGGACGTCGGGAGGATCAGCAGTGGCGGCAGCAGAGCCGCACCCGCGATCACACAAGCCGTCAGGCGGCATCTCCTGATGGCCGCGGGGACATGTGCAGAAACAATTCTTCTCATCGCAGAGGCTCTCCCAACCACGCTCGCTCGCAACCAGGACAAAGGAGTTGCCCGTGGTGCCACCCCTCGTACGTTTCCGTGCCCCGAGCGCCGTGTCGTGGCGAGCGTCACCGGGGTGGACCAGCGGTACGGCAGAGGCCACCCGGTCGGCGGCAGCGGCTCGGCTGCCTGGGGCAACCAGACGAGCCCGCACGCGGATCACTCCTCGACCGGGTCGACCTGCCAGTCGGGGTGGCCCGGCATGGCCGGGGTGTGCGAGCCGTAGAGCCAGGGGTGCAGGAACGGCGCGAGGTCCTCGCCGGCGACCCGGGACGCGAGCGTGACGAAGTCCCGGGTGCCGGCCGCCCGGCCCCGGTACGCGGTCACCCAGGCGCGCTCGATCCGGTCGAAGGTCGCCTCGCCGACCTTCTCCCGCAGTGCGAACAGCACCAGTGCCGAGCCGTCGTACCGCATCACCTTGAACAGGGTGTCCGCGGTGGGCTCGGCGGGCGCTCCCTCGTCGTGCCGCCACTGGTCGAGCTGCTCGTAGGCCGCCCGCATCGCGGACTCCAGACTCACTCCGCCGTGCTCGTCGGAGTACAGCCGTTCGTAGAAGCGGGCGTGACCCTCGCTCAGCCACAGGTCGGACCAGCGCCGGATGGCGACGCTGTCCCCCGTCCAATGGTGCGTCAGCTCGTGGACGAGGTTGCGCTCGGCGTCGACCCGGTCGCCCAGCAGGTCGTCCCTCGGTACGACGGACAGCGACTGCGTCTCCAGCGCCACCGGCAGGTCGGTGTCGCCGACCAGGACGCCGTAGCGGCGGAAGGGGTAGGGGCCGAGCCGGCGTTCCAGCCAGGCCAGGTGCTCCGGGGTGAGCGAGCGGTACGCCTCGGTGTCCGTGACCAGCTCGTCCGGCACCACGTCCCGCAGGGGCAGTCCGTTCGGGCCGCTGCTGTCGACGAACGTGAACTTCCCGATGGCCAGCTGGACCAGCTGTGCCGCGATCGGCTGCTCGGAGTCGTACGTCCACCGGGTGCGGCCGTCGGCGCGGCGGGTCCTGCCGACGAGCCGGCCGTTGGCCACCGCGCTCAGCCCCGCGGGGGTGGTGATGTGGAAGGTGACCGGCGCCCGCAGGCTCGGGTGGTCGTCGGCGGGGAAGATCATCCGGGCTCCGTCGGGCTGCGCGCAGACGAGGGTGCCGTCGGGGGTGGGGACCCAGCCGTAGTCCTGGATCGCGTCGTCGCGGTGCCGTCCCCGTGTCGGGTCGGCGGTGTAGGTGACGCGGACGGTGAACGCACGGCCGCGCGGGATCGGCCGTGCGGGGGTGAGGACGAGTTCGTCGCCGTCGCGCCGGGCGGTGGCCGGTGCGCCGTCGACGGTGACGCGGTGCAGCGTGTTGCCCGCGAAGTCCAGATCGAAGCGGGACAGGGCCTGGGTGGCGGTGGCGCTGATGGTGGCTCCGGCCTCGAAGGGGGTCCGGGGGGCGCGCCAGTCGAAGTCGAGCGTGTAATGGCGGACGGTGTAGCCGCCGTTGCCGGCGAGCGGCGCGAGCGGGTCGCCGATGCCCGGTGCGCCGGGGGCCGGGGGCGGTCCGGACGAGGCGGCCGGACCGGGTGCGGGCGAGCCGTCGGCCGCGGGCGGAAGCGTGCCGACGAAGACGGCGACACCGGTGACCGCGCTCGCCGTGACGACGGTGAGGACGAGGGCCGTGCGGCGGGAGAGTGGCACCTTTGCGATCTCCATGAACGCACTATGCCAGTAAGATCCGCTTATATCACTGAACGTCCCTGTGCTGGATGCCCCTCCGGGCCGGACAGGGGGCGGACCCGGGGGCGGACAGTGGCCGTCCGCATCGCGCCGATCTGTCGAGGCGTCATTGCGGGCTGGCTGGTCTCCCCGTAGAACACCGGCCATGAGTAGACGCATGGTCATGTCCATGCTCGCCGGAGCGACCCTCCTGGTGAGCGCGTTGTTCGGCACGGGCGCACCGGCGGCCCGAGCCGCCGAGGTGCCGGCCGAGTTCGGCACCG
The DNA here is from genome assembly GCF_055560195.1 of Streptomyces sp. NPDC023481. Lineage (NCBI taxonomy): Bacteria > Bacillati > Actinomycetota > Actinomycetes > Kitasatosporales > Streptomycetaceae > Streptomyces > Streptomyces sp. NPDC023481. The sequence goes on from NZ_JBVHJE010000011.1 coordinate 34,968, forward strand.
ACTGGCACGACCCGGTGACCGCCGCCCCACCCGTCGACCGGCCGCACACCACGTCCTGTCAGGTCACCCTCGCCGACGCGCAGTTCCGCGACTTCACGCCGTACCGGGGCGCGTACACGCCGCCGAAGGGCTGCGGGGACCGCTGGAGCAGGGTCGTCCTGCGCCTCGACGGCAAGGTGAAGGGCCGTCAGTACGACCGGCTGGGCTATCTGCACGTCGGCGGGGTCGAGATCCTGCGCACCTCCACCCCGGAGCCCTCGCCCGACGGCATCGCGTGGCATGTGGAGAAGGACGTCACCCGTTACAGCGACACCTTCCGCCGCTCCGGGGACGTCGAGATGCTGATCGGCAACGTGGTGGACGACACGTACACCGGTGTCATCGACGTCCATGTCACTCTCACCTTCTACGCCGGCCGCTCCGCGAGCCCCGCCCCCGACCGCGTCCTCACCCTCGCCGACACGCCCTCCGGTACGACGCTCACCACGCCGCGCAACAGCGAACGGATCGTCGCCGAGGTGTACGCGACCGGTTCGGGCGGCGGGTGCGAGGAGTTCTGGTACCTGACCGTGGCCGACCCGGCGTCGTACTCGTGCAAGGCCGATCGCGGTCCCTACCGCGAGGTGCAGATCACCGTCGACGGACGGCTCGCCGGCATCGCGGCGCCCTTCCCGCACGTGTGGACGGGCGGCTGGTCCAACCCCTTCCTCTGGTACGTCGTCCCGGCTCCGCGCGCCTTCGACGTCCGGCCCGTCGAGTACGACCTCACGCCGTTCGCCGGTCTCCTCAACGACGGCCGCCCGCACCGCGTCGAGGTGTCCGTCGTCGGCGCGCCCGCGGGCCGGTCGGGCTGGAGCACCCCGGTGAACGTGCTGGTCTGGCGGGACGCGCACCGCGCGCACGTCCCCGGCGCGCTCACCGAGGACACGGCGACCGGCCTGGCCGACTCCTCCGTCCTCACGCCCGGTGCGGTGAACCGGGTGCGGACCGAGGCCGGGCACCGGCTCACGGTCTCCGGATACCTGGACACCTCGCACGGGCGGGTGACCACCACCGTCACCCGCACGCTCGCCAACACCTCGGTCCACCGCTGGACCGACGGCGAGAACACGGACGGCCTCGACGCGGCCTGGACCGACGACGAGGCGGTCAGGACCGCAGGCCACGGCCCCGCGCGGACGGCGCGCACGGACCGGACGTACACCGTGAACGGCAGCACCACCCTCGGCCCGGACGGCCGGCTGCGCACCGTGCTCGCCCTCGGCGACCGGGCCTCCGCGCTGGTCCGCGAGGGCGTCCGGCGCACCGCGTGGTCGCGGCTGGACGACACCTACCGGGGCGACGCGGCCTACACGGTGGACGCCCCGCGCGAGCAGCGGCACGCGGTGGGCACGTCGGCCGAGCGCTACCGCCTCCTCGGCCCGGACGGCTGCTACGACCACTCCCTGACCACCGTCCAGGGGGTGCTGACGGAGGACCGCAGCCGCTGCTGAGACCGGCGGCGGAGTGCATCACCAGGCGCTGCGCGGCGGCCGCCCCTGTTCAGCAGCGCTGGCCGGCGTCTCCGTCGATCAGCGTGTCCAGCAGGACGCCGAGCACCTGGCGCTCCTTCTCCGTCAGGGGCGCCAGTATCTCCTCGGCCGCCGAGCGGCGGGCGCCGCGCAGTTCGCGCAGGGCCGCGCGCCCCGCGTCCGTCAGCTCTATCCGGGTCACGCGCCGGTTCGCCGGATCCGGCACCCGCCGTACCCTGCCGCTCGTCTCCAGCGCGTCCACCAGCGTCGTCACCGCTCGGGGCACGACCTCCAGACGCTCGGCCAGGTCGGCCATGCGCGGCGGCGAGGGGTAGTGCGCGAGCGTGCGCAGCAGCCGGGACTGGGCGGGGGTGATGCCCAGGTCGCGCTGTTCCAGATGGCGTTTCTGGATGCGGTGCACCCGGCGGGTGAGCCGTAGCAACTGCTCGGCGAGCAGGCCGTCCGGATCGGGGGTGGTCATGCGGGAACAATATCAGGATGCCGTTCATTGTGAGTATAGGTAACAATGAGCTACGATCCGTTTCGTCCTCGCCGGCCGACCCCGGCCGGCGCCCGTCATTCCCGTAGGAGCCCATGCACCCCGACCGTGAACCCTCCTGGACCCCGCCTGCCGACACCCGTGAACAGCCCCGGCAGGTGCGCCGCATCCTGCGGCTCTTCCGTCCCTACCGCGGACGGCTCGCCGTCGTCGGCCTGCTCGTCGGCGCCTCGTCGCTGGTATCCGTGGCCACGCCGTTCCTGCTGAAGGAGACGCTCGACGTCGCGATCCCGCAGGGCCGCACCGGCCTGCTGAGCCTGCTCGCGCTCGGCATGATCCTGAGCGCCGTCCTGTCCAGCGTCTTCGGTGTGCTGCAGACGCTGATCTCCACCACCGTCGGCCAGCGAGTCATGCACGACCTGCGCACCGCGGTCTACGGCCGCCTCCAGCGCATGTCGCTCGCCTTCTTCACCCGCACCCGCACCGGCGAGGTGCAGTCCCGCATCGCCAACGACATCGGCGGCATGCAGGCCACCGTCACCTCCACGGCCACCTCCCTGGTGTCCAACGCCACCAGCGTGGTCGCCACCGTCGTCGCGATGATCGCCCTGGACTGGCGGCTGACGATCGTCTCCCTGCTCCTGCTGCCGGCGTTCGTGTGGATCAGCCGCCGCGTCGGCAACGAACGCAAGAAGATCACCACCCAACGGCAGAAACAGATGGCCGCGATGGCGGCCACGGTCACCGAGTCGCTCTCGGTCAGCGGCATCCTCCTCGGCCGCACCATGGGCCGCTCCGACTCGCTGACGGCGTCCTTCGCCGAGGAGTCCGAGCGCCTGGTCGACCTGGAGGTCAGATCCAACATGGCCGGCCGCTGGCGCATGGCCGTGATCACGATCGTCATGGCCGCGATGCCCGCCGTCATCTACTGGACGGCCGGACTCGCCCTCACCGTCGGCGGTCCCGAGGCGTCCCTCGGCACCGTCGTCGCCTTCGTCTCGCTCCAGCAGGGCCTGTTCCGCCCGGCCGTGAGCCTGCTCGCCACCGGCGTCCAGATCCAGACCTCGCTGGCGCTCTTCCAGCGCATCTTCGAGTACCTGGACCTGCCGATCGACATCACCGAGCGCGAGCGGCCGGTCCGCCTCGACCGGATCAAGGGCGAGGTCCGCTTCGAGGACGTGGAGTTCCGGTACGACGACAAGGGCGTCCCCGTCCTCGACGGTGTCGACGTCACCGTGCCGGCCGGCGGCAGCCTCGCCGTCGTCGGCCCGACCGGCGCCGGCAAGTCCACACTCGGCTGTCTGGTGCCCCGGCTGTACGACGTCACCGGCGGCCGCGTCACCCTGGACGGCGTGGACGTCCGCGACCTCGACTTCGACACCCTCGCCCGCGCGGTCGGCGTCGTCTCGCAGGAGACGTACCTCTTCCACGCGTCGGTCGCCGAGAACCTGCGCTTCGCCAAGCCGGACGCCACCGACGGGGAACTGCGCGCGGCGGCCGAGGCGGCACAGATCCACGACCACATAGCCGCCCTGCCCGACGGCTACGACACGATCGTGGGCGAACGCGGCCACCGCTTCTCCGGCGGTGAGAAGCAGCGCCTGGCGATAGCCCGCACCATTCTGCGCGATCCGCCGGTCCTCATCCTGGACGAGGCGACCAGCGCGCTGGACACCCGCACGGAAGCCGCCGTCCAGGAGGCGATCGACGCGCTGTCGGCCGACCGCACGACGATCACCATCGCCCACCGCCTGTCCACGGTCCGCGGCGCCGACCAGATCGTGGTGCTGGATTCCGGACGCGTGGCCGAACGTGGCACGCACGAGGAGCTCCTGGAGCGGGACGGGCGGTACGCGGCCCTGGTGCGCCGGGACGCTCAACTGCAACCGACAAACTGAACATAATGCCGGGTTTGGGGTGATATGCGTATTACCGTGCCCGCATGCAGACGAACACTCCGCCACGGAGCACGATCCGACTGACACGCCGGGGCAGGCTCGCCCTCCTCGTGACCGGCGCCGTCGTGGCCGGTGCCGCGGTGACGGTGCCGCTGCTGACGCTGGCGGCCGGCGGTGTGCAGGAGAAGCCCGCCACGCTGGTCATCCCCGAGGGCTGGCGCGCCGGCCAGGTCTACGACGCGGTCGACAAGGCGCTCGGACTGCCCCCGGGCAGCACCCGCAAGTCCCTGGACAAGGCCACCCTGAAGCTGCCGAGCCAGGCCGCGGGCAACCCGGAGGGCTATCTCTTCCCGGCGACGTATCCCGTCCGGAAGGGGGCGACCCCCGAGTCCCTGCTGCAGCTCATGGTCGACACGGCGGAGAAGAGGTTCAGCGGCGCACCCGTCACCGCCGGCGCCCAGCGCAACGCGATGAACGTCTACCAGACCGTCACCATCGCCAGCATCGTCCAGGCCGAGGCCGCGACGAAGGCGGACATGGGCAAGGTCGCCCGGGTCGTCTTCAACCGGCTGAACAGCGGAATGCCGCTGCAGATGGACTCGACCCTCCACTACGCGCTGAACCGCGACGCCGTCCGCACCAGCCAGAGCGACACCGGCGTCGAAAGCCCCTACAACTCCTACCAGCGCACGGGCCTGCCGCCGACACCGATCGACAACCCCGGCGAGGACGCGATGCACGCCGCGCTCAACCCGACGCCGGGCGACTGGCTGTACTTCGTCACGGTCAAGCCCGGGGACACGCGCTTCACCGCGGACTACGACGAGCACCTTCGGAACGTGGCCGACTTCAACGCCGTCCACCAGGGCGCCGCGACGGCCCAGCCCCCGAGCAGCAGCGCGCCGGGCGTCCCGGCCCCGGAGCCGTCGGGCAACTGACCCGACGGCGGCTCAGGCGGCGACCGGCTCCTGCGCCAGCAGCCGCCGGATGTCCCGGACGGCCGCGCGCCCGGCCCGGTTGGCGCCGACGGTGCTGGCCGAGGGGCCGTAGCCGACCAGGTGGACGCGTGGATCGACGACCGCGCGGGTGCCCTCCAACCGGATACCGCCGCCCGGCTCGCGCAGCCGCAGCGGGGCGAGATGGTCCAGCGCGGCCCGGAACCCGGTCGCCCACAGGATCACGTCGGCGGTGACCCGACTGCCGTCCCGCCACTCCACGCCGTCCGGGGTGATCCGGTCGAACATCGGCCGCCGGTCCAGCACCCCGTCCGCGCGACCCTGCCGGATCGCGTCGTTCAAGGGCAGGCCGGTGACCGAGACCACACTGCGTGGCGGCAGCCCCTGACGCACCCGGTCCTCCACCAGTGCGACGGCCGCACGGCCCGCCTCCTGGTCGAACGGCCCCTCGCGGAAGACCGGGGGCCGCCGGGTGACCCAGGTGGTCGCGGCGGCGTACGGGGCCAGCTCCAGCAGATGCTGGGTGCCCGAGGCGCCACCGCCCACGACCACCACCCGCCGCCCGGCGAACTCCTCGGGTCCGGTGTACCGCGCGGTGTGCAACTGCCGCCCCCGGAAGGTCTCCTGACCGGGATAACGCGGCCAGAACGGCCGGTCCCAGGTGCCGGTGGCGTTGATCAGCGCCCGCGTCGACCAGGTGCCGTCCGACGTCTCCACGAGCAGCCGACCGCCGACGCCCTCGCGTACGGCGCGCACGTCCACGGGCCGCCGTACCCGCAGGGCGAAGGCGCGTTCGTACCGGTCGAAGTACTCCCGGACGACCTCGGCCGAGGGCCGCGCCGGGTCGGCGCCGGTCAGCTCCATGCCGGGCAGCGCGTGCATCCCGTGCACCTTGCCGAACGTCAGCGAAGGCCACCGGAACTGCCAGGCGCCACCCGGACCGGGGGAGTGGTCGAGGACCACGGCGTCGCGGCCCGGCTCGAATCCGGTGCGCCGCAGGTGGTAGGCGGCGGCCAGGCCGGCCTGGCCGGCACCGATCACGACGACCTCGACCTCGCGTACTTCGTTCACACTCCGGCCAACAGCGGGCCGGGCATGCCTCTTCCCGGCCGGTCAGCCCTTGCCCGGGGTCGTCGAGGGAGGCAGGTCACCGTTGTAGCGCCGGTCCACGAAGTCGGCGAAGTCCACCTTCTTCGGAATGAGCTTCAGGTCGGCGAAGGCGTCCACGATCTGCTGCTCGGAGGCGACCAGCGGCTTGTCGACGGCGACCGCGATCCGGGTGGAGTTCGTCCGCTTCACGGAGGCCAGCGCCACCTCGTAGGGCAGTCCGGTGTCCTTCGACCACACCTTGGCCCACTCCTCCTGGTGGTCGTCCACCCAGGCCGTAGCCCGCCGCAGCCGCGCCAGGTAGTCCTTGATGGCGGCGGCCTTCTCCGGGTCCTTCAGCGCGGCCGGCGCGGCGACCTGGAAGGTGAGGCCGTTGGTGATGCCGTCCCCGCTGGTGAGCACCCGGCCCTGCCCGGCCTGGAGGATCTGCGAGGTGTACGGATCCCAGACCGCCCACGCGTCGACCTTGCCGGAGGTGAACGCGGCGAGCGCGTCGGCCGGCTGGAGGTACTTCACCTTGACGTCGGACAGGCTCAGCCCGGCCGCCTTGAGCGAGGCGACCAGCTGGTAGTGCGCGGAGGAGCCCTGCGCGACGGCGATGGACCTGCCCCTGAGCTGCTGCGGCCTGGTCAGCTTGGAGTCGTTCGGCACGAGGATGGTGTCGCCCCTGGAGGTGCCGTGCCAGGCGGCCACGACGCTGATCCTCGAACCGGCGCCGGCCGCGAAGACGGGCGGGGTGTTGCCGACCCCGCCGATGTCGACGGCCTTGGCGTTCACGGCCTCCAGCAGCGGCGGCCCGGAGGTGAAGGTCGACCACTTGATCCTGTAGTGCAGGTTCTTCAGCTCTCCGGCGGCGCGCAGGACGGCTTCCGAACCGCCCTTCTGGTCGCCCACGTCGAGGGTGACGGAGCCCGAGCCGTCGGTGCCGGTGCTCGCGGACGAGTTCCCGCCGCAGGCGGTGAGCAGGAGGGCGAAGGGCAGGAGCACTGCGGCGGGGACGAGTCGTCGTCGCATGGCGGTTCCGTTCGTGTTCGGGGTGGGTGTTTCAGGCGGCCGCGGCGGCGGTGTCGACGCCGAGCCGTTCGAGCAGTCGGGCACGGAGGGCGGCGAACCGCGGGTCGGTGATCTCGCGCGGCCGGTCCAGGTCGATGCGCTGCTCATGGGCGATCCGGCCACCGTCCATCACCAGCACCCGGTCGGCGAGCAGGACCGCCTCCTCCACGTCGTGTGTGACCAGCAGCACCGCGCAGCCCCGGCGCTGCCACAGCTCCCCGACCAGACGCTGGGCCCTGATCCGGGTCAGCGCGTCGAGGGCGCCGAACGGTTCGTCCAGCAGCAGCAGATCGGGCTCCCGCACCAGCGCGCGGGCGAGGGAGGCGCGCTGGGCCTCGCCGCCGGACAGCGTCCTGGGCCAGGCGTCGACCCGGTGGCCGAGGCCGACCTCGTCCAACGCCCGCTCGGCGAGGGGCCGTTCGGGCTTGCCCGGCAGCCCGAGGAGCACATTGCGCCACACCTTCTTCCACGGCATGAGCCGGGGTGCCTGGAAGGCGACGGCCCGGCGGCGCGGGACCAGGGCGGTGCCCTCGATGTCCCGGTCGAGGCCCGCGAGGATGCGCAGCAGCGTCGACTTGCCGCAGCCGCTGCGCCCGAGCAGGGCGACGAACTCGCCGGGCGCGATGTCCAGTCGGAGGTCGTCGATGACGGCGCGGCCGTCGAAGGAGCGGGTCAGCCCGTCGACGTGGACGGCGGGTCCGGTCACCGGCCCGTGAACGTCGGTCGCCATTGCAGCAGCAGCCTTTCGAGGGAGCGGACGATGAAGTCGGCCAGCAGGCCGAGGAAGGCGTAGACGATCAGGCAGACCACGATCACGTCGGTCCGCAGGAAGTCCCGTGCCTGCACCATCAGGATCCCGATGCCGGAGTCGGCGTTGACCTGCTCGGCGAAGACCAGCGCCAGCCAGGAGATGCCGAGGGAGTAGCGCAGCCCGGTCAGGGCCCCGGGCAGCGCGCCCGGCAGCACCACGTGCCGCACCAGCCCCCACCGGGACAGGCCCAGCGACTCGCCCGCCTCGATGAGTTGGGCGTCCACCCCGCGGATGCCGGCGTAGACGTTGAGGTAGAGCGGGAAGGTCACGCCGAGCGTGATGATGGCGATCTTCGGGGTCTCGCCGATCCCGAACCAGATGATGAACAGCGGGATGAGACCGACGAACGGCACCGTCCGCAGCATCTGCACCGGCGCGTCCACCAGGTCCTCGCCGATCCGGAACAGCCCGGAGAGCAGGGCGAGTCCGGTGCCGGTCACGGTGCCGAAGAGCAGCCCGAGCGCGACGCGGCGCAGCGAGGTCCCCATGGCCGACGGCAGCGAACCGTCACCGATCAGGTCCCGGCCGACCTGCGCGATGCGGCCCGGTGAGGCGAGCACGTCGGCGGGCAGCACGCCGGTGCCGCTCAGGAGTTGCCACAGGATCAGCAGCAGGAGCGGGCCGGTGGTGCGGCGCAGCCAGCGGGGGACCCGGGCGCGCCGGGTGGAGGCGGGGACGACGGGCTGGAGGTCTGGGGTGGGATTTCCGGGCGGGGGTGTTCCTGCATCCCGCTGGGACGTACCGGAAATATCCGGTCCCGGGGAATGGGGCGGGGCATGGCTGATGCTCATGAGTGCTCCACGGGGAGGAGAGCCGGGAGAGGGAACGCGGTGCGGCTTCTATGTCATGCCTGGTTCAACAAGAAGGCCGGGTGCGACAGGGAGACAGGCCGATGGCACCCGCGCGCAGAGGAGAGAGCAGAAGCAAGGCTGCAGCGGCGGGAGGCCGGAAGAGGAAAAGCGGAGAAGGGCGTCAGCGGCCGCGGCGACACGCGGCGGAGGCCACCCGCAGCAGGTCGATGTGACCGCGCGTGGTGAGCAGGGCTGAACGCAACATGCGGCTGAACGTAGCCAGCCGCAAGGCGCTGGTCAACGGCGTCTCGCCCAGTGGACCTCCTGTCTCGGAAATCGGCGGCGCCGCGGGGTGTGAAAACCGGCGTTTGGGTCAGGATGGGGGCATGTCCGATGCCTTCACCACACGCATGCTGCACGTCTCCACCGGTAGCAGGGAGCGCGTCGTCGATCTCACCGCCGACTGCGAGGAGTTCCTGCGGGAGGCGGCGGCCGGCCGCGACGGTCTGCTCAACATCTTCGTCCCGCACGCCACCGCTGGAATCGCCGTCATCGAGACGGGCGCGGGCAGCGACGACGACCTGCTCGCGGCCCTGCACACCCTGCTCCCCGCCGACGACCGCTGGCAGCACCGGCACGGCAGCCCCGGCCACGGCCGCGACCACGTCCTGCCCGCCATCGTCCCGCCGCACGCGACCCTCCCGGTGATCGGCGGACACCTGGAGCTGGGCACCTGGCAGTCGGTGTGCCTGGTGGACACCAACAAGGACAACCCCGACCGCCGGGTCCGGCTGAGCTTCCTCGGCTGATGCGTGTGCCGTCACCGTGGCGTCGAATTCCGGCCGCACCATGGCGACGGGTCTGCAGCACGTTGGCGGCCTGGACGAGGTCAACCAGGCCGCCAAGGACGGCATGATCTTCGGCGGCGCGCTCATCCGGGCAGGCCGGCCCGCAGCGCCGACGACATGCCGTGCGTGGGCGAGCCGATCGACCTGGCGAACGCGCCATGCCGATACCCCAGACGGACCTGGCTCTGCCGGTTGCCCTGCCGTTCGAGTTCACCCGCACGCGTCTCTCCTCGTACCGGGGCGAGTGAAATGCCGCCGTCGACGGCGAGGACCTGACCGGTTTCTACGTCTGACAGGTGTCACCAACCCCAAGGGGCGAGCCTCGGCCCTACCACTGCGACGAGGCCGGCCGGCTGATCGCGGAGTGGCAACGAAATCCGCACTGCGAGCGGCGCTCGACCATCGATTCGTAAGTTACCAAGGGGTTTTACTTCAAAAAGCGCGGCCCGATGCCTTGCGTGATGTCCTCCCGGTCAGGAAGGATCTGTCTCCGGTCCGGGCCCTTTGCCCCGGCCCCTTCATGCCTCCATGTCCGGACGCCGGCAGTGCATCGGTAACCCCGTGCCGCCGGCCGGTGAACCGCCTGATCCGCGCGGCCACCCGGATGATCCGTCCGAGGCTCTCCGTGCGACCCGGCGACCCGGCTCCGTCGGCGTACCGGCGTCGCGCCTCTCTCATTCACCTCCCCTCAAGGCAAGGCAGAGATGGCACCACTGTCCTCGCGCAGGCAACCCTTCCCCACCGCGCACCCGGTGGATGAGGTCCCCCCGCTCCCCACCCTCGCGCTCTACGGATTCCAGCACGTCCTTGCTTTCTACGCCGGTGCGGTGCTCGTACCGGTGATCCTGGGCAGCAGCCTCGGCCTCTCGAGTCAGGAACTCGTCTACCTCATCAACGCCGACCTGGTCACCGCCGGGGTCGCCACCATCATCCAGGCATGGGGCTTCTGGCGGATCGGAGCCCGGCTGCCCCTCGTTCAGGGCGCGACCTTCACGGCCGTCTCACCGATGATCGCCATCGGGCAGGGGGCGGGCGGCGGCACCGCCGGGCTGCTGGTGGTGTACGGCGCCGTGATCACCGGAGGAGTCGCCGCCTTCCTCTTCGCCCCCTTCGCGGGGCGCCTGACCGCGTACTTCCCTCCGATCGTCACGGGCACCCTCCTCACCGTGATCGGCATCGTCCTCATCCCGGTGGCACTCCAGGACGTCGGTGGCGGCGCGGCGCTGCTCGGCGGTCCCGGCTACGGGGACCCCGGCCGGCTTGCGTACGCGGGCGGAACCCTCCTGTTCATCCTCTCGGTGATGCGGTTCGGCGGTCCGTTCCTGCGCAGTATCGCGGTCCTGCTCGGCCTGGTGGGCGGAACCGCTGTCGCATGGCTGCTCGGAGATGCCGAGTTCGGGGCGGTCGACCAGGCCGACTGGCTGGGCGTCAGCACGCCCTTCCACTACGGTTTGCCGCACTTCGAGGCCCTCCCGATGCTGGCCATGGTCGTCGTCATGCTCATCACCATGGTGGAGACAACGGGAGACGTGTACGCCATGGGCGAGATCACCGGGCGGCACGTCGACGGGGACACGGTCGGCCGTGCGCTGCGGGCCGATGGCGTCGCCACTGTCCTCGGCGGGATGTTCAACTCCTTCCCGTACGTGGCGTTCGCGGAGAACATCGGTCTGGTCCGCATCTCCCGCGTCACCAGCCGCTTCGTCGTGGTCGCGGCCGGCGTCTTCATGATTGTCCTCGGCCTGCTGCCGAAGGTCGGCGCCGTGGTGGCCTCCGTCCCTCACCCGGTGCTCGGCGCGGCGGCCGTAGTGATGTTCGGCATGGTCGCCACCGTCGGTATCCAGATCCTTGCCAAGGTCGAGCTGCGGGAGGAACGCAACGCCATCATCCTGGCCGTCAGCCTCGGCGCCGCGATGCTCCCGACAGCCGTCGCGCCCTTCTTCGAGCGCATGCCCACCGAGGTGCGGGCCGTCCTCGGCAGCGGAATCACACTTGGCACGCTGACGGCCGTCCTGCTGAACCTGTTCTTCCACGTGCTCGGGACCCGCCGCAAACGGGAGGTCATCGACTGGGGCAGCCTGGCCGCGGACGACGACGGGGCCGGTCCGCAGACCGCCACGGCCCACTGAACCGTTCCCGCTCCCCGGAGCCCGCCGCTCCGTGAAGGCGTCACCGAGGTGATCCGCACGTGTCCCACCCCCCGTTCTCCCCCGCCCAGGCCCGAGACGCGCGTCTCCGTATCGGCCTGACCCGCGAACAAGTCGTCTCCGGTATGGCGCAGTTGGGGGTGCATACGTCGGTGCAGGCCATCATCTGCTGGGAGTCGGGTGAGGCGGCGCCGACGGAGGCCGAACTCTTCGCGTTGGCGGACGCGCTGTGGTGCCCCGTACCGGTGCTCATGGACCTGCGGCCGAGGTCCCTGCGTGAGCACCGCCTGGCACGGCAGTTCAGCATCGAGCGGCTCGCCGTGCGCATCGGCATGAACGTGCGTGACTACGCCCGCGCCGAGGGCGACCACCAGTGGAACGGAACCAACCGGCAGACCCTCCTGCTGGCGGACGCCCTGGGCCTCGAACCGGACGAACTGCTGCGCGTCATCGGCCGTGCCGGCGAGCTCGACGGCATGCTCCGCCAAGCCGTCGAAGGCCGAAGGAAGCAGCACACCGCCTCCCTCGCGCTCCTCGTCGGCGCACCCGAGCGAACGGTGGAACAGGCACTGCGCACCCTGCATCAGGAGTACGCCCGTTTCAACGAGCGCTACATGGGCCATCTCGTCGCCCGCAGCGACAACGCACGGCTGAAGGAGATCGCCACGGAGCGGGCGGGGTGGCTGCACGGCCTGTCCGACCGCTTCCTGCACCTCGTGGACGACGACTCCCGGCCCTCGCCATGAGGCTCACGGCTCCGGACGGCAGCCATCAGGACGCGAGCGGCGCGGCCTCACTGCCGCGCGACGGCCAGACCGACGCGGGCGGCGTCCGAAGGCTCGCGGAACTTCGCCGCGTGCCCACCCATCGACCGTTCGACGCGGCCGCCGACCCAGACGCGAGGCGACGGCGGGACGACCGCGGCGGGCCAGGACCCCCGTGTCCGCGGCCGGGCGTCGATGTCGTCACGCGGTCAGAGACTCACGCCGAGGCCGGCGTAGCTCCGGGCCGGCCGGCATCAGTGGTGCGGCTGCCGCCATGAAAGCGCCGCCCGGTACGAAGCGGTCGACCACCTGCCGCTCGGCGCCGCCACGACCCTGGAGCCCTCGGTCCCTTCGCCATCGACCCGGAAAGTGCCTGCTTGGACATGTCCGCGGGTGCTGCGTGGTAGCGTTTGTATACAAGCTGTATGCGAGGTCTGGGGGTTACCGTGGCGTCCGGTCGGGAGAAGGCGTACGCGTATCTCAAGGACACAGTGCTGACGGATCCCGCGATGCAGGGGGTCTTCCTCTCGGAGCAGGACCTCGCCGACCGCATCGGTGTCTCCCGCACGCCGATCCGGGAGGCGCTGCTGCAGCTCGCGGCCGAGGAACTGGTCGAGCTGGTGCCCAAGCGGGGAGCCCGGGTGGCGCCGCTGACAGGACGGGAGATCCGCGAGCTGATGGAGCTGCGGGGAATCGTCGAGCGGTACGCCGCCCATCAGCTTGTCTCTCTCAACGGAGCGCCGGTGGCGCAGCTGCGGTCTCTGCTCGAACGGCAACGCGACCTCGCCGGAGTCGACGACGCCCGGGAATTCATCGCCGTGGATCACCAATTCCACGCGGCACTGGTGTCCGCCGTCGGCAACACCCTCTTGGACCGGCACTACGACGGCCTGCGAAGCCGCCAGGTCCGTGCCGGAGTGGTGGCCCTCTTCAACCAGCACGGACGCCAGGACGCCGTGCTGGAGGAACACGAGGCCATCCTGGACGCGCTCGCCGCCGGTGACGCACAGGCCGCGTGTGCTGCCATCGATCACCATCTGCAGTCGACGCTCAAGGTACTGCTGGCGGGCTAGGTGTTCTGGCCGGCGAAGTTGTGGACAGGTGATGCGGGTCTCGGCTGTCGGATCTCGAAACGGGTGAGCGCCTTCTGGCGCGGTGTGGATTGCGACGTCTGCACCTACGGCACCCAGGCCCTCGTGGTCCAATGAGGCGCCCCTGACCGAGACCGGCGGCCTGCGCCTGGCCCGCTGCGTCGTCGACGACAACTGTCCCCGCGGCGGGCCGCGGAACGCTTCCAGGTCTCGCCACTCGCCCCGTGTGTGGGGGGCCGGACCGCGTGCGAAGCGGATCCGGCCCTGCCGCAGGACCATCTCGGTGCCACCGGGCCGGACCAGTTCGGGGCGGCTCCGGCGCGGATCATGGGTCTTCCTCTGGCCGTACAGGGGCCGGTGCCGACCCCTTGACCGATGCGGTCACTGCCGGCCGGGCTGGGGATAGGTGATCACCAGCATGGTCACACCGTCCCGCGAGGTCCAGGGACCGTGCGGCATCCCGGGCGGGCGGCACGCGTACATGCCGGCGGTGAAGGTCCGGTCGAGCGTCAGGTCGTGCAGTGCTCCCTCGACGAGGTAGACCTCCTCCCAGAAGTCGTGGCGTGCCACACCCTGCGTCGACGTGTCGGTGCCCGGCGCCCAGCGGACCAGCGTCGTACGGCATCCGCGCTCGGGATCATGGGCCAGGACCCGCTCCTCGATGCCGGGGGCGGCGCCGTCCGGGGTGGTCCACGGTCCGTCGGGAAGGTGGAACTCCAGCTCGGGCTTGCTCACCGCCACACCTCCGGTCGCCGGTTGGCCAGCACGGAGGTCTTCTGCCGGACCTCGGCGACCTCGTCGACGTCCAGGTCGGCCACCAGCAGCTCGGGTTCGGCGCCCAGCGCGTGCCGGACCGTTCCGTCCGGCCCGGCGACGCGGCTGTGCCCGATGCCTGTCGGCGCGGGGCCCGGTTCGCCGTCGGGGGCGGCCTGGTCGACGGCAGCGATCCACAGAGTGGCGTCCAGCGCGCGGGCCCTCACCAGCAGCTCCCACTGCTGGAGCTTGCCGGGCCCGGCGCCCCAGGAGGCGGCCAGCAGCGTGGCGACGGCTCCGGCGTCGGCGTGGGCCCGGAACAGTTCCGGGAAGCGGACGTCGTAGCAGGTGGCCAGGCCCAGCCGTACGCCGTCGACGTCGATGACTGTCGGGGCAGTGCCTGCGGCGACCGTGTCGGACTCGCGGTAGCCGAACGCGTCGTAGAGGTGAATCTTGTCGTAGGACGCCTCGACCTCGGGCCCGGTGGCCAGCAGAGTGTTGGCGACCCTGCCCCCGGGAGCCGGGGTGAACATGCCGACCACGACGACCGTGCCGGTGGTCCGGGCGATGCGCCGCACCCCGTCGGCCCAGGGACCGTCCAGGGGCTCGGCGAGCGGTGCCAGCGGGGTGCCGAAGCAGGCCATCGACGCCTCCGGGAAGACGACCACGCGGGCTCCGGAGTCCGCGGCGCGCTGCGTCCATTCCTCGATGCGCCGCAGGTTCTTGTCAGGGTCGGGGCCCGTGGTGAGCTGGCTCAGAGCGATCCGCATGGCGCGGTTCCTCCTCGGAAGGATCGGGGATCTGGACGGGGGTCAGCGCGTTCGGGCCGCGTCGGCCGTGGCCGGCGCGTTCGGCAGTGCGAGGCGGGTGTCCTCGTCGACGGCGGCCTCGGGGCCGCGTCCCAGGCACACTCCGACGAGGGAGACGGCCGAGGCCAGAGCGATGTACGCGGCCAGCGGAACCCAGCTGTCGTAGGCGCTGAGCAGGCTGGTGAAGAGCAGCGGTGCGACGGCCCCGCCGATGATCCCGGCCAGTGTGTAGGCCAGGGAGGAGCCGGTGTAGCGCAGCCGGGGCGAGAACTGTTCGGCGATGAAGGCGGCCTGTGGTCCGTACAGGCAGCAGTGGATCACGAGTCCCACGATGACACCAACGGTGAGCTGCAGCCAGGTGCCCCCGCGGATCATCGGGAAGAAGGCGAAGGGCCACACACCGGCTGCCACCGCGGCGCAGCCGTACAGCAGGCGGCGGTCGACCCGGTCGGAGAGGGCGCCGGCGAGCGGCATGAGAAGGACCTGGAGTGCGGAGCCGATGAGGACGGCCCCGAGGGCGGAGCCGCGCGACATGCCGAGTTTCCCGGTGGCGTACGTCAGGACGAACACCGTGAACATGGCGTAGAGCACATCGGGGCCGACCCGGCAGAGGATCGCGGCCAGCAGGGCTCGCGGCTGGGTGGTCAGGACCTCGCGGACCGGCGCCTCGGGGCGGGAGCGCTCGGCCCGCATCGCCTGGAACACCGGGGTCTCCTCGAGCTTCACCCGGATCCACAGCCCGAACCCGACGAGCACCCCGGAGAGCAGGAAGGCGACGCGCCAGCCCCACGACTCGAACTGCGCGTCGGTCAGCAACGCGCCGAGTGCGGCCAGGACGCCATTGGCCAGCAGGTTGCCGGCGGGCGGCCCGACCTGTGCGGCGGACGCGTAGAAGCCGCGGCGGCGCGGGTCCCCGAACTCACTGGACAGCAGGACGGCGCCGCCCCACTCACCGCCGACACCGACGCCCTGGGCGAAGCGCAGCGCGACCAGAGCGATCGGAGCGGCCACACCGGCCGTCGAGTACGCGGGCAGGACGCCGATCAGGAAAGTGGCCGTGCCGATGATGATCAGCGTCGCCATCAGCACCTTCTTGCGGCCTATCACATCACCGAGGCGACCGAAGACCATCCCGCCCAGGGGGCGCGACACGTAGCCGACCGCGTAGGTGGAGAAGGCCAGGAGGGTGCCGGTGAGCGGGTTCTCCGAGGGGAAGAACAGCTTGCCGAAGACCAGGGCGGCCGAGGCGGAGTAGACGGCGAAGTCGTACCACTCCAGGGCCGTGCCGGTCAGGCTCGCGGCGAAGGCCCGGCCGACGCCGGAGCGCCTGTCGGACGACTGCCCGTCGTCCTGCGAGGTGTCGTGCATGGTTCCCATCCTTGCTCGGGGACATCGACCTTCCGGCATACTTCTTGTATACAGGTCGTATGCGCAAGTCCTGCGCCAGAACTCGACCGCGGAGATATCCCCCGTGGTCCGTCATCCGATCTCCAGGAGTGTCCTCATGGCCGTGCTGACCTTTGAACTGCCCGACGGCTCGACGCGCGAGGTGGACGTCATCCAGGTCCTCAACGCCGGCTATGCCGGGCGCAGTCAGGAGGACGTCGCCGCGCACGTCGCGGAACTCGCCGAGCTGGGCGTCCCGGGCCCCTCCGTGACGCCGGCCCTCTACCCCGTGTCTGCCTACCTCGCCCAGCAGACCGACCGGGTCCAGGCGCAGCACGGGCGCACCTCCGGCGAGGCGGAGTGGGCACTGGTGGTGGCGGACGGCGGGGAGCTGCTGCTGACGGCTGCCTGCGATCACACCGACCGAGACCTGGAGGTGCACGGCGTGGCCTGGAGCAAGAACGCCGGCCCCGACGTCCTGGCACGCCGTGCCTGGCGCCTGGCCGACGTGGAGTCCCGCATCGATGAACTCACCCTGCGCGCCTGGGTCGTCCAGGGCGACACCAGGACCGAGATCCAGCACGGCACGCTCGCCGAACTCCTCGCACCCTCCTACTGGGTGGAGGTTCTGCGTTCACGAGGCGCACTCACCCCCGGCACGGTCCTGATTTCCGGCACCATTCCCATGGCTCCCGGCGTCGACCAGTTCGCTGATGGCTGGAGTGTGGAACTGGGCGACCCCGTCACCGGGGACAGCATCCGCCTCGACTACGTGGTCCAGCCGATGCCCGCCCCCATCGGCTGACGCGACAGTCGCGGGAGCAGGGCCAGACCCGGGTGTCGCCGCCGTAGAGCCGTTCGATGTCGCAGGCATCGTGGCGGTTCGTCAGAACCTATTCGCTGTACCCCCCGACGAGTTCGACGACGCTGGTCCCTGAACTCCGCGTGCGGG
This sequence comes from Streptomyces sp. NPDC023481, assembly GCF_055560195.1. Classification (NCBI taxonomy): domain Bacteria; kingdom Bacillati; phylum Actinomycetota; class Actinomycetes; order Kitasatosporales; family Streptomycetaceae; genus Streptomyces; species Streptomyces sp. NPDC023481. The sequence continues at coordinate 52,344 of NZ_JBVHJE010000011.1, forward strand.
TGTTCTTGCGGGCGAGTGACCTTCGGTCATGCCGGAGGGTGATCTGTGAACCGGGCCGCGGTTCCGTGGGTAGTTTTTGAGCCCGCGCTGTGCTTGCCCTTGCGGTGCCCGCTTGGCTGACCGAGCCTGATCTCCACCTGCGGACCCGGGAGGACCGGCATGCTGAAGACCATCCGAGAGCAGGCAGCGGGTCTCACCCATGACCAGCGCAATGCCTTCGTCGCCGCCTACCTGGGCTGGGCGATGGACGCCTTCGACTACTTCCTGGTGGTACTCGTCTACAGCGAGATAGCCGACGACTTCCATGTCTCCCTCACCGACATGGCCTTCCTCACGACGGCCACCCTGGTGATGCGGCCGGTCGGTGCCTTGCTCTTCGGCATGTGGGCGGACCGCCGGGGCCGACGTCTGCCGCTCATGGCCGACGTGCTCTTCTACTCGGTGGTCGGGTTCGCCTGTGCCTTCGCGCCGAACTACACCGTGCTGCTCGTGCTGCGCCTGCTGTACGGCATCGGGATGGGGGGCGAGTGGGGCCTGGGCGCGGCGCTGGCCATGGAGAAGATCCCGGCTGCCAGGCGCGGTTTCTGGTCGGGCCTGCTGCAGAGCGGCTACTCGCTGGGCTACCTCCTCGCAGCTGTGGCGTTCTTCGTCATCGAGCCCGCCTTCGGATGGCGTGGGCTGTTCGCTTTCAGCCTGGTGCCCGCGCTGGTCGCGCTGTGGGTGCGCACCCGGGTGGAGGAGAGCGAGGTGTGGGAGAAGAGCGTCCGGCTCAGCCGCACCCCCGCGTACAAGGTGTTCAAGAGCCCGGCGGTGCTGCGGCGCTTCGTGTACCTGGTGGTGTTGATGACCGCCTTCAACTGGATGTCGCACGGCACCCAGGACATCTACCCGACTTTCGTGAAGAAAGGTCTGGGGCTGACCGCGGACACGTCCATCGCCATCGCCGTGGTCTACAACCTCGGGGCTGTCATCGGAGGCATGCTGCTCGGCGCCTACTCCGAGAGGCTGGGCCGCCGTCGCACGGTCATGGTCGCGGCGGCCGCCGGGCTGGTCGTGGTGCCCTTCTTCGTGCTGTCCACCACTGTGGGCTGGCTGATGGTGTCCTCCTTCCTGATGCAGGTGTGTGTGCAGGGAGCCTGGGGCGTCATCCCGGCTCACCTGACCGAGATGAGCCCGGATGCGATCCGGGGCTTCTACCCGGGCGTCACCTACCAGCTCGGCAATCTGATCGCGGCCCTCAACCTGCCGGTCCAGGAGTTACTCGCCGGGCAGCACGGTTATCCGGCGGCGATGGCGTGGACCGTGGCGCCCGCCTTGGTCATGGTCATCGTGCTGAGCGCCGTCGGCAAGGAGGCCAAGGGCGTTCGGTTCGGCAGCGCGGGCACGCATGCTCCGAGCGACGCAGCGGCCGACACCCGTGGACCTGGCGCAGACTGACGGACGCGTCACTGACCCCGAGGCGGCCACTACGCTGACGGTTGTCCTGCCGGAGGCCGGCGGACATCGATCGGAGGCCGACGGTGGCTCGCCGACCCTCTTGATGAGGTGTGGGCGGCCCTCCCGTCGGCCGCGGCCACCTGACGGAAACGCTCAGGAACGTTCCGCGGCCTCCGGTGACATGTCGCCGAGCGTGCGCAGCATGTCCACCAGCCGCTGCAACTCCTCGTCACCGAACGTCTGCTGCAGTCGTTCATGCAGACGCGAGGCTTTGGCGATGGTCGTCTCGAGGTGACGGCGGCCCGCCTCGGTGAGCGTGATGATGCGGCGCCTGCGGTTGGCCGGATCGGGCTCCTTGGTCACCAGATCGCGCGCCTCCAGACGGTCGAGCAGCTGAGTGATCGTGGAGCGGTCGACGGCGGTCAGGGTGCCCAGGGCTGTCTGGTCCATGCTGCCGTGGTCGCGCAGCACCAGAAGCACGGCGAACTGCGGGGAGGTCAGGTCCGGTACGTGCTGCTGCCAGTTGATGGTCCACGCCTGGGCGGCCCGGCGCAGCTGATGGGGCAGTGACTCGTCGAGCCGCAGCCAGTCGCGGGAATTTGCGTTCGTCACGGAGAAGAGTATATTCAGTGTTCGGATATTCAGTGTACTGAATGTAGAGGGGGTCGGCATGCGACTGATCGTGGGGATGACCGGAGCCACGGGCGCGGTGCTCGGTGTACGACTGCTCACCGAACTGCGTCGTCACGATGGCGTGGAGACCCACCTGGTCCTCAGCCGGTGGGCGCGCGTCACGCTGGAGACGGAGACCGGGCTCGGCGCCCGCCAGATCGCTGCCCTGGCCGACGTCATGTACGGGCCGGAGGATCAGGGCGCCGCGATCTCCTCCGGCTCGTTCCGCGCCGACGGCATGGTGATCATCCCGTGCAGCATGAAGACCCTGGCCGGGATCCGCGCCGGGTACGCCGATGGTCTGGTGGCCCGTGCCGCCGACGTCACGCTCAAGGAGCGGCGCAGGCTCGTCCTCGTACCGCGGGAAACGCCGCTGAACGAGATCCACCTGGAGAACATGCTCGCGCTGGCGCGGATGGGCGCCTCGATCGTCCCGCCCATGCCTGCCTTCTACAACCACCCGGCCACGGTGGACGACATCGTCGACCACATCGTCACCCGGGTGCTGGACCAGTTCGACATCGAATCCGGCGCGGCCAGGCGCTGGCAGGGCATGCGGCACGCCGCCGCCACCCGGGCCGCCGGCCTGTCCGTCGGCGCCGGCGGTTCCGCCCCCATCCCGGAAGACCGCTCGGTAAACACAGCAAGGGAGTCGCACCGTGACCCATCTCGCCGATCTGCGTGAGTACCTCGACGCTCTGGACGCCCTGGGCGACCTCAGGCGCATCGACCGGGAGGTGAGTGCCGACCTGGAGGCCGCCGCCATCACCCGGCTCTCCTACGAACGCCGTTCACCGGCCCCGCTGTTCGAGAACCTCGCCGGGGCCGAGCCCGGTTTCCGCCTGCTGGGTGCCCCAGCCGGGCTGAGTTCGCTCCCCGACAAGCCGCTGGCCCGAGTGGCGCTCTCGGTGGGCCTCCCCGCCGACACCACCGCCGCCGAACTGGTCGAGCACCTGGCCCGGACCAGGGACGCCGCTCTCATCCCCCCCAAGCGTCTCTCCCGCGACGAGGCGCCCGTCAAGCAGAACGTGCTGCTCGGCGACGCCGCCACCCTCGACCGCTTCCCGGTGCCGCGCGTGCACCAGGCCGACGGCGAGCGCTACACCAACACCTGGGGCGTCATCGTCGCCCGCACTCCCGACGGCCGGTGGACCAACTGGTCCATCGCCCGGATCATGATGCTGGACGGTCGGCGTATGACCGGTCTCGTGGTGCCGCCGCAGCACATCGGGCTCATCTGGAAGGAATGGGCGAGGATCGGCGAGCCCATGCCGTACGCCTTGGTCCAGGGTGGCGCCCCGGCCGTCCCGTTCGTCGGTGGCATTCCGCTGCCCGAGGGCATGGACGAGGCCGGCTACATCGGCGCCCTGCACGGCGAACCGCTGCCCGTGGTGCGGTGCGAGACCAACGACCTCGACGTCCCCGCCGGCGCCGAGATCGTCATCGAGGGACACCTGTCCGTGGGCCGGGACGCGCTGGAGGGTCCCTTCGGTGAGTTCGCCGGATACGCCTCCGACGAGACGTCGATGCAGCCCGTCTACAGCATCGAGGCCATCACCTACCGCGACGACCCCATCTGGCCCCTCGTCGCCGAAGGCCGGCCGGTGGACGAATACCACACCGTCACCGGTGTCGGCGAGGCCGCCGAGATGCTCGCCGGTCTACGCACCGCCGGACTGCCCATCAGCACCGTCTGGCTGCCGCTGCGCGCCGCGGCACACTGGTCCGTGGTGACCGTGCCCGCCGACTGGCGCGATCGGCTGCCGGACACGGACGCGGACGCATTCGTCCACCGGATCGGCGAGGTGCTGGCCGCCTCCCGCGCAGGCCGCGTCACTTCCAACATCTTCGTCCTGGACGACGACATCGACCCTGCCGACGATGACGATCTGCTGTGGGCCCTGGCCACCCGGGTCCACCCCGTCCAGCACGCGGAGGCGTGGGACGGCCGCATCCACCCGCTCCTCGGCTGCTACACACCCGAGGAGAAGGAGGCCCGCCGCGGCCCGGTGGTCGTCCACAACGCCCTCCAGCCCGCACCGGGCTCTGGCCGTCTTCCCCACAGCTCCTTCGCCCAGGCATACCCCGCGGAAATCCGCCAGAGGGTCCTCGCCCACTGGACCGACTGATTACCCCGACCCGGACCAGCGGCCTCGTCGGCCCTGCCGGCGCGGTTCCCCACGACACCGCGCGGAGCCGACTACAGGCGCATCACCATGGTCAAACGGAGGTTGGCGGACACCAGCAAGGACAACCCCGGCCGGCCGGGTCCGGCTGAGCTTCCTCGGCTGAACCTCCGGGCGACGTGCCAGGCACGCGGCCGGGTCAGGGACGGCGGGCCCGGGCGGCCCGCGCCGGACCCGGCGACGGCACCGGGTCGGGCGACGGCACCAGGCCGAGGCGCTGGGCGCGCAGTACGGTGCCGACGCGGTCGCGGGTGCCCAGCTTGCGGTAGATGTTCTCGACGTGCTTGTGCACCGTGCGGACCGCGATGCCGAGGCGGCGGCCGATCGCGTCGGCGGTGAGCGCGTCGCACAGCAGCAGCAGGACGGCGGTCTCCCGCGGGGTCAGCGCGCGCTCCGCCGCCTGCTCCTGCGGCGCGCCGGACGGGCCGAGCGCCCGCCGCCACTCCACCAGCAGCCGTCGTTGCCGCTCCACGGCCGCCAACAGCGGCTGGACCCGCTCGGCCATGACCAGCTCGTCGTCCGTGAAGTCCGTACCCGACCGGTACACCAGGCATCCGGTGATCGGCGCCGCGCTCCCCGGGAGCGGCACCCCCAGCACATGGTCGACGTCCAGAACCTCGCGGAGCAGACGGGCCGTCGGGCTGTCCGGCCAGGTACGGCCCGCCGCCCGGTACGCGGTCACCGGGGACCGGTCGGTACCGGGCCCGTAGTGACCGGCGAAGGGGTAGCCCGCGCGCAGCAGGCCGAGGTCGGCGTCCCCGAGCCGGGCCAGCTCCCTGGCGGCAGCGTCGGGCACCGTGCCGATCGTGCCGCCGCGCTCGCTCCAGTCGTCCAGCTTGTGGATGGCCGTCTCACCGCCGCACACCTCGGACAGCGTGCCGGCCAGCAGCGGCCACAGCCGCTCGGGCTCCCGTTCGTTCAGGGCCGCCACGGCCACCGCCGTCATGCGCTCGTACGCGTTCTCCAGCCGCACGGGTTCCTCTCCGGTCGCCTCGCCTGCGCGCCCCCGTCGGCGTACGTACTTGTACGCATATCCTCGCGGTCCCCACCCGGCGCACACTTCAACCCGGCGACACCGGCCTGCTCGGACGCATCGCGCCCGACGGGCCGCCGGCACGGGGGAACGGCGGCCCGTCCGGTGTCGCCCCCACCCACAGGGCCCGCGGCCTTCCGCAGGCCCGCGGCAACGGGCGACGCCCCCCGGGCGGAGCCGGAGGGCGTCGGGGCAAGCGGGAAGGGTCAGCCGCGCTCGGCGCCGCTCTCCTTCGACTCACGCTTCAGGTTCTTCAGGCGCGCGCCCTCCTTGCGGACCTCCGCCTGGGTGGCGCGCTCCTTCTCCAGCCACTCGGGCCGCTCCTGCTTGAGCGCCTCGATCTGCTCGGTGGTCAGCGCCTCGGTGACCCCGCCCCGGGCGAGGCCCGCGATGGAGACGCCCAGCTTGGCCGCGACCACCGGACGCGGGTGCGGACCGGTGAGCCGCAGCTCGCGCAGCCACTCCGGCGGGTTGGCCTGCAGCTCGTTCAGCTCGGCGCGTGTGACCACACCCTCCTGGAAGGAGGCGGGGGTGGCGGGGAGGTACACACCCAGCTTCTTCGCCGCGGTCGCGGGCTTCATCGTCTGGGTGCTCTGCTGCGAACTCATGACGTCAAGGGTATCGGCCGTGCGCGGGGGGCCCGACCACGGCCGGTGACCGGGACCGCCGCCGCAGGCCGGTAATCTGGCCTGATGACAGGCTCGGAGGATGCACCCTCGTTCCGGCTCGCGTACGTTCCCGGGGTGACGCCCGCCAAGTGGGTGAAGACCTGGAACGAGCGCCGGCCCGACATTCCGCTCACCCTCGTCCAGGTCCCGGCCGCCCGGGCGCCCGAGGTGCTGCGCGCGGGCGAGGCGGACGCGGGTCTCGTCCGACTGCCGGTGGACCGTACGTTCTTCAGCGCGATCCCGCTGTACACGGAGACCACGGTCGTCGTCGTCCCCAAGGACCACCTGATCACGGCCGCGGACGAGGTGTCCCTGGCCGATCTCGCCGACGAGGTGCTCTTCCACCCGCTGGACGACGTCTTCGACTGGGACGCCCCGCCGGGCGAACCGGCCTTCGAGCGGCCCGCCACCACCGAGGACGCCGTCGAACTGGTGGCGGCGAATGTCGGCCTCCTGGTCGTCCCGCAGTCCCTGGCCCGCCTGTACCACCGCCGGGACCTCACCTACCGCCCGGTCACCGACGCGCCCGTGTCGAGCGTCGCCCTGTCCTGGCCGGAGGAGGCCACCACCGACCTGGTGGACGACTTCATCGGCATCGTCCGCGGACGCACGGTCAACAGCACCAGGGGCCGTACGGCGGCGAAACCTGCCGACGCCGACCGCAAGCGCTCCGACCAGGGCGGCGGCCGGCAGGCGAAGACCGGGAGCGGGTCGTCCGGAAAGCCGGCGGCCCGCACCGCACGCGCCCGCACGGGCGCGGGCAAGCCGGCCAGGCGGGGCAAGCCGCGCCGGAGGTCGTAAGCCGGCTGTACGGCCCCCGGTCACCGCCCGCTCAGACCCCGGGCTGCACGGCCTCCCCGGCACCGGTCTCACCCGTACCGCGCCCGACCGTCTCCACGGTCGGTTCGGGACGTGTCCGCCGTTCGCGTAGGTCGGCGACCGCGAGCGCGAGAGCGACCACGATGATGCCGACGGCGGAGAGCAGCCCGAGCTGCATCGCCGTGTCGGTGCGGCCGTGGTTGGCGAGGTGGGCGAAGTACACCGAGCCCACCACCGCGATCCCCGCCGCCGAGCCGACCCGCTGGCCCGTCTGGAGCACGCCTCCGGCCGCGCCCGCCCGGTGCACCGGGACACGGGTCAGGGTGAGGGTGGTGTTCGGGGACACCGTCAGACCGGAGCCGATGCCTCCGACGAGCAGCGGCAGCGCCGACGCCCAGCCCAGGTTCCGCCCGGGCACCAGCTCCACCGCCAGCATCACCCCGAGCAGCCCCAGGGCCACCCCGCCCAGACCGATCACGACCAGCTTGCGCCCGAACCGCACCACCAGCCGGCCCCCGGCCGCCGCCCCGACCGCCGAGGCCGCCGCGAACGGCAGGACCGTGAGACCGGAGGCCAGCGCGCTGTACCCGACGCCGTCCTGCAGGTACAGGGCGTAGAGGAAGAAGACCGTGGTGAAGCCCGCGAAGTAGGTGAGGCTGATCAGCGCGCCGAGCGTGAAGGACCGCAGGGAGAACAGGCCCAGGTCCACCAGTGGGGCACGCCCCCGCAGCCCCTGCCGTTTCTCCCACGCCCAGAAGCCGCCCAGCAGCGCCACGGCCACCGGCAGCAGCGCCCACTTGGCCCGGCCGGTCCACTGCTGCTCCTGCACCAGGGGCAGCATGAGCGCGACCACGCCCGAGCCGAGGAGCAGCACCCCGAACAGGTCGAACTCCTCATGCTTGCCGGCCGCCGGGTAGCGGGGAAGCAGCCGCAGTCCCGCGACGAAGGCGGCCACCCCGATGGGCAGGTTGACGAAGAACACCCAGCGCCAGCCGTCGTCGGTGCCGACGGCGTCGATCAGGAGGCCGCCCGCCAGCGGGCCCGTCGCCGTCGACACCCCGATGACCGTGCCCAGCAGGCCGAACGCCTTGGCTCGCTCGGAGCTCTGGAACATCTGCTGGATCAGCCCCGAGGTCTGCGGCGCGACCATGCCCGCCGCCGTGCCCTGGATCAGCCGGAACAGCACCAGCCAGGCGGGACCGGCCGCGAGCCCGCACGCCAGCGAGGCCACCGTGAACAGGGCGAGCCCGATCAGGAACGCCTGGCGCCGGCCGCGCATGTCGCCCAGCCGGCCCGCGGGGACCAGCGCGAGCCCGAACGTGAGGGCGTACCCGGAGACCACCCAGGACTGGGTCGCCTCCGAGGCGCCCAGCCCGCGCTCCAGCGAGGGCAGCGCCACGTTCACGATCGAGGTGTCGAGCAGCGAAATGAAGCCCGCCGCCAGACAGACCGCGAGCGCCTTCCACCGCCGCTCGTCGGGTGCGGACCGTGCCGGGACTGTAGTCATGAGGTCACGCTATGCAGTCGCGGCTCGTCGCGCACGGGGAAGCCGGCGCGCCCGGCCCGGTTCGGCGCCGCCGCGCTCGCTCCGCGGAGGACGCCTTGCGGGCCGTACGCACCACGGCGTCGCCGTCCGCAGGCGACGGCCGCCCTTCGGCCACCCAGGTGTCGACGACCTTCCCCGCCCGGTTCACCAGAGCCTCCTTGCTCCGGAAGGGTGCCCCCGCCCACACCGCGTCGGGAAAGGCGCGGGGGAGCGTCAACGGTGGGGACGAGCAGGAGAGGGGGTCAGCGGGCCGTCTCACGCAGCCACGCGTACGCCGACTCCGCCGTGAACTCGGCCTGGCCGCCGCGCAGCAGCAGGGACGCGGTGGCGAACTCCGGGGCGTCCGCCTGGGCGGGGACGTACGGCACCGCGATGCAGCGCATGCCGGCCGCGTGGGCGGCGGCCGCGCCGGGGGCCGCGTCCTCCAGGACCACGCAGTCGGCCGGACTCGCGCCGAGCCGGCGGGCCGCCTCCAGGAAGACGGCGGGAGCCGGCTTGCCGTGCGGGACCTCGTCGGCCGAGACCACCGTGCGCAGGTGGGCGGCCAGGCCGGTGCCCGTCAGGATCACCTCGATGGCGTCCGGAGAGGAACCCGAGGCCACCGCCATCGGCACGTCCGCCGCGGCCAGCAGCTCCACGAACGCCCGCATCTGCGGGTACACGCGCGTGTGCCTGCGGGCCAGGCGCAGATAGCGGCGGTCCGTCGCGGCCAGCAGCTCCGCCGCCGGAACGCGCAGGCCGTAGCGTTCCCGCCAGAGCGCCACCGTCTCCCGGGTGCTGATGCCGACGTAGCTCTCGTGGTCCGCCCAGTCGAAGCCGGGGACGCCGTGCTCGGCCAGGGTCTGCCGGCTCGCCTCGTAGTAGTTGGGCTCGCTGTCCACCAGCGTGCCGTCGAGATCGAAGATGACCGAGAGGGCGCCAAGATCGCTCATGACGTCCAGGATGCCAAGGGTCAGGCGCGGGCCGCCCTGCCGACCGACTCCACCAGGGGCAGCAGCCGGTACGGGACGCGCTCGCGCAGCGCCACCTCGGTGCGGGTGCGCACCACGCCGGGCAGGCTGATCAGCTTCTGGATCACGTCCTCCAGATGGGCGTTGTCCCGGCCCACCACCCGCGCGAGCAGATCCCCGCCCCCGGTGATCGAGAAGGCCTCCACGATCTCCGGTACGGCGGCCAGCGCGTCCCCCACGTCGTCCAGATGGCCCTGGGTCACCTCGATGTGCACGAACGCCAGCACCGGATGGCCCAGCGCGGCGGGGGAGAGGGAGGGGCCCGTGCCGGTGATCACGCCGTCCCGTTCCATCCGGTCCAGCCGGGCCTGCAGGGTGCCACGGGCGACGCCGAGGATGCGGGCGTACTCGCGCACGCTGGTGCGCGGCTGCTCCAGGAGCAGCCGCAGGATGCGGGTGTCGAGTTCGTCCACGGCCATGACTCAGGACTGTACCAATGGCTCACCGGAGGCCGGGTCCCGCGTGCCGCCCGACCTGGACCGTTGGCATTCCGGCCGGTGCGGGTGCCCGGCGGCTACCGGGCCAATGGACCAGTGATTCGGGGAAGACTTGAGCCAGTGACCCTCGTGATGCTCTCATGGGCGTGTCGATGGCGCTGCGGACCTCCGCGGCGCCTTTTCCATGCCGGTGTTCCCAGGGGAGGGCAACAGTGCTGAAGACGGTGTTCGTGGCTCCGGACCCGGGACGGACGCGGTTGCGTTTCGCCGCGCGGGCCGTCCTCGGCATCGGCCTCGCGGTCGTGGTCTGCGGACTCGCCGGGTGCTCCCTCGCCGGTGCGGTCACCGGCGGCCTCGCCGCGCTGCTCGCCCTGTTCACCGTCGCCGACCCGACCGTGCGCGGGCAGGCGGTCACCACCGCGCTGCTGCCCGTCGTGGGGCTGCCGGTGCTGGCCGTCGCGGCCGGGCTGCACGACCTGCCCGTCGCCCGGGACCTCGCCTTCCTGGCCGTCGTCGGCGCCGGCGTGTACGCCCGCCGGTGGGGCCCGCGCGGGCACAGCCTCGGCGTGTTCGCCTTCATGACCTTCTTCGTGGCCCAGTTCCTGCACGCCACGCCCGGGCGGCTGCCCGAGCTGTACGCCGCCGTCCTGCTCTCCGTGCTCACCGCGGCCGCCGTGCGGTTCGGCGGGTGGTGCTACGAACGCCGGCTGCCCCCCGCCCCCGTGCCCGCCCCGCCCGCCGCGACCGGGCTCGCCCGGGTGACCACCCGGCAGGCCGTCCAGGCGACCGCGGGCGCCGGGTTCGCGCTCGTCGTGGGGCAGCTGGTGTCGGGACAGCGCTGGTACTGGGCCGTCGGCGCCACCTGGTGGATCTTCGTCAACACCGCCTCGCGCGGGGAGACGCTGGTCCGCGGCTTCCGCCGGGTCCTCGGCACGGTGATCGGCATCGGCCTCGGCTTCCTCGTCGCCGTCCCCGTGCACGGCGCACCCGTCCCGACGGCCGTCCTCGTCGCCGCCGCCGTGTTCGGCATCTTCTACACGGCCGCCGTCTCCTACACGTGGATGATGCTCTGCGTCACCCTGCTCGCCGAGCTGCTCTACGGCCTCCTCGGCGTCCTCAGCCCCGGGCTGCTGGCGCTGCGGCTCGCCGAGACCGGGGTCGGCGCGCTCGGCGCCGCCCTCGCCGTCCTGTTCGTGCTGCCGGTCACCACGCACGCCACCACCGACGCCTGGATCCAGCGGGCTCTGCGCTGCGTGCACGCCTGCACGGCCGAGGCCGCCGCCCGGCTGGCAGGGTCCCCCACCGCCGACCCCGCGCCGCTCGTGGCCGAACTGGAGCAGTTGCTCGGCCGGGTCCGGATGTCGGTGGCCCCGCTGGTGCACCCGCTGCACCCGACGCCGGCGCGCAAGGCGCGGGCCCGCCGGGTCCTGGCCCTGCTCGACGACTGCGCCCGCGAGGTCCGGGGCCTGGCCGCGGTCGCCGCCGACCCCGAGGCCTCCCACGACGACCGCCTGACCGCCGCCTGCCGGCGGGTGGCGGCCGCCGTCGAGGCCCTCACCGCGGGCCGCACCGACACCGTGCGCCGCCCCGCGGACCCACCCACGGAGGGTGCCCTCGCCCACCTGCACGGCCTGGAACGGGCCCTGGCCGACCTCGCCGAGCCGCTGGGATCGCCGTCCGGGTCGCGCTTGGTGGGCGCCTGACTCCGCCGCTGCCCGTGGGGAACCCGACACGCTCCGGCCAACGCCTCACGGCTGCGCGGAGACGACCCGCCGACGACTGCGGCTCGTGCCGTGACCACCTCGGGGCCCACCTCACCCTTTTGGTCTAGACCGGCGCTGTGCGACTGCTACCGTCGCCCCCGGAGCGGCTTCACGGCTCGACCGAGAGGGGACAGCGGTGGCACAGGACGGCAGGGCGGGCAGGCGTCGGGCGTTCATCGGATCGTTCACGGCGGCCGGCGGGCCCGGGCTGGTGACCGCGGAGGTCGCCCCGGACACCGGCGCCCTCCGCCTCGGGCCCGCCGTGCAGGACCTGCCCGACCCCTCCTACCTGGCCCTCTCCCCGGACGGACGCACGCTGTACGCGGTCAGTGAGACCGCCGAGGGCGCCGTCGCCGCCTACCGCGTCACCGGTGACCGCCCCGAACCACTCGGCGCACCCGTGCCGGTGGACGGCAGCAGCCCCACCCACCTCGGTCTGTACGCCGGTCACGTACTGACCGCCAACTACGGCTGCGGCAGCGTCACCGCCGTCCCGCTGCGCCCGGACGGCGCCCTCGCCGGCGCGCCCTCCGGACGGCTCCGGCACACCGGCTCGGGACCGCACGACCGGCGCCAGCGCGGCCCGCACGCCCACCAGGTGCAGCCCGACCCCAGCGGCCGGTGGGCGGTCAGCGTCGATCTCGGGACGGACTCGGTGCGGGTGTGCACGCTCGTGGACGGAACCCCCGCCGTGCACCGCGAGATCGCCCTGCGCCCCGGCTCGGGACCGCGACATCTCGCTTTCCACCCCGACGGCGAGCGAGCCTACGTGGTCAACGAACTGACCCCCACCCTCACCGTCTGTCGCTGGGACGCCGACGGCGGCTCCCTGAAGCCGCTCACCGAGGTCCCCGTACTGCCCGGCGCACCCGCCGGCGACGCCTACCCCTCCGGAGTCGTCGTCTCGCCCGACGGCCGCTTCGTGTGGACCGCGACCCGCGGCGAGGACGTCCTGTCGGTCCTCGCCGTACAGGCGGACGGCCTCCGGCTACTCGGGACCGTGCCCTGCGGCGGGCACTGGCCGCGCGCACTGGCCCGGCACGACGGCTTCCTCTACGCGGCCAACGAGCGCTCCGGTGACATCACCTGGTTCGCCCTGGACGCGACCACCGGCATGCCGCGCTACGACGGCTCCGTGCGGGTCGCCGCGGCCTCCTGCGTCGTCTTCGGCTGACCGTCCCGGCTCGCTGACACTCCGGTCCGGCTGACCGTTCCGGTGGGGCCGAACACCCCGGGCAAGGCGAAGGGCCCGCTCCGGGAGGGGAGCGGGCCCCGGGTCGTACGAATGCCGTACACGGGTCGCCGGGGCGTCAGCGGACGGGCGTGCCCTGGGGCTGCGGGGCGATGCCCAGCGCCGTCGTGTACTTGGCGAGCGCCAGCTTGCCGATCGCCGGGTACGCGCCGAGCGCCTCGGAGGTGGCGCAGCCCGCTTCCTCGGCCGCCGCGGCGAGCAGCGCCGGGTCGATCTCCGGGCCGATCAGGTACGGCGCCAGGGCCAGCTGCTGCGAACCCGAGGAACGCAGCTGCTCGGCCACGGAGGCGATGGAACCCTCCTGGTCCAGGGCCGCCGCCATCACCGGCACGGCCAGGCGCGCGGCGAGCAGCATGCCGGTGATCCCGGCCGCCTGCACGGCCTCCTCACCGCCCACGGAGGCCAGGATGATGCCGTCCGCGGCGGTGGCCACGGTGAACAGCCGGGCGCGGTCGGCGCGGGCCAGGCCCGCCTCGGACAGCCGCACGTGCAGCGCCTCCGCGAGCAGCGGGTGCGGGCCGAGGACGTCGGTCAGTTCGGCGGCGACCCGGCTGTCCATCACGGACTGGCGGATCTGCCGCAGCAGCGCGCTGTCCGGACCGGCCAGCAGCGGGACGACGACGGCGACCGGGCCGTCGGGCTCCTTGGTTCCCCCGACACCGGCGGCGACCGCCTGCTCGTACCGCGCGGCGCGCTCCTCGGCGGCCCGGGCCAGCACGGAACGCAGCGTGGGGAACTCGGTGTCGTCCCCGTCCAGGTACCCGATCCGGACGTCGAGGCCGGGCAGCTCGGAGCGGGCGATGCTCACGACCTCCTCGGCGAGGCTGCGCGTGGTGGTGCTGGGCACACCGGGCACCGCGAGGACGAGCGCGGGCGCGCCCTCGGGAGCCACCAGCGGTTCCGGGCGGCGGTGCCGTCCGGGCTGGCGGGGTCGCGGCATTCGTACGGGCAGGCCGGACGCGGGTCCAGTGGGGGAGCTCATGGCGCCGCATGTTACTGGCTCACCGGCATCCGCCGTTCGGGGAGGGTGCAGGTGAGCGGTATCCGTCCGGATTTGTCTGATGAGTTACGTGCGGATGGCACATGCGGAGGGCGCGTTCCGGGCGCATGGGTGGCTACCGGGACGGAACCGCCGGTCCGGCGCCCGGCCACCCCGCGCCGTCGCCCGGGGCACGGCTCACGCACAGCATCGCCGGGTCGTCCGGCAGGGTGAGCCGCCCCGCCGCCAGGTCGGTCGCGATCCGCACCGCACCGTGCAGCGGGTCCCCCTCCGCCCGCACCCGCCGGGCATGCCGGAGCCTGCGCGCCAGCTCCTCGCGCAGGGGGACGAGAAGCGGGTCGCCCATCTTCGACAGGCCGCCGGTGAGGGCCACTTCGGGGGTGCCGTCCGCCGGGCAGACGGCGGCGGCGGAGTCGGCCATGTGCCGGGCCGCCGCGCGCAGGATGTCCGCGGCGACCGGGTCCTGCGCGGCGCACGCGGCGACCAGGGGCGCGAAGGAGGCCAGTACGGCGGCCCGGTCGGTACGCGGGTACAGCAGCCCCGGCAGCCCGCGCACCGGCCCGAACCGCTCCTCGGCGCGGGCCAGCAGCACGGCGGAGCCGCCGGCGCGGCCGTCGTGGGCGCGCAGCGCCGCCTCCAGCCCGGCCCGCCCGATCCAGGCTCCGCCGCCGCAGTCGCCCAGCAGGTGCCCCCAGCCGTCGGCCCGCCGCCAGACCGTCAGATCCGTGCCCACGGCGATCAGGCCGGTGCCCGCGGCGAGCACGGCGCCCGGACGGGGGCCGAGGGCGCCGACGTAGGCGGTGACGGCGTCGGCGGCCAGCGCCACGGCCCGCACGCCCAGCTCCCGGGCGAGCGCGCCCGGCAGTTCGGCGCGCAGGGCGTCGCCCAGGCTGGCGAACCCGGCGGCACCGACGACGGCCGTGCCCAGCTCGCCGACGCCCGCCTCGGCGGCCAGGGCACGGGCCACGGGGACGAGTTGGCCGATCAGGTGGGCGGGATCGAGGCCCCGGGCGCCCGTGCGGACCGGTTCCCGGGTCTCCCGCCGGGCCGAGGGCTCCCGCCCGGGGACGCCGACGGCGACCCGGAGGCCGGAGCCGCCGGAGTCCACGGCGAGATACCCGGCGACGGTCACGGCAGACGCCAGTCCACCGGCTGCCCGCCCTGCTGGATCAGCAGGTCGTTGGCCCGGCTGAAGGGCCGCGAGCCGAAGAACCCGCGGTCGGCGGACATGGGCGAGGGGTGCGCGGACTCCACCGAGGGCAGCCGGCCCAGCAGCGGCCGCAGATTACGGGCGTCCCGGCCCCACAGGATGGACACCAGCGGCTTGCCGCGCCCGGCGAGGGCCCGGATCGCCTGCTCGGTGACCTCCTCCCAGCCCTTGCCGCGGTGCGCCCCCGGGCTGCGGGGCGCGGTGGTGAGCGCCCGGTTGAGCAGCAGTACCCCCTGCTGCGTCCACGGCGTGAGATCCCCGGTGGACGGCAGGGGTACGCCCAGATCGCCGGTCAGCTCCCGGAAGATGTTGATCAGGCTGGGCGGCAGCGGGCGCACCTCGGGCGCCACGGAGAACGACAGGCCCACCGCGTGCCCCGGCGTCGGGTACGGGTCCTGACCCACGATCAGGACCCGTACGTCGTCGAAGGGCTGCTGGAAGGCCCGCAGGACGTTCGGGCCCGCCGGGAGGTAGGTGCGGCCCGCGGCGATCTCCGCGCGCAGGAAGTCGCCCATCTCGGCGATCCGTCCGGCGACGGGTTCCAGGGCCTTCGCCCAGCCCGGTTCGACGATTTCGTGCAAGGGTCGTGGTGCCACGGGCGTCACCCTACTGCCGTGGACCCGTCGGCGATCAACCCATGGCCCTTGCCCGGGGCCGGGCCGGGGACGAGGTGGGGCGGGTCCGTTCCGGCATGCGGCTGCGGGGAAGGGGTGTCTCGTGCGACCGTCGGGGAAACGGCTCGTCGTGAGCAACGGAGCGCTCTCGCCCGTATGGGAGGGCGGTCCGGCCGGTCGGTGCGCTCGTGAGGAGGATGCCATTGAAGGCGTTCCGTGGTCCGAAGGTGTGGCTGTGGCGCTGGCGGCGCAACCCGCTCAAGCGCCGGGCCGACGTGGTGGAGGCCTGGGTGGTGCTCGGCGCCTGTCTGCTGACCGTCCTGGCCGGGGTGCTGGCCGGCCTCGCGGCGGCCGGTTCGGTGGCGGACGGGCTCGCCCGGGAACGGGCCGACCGGCGGCCCGCGGTGGCCCGGGTCGTGGCCCCGCCGCCGGGGTCGTCACCCGCGCGCGACGGCCACGCCCCCACCGGCGAACGGGTCTGGGCCGAGGTCCGCTGGACGGTGCCCGACGGCTCCGCGCACACCGGTCGGGTACGGGTGGAGTCCGGCAGCAAGCCCGGTACGCCGGTCACCGTGTGGAGCGACCCGCAGGGGCACCTCGTCTCCCGCCCCACCACCGCCTCCGAGGCCGACTTCCGGGCGACCCTGACGGGCCTGCTGGCCGGCGTGAGCGCCGCGGTGGTCCCCCTCGTCGCCGGCCTGGCCGTACGCAGCCGCCTGGCACGCCGCCGCATGGAGGCCTGGGACACCGAGTGGTCCCGCCTGGGCCCGTTGTGGGGGCGCATGGTCTGACCGCCCCCTGAGCCGTCGGCGGCCCCGAACGGGGGGCGGGCCGACAGGTCCGCCGTCTACGCCCCCGCCGGCAGGGCTCGGCACATCCGCAGCAGTTCCTCGTCGTCCGGTATGCCCCGGTCGCCGTACGCGCCCTGGTCCGCCGTGTGGCGGCGGGTGCGGGCCAGTTCGGTGCCGGTCAGGTCGTACAGGGGCGCGGCGGCGGGGCCCATGGCGGTCAGGCAGCGGGCGATGGAGGTGCGGGTGCGCGGATCCGCCGTCCAGGCGGTCCGGAACACGGGCACGACCGGGTCCGGGTCCCCGGCGATGTGCCACAGCGCGCACGCGGCCGGTACGCGTTCGCGTGCCGGACCCGACCCGGCGAGCCGGCGCAGTTCGGGCAGCGCGGCGCGCGCGGCCGGACCCAGCCGGGCGAGCTGCCGCACGGCGCCTTGGCGGCCCTCCCGGTCCGGTCCGGCCAACTCCCGCAACAGGACCGGGAGTACGGCGGTGGTGTCCCCGTCCGCGGACCACAGCGCGCCCGCCGCGGTGACCGCGTGCCGGGTGCGGAGCAGCGTCCGCAGGAGCGGTGCCGCCTGGTCGGCCGCACCCAGCTCCGTCAGCGCCCCGATCACCTGGCCGGCGACCGCGTCCCGCGCTCCCAGCCCGTCGGGGGCACCCGAGAGCAGCCGCAGCAGCTCCGGAACGGCGTCCTTGTCCCCGACGGCCCTGACCGCCGTCAGCAGCGGTGCGGCGAACCGGGCGGCGCCGGGGGAGTCGAGCGGGACGCGGCCGAGGCGGTGGCGCAGGGCGGGGGCCAGCGCGGCCGCGGCCCGGCCCAGGTGCGCGACCTCGCGGCCCAGCCCGACGGGCGCCGCGGGGCCGGCCAGCAGCTGGGCCAGCGGCGGCACCGCGCGCGGGTCGCCGGTCCTGGCCAGCGCCTTGAGCGGGCCGCCCAGCGTGGGCGGGCAGCGTTCCCAGCGGTGCGTCCACAGGTCGGGCCGCGCGGCCACCAGCGCATGCAGATCGTCCGCCGCAGGAGCGGCCAGGCCGAACAGCCCGGCCAGGACCGAGACCGCCGCGTCCCGTAATCGGTCCTGCTCGGTGCGGAGTTGGGCGCCGAGAAGGCGCACGGGACCGTCGTACGCCCCGCGCCAGCCGCGGAACAGCGCCGCCGACATCCACACGGCGTTGCACCGGTCCACCGGGCCCGGGCTGGTCAACTGCCCCGTGAGCAGGGCGATCCGGTCGTCCACCCGGTCACCGAGGGCACTGTGCAGGGTGCGCAGCAGTACGGCGCCCTGCTCGTCGGAGGGCCGCAGCCGCCGTATCCGCCGCACCAGGGTGTCCGCGCCCGGGTGCTCCCGGCCGGGCAGGCGCTGCGCGGACCGCTGCCGCAGCAGCCGGACCGCCGCGGGGACCAGATCTGCGGGGAGCCGGCCGGGCGCGCGGAGCGCGAGCTGACCGAGCGCCGCGAGCCGCAGCCCCGGCGCGCAGGGCGGCGCGCTCTGCTCGGCCAGCAGGTCCAGCGCACCGCCCGCGTGCGCGGGGAACCGGTCCGCGAACAGACCGAGCGCCTCGATGAGGGCCAACAGGACGCAGTCGTCCCGCTCGGCCCGCAGCCACCCTCGCAGCAGCCCCAGGACCCGCGGGGGCTCCGCCAGGAAGCGCACCAGCGCCCCGGCGGCCGCCCGGCGCACCCCCGGGTCCGGGTCCCCGGCGAGCGCGGCGAAGGCCTCGGCGCCCGCGCACACCGCCTCCCGCGCCCGCCCGTCCCCCGCCGGCCCCGCCGGTCCGCCCGGGCACTCCGCGTCCTCGCCGGACTCCTCCCCGCCGATGCTGACCAGCAGTTCCACGATGCTGCCCCGGTCCGGCACCTCCTCGCGGGCCAGCATGGCGAACAGGATGGGCACGCAGGCGAGCGTCGAGTCGTACACCCTCCCCTGGTGGTGCACCGCGCTGTACATCCCGTCGAGCGCCGTCGCCCGCTCGGCGGCGTCGGCGGACGCCAGAGCCCGTAACCACCCGGGCACGTCCTCCGCGCTGCCGTGCGCGTGCCGCAGCGAGGCCCAGTCGACCTCGTCGATCCCCGTGAACACGTTGTCCTCCCCAGGCGAGTGCCACCTGATCGCGAGTGTGCACCACGGCACTGACAACGGCCCGGAGTCATCCGCTGACTGTGTGCGATCCGCCGGTGCTGACCGGCCACGGAACGCGCCACGCGCGGGGGGGATCAGTTCCGGCCGGGCAGGGCGCGCTCCAGGATGGTGTCCAGGTCGGTCCCGGAGGGCAGGGTGCCGAACGCGTGCCCCCAGTCGCCGCCCAGCCGGGTGGCGCAGAAGGCGTCCGCGACCGGGTGCGGAGCGTGCCGTACGAGCAGGGAGGCCTGGAGGGCGAGCGCCATCCGCTCGACCAGCCGGCGGGCGCCCGTCTGATCGGTTTCGGCCAATTGGTTCCTGAGCGCCGCCACGGCCGTGTCGAGCCGGGCGTCCGCCCCGCGTGCGAGGGCGAGTTCGGCGAAGAGGGCCTCGGCGGTGTCCGTCTCGCGGCCGAGGGCGCGCAGCACGTCGAGCGCGTTGACGTTCCCGGAGCCCTCCCAGATCGACAGCAGCGGGGCCTCCCGGTAGTGCCGGGGCATGCCGGAATCCTCCACGTACCCGTTGCCGCCCAGGCACTCCAGGGCCTCCGCGGTGAAGGCCGGGCCTCGCTTGGTGACCCAGTACTTGCCGACGGCGGTGGCGATGCGCCGGAAGGCCCGCTCCCCGGCGTCCCCGCGCACCGCGCGGTCGGCCGCGCCGGCCAGCCGCAGCGTGAGCGTCGTCGCCGCCTCCGACTCCAGCGCCAGATCGGCCAGGACGTTGCGCATCAGCGGCTGGTCGATCAGCCGGGCGCCGAACGCGCTGCGGTGCCGCACGTGGTGCCCCGCCTCGACCAGCGTCTTGCGCATCAGCGTCGCCGAGGACATCACACAGTCCAGCCGGGTGCAGTTGACCATCTCGATGATGGTCTTCACGCCCCGCCCCTCCGGGCCGACCAGCCAGGCCACGGTCCGGTCGAACTCCGGCTCCGAGGAGGCGTTGGACCGGTTGCCCAGTTTGTCCTTCAGCCGCTGGACGCGGAAGGTGTTGCGGCTGCCGTCCGGCAGGATCCGCGGCACGAGGAAGCACGACAGCCCGCCCGGGGCCTGTGCGAGGACCAGGAAGACGTCGGACATGGGCGCCGACGTGAACCACTTGTGCCCGCGCAGCGTGTACACGCCCGCCTCGCCGGTGGGCGTGGCCGTGGTGGTGTTCGTCCGCACGTCGGAGCCGCCCTGCTTCTCCGTCATGCCCATCCCGGCGAGCAGCCCGGGCTTCTCGGTGGGGACGCGCAGCTCCGGGTCGTACTCCCGGCTGGTGAGCAGCGGCTCGTACACCTTGGCGAGATCCGGCTGGGCGCGCAGGGCGGGGACGGCGGCGTACGTCATCGACGTGGGGCAGCCGTGGCCCGCCTCCGTGTGCCCCCACACCAGGCCGCCCGCGGTCCGGGCGACGTGCGCGCCTGGCCGGTCGTCGGCCCAGGGGGCGCCCGCCAGGCCCTCGGCCACCGCCGTCCGCATCAGGTGGTGCCAGCTGGGGTGGAACTCCACCTCGTCGACGCGATGGCCGTAGCGGTCGTGGGTACGCAGCACCGGCTCGTGCCGGTTGGCCAGCTCGCCCCACTCCTGCGCCTCCGCGCTGCCGGCGCGCGCTCCCAGGCTCCGGATGCCGTCCTCGGCCCAGCCGGCACCCTCCCGGCGCAGCCCCTCCAGCAGCGCCGGGTCGTCGGAGGCGTCGTACGGGGCTAGGGGCGGTGGCTGGTTGGTGACGTCGTGCGTGACGTCCGGCTGCGGGAACGGGGACTGGGGCTGGGGCTGCGCCTGCGGCTGCGCGGGATTCGAGACCATGACAGCATGTTGCGCTATTCCTGCGGCCGTAGCAATGATGCAACAACAGGGCGCACGTAGAGTGCGGGTCATGCGCATGAACGTCCCAGCCGAGCCCGACGCGGCCGGTCTGCGGCCGCTGTCCGCCCGGTCCGTCGTGCTGAGCATCCTCCTCGGCGTGCACCCGCCCGAGCTGCCCGTCAAGGACCTGGTCCGGCTCGTGGCGCCGTTCGGGGTCGGCGGCTCCACCCTGCGGGCCGCGCTGAGCCGGATGGTGGCCGCCGGCGACCTGCGGCGCGCGGACGGCGTCTACCGGCTGAGCGACCGGCTGCTGGCCCGGCAGCGCCGCCAGGACGAGGCCGTACGGCCCCCCGCGCGCGCGTGGGACGGCGACTGGGAGATGGTGGTGATCACGGCGACCGGCCGCGGCCCCGCCGAGCGCGCCGACCTGCGCACCCGGCTGACCGCACTGCGCCTGGCCGAACTCCGCGAGGGCGTGTGGCTGCGCCCGGCCAACCTCGACCGCCCCCTGCCCGCCGCCCTGCACCGGGTGGCCCTGACGTACACCGCGCGCCCCGACGAGTCCCCGCGAGACCTCGCCGCCCGGCTCTGGCCGTTGGCCGGCTGGGCGGCCACCGCGCGCGCCCTCCTCGACCGTGCCACCCGGGCCGACCACCCCGCCGACCGGTTCACCGCCTACGCGGCGGCCGTCCGCCACCTGCTCACCGACCCCGTCCTGCCGACGGCCCTGCTGCCCGCCGACTGGCCGGGGGAGGAACTGCGCTCCGCGTACGCCGGTTATCGCCGGGAGCTGGGCGAGACGCTGAACTCCCCCTCGGGAGCTCACGCGCAACCGCGCGCGCAACCGCGCGCGGAATGATTCCTTCGCGGATATATCGTCGGGGGACCGGACAGCACCGCCCCCGAGAACATGGTCCGCCTCTCCAACCGCCTTGGGAAGTCCGGCCGATGCCGTCGCCGACCTGGAACAGGCCCTGAAACGGGCCGCGGAGGAAGACCGTTGAGCCCCGAGTCCCCCGAGACAGACTCCACCCCGGGCGCGGCGCGCACCGCCGCGCCGCTCTCCGGTCCCCCGGACCGGGCCGGAGAGGCCGAGCCGGAGCCCGCGCCCCGGCTGCTGCGCGACGCGTCCCTGTCGGCCGTACTGGCCGGTCTCGTGGCCGTCGTCGTGTCCTACTCGGGAACCCTGGTCATCGTGCTCGCGGCGGCCTCGGCCGGCCACCTCGACACCGCGCAGACCAGTTCCTGGGTGTGGGCGATCTCCATAGGCAGCGGCCTGACCTGCATCGGGCTGAGCCTGCGCACCCGGATGCCGGTCATCACCGCCTGGTCGACGCCGGGCGCGGCACTCCTGGTCACCAGTCTCGGTGCGTACTCCTACGCCGAGGCCGTCGGTGCGTTCCTCGTCACCGGTGCCGTCCTGACGCTGATCGGGCTCACCGGGGTGTTCGGGTGGCTGATGCGCCAGGTGCCGGCGGGGGTGGTCTCGGCGATGCTGGCGGGCATCCTGTTCGGCTTCGGCACCCATGTGTTCACCTCGCTGAAGACGGCGCCGTTGATCGCCGGATCCGTGCTGGTGGCCTACCTCCTGGCCAAGCGGCTGCTGCCGCGGTACGCGGTGCTGATCGCGCTCGCCGTGGGGGTCGCCGGCAGCGCGGCCACCTCACGGCTGCACGTCCACGTCGACCGGATCGAGCTGGCACGGCCGGTGCTGACCGCGCCGGCGTTCTCCGTGGCCTCGCTCGTCGGCATCGCGGTGCCGCTGATCCTGGCCACCCTGGCCTCGCAGAACGCCCCCGGCATGGCGGTGCTCACCGCCTCCGGGTACCGGCCCGAGGACCGTCTGCTCATCGGCACCACCGGGCTGGCCTCCACCGCGCTCGCCCCCTTCGGGTCGCACGCGATCAACCTGGCCGCGATCACCGCCGCGATCTGCACCGGCCCGGAGGCCCACCCCGACCCGCGGCGGCGCTATGTGGCCGGTGTGTCGTGCGGCGCCTTCTACGTGCTCATCGGTGCCTTCGGCTCCACCCTGGTGGCCTTCTTCGCGGGGCTGCCGAAGGAACTGGTCGCGGCCGTCGCCGGTGTCGCCCTGTTCGGGGCGCTGGCCGGCGGCATCACCGGCGCGGTCAAGGAGGAGAAGGACCGTGAGGCCGCGCTGATCACGTTCCTGGCCACCGCGTCCGGCGTCACGCTGTTCGGCATCGGATCCGCCTTCTGGGGCCTGGTGTTCGGCGTCGGGGCCCATCTCGTCCTGTCCGCGCGGTGGCGGCGCCGGACGACCGGGGCGTGAGCACGGGCCGGGCCGCCGCCGCGACCCGGCCCGCCGGGCTCACTTGTAGGTGATGTCCGAGCCGGAGTACCTGCAGTACGTGCCGTCCGGGTCCGAGCCGTTCTTCGGCGGCTCCTTGCCGGTGTTGTTGCCGATGTACTTCTGGCACGGGACGATCTTCCGGCCGGAGTCGCCGACGATGGTGATGTTCCGCAGGGTCGCGCTGTCGCCGTAGTTGGTGTTGATGCCGACGAGTGCGAGGCCCTGGTAGGTCGCCTCGATGGTGTTGAGGTTGATCGTGCGCTTGTACTGCGTCTTGCAGTTGCCGCAGGAGCGGACCAGCTTGCCGAAGTTCTTGACGGCGAAGCCGGAGACGTTGAGCGTGCCGGCGCCGTTGAACTGGAAGACCTTGTCGCTGGCCTCCTTCGCCCCGCCGCCGGTCACGGTGTAGACGTTGGACGACGAGGACCCGAGGAAGGTGGCCGCGTCCTCGCCGACGTCCTCCCACCAGACGTTCTGCAGCGTGCAGCTGCCCAGGCAGTGGATGCCGTCCGCGGCGGGCGAGCCGATGACGACGTTCTTGAGGACCGCGCCGGGGGCGAGTTCAAGCAGCGGGTCCTGGTCCTCGCTCTGCCCGCCGGTGCCGAGGTCTCCGCTGCCGTACAGCCGCTTCATGCCGTAGTCCTTGGTGCCGGACACGGAGATGGTGGAGGTGACCGGCTGGCTGCCGTTGGGGGTGGGCCAGGTGGCCGCGTCCGCCGGCGCGGACGCCATGATCATGCCAAGTGTGAGTCCGAGGGTGGCCAGGCCGCCCAGCAGACCGCGCGAGGGTGCTGATGAGGTCATGTACCGAGTGCCTTCTTCCGAGTGGGGTCAGAGGGGTCTGGGTGAGCGCAGGGTCCGTTCGTCTATGTGACTTTTGGACGCCATACAGAACGTCTGTGGGGGATGGAAGGCAGGAACGGCCGACTTCCCTGCCTCTTGGTCACGATGATGAACGGACCGTAGAGTGAAAGCGCTTTCTAGTCAACGGGTCGCGCAAGGCTGATTCGGGCCGGAAGAAGTGCCGTGGGAGCGCTTCCATGGAGTGTGTGTCCATGCCACGATGCCCGGTGGTTTCCCGTACGACGCGCATCCCGCAGCACGCCCCGCACGAGCCGCGATCAGAAGGGACAGGTGACGTGCCCCCCACACCGCACCGCTCCACACCGCACCGCTCGAGGACCGCACTGCGCAAGGCACTTGTGGCGCTCCTGGGAGGGCTGCTGCCGCTCCTCGCGGCACTGACACTCGCCGCGCCCCCGGCCTCGGCCCGAACCCGGGCCGTCCCCACGGCCACCCTCACGGAGGTCACCGGCTTCGGCGCCAACCCCAGCAACCTCCAGATGTACGTCTATGTGCCGGCCGGTGTCACCGCCCACCCGGCGGTCGTCGTGGCCGTGCACTGGTGCGGGGGCTCCGCCTCCGCGATGTACTCCGGCACCGAGTGGTCCTCGCTCGCCGACCAGCACGGGTTCGTCGTCGTCTACCCGTCGGTGACTCGCCCCAGCAAGTGCTTCGACGTCTCCTCCCCGCAGGCGCTCCACCGCGGCGGCGGCAGTGACCCGGTCGGCATCCGCTCCATGGTCGACTGGGCTACCCGCACCTACGCCGCCGACACCGGCCGGGTCTTCGTCACCGGCATCTCCTCCGGAGCGATGATGACCAACGTCCTGCTCGGCGACTACCCCGACGTGTTCGCCGCGGGCGCCGCCTTCTCCGGTGTGCCCTTCGGCTGCTTCGCCACCACCGACGGCTCCGAGTGGAACAGCGCCTGCTCCGGCGGCACCGTCATCCGCACCCCGCAGCAGTGGGGCGACCTGGTGCGCGCCGCCTATCCCGGCTACACCGGTCCGCGCCCGCGGATGCAGCTGTGGCACGGCACCGCGGACGACACGCTGCGCTATCCCAACTTCGGGGAGGAGATCAAGCAGTGGACCGACGTGCACGGAGTGAGCCAGACCCCGGCCGCCACGGACACCCCGGTCTCCGGCTGGACCCGCACCCGCTACGGCGCCACCGGTGACCGGGCACCCGTCGAGGCGATCAGCCTCCAGGGCGTCGGCCACAACCTGTACAGCTGGGGGATGGGCTCCCGGGCACTGACCTTCTTCGGCCTCGACGGCGGCGGCAGCACACCGCAACCGCCCGCGGCCGCCTGCAAGGTGACGGCCACGGTCAGCGCCTGGAGCACCGGTCTGACCGCCTCCGTGACCGTCACCAACACCGGTACGACCCCGGTGAACGGCTGGAAACTCGGCTTCACCCTGCCGGCCGGCCAGACCCTCACCAACGGCTGGAACGCCGGCTTCAGCGGCAGCTCCGGCGCGGTGACGGCGACCAACGTCGCGTACAACGCCACCATCGCGCCCGGCGCGAGCACCACCATCGGCTACCAGGCGACCCACACCGGCAACAGCTCGGCACCGGACGCTTTCAGCCTGGACGGGAGAGGTTGCGCGGGGGGTTGAGGGCCGGGGTGCGCGCGGGGCCGTTCTGGCCGACTTGGTGCGCACGGGGACGTCCGCCGCCGGGCTGCGGTCCGGCGGCGGGGCATCTCGCCCTGTCCTCCGCCGCGCGCCGCCGGCCGCGCGCCTGGCATCGATCTGCGCTGCGCGCCTGCTGACCCGACTCCCGCACCGGCCTGCGTCTGCTGGCTGGGGACGCCGCGTCGACTCCGTCCGGCGTCTGCAGAGTGGGGACGCCGCATCGTTCTCCACCCGGCGCCTGCTGGCCCGGCACGCCGCACGCCGCTGGCTGGGCACGCCGCACCGATCTCCGCGCGGCGCCCGCCAGCCGGACAACTTGCATCAGTCCCCGCCCCGCCCCGCGCCCGCCGGCTGGTGCCGCGCGTCTGCCGACCGGTCATGCCGCACCAACCCAGCCGGCGCGTGCCAGTCGGCCATCCCGCACGACCCCCGACTCGCGACCGCCCGTCGCGTATCCCGCACCGATCCCACCTCTCTCCAGGCAGCCACGCACCCCACAGCGACCCGGCCCGGCGCCCGCTGGCCGGTCACACATCAGTCCCCGCTTCACCCTGCGTTCGCCGACTCCCGCCGCGCGTCTGCCGACCAGGCATCCCGCACCGCACCGCCCCGTCCCCCGCGCCCGCCACCCGCGCGCCCCGCCCCAGCCCCGCCCCGCAGCCGCCCCCGACCATGCTCAGCCCCAGGCAGCCACGCGCCCGCACACCCCGTGTAGCCCCAGGCAGCCTCGGGCCCCGCCCCACCCCATCCAGCCCCAGGCAGCCTCGGGCCCCGCCCCACCCCATCCAGCCCCAGGCAGCCGCGCGCCCCGCCCCTCCGCCATCCCGTCGAGCCCCAGACAGTCACACCCGGTGCCGCTCCCACCCCGCCCCCCGGAAAGGCCTCCGTGAAGCCACCCACCAGAAGTCCCTTCGCCGTCCTCCTCGGCACCTGCGTCCTCGTCCTCGCCCTCGTCGTGACCGCCTCCGCCCTCACAGCGCTGGTCTCCAGGACCGCGCCCGTCACCGCCGTGGCCGGGCCCGGCCGGCACTGGGTGAGTACCTGGACCGGTATGCCTCAGCTGACCGAACCCGCCAACCTGCCGCCCGCGCCGTACACCGGGGACAAGTCGGTGCTCGTGGACACCACCCTGCGGCAGACGGTGCGTGTCACCGCCGGCGGCCCGCGGATCCGGCTGCGCTTCTCCAACGCCTACGGCGACACCCCGCTGCCGCTCACCGCCGTCACCGTGGCCCTGCCCCGCGGCGGCGGGGCCGGTGTCGACGCGGTCGAGCCGGGGAGCCTGCGCCCGGTCACCTTCGCGGGCCGGGACGCCGTGACCGTCCCGGTCGGCGCGCAGATGGTCTCCGACCCGCTGGACTTCGCGCTGCGCGCCGGATCCGAGCTGACCGTGACGGCGTACACCGCGCGTGGCCAGGCCTCGCTCGCGCTCACCTCCCACCCCGGCTCGCGCACCACGTCGTACCTCGTGCGCGGCGACCACACGCGCGACCCGGACCTCCCGGGGGCGACCGCTGTCGACCACTGGTACCTGCTGAGCGATGTCGAGGTGCTGGCGCCCGCCCGCAGCCGCGCGGTGGCCGTCATCGGCGACTCGCTCACCGACGGACGCGGCTCCACCACCAACGGCAACGACCGCTGGCCCGACCGGTTCTACGACCGCCTGCACGGCCGCCCGGCCACCTCCGGCATCGCCGTCCTCAACCAGGCGGCCGGCGGCAACCGCGTCCTCGACGACGGGCTCGGCCCCAACGTGCTCGCCCGCCTCGACCGGGACGTCCTCTCCCAGAGCGCGGTGGCCTGGCTGATCGTCTTCGAGGGCGTCAACGACATCGGCACCGCCGAGGCCACCCCCGAAGCGCAGCGCGCGGTCACCGACGACCTGATCGCCGGGTACCGGCAGATCGTCGTCCGCGCCCACGCGCAGGGCATCCGGGTCTACGGCGCGACCCTCACCCCGTTCGGCGGCAGCACCCTGTACGACGACCCGGCGGGGGAGCGGGAGGCCGGCCGGCAACGCGTGAACGCCTGGATCCGCACCCGCGGCCACTTCGACGCGGTCATCGACTTCGACCGTGCGGTACGGGACCCGGCCGATCCCGGCCGACTGCTGCCCGCGCTGCACGCCGGGGACTGGCTGCACCTGAACCCCGAGGGGTACCGCGTCCTCGCCGCGGCCGTACCCGAGGGGCTGTTCCGGCACGGGGCGGGGTAGCGCCGGAGGGGTCCGTGGCGTTCCCTGGGAAGAGGCGGTGCCCCGTGAGGAAAAAAGGGTGACCAGCACGGTCACGGGCACTCGGTGGGGTACGCCGGACGAATCTCACCCGAGGAGAGTCATGGCTGAGCAGAAGTCGTCGTCGGCCCTCACGGCGCCCCTGCGCGGCGCCGCCTCGGTACTGCGCAGGGTGCCCGGCGCCACCACGGTGACCAGGGCCGCGGAGGAAACACTGGACAAGGTCGGCGCGGTCTCGCCGCGCGGCCGGCGCATGGCGGTGTACGCGGGCGCCGGGCTGCTCGGCGCCGCCGGTGTCGTGGAGTGGCCCGTGGCGCTCACCGGCGCTGCGGTGGCCTGGCTCACCCAGCCCCGGCCGGCGGAGGCCGGGGACACGGGCGCGTCCCGGCCCGAACCCGCCCACGACCTCGGCAGCGCCGCCCTCAGGTCCGGCGCCGGAGGCCACGGGCCCGGCCGGACGGCAGCCGGGGAAGGAACCGCCGGGGCCGCGGCGACACCACCCCGGGGCGGCCACGCCCCGGGCACGCACGCCTCGGGCGGCCACGCCTCCGGCCGTCACGCCTCGGGCCGTACCGGTCACCCCGGGACGGCCGGTCACCCCGGGACGGCCGGACCGCCGGAGGCGGAGGCGGCCCAGGGCACGCGGGCGTCCGCGGCCAAGCCGTCCTCCGGTCCCCTCGGACCCACCGCACGGCCCGACCGCACCACACTCTGAGGAGGCCACGGTGCTCGGTCTGCTCTCGGCGCCCTCGGCCGCCGCCCGTCTGCTTCCCGCGGCACCACGCCTGCTCGCGCGGGCGGCCGCGCCGGCGGTCGGACTGGCCGCCGGTGCCGCCGCCGGAACCGCGCGCGCCGGAGTACGCGGCGCGGACACCGCCGCGCGGGTGGCCCGGGTCGCCCGCAACGCGCTGCCCGGCGCCGGTGACCACTGGCGTTCCGGCGCGCGCGCCCACCTGGCGGTGCGGCCCCTGGAGCCGGAGCAGGCGCGGCGCGCGGGCGGTACGGCGCGCCTGGCGCGCCGGCTGGCCGAGGCGCTGGCGGAGCACCCCGAGGTGCTGGTCGCCTACTGGGACCAGGGACTCGCCCGCCTGGTGGTGACCGCGACCGAGGAGGAGGCCGCCGACCGGGTCGTGGACGACGCGGCCCGCCTCGCCGAACGGCACGGGCTGGTCCTGGCGGCCGGCGACGTGGAGGAGACCGTCCATCCGGCCGACCCGGCCGGAGTGCGGGCGGCGGCGGCCACGCTCGCCGCCGACGGCATCGGCATCGCCGTCGCCCTCACCGCGTACTCGCTGCGGTTGCCCCCCACGCCCCGCGTGCTGACCGCGGTCGTGACCCTGCTGCGGGAGAACCCGCGCTTCCGTGCCCTGCTGCGCGGCCGTCTGGGCGACGCCCGCATGGACCTCGTGCTGGCCTGCGCGAACGCCGTCGTCCACGGCGTCGGCCAGACCCCGACCTCCCTGGTGCTCGACGGCGCCCTGCGGGCTTGCCAGGTGGCCGAGACGGTGGCCCGCGCGGCCGCCTTCGAAACGGTGCACGACCGGCTGGTCGCGCCCGACCGGCTCAGCCTCGGCGTCGACCCGGACGCCCCGCCCCGCCCGCCGCTGCGCGTCTCCCCGGCCCAGGAGTACGCGGCCCACGCCTCCGCCGGCAGCCTCCTGGGCGCCGCGGCCACCCTGCTGGTCAAACACGACGGCGCCGAGGTGGCGGAGGCGGTGCTGGCCGGCTCCCCGAAGGCCGCCCGCTACGGTCCCGCCGCCTTCCACGCCGTACTCAGCGCCGCTCTCGCCCGCACCGGCGTCCTGGTCCGCGACCCGGAGCGGCTGCGCGAGCTGGAGATGGCCGGCACGGTCGTCCTGCACCCGAGCGCGCTGCGCACCGGGGACGGCGAGGCCGACGCCTGGGCCGAGCCGGTGCTGGACGCGGCCCGCCGGGCCGGGCTCCGGGTCGTCCTCGTGGACGACCCGGCGCTGGAGGACTTCACCGGCCTGGCCGACCAGGTCGTCGACGCCCGCCGGCCACTGGACGACGTCGTGTACGAGGCGCGCGGCGACGAGAGCGCCGTACTCGTGGTCGCCCGGGTGCGCGCGGCCGACGAGCACGACGTCCTGGCCGCGCTGCGGGCCGCCGATGTCGCGGTCGCGCTGACCGACCGGGACGGCGCGGTGGTGTGGGGCGCCGACATCCTCGCCCTGCACGGCCTGCCCGACGTGTGGCGGGTGCTCACCGCGATCCCGGCCGCCCGCCGGGTCGGCCACCGAGCCCAGACCCTGGCCCGCTCCGGTGCCGCGCTGTCCGGGCTGCTCGTCGCCGTCGGCGAGTCCGGCCGCGGCCGTGGCCGCTGGTCCGTACTGCCGGGGCTGCGGCACGCGCCCGTCGACGCCGGCGCCGCGACGGCGCTGCTGTCCGGGGCGGGCGCCGCGCTCCGCGTGGCAGCGGCCCGCACCCCGCAACCCCGCCCCCGGGTGCACTGGCACGACCTCGACCCCGACCAGGCCCGGGACCGGCTGGCACAAGAACCCGCCCGCGGCACCGGCGACGCGCTGACCGCCCGGATGCGCGAGGCGGCCCGGGCCGTCACACGGCACCCGGCCGCCGCGCCCGCCCGCTGGACCTACCGGCTCGGCCGCGCCGTCCGCGGCGAACTCCAGGACCCGCTCACTCCGGTCCTGGCGGTCGGGTCGGCGGCGTCGGCGATCCTCGGCTCCGTCGTGGACGCGCTGCTCGTCGTCGGCGCCCTCGACCTGAACGCCCTGGTCGGCGGCGTCCAGCGGCTGCGGGCCGAGCGCGCGCTGTCCGGACTGGTCGCGGAACAGACGCAGAAGGCCCGCCTGCTGCCACCGGAGGAGGCCCCGGCCGACGGTGCCCGCACCGTGGAGGCCCCGGCCGACGGTGCCCGCACCGTGGAGGCGGGCGAGCAGCGGCCGGGTGACGTCATCCAGCTCAAGTCGGACGATGTGGTGCCCGCCGACGCCCGGCTGCTGTGGCAGGACGGCCTGGAGGTCGACGAGTCCGCGCTGACCGGCGAGTCGCTGCCGGTGGAGAAGCAGACGGACCCCACCCCGCACGCCCCGGTCGCCGATCGGCGCTGCATGCTCTTCGAGGGCACGACCGTGGTGGCCGGCGAGGCCCGGGCCATCGTCGTGGACACCGGCGACCGCACCGAGGCCGCCCGCGCGGTCCACCTCGCCGCCCGCACGCCCCCGGCCGCCGGCGTGCAGGCCCGGCTCCAGGAACTCACCCGCAAGGCGCTGCCGCTGACCCTGGCCGGCGGTGCCGCGGTGACCGGTCTGGCGCTGCTGCGCGGCACCCCGATCCACGACGCGGTCAGCGGCGGGGTGGCGGTGGCCGTGGCGGCCGTCCCGGAGGGGCTGCCACTGGTGGCGACGGTCGCGCAGCTGGCGGCCGCCCGCCGGCTGAGCCGGGGCGGTGTCCTGGTCCGCACCCCGCGCACGCTGGAGGCGCTGGGCCGCATGGACACCATCTGCTTCGACAAGACCGGCACGCTCACCGAGAACCGGCTGCGGCTGGTGCGCACCTCCGACGCCGAGGGCACGGTCCGCGCGGTCGCCGACGACGGCTCCGCGGAGACCGTCCGGGCCGCCGCGCGGGCCTGCCCACGGCTCAACGGCGGCTCCGACCGGCCGGTGCACGCCACCGACGAGGCCGTGCTGGCCGCGGCACCGCCCGACCCGGACTGGACCCAGCTCGCCGACCTGCCGTTCGAGGCCGCGCGCGGCTACGCCGCCGCCGTCGGCCGCAGCGGCGACGGGCCGCCTGTGCTGGTGGTCAAGGGCGCCCCGGAAACGGTGCTGCCCGCCTGCGCCGGGCTGCCGGCCGGGGCCTCGCGGTCCGCGCACGCGCTGGCCGGGGGCGGCCTGCGGGTGCTGGCGGTGGCCGAACGCCGGCTGGGCCCGGACGAGCGGGAGACGGACGCCCTCGAACAACCGCTGGCCGACCTGGAGTTCACCGGTCTGCTGGCGCTGTCCGACGTACCGCGCGAGACCTCGACGGCACTGGTGAACGGCCTGAACGGCGCGGGCGTACGACCGGTCATGCTCACCGGCGACCACCCGCAGACCGCGCGGTCGATCGCCGCCGACCTGGGCTGGCCCGAGGACACCGTGGTGGTCACCGGCGACGAGCTGGCCGCGGCGGACCGCGCGACCCGCGCCCGGATGCTGCGTGACGCGGGTGTGGTGGCCCGGGTGGCGCCCGAGCAGAAACTCCAGGTCGTGGAGGCACTGCGGGACGCGGGACGGGTCGTCGGCATGGTCGGCGACGGCGCGAACGACGCCGCGGCCATCCGCGCCGCCGACATCGGCGTCGGCATCAACGCGCGGGGCTCGGCCGCCGCGCGCAACGCCGCGGACATCGTGCTGACCGACGACGACCTGACGGTGCTGATCGACGCGGTCGGCGAGGGCCGCGCGCTGTGGCACAGCGTGGCCGACGCGATCGCCATCCTGATCGGCGGCAACGCGGGCGAGGTCGGGTTCGGCATCCTCGGCACGCTGCTGTCCGGGCGGGCGCCGCTGTCCACCCGGCAGATGCTCATGGTGAACCTCTTCACCGACCTGTTCCCGTCGATGGCGGTGGCCGTGACGGAGAAGGAGGGCGAGGCGGACCTGGGTCACGTGGAGGAGGCGGCCGGGGTACTGGGCGACCCGCTGCTGCGGCAGATCCGGCACCGGGCGCTGACCACCTGCGTGGGCGCGCTCACGGCCTGGCTGATCGGGCGGTTCACGCCGGGCACCGCCCGCCGCTCCAGCACCATGGCGCTGTGCGGGGTGGTCGGCACGCAGCTCGCGCAGACCCTGCTCGACCGGCGCGACAGCCGTCTCGTGCAGGTCACCTCGCTGGGCTCCGCCGCGGCCCTCGTGGCGATGGTCCAGACCCCGGGCCTCAGCCGGGTGTTCGGCTGCACCCCGCTCGGCCCGGTCGCCTGGGCCGGCGTGGTGGCCGCGATCGCGCTCGCCCTGGCGGCTCAGCGCGGCCTGCCCCGCCTGGAACAGGCCGTCACCCGCCTCCTGCCGACGTGACCGCAGCACGCCCCCCGGCGCGGTCCCGGCTCAGACCGAGCGGTGGTACTGGTCCGGCACCCGGACCTCCGCGTCCAGTTCGCGGGCGGCGTGGCGGGCCCACGACGGGTTGCGCAGCAGCTCCCGGCCGAGCAGCACCGCGTCGGCCTCGCCGTTCGCCAGGATCTTGTGCGCCTGCCCGACCTCGGTGATCAGGCCCACGGCGGCGACGGGCAGCGGGGACCCGGACTTCACCCGCGCGGCGAACGGCACCTGGTAGCCCGGCCCGGTGGGGATGGTGACGCCGGGGACGTTGCCGCCGGTGGAGACGTCGAGCAGGTCGACGCCGTGCGCGTGCAGGTCGTGGGCGAGGCGGACGGTCTCCTCGGGGGTCCAGCCGCCGTCCTCCAGCCAGTCGGTGGCCGAGACGCGGAAGAACACCGGCTTGTCCGCCGGCCACACGTCCCGTACGGCGTCCACGACCTCCAGCGCGAACCGGGCGCGGTTCTCGTACGAGCCGCCGTAGGCATCGGTGCGGTGGTTGGAGTGCGGGGAGAGGAACTCGTGGATCAGATAGCCGTGGGCGCCGTGGATCTCGACGGCCTCGAAGCCCGCGGCACGCGCCCGGCGGGCGGCGGCGGCGAACTCGCCGACGATCTCGCCGATCCGCTCGACGGTCAGCTCGGTGGGCACCGGGTGGCGCTCGTCGAACGCCAGCGCGCTCGGGGCGAGCGGCTGCCAGCCGTGCGCCTGCGGCCCGAGGGGCGCGCCGCCCTTCCACGGCCGGTCGGTCGACGCCTTGCGGCCGGCGTGTGCGAGCTGGATCGCCGGTACGGTGCCCTGCGCGGTGAGGAAGCGGGTGATCCGGCGGAAGGCCTCCACCTGGGTGTCGTTCCACAGCCCGAGGTCGTACGGGGAGATCCGGCCCTCGGGCGAGACCGCGGTGGCCTCCACCACGATGAGCCCGGTGCCGCCGGTGGCCCGCGCCGCGTAGTGCGTGAAGTGCCAGTCGTTCGGGGCGCCGGTGAGCGGGCCCTCCGGCTCCGCCGAGTACTGGCACATCGGGGGCATCCACACCCGGTTCGGGATGGTCACTTCGCGCAGGGTGATGGGCTCGAAGAGCGCACTCACGTCGGACTCCGTTCGTCGCGGACCACTGGTGGCTTCGTACGGTACCTCTCGTACTACGAGGAATGTCAAACTACGAAGTCCCTCGTACAATGAGGGGGCAGCAGGCATCCATGACGAGGGGGCAGCCGCCGTGACCGACACCGCCACCACCGGCCGCGCGCTGCCGCACCCGGACCGGGAGCAGATCCGGCTGGAGGGCGTGCTGCACGCGCTCTCCGATCCGATGCGACTGCAGATCGTCCGCGAACTCGCCGCGGAGGAGGCGGAGTTGTCCTGTTCGCAGTTCGACCTGCCGGTGACCAAGTCCACCACCACGCACCACTTCCGGGTGCTGCGGGAGAGCGGGGTCATCCGGCAGGTCTACCGGGGCACCGCCAAGATGAACGCCCTGCGCCGCGACGACCTGGACGCCCTCTTCCCCGGCCTGCTCGACACCCTCCTCACCGCCGCCACCCACCAGGCCACCCGAACCGGCACCTCCGCCTGAGCCGCCCGCAGGGTCCCCGCCGGGAGCGGGTGCCCACGACACCCGTGCCGCGCCGAGTCCCGCCCGAGCCGGGCCTCGGCCCGCTCGAGCGTCGGCCGGGCGTCCCAGGGCGCGGGCGCGATGCACGGCCGCCCGCACGGACCGGCCGCCGGGAACGCCCCGCGTGTTACGACACCCGTGCCGCGCCCAGCAGCGTGTCCCAGTCGGACAGCTTGACCACTCCTCGGCCCAGGCGCGCGCCCAGCGCGGCCTCGGCCCGCTCGATGGCCAGCCAGCCGTTCCAGGGGACCGGGGAGATGCCGGCCGCGCGCAGGGCCGGGACCGGGTCCTCCGGTACGTCGGCGTGGACGAGTGCGGGGGCGTCCGCGAGCAGCGTGATCGCCGTTTCCTTGGCGCAGGGCCGGTTGGTGCCGATGACCCCGGTCGGGCCGCGTTTGATCCACCCGGCGACGTACTCGCCGGGCGAGGGCACGCCGTCCCGCAGCACACGGCCCTCCCGGTGCGGGATCGTGCCGCTCGCCGGGTCGAACGGCAGCCCCTCCAACGGCACCCCGCGATAGCCCACCGAGCGCAGCACCAGTTGCGCGGGCACGTCCTCGTACCGGCCCGTGCCGGTCACGCCGCCGGACGCGTCCGGCGCCGTACGTTCGAAGCGGACGGCGCCCACCCTGCCGACCTCCTCCAGCAGTTCGACCGGGCGCAGGAAGAACCGCAGCCGGATCCGCCGGGCCGCGGTCGTGGCCGGCCGCGCCGCCCAGGCGCGCAGCACCTCCACATTGCGGCGCGGGCCGGCCGGCAGGGCGCCGGGATCGGCCGGATCGAGCGCCAGCTCGGCCGGGTCCACGGTCACCTCGGTGCCGGGCAGTGCCCCCAGCTCGCGCAGTTCCTTGGTGGTGAAGCGGGCCTGGGCGGGACCGCGCCGGCCCACCATGTGCACCTCGGTGAGCCCGCTCGCGGCCAGCGCGTCCAGCGCGGCCTGCGGGATGTCCGTGGGACGCAGCTCCGCCGCACCCCGCACCAGCATCCGGGCGACGTCCACCGCGACGTTGCCGACGCCGATGACCACCGCCGAGCGCACCCCGCGCAGGAAGCCCGCGTCGGCCGCGTCCGGGTGGGCGCTGTACCAGGACACGAACTCGGTCGCCGACCAGCTGCCCGGCAGCTCCTCGCCGGGGACCCCGAGCCGTCGGTCCGTGGCGGCGCCCACGCAGTAGACCACCGCGTGGTAGAGCTCGCGCAGCCGCCGTACCGGCAGGCCGCCGGGGCCGCCCACCCGGACACCGCCGAGGAACCGCACCCGCTCGTGCTCCAGCACCGACCGCAGGCTGCCCTGCAGGGACTTGATCTTCTCGTGGTCGGGGGCGACGCCGTACCGGACCAGGCCGTAGGGGCACGGCAGCCGGTCCAGGACGTCCACGCGGACCTCCGGGTCGAGCTGGATCAGACTCTGGGCGGTGTAACACCCACTCGGCCCGGAACCGACGACGGCGACACGCAGCACAGCGGTACTCCTCGCCCGAAGGAGAGTGTGCGGACGTTTCCAGCATGGCACCGCCGGACGCCCGGCGGCAGGGGCCGGTGGGGTGACCCGCGGGCACGTCCGCGCGTACGAGTGCGATCGTCCGCAGAGTGGCCTACGGGGCCGATGAGCGGCCTGGCGGACGCGGAAGCACGGCGGACCCCGCCCCGACGCGGCGAACCCGTCAGGAACCCCCCGGCCCCCCGCTCCGATGGCGCGAACCCGTCAGGAACCGCCGCCCGGGCCGCCGCCCTGCCCAGTCGACCCGGTCAGGACTGCCCGGCCCCCTGACCTGTCCGGGCGACCCGGTCAGGAACCCTCCGGCCGCTCCCCCGTGGCGAAGAACCGGGACAGATCCCCGCCCCCCGCCGCCGGGCCCGGCTCGCTCTCCGGGGGCACCCCCATCTCCCAGTCCAGCCCGTACCGCTGGAACAGCTCGGTCCGCAGCACGGGCACGGGCATCGGCACCCCCGGCACCAGCGCCGCGTACACCGCGCCCATCAACAGAGCCCGCAGCATGGGGTAGTCGACGGTCACGTTCTGCGCGCCGTACCGGGTCACCGTGTCGCTCAGCAGCTCCGCGAGCCGGCGCTGCTCCGGGCACTGCACGAAGCCCTCGGCGTGCAGCAGCCCCGCCATGTGCTGACGCATCAGCACGGGCCGGTCCCGGGTCAGGCCCAGGATCGCGTCGATGGCCCGGGCCAGCCGCTCCCGGCCGTCCTCGGTGCGCGGCTCCCGCTCCAGTGCCTCCTCCAGCGTGCGGTGCATCAGCCGGTGCACGGCCGACTGCACCAACTGGCGCTTGCCGGGGAAGTAGTACGACACCAGTCCGCGCGCCGAACCGGCCCGGTCCGCGATGTCGCCCAGCGTCGTGGCCTCGAACCCATGCTCACCGACGAGTTCGACGGCGGCCTGCAGCAGCCGTTCGCGGGAACGCCGCCGCAATTCTTCATTGACCGAGGCGCTGCGCGGGGACATCCTGTAACTCCTGCGTTGACTGGCTGCCAGCCAACTATACTCAACGCAGCGGGGTACCCCTGTGTCCGGGGCCCCGGAACAGCCGTTCGTCCGGGGCGACGCGGGGGAGTGTCCCGGACGGACGGCACCCGCCGCCCCTTCCCCCGGGCCGCCGCTCAACTCACCAGGTCCAGCAGGGTCAGCAGCACCGCGCGCAGCCAGGACCCGGCGCTCTCGACGCGGAACAGTGTCCCGGAGAAGTCGAACAACACGGCGGCCAGGGACGGGACTTTACCGGCGCCGGCGCTGCGGCAACCGGGTCCGCGCGTTTTGCGGCCACTCGTACACCAGCACCGCCACGGCCACCAGCAGAGCCCCGCCCAGCCAGCCGCCCAGCACGTCGGAGGGCCAGTGGACGCCCAGCCACACCCGGGTCATGCCCACGCCCACCACCGACACCAGCGCCGCCGCGACCGCCGTACACCACAGGGCGCGGCCCGCACCACGGCGGTGCAGCAGCCACAGCAGCAGGCCGCACACGACGGTCGCGGTCATCGCGTGACCGGACGGGAAGGCCGCGTAGTGGGCGGAGTCGACGGGGTCCGGCCAGACCGGTCGGGGCCGGTCGACGACGGCCTTCACCGACTGCTGCACCAGCGAGGCCACCGCGCAGGTGACCGCCAGCCACAGCGCCGTCCACCAGGCCGCGCGCCGCCAGACCAGCCACACCACCGCCGCGCCGGCCAGCAGACGCATGGTCAGCGGGTCCCACACCCAGTCCGATAGCACCCGGAAGACATGCGTCACCTCCCGCTCGTGCACCGCCCAGCGGTGGGTGACGCGGGAGACACGGCCGTCCACGGCGAGCAGCGGGTGCCAGCGCAGGGCGACGAGGGCCAGCAGCACCATGAAGCAGGCGCCGAGGGCCACGGCCACGCGGGCCGACGTGCGCAGCGCCGGCGTCGGCTCAGGGGAGGGGGAGGGAGGCGACGGGGGAGCGGTGGGGCTTCGGTGCATACAGCGATCTTTGTCGACGGGCGGCCCCTGGCCAAGCGGCTGAGGTCAGCCCAGCGCCCGCAGCCCGGGCACCAGCGCCACCAGCACCGGGACCAGCGCGGCGGCCGCCGTCAGCCGCAGCCGGTGCAGCGCCGGCAGCCGGTCCGGGGCCGTCAGCAGGCGGTGTACCCGGTGCGGCACGTGCGCCTGCGGCGCCGGACCGGGCCCGAACACGCCCCGCGCTCCCGGCGCGACGGGCTGCTGCACTGTTCGGCCGGGCCTGCGCGTGCCCCTGCTCGTGCGCCAGCGGCGCGTCGAGTCGACGGCCCTACGACGTGGCAGCCCGCCCGTCCGCTCCGTACCGGAGCCCGTCGAGGAGCAGGTCGAGGAGGCGGCCGGCCCTTTCGCGCTGGTCGGGGGCGCTGGTGATCAGCGCGACGCCGGCCAGGCTGAAGCCGACGTCGAGGGGGTCGACGTCCGGGCGCAGGAGGCCGGCGTCGGCGCCGGCGCCCAGCAGGGTGCCCAGCGCGGTGCCGAGTCTGTCCAGGGACTCGGCGAAGGGGTCCGCGCCGGACGCGACCGCGGCCCGCAGCGCGTCCGCCATGCCCTGCTTGGCGGCCACGTAGTCGATGAAGTCGTCCATCCACAGGCGCATCGCCCGGTCCGGCGCGTTCTCGGCGAGCCGCTTCTCGGCGCTGTCGCAGACACGGGCCAGCTCGTTGCGGTAGGCCGCCTCCACCAGCGCCTCGCGCGTGGGGAAGTGGCGGTAGAGCGTGGCCGAGCCGACGCCCGCCGCCTTGGCGATGGTGTCGATCGCGACGTCCGGGCCCTTCTCGGAGAAGGCGCGCACGGCCGCTTCGAGGATGCGCTCCCGGTTGCGGCGGGCGTCGGCGCGCAACGCGCTCGGCTTGGTGGTCAAGGCTGCTCCCTTCGTCGGGGACCAGTCTAGCTGGACAACCGGGGAGTTCCCCGCTTACCGTTTCGGATAACCGGGGGACTCCCCGGTTACGGGCTTCGGTCCGTCGTGCCCCCACGCAAGGAAGACCCCTCATGACCTCTCCCAAGACGGTTCTCATCACCGGTACCTCCTCCGGCATCGGCCTGGCCGCCGCCGTCGGCGCCGCCCGGGCGGGGTGGCGGACCATCGCCACCATGCGCGACACCGGCAAGGCCGAGTCCCTGCTCAAGGCCGCCACCGAGGCCGGTGTCGCGGACCGGATCCAGGTCAGGCGCCTGGACGTGACCGACCACGCGGGTGTCACCGCCTGCCTGGACGAGGTCGTCGCCGAGCACGGCCGCCTGGACGCGCTGGTCAACAACGCCGGCGCCGCCCAGGTGGGCACCATCGAGCAGAGCGGCGTCGACGACGTCCGCGCGGCCATGGAGGTCAACTTCTTCGGCGTGGTGGCGGTGACCCGGGCCGCCATGCCGCACCTGCGGGCGTCGCAGGGCCGGGTGATCAGCGTCACCAGCGTCGGCGGCGCCGTCGGTCAGCCCTTCAACGAGGCGTACTGCGCGGCCAAGTTCGCCGTCGAGGGCTTCATGCAGTCCCTCGCGCCGGTCGCCGCCACCGTCGGCGTCGACGTCACCGTGGTCGAACCGGGCGCCGTGGCGAGCGAGTTCGTCGCCAATCTCGGCCTGGACGTCCCGGCGCTGCTCGCCGCCGCCGGGCCCTACAGCCCGGCGCTGGAGACCTACCTCACCCGCACCCGGCAGGCGTTCGACAACGCCCAGACCCCGGCCGAGGCAGCCGCCCCGATCATCGACGCCCTGACCGCCGACCGCCCGCCCTTCCGCGTCCAGACCTCGCAGTGGGCCCGCGACTTCGTCGCCACCACCCTCGCCGACCTCGACGGCTCGGCCGTCCAGAACCTCACCGGCGCCTGGGTGCGCTGACCGCCCCGCGTACCGACACGCCCGCCCGCCGGCCACGTCGGACGTGCCGGCCGCACGGCCCCCCCGCCGCCGTGCCCGCCAACCCGTCACACACCGCGGGGCGACCCGCGACAGCAAGGATGATCATCATGGAACTCCGCACCCTCGGCAGCCAGGGCCTGACCGTCTCCGCCGAAGGACTCGGCTGCATGGGCATGAGTGCCTTCTACGGCAGCACCGACGAGACCGAGTCGCTCGCTACCATCGACCGCGCCCTGGAACTGGGCGTCACCCTGCTGGACACCGCCGAGGGCTACGGCCCCTTCACCAACGAGCGGCTGCTCGGCAAGGCCCTCGCCGGCCGCCGCGAGCAGGCCGTCGTCGCCACCAAGACCGGCGTCGAGTTCACCGACGACGGCACGCTCGTCGGCCACAACGGGCGCCCCGAGTACATCCGTCGTTCCCTGGACCGCTCCCTGCGCCACCTGGACACCGACCACGTCGACCTCTACTACCTGCACCGGGTCGACCCGCAGGTGCCGATCGAGGAGACCGTCGGAGCCATGAGCGAGCTGGTGGCCGCCGGCAAGGTCCGCCACATCGGCCTGTCCGAGGTCGCCCCGGCGACCATCCGCCGCGCCCACCGCGTCCACCCGATCACCGCCGTCCAGACCGAGTACTCGCTCTTCGAGCGCGGCATAGAGGACGACGGGGTCATGGCCACCCTCGACGAGCTGGGGATCGGCCTCGTCGCCTACTCGCCGCTCGGACGCGGGTTCCTCTCCGGCGCGATCACCAGCCCGGACGACTTCGCCGCCGACGACTTCCGGCGCGGCGACCCGCGCTTCCAGGGCGACAACTTCGCCCGCAACCTGGCCGTGGTCGACGAGGTCCGGCGCCTCGCCGCCGCCAAGGAGGTCTCGCCGTCGCAGCTGGCCCTGGCCTGGGTGCTGAGCCGGGGTGCGGTCGCCATCCCCGGCACCAAGCGCCGCCGCTACCTGGAGGAGAACGTCGCCGCCACCACCGTGACGATCACCGACGAGGACCTGGCCGCCATCGAGGCCGTCGCCCCGCGCGGCATCGTCTCCGGCGACCGCTACGCCCCCGAGCTGATGCGCACCCTCAACGGCTGACCCCCGTGGCGCCGAGCGGGCCGGAAGGCCACGGCTCACATCGTCAGCAGCATGGTCATCATGCCGATCCCCATCGACAGCCGGCAGGCCCGGGCCAGCTCGGGGTGGTCGCCCCAGCGGGCCGGGCCGGGACCGCCCGCCGGAGCGGCGGCGGGCACCAGCCGGGCACCGGACAGCAGCACGTACCCCGTGAAGTACAGCAGGAGCGCGCCGGTCAGCAGCGGCACCCCGCTACCGCCGTGCACATGGTGGGCGGCGGGCGGGGACGCGGCCATCGTCACCGCCATGTAGACCATCGCGGCGCTGCCCACCAGGTGGTGCAGATGGCGCGGGGCGCCGCGCGCGGACCACAGCGCGCGCACGGCGGCCGCGCCGAACACGGCCGCGTACACCGGCCACGCCCATCTCGGCGGTGTGAACGCGGCCGCCGGTACGGCCATCGCGGCCATCCCGAAACCCATCAGCGCCTCGCCGCCGGCGGCCCGGCGCTGCTCCTCGACGGCGCTGCGCATCCGCAGCAGGCAGTAGGCCCCGGTGGCCGCGCACAGCGCGACCAGCGGCCAGGCGGTCGTCACCGGTCCGTGCACGCG
The DNA here is from genome assembly GCF_055560195.1 of Streptomyces sp. NPDC023481. Lineage (NCBI taxonomy): Bacteria > Bacillati > Actinomycetota > Actinomycetes > Kitasatosporales > Streptomycetaceae > Streptomyces > Streptomyces sp. NPDC023481. The sequence goes on from NZ_JBVHJE010000011.1 coordinate 93,428, forward strand.
CACCTCCACGCTCGACGGTCGGTCGAGGGATGCGATGCCCACCGCCCGAGGCGCGCACGCGAGCGCAAGGGTGTACACGGGGAGCATGCGGGGGAGCGCGGCCGGTGGCGCCACCGCGAGGTCAATTATTTTACGAGTAAAACACATGCTAAATTGATGGGATGAGCAGTGCGACCCCCCACCGTCTTCCCCTCGCCGGAGTGCTCCGCCTGGGACGCCCCTCGGACATCTGGTTCAAGCCCGCGCTGAGCGTGGTCGTCGCGGTCGCCCCGCCCAATCTCGCCCTCCTCGCGATCGGCCGCCTCGACCTCGCCATGTACACGATGGCCGGCTCGCTGTGCGCCCTCTACGGCCACAACCGGCCCTACGCCGCCCGGGCCCGCGCCCTGGCCTGGGTGGTGCTCGGGATGGTCGGCGGCCTCGCCGTCGCCCTGCTCGCCGCGGCGCTCACCACGAACGCCGTCGTCCTCGTCACCGTCGGCGCCGTCCTCGCGGCACTCCAGAAAGCCGTGTGCGACGCCACCCGGATCGGACCGCCCGCCAACGTCGTCCTCACCTTCATCAGTTCCGCCTCGCTGTTCGTCCCCGAGACCCCCGGTCGGATCCCCGGGCACCTCGGGCTGGCCCTGGCCGCCGGCGCCTGGGCCTGGCTGGTCGGCATGGCCCCCGGGCTGCTGCGCCCGCACGGCCCCGAGCGCCGCGCCACCGCGCAGGCCCTGAACGCCGCCGCCGCGTACGCCGGCACCCGCGGCACCGCCGACGGCCACGCCCGGGCTCGCGCCGCGTGCGCCGCCGCGATCCACGCCGCCTGGCAGTCGCTGCTCGCCACCGGCACCCGCCCCGACCGCACCCGGCGCGCCCTCGAACAGCTCGTCGTCCGCGCCGAGGTCGCCCTCGCCGCCCCCGCCGACACCGACCCCCAACGGCTGCGCGCCTGGGCCCGTGACCTGCGCGGCACCGGCCGTGTCCCGCGGGTGGAGGCGCCGCGCGAGTCCGCGGAGGAACTCCTCGGCGTCGCCGTCGAACAGGCCCTGCCGCCCCGCTCCCCGTGGCACCTCCTCGCCCCCCTCGCCCCGCTCGCCGTACGCACCGCCCTCGGCTGCGCCCTCGCCGGGTACGCCGCCCTCGCCCTCGGCGTCGGCCGCCCGTACTGGGCCCTGGTCACCGCGGCCTCCCTCTACCAGGCCAACGTCAGCCTCACCTGGAAGCGGGGCGTCCAGCGGGTCGTCGGCAACCTCGTCGGCGTCCTCGTCTTCGCCGCCCTCGCCCCGCTCGCCCATCTGCACCCCGCCGCCCTGGTGCTGTGCAGCCTCGCCCTGAACTTCGGCGCCGAGGCGCTCATCGGCCGCAACTACTGGCTGGGCACCGTCTGCGTCACCCCGATGGCGCTGCTCGTCACCGAGTTCGCCCGTGCGCAGAGCCCCGCCGAGCTGATCACCGACCGGCTCGCGGACACCGTCGTCGGCGCCCTGGTCGGCTTCGTCGCCGCCGTCGCCGTCACCAACCGGCGCGCCGGCGACCGTCTGGAGCAGGCGCTGACCGCGGCCGAGCGGGCCCGCGAGAACGCCGCCCGGCTGCTGGCCGAGCCGCACCCGGCCCCGCCGGCCCTGGAGTCCGCCCGCCGTGGCCTCGCCGCCGCCCTCGCCGACCTGCGCGCCACCGCCGACGCCGCCGCCGGCGAGTGGTGGCAGCGCGCGCTGCCCGAGGAGCGGGTCGTGCTCACCGAACAGTCCGGACACCGTACGCTCGCGGCGACGGTACGGCGTCAGGGGCTCGTACCGGCGGACCGGGACGCGGACCCGGGCCGGGCTCACGACCGTGACCCGGACCCGGGCAGGACGACGGAGGACATACGGCCATGACGGCGACGAACGGCGGACCGACGCCCGCAGGCGACACGGCCGGTACCCGGCCGGGGGCCGGCACCGACCCCGCGCGCGGCGACACCGTCTCCGCCGTCGTCCGCCAGTGGCGGGCCGTCCACCCCGAGCTGGACACCGGGCCCATGGAGATCATCGGCCGGGTCAACCGCTGCGCCGCACTGCTCCAGCAGGCCGAGGACGCCCCGCTGCGCCGGGCCGGCCTGAGCCGCCCCGAGTTCGACCTGCTCGGCGCGCTGCGCCGCACCGGCCACGAGCTGACCCCGGGGGAGCTGGCCCGGGAGACCTTCTCCTCCGGCGCCGCCGTCACCAAGCGGGTCAGGCAGCTGACCGAGCGCGGCCTGGTCGAGCGGCGCGGCGACACCCGCGACCGCCGCGTCGCCCACCTCCGCCTCACCGACGCCGGCCGCGACCTGGTCGACGGCATCCTCCCGGAGCAACTCGCCTACGAGAGCGCCGTCCTGTCCGTCCTCGCCCCCGAGGGCCAGGATGAACTGTCCGGTCTGCTGGCCGAGTTGCTCGGCCGGCTGGAGGGCCGCATCGAGGCGCTGCGCGCCTGACCGGCACCGCCGGGTACGACGCCTGGGGGCCGGAGCGGCCGCGCGGGCGAACCGGCGCCCAGCCGTCCCGCGGCACCGCCGCCCGCCGGGCCGCTGAGCCGCACCCCGCCGACGGCGCCCCGTCAGATCCCCGGCCGACAGCGCATGGGGTGGTCCTCCGGTACCTCCACCAGGACGATCCGCGCGCCGTCCGGGTCGCTGAGCCACATCTCGACCAGGCCCCAGGGTTCCCGCTGCGGGGGCCGGAGGATCTCGACGCCCCTGGCCCGCAGCTCCTCGTGCGCCGCCGTCACGTCCTCGACCTGGAGCCACAGACGCACCGAGGGTGAGGGCGGGGTGTCGGAGCGGCCGGAGACCTCCAGGAATCCGCCGCCCAGGAAGTACACCGTCCCGCGGTCCGGGCCCGTACCGAACTCCCGGTACACCGCCAGGCCCAGTTGGCCGCCGTAGAAGGCCCGGGACCGCTCGGGATCGGTGGGCTGGAGAAGCGTGCGGCTGCTCAGTACATGCACCATGCACCGGAGGCTAGCGGCAGCGTTACCCTCGTCCCTGGCTCAGCCACGCCCGAGATCGGAGAACGCCGCCATGGACACGCCCGCCACCGGACTTATCTTCCGCGACGCCGACGACGGTGACGTGGACGCCCTGGTCGCCCTCATCGAGTCGGCGTACCGGGGAGACAGCAGCCGGGCCGGATGGACCACCGAGGCGGACATCCTGGAAGGACAGCGGACCGACCCGGAGGGCGTGCTGCAGGTCGTCAAGTCGCCCGACAGCCGGCTACTGGCCGTCGAGCAGGACGGCCGGGTCGTCGCCTGCTGCCAGCTGGAGCACCGCGGCGACCACGCCTACTTCGGCATGTTCGCCGTCAGCCCGTCCCTCCAGGGCGCGGGCCTCGGCAAGGCCGTCATCGCCGAGGCGGAGCGGCAGGCCCGGCAGACCTGGGGAGCCACCGAGATGCACATGACGGTGATCTCGGTCCGCGACGACCTGATCGCCTGGTACGAGCGCCGCGGCTACCGCCGTACGGGACGGATGAGCCCGTTCCCGTACGGCGACGAGCGCTTCGGCATCCCGCAGCGCGACGACCTCCAGTTCGAGCTGCTGGTCAAGAAGCTCGTCTGAACGACCGCCCGGGCCCGTACGCCAGGCCCTCCGAAGAAACGGACCTAGGCGAAAGAACGGACCTAGGCGAAAGAACGTACCTAGGCCGTGAACCGGCCCGTGCGCTTGATCTCCGGGTAGTCCGTCGTCGCCCCGTCCAGCTCCAGCGCGCGGACCAGGCGCAGGTGGTCCTGCGTGTTGACCACCCAGCCGATGATCCGCAGCCCGGACGCGCGCGCGTGCTCGACGATCTCCAGGGTGAGCCGGCGGATGTTGAGGCACACGGTCGCGGCGCCCGCGGCGACGGCGCGGTCCACCACGTCGGTGCCGTACCGGCTCGCGACCAGCGCCGTGCGCACGCCCGGCACCAGCCGCGCGATCTCGGCGACCGCCTCGTCGTGGAACGAGGACACCTCCACCCGCGCGGTCAGATCCCGGGCGCGCAGCACCTCGGCCAGCGCACGCGCCGCCGCCACGTCCTTGATCTCGGCCTGCAACGGCGCGTGCACCGCCTCCAGGACCTCCTCGAACACCGGCACCCGCTCCCCGCGGCCCGCGTCCAGGGCGCGCAGTTCGGCGAGGGTCATCTCGGCGATCGGCCCGGACCCGTCGGTCGTACGGTCCACCTCGGCGTCGTGCATGACGACCAGGGCGCCGTCCTTGCTCAGGTGCAGATCGAGTTCGATCAGGTCCAGGCCGGCCCGCTGCGCGGCGACGAAGGAACGGAGGGTGTTCTCGGGCTCGACGCCCATGACACCGCGGTGACCGATGGTAAGGAAGTTCAAGGTTCAACTCGCTTCCGTCGACGGCGGCTCGGCGGCGCGCGGACCGACGGACCCGTCCGGACGTCGTCGTCCACGCGGCAGGCTCGCAGCCTAACGGCCGGGCCGCGCGTTGAACCCGCGGCTGCGCCGGGCATTCGGGAGCGGCGGCGGGCCCCACTGGCCGGTATCCACCTGGGATGTCACCCTCCCGTGGGCGCGTCTCCGCGCGCCTTGACCTACCGGATCACGGCTCCGCCGACGTCTCCCCATGGCTGACGAAAGTGAGCGTCGTCACGGTTTGCCACAGGAAAAACATCCGTGACCAAGGGAAGTGACAGAAAAATTTCCCGCCCTCGGTCTTGCTGGGAGAAACCGGGTATGCATACGGTGTCCATACGCGAGGTTCTCCTGTGGAGGATGGGACATGACGGAAATTCTTGTGCAGTCGGGTACGGAGGATCGGGTTCCTCCGCTGACCAGGGTGGTGGAGCACCCGGCCTGGCCCGTGCTCAAGGATGCCGTGGAGCAGATCCGGCCATGGCAGTCGAAGGACGGATCGATCGACTTCGACGCCGAGGGCGCCCCGCGGCGCGCCGACGCCCTCGCGGCCGTGGAGCGTGTCGCGGACGCGGTCGAGCAGCTCTCCCCGCTCCTCCCGCACGACGCCGCCTACCACCGGGCGATGGTGAAGGACCTCCGGCGGTGGGCCGAGGGCGGATTCGAGGTGCCGGACTTCCTGGACTCCCTGCTGGCCTTCCAGCCAGCCGCGAACCGCGCGGACGGCCTGCAGCACCTGGTCGTCTTCCCGATGTACACGCAGAACGGCAACCCGGACCGCAACCTGGAGGCCGTCGTCCTGCGCATGGTCTGGCCGGACTGGCTGGCCGAGCTGGAGCGCACCCGCTACGACAACCCGCTCTTCTGCGGCATCACCTTCGAGGACTTCACCTCGGGCTACGACACCAACTCCGCCGTGCTCTTCCCGGAGACCATCGCCGTCCGCGAGGCGCCGGAACGTTTCTCCTGGGGCGGCATCTTCTGCGACCGCGAGGCCGCCCGCTTCCGCCGGGTGACCGAGGCCGCCGTCGACGTCCTGGGCCTGCGGCTGCCCGAGGACATCGCCGCGATGGTCCACGACCAGAAGCGCTGCGAGGAGGCCTTCGTGCTGTGGGACATGGTCCACGACCGCACCCACAGCCACGGCGACCTGCCGTTCGACCCGTTCATGATCAAGCAGCGCCAGCCGTTCTGGATGTACGGCCTGGAGGAGCTGCGGTGCGACCTCACCGCCTTCAAGGAGGCCGTGAAGCTCCAGGCGGACGGCGTCCCGCAGGCCCGTGACGTGCAGTACGCGGTGCTCTTCGACCGGATGTTCCGCTTCCCCGTCTCCGGCGACCGCAACCGCAACTACGACGGCCTCGGCGGCCAGCTGCTCTTCGCCTACCTGCACAAGCACGACGTCGTCCGCTGGACCGACAACAAGCTCTCCATCGACTGGGAGCGCGCCCCGCACGTCACCAACCAGCTGTGCGCCGAGATCGAGAAGCTGTACAAGGACGGCATCGACCGCCCGAAGCTGGTGCACTGGTTCGCCGGCTACGAGCTGGTCTCCACCTACCTCGCCCCGCACCCCGGCTCCCGGTGGGCCAAGGGCCCGGACGCCCTCGACCTGACCCAGCCCCCGCGCAAGCTCGTGGACGACGTGCTTCCGGACGAGTTTCCGCTGAGCATGTTCTATGAGGCCCTGTCCAAGAAGCTGAAGCATGTGATCGCCTCCACCAAGGGCATCACGGCGGACGGCGCCGAGCGGGTCGCCGCGTGAGCGACCGCGTCCAGAACACTGCGTCAGAGGGGAAGACCATGGGGAACGGGGCGAACGGACCGCTGAGCGGTGCGGTGATCGCGGTGGCCGGCGCGGGCGGACCTGCCGGGCGCGCGGCCCTGATGCGCCTGGCCGGGGCCGGGGCGACCGTCGTGGGCGCGGACAACGACCCGCAGCGGCTGTCGGAGGCCGTGGACGCGGCCCGGTACGCCTCCGGTGGCGCCTCCGTCACCGGGGACACCGTGGACCTGCTGGACCTGCAGTCCACCCGGGACTGGGCCGCGCACATCGAGAAGGACTTCGGGCGGGTCGACGGCCTGGTCCACCTGGTCGGCGGCTGGCGAGGCAGCGAGACCTTCACCAAGACCAGCCTCGACGACTGGGACTTCCTGGAGCTGCTGCTGGTCAAGACCGTGCAGCACACCTCCCTCGCCTTCCACGAGGCGCTGCAGCGCAGCGAGCGCGGCCGGTACGTCCTGATCAGCGCGTCCGGTGCGAGCAAGCCGACCGCGGGCAACGCGGCGTACGCCGCGGCGAAGGCGGCTGCCGAGGCGTGGACGCTGGCCATGGCCGACTACTTCCGCAAGGCCGGCGGTGAGTCCCTCACGTCCGCGGCTACGATCCTGGTGGTGAAGGCACTGGTGCACGACGCCATGCGCGCCGAACGCCCCAACGCGAAGTTCGCGGGCTTCACGGACGTCGAGGACCTGGCCGAGGCCATCGAGGGCGTCTGGAGCAAGCCCGCCGCAGAAGTGAACGGAAACCGTCTGTGGCTGACCGAGAAGCCGTGAACCCTCCCAAGACCGACGCGCGTCGTCACCACGACCCCCAGGTCCGCGGTTTCGCCAGTGACAACTACGCCGGGGCGCATCCCGAGGTGATGGCCGCCCTGGCCCTGGCCAACGGCGGCCATCAGGTGGCCTACGGCGGGGACGACTACACGGAGAACCTCCAGGGGATCATCCGCAGCCACTTCGGGGCCACCGCGGAGGCCTTCCCGGTCTTCAACGGCACCGGCGCGAACGTCGTCGCGCTCCAGGCGGTCACCGACCGCTGGGGCGCGGTGATCTGCGCCGAGAGCGCGCACATCCACGTGGACGAGGGCGGCGCGCCGGAGCGCATGGGCGGGCTGAAGCTGCTGACCGTGCCCACGCCCGACGGCAAGCTCACGCCCGAGCTGATCGACCGGCAGGCCTGGGGCTGGGAGGACGAGCACCGCGCGATGCCGCAGGTCGTGTCGATCGCCCAGAGCACCGAGCTGGGCACCCTCTACACGCCCGAGGAGATCCGCGCGATCTGCGAGCACGCCCACGCGCACGGCATGCGGGTGCACCTGGACGGCTCCCGGATAGCCAACGCCGCGGCCTCCCTGGACGTGCCCATGCGGACGTTCACCAACGCGGTCGGCGTCGACATCCTCTCCCTGGGCGGGACGAAGAACGGCGCGCTGTTCGGCGAGGCCGTCGTCGTCATCAACCAGGACGCGGTGCAGAAGATGAAGCACCTCCGCAAGATGTCGATGCAGCTGGCCTCCAAGATGCGCTTCGTCTCGGTGCAGCTGGAGGCCCTCCTCGCCAAGGACCTGTGGCTGCGCAACGCCCGTCACGCCAACGAGATGGCCCAGCGGCTCGCCGAGGGCGTCCGCGCGGTGCACGGCGTGGAGATCCTCTACCCCGTGCAGGCGAACGGCGTGTTCGCCAAGCTCCCGCACGACGTCAGCGAGCGGCTGCAGAAGCGGTTCCGCTTCTACTTCTGGGACGAGGCCGCCGGTGTGGTGCGCTGGATGTGCTCCTTCGACACCACCGAGGACGACGTCGACACGTTCGTGGCAGCGCTCAAGGAGGAGATGGCCCGCTAGGGATGCCGAGTGGGAGTCATCCGGCCGTTGCTGCCCGTGGCATCGCGTGGCGTAAGCGGCTGGATGACCGCGCTTCAGGGGTGCAGTGCTCGTCGCAGTGCCTCGATGGCGAGTGTGCGCGCGACCGTGGTGGCCTTGGAGTCGCGGAGGCTGTCGAGCATCAGGAAGTCGTGGACCATTCCCAGCACCCGGACCGCGGTGACGTCCACTCCTGCCTCGCGGAGCTTGGCCGCGTAGGCCTCGCCTTCGTCACGCAGGACGTCGGCCTCGTCGGTGATGACCAGTGTGGTGGGAAGGCCACGGAGTTGCTCGATGTCGGCCCGCAGCGGCGAGGCGTAGATTTCGGTGCGCTGCTCGGGGTCCGAGGTGTAGGCGTCCCAGAACCACTTCATCCCGTCGCGAGTGAGGTAGTAGCCGTCGGCGAACTCCTGGTAGGATGGAGTGTCGAAGTTCGCGTCGGTGACGGGGTACAGCAGCACCTGGGCAGCCAGTTGCACATCTCCGCGTTCCTTGGCCATCAGCGCGAAGACCGTCGACATGTTGCCGCCCACCGAATCGCCGCAGACCGCTATCCGTGAGGCGTCGAGGTTCTGTTCCCCGCCGTTCTGGCGGATCCACCTCCCGACCGCGTAGTTCTGCTCGATCTGGGTCGGGTACTTCGCCTCGGGGGCCCTGTCGTAGACGGGGAAGACCACCGCGGCGTCTGCTCCGACCGCCAGTTCGCGGATCAGCCGGTCGTGCGTCTTCTCGTCGCCGAACACCCATCCGGCGCCGTGGATGTACAGGACCACCGGGAGGGTTTTCATCGTTCCCCGGGGGCGGATGACACGCGTGCGGACGTTGCCGTACTGCCCGGCGTCGATGGTCACCCAGTCCTCGTCCACCGCCGGCTTGGCCACCCCCTTGCCTTCCTGGAGACCATCGAGGATCTCGCGGCCGTTCTCCGGCGGGACCTCGTAGATGCGCGGATGTGGCGACGTGGCCTCCGTCAGCTCCCGGGCAGAGGGTTCCAGGACGGGGCTTGCGACGGATCGAGAAGCGGGCATGGTGCGCCTCCTGCCTGGGATGGAGCGGAACACGGGGCGGCCCACCCACCTCCCATCGTCTCTCGGCAGCGCATGGGTGCAACCGCGGGACAGGGCGTGAAACCCGTGTCACGTCGGGTCGTCGAGGTTGCACCCAAGGACGTCGCCCGGCGGGACCATGCGACACATCGGCCTCAAGGAGGAAGACACCTCTCCTCCTTGAGGCCGATGCCGCGACTCATGCCGCGTGTGAGGCTTGGTCCCGATCACAGGCGGCATCGCGGTGCAGCCGGTCAACGGGGGATCCACAAGGGGGACAGCAGTTTTTACGGGACGCGTCGACTTTCCGCGTCCCTGTAGTACCTTTTGCGTTCTTTCCCGCGACGTGCTCGGCCATGCCGCCTGCTCAGTTCACGGGGAGAACAGTTGAATCGAAGAATCGCACGAGTGTCACTCGGCCTGACGTCGAGTGCCGCGCTGGCCCTCGCCGGCACCCTGGCCGTCTCCGCCCCCGCCCAGGCGACGTACTACAGCGGCGGCATGCCCAAGCGGTCGTTCAGCGTCAAGACCGTCGGCGTCAACGGCGAGTGGGTCAAGTACTTCGACACCGCTCGCGGCAACTGGAACAGCGCCGGTGTCGGGGCGAGCATCAAGCGCAGTTCCAGCGCCAAGCCCAGCTTCACGGCCGGCAACTACAGCCAGAGCTGGTACGGCCTGTACGCGCCGTCCGGATCCCGGGCGCACCGCTCCTTCCAGATCAAGGTCAACGCCACGACCCTGTGGCGGGACACGAAGAACATGGCCAAGTACGACAAGTGGGTGCGCAGCACCAGCACCCATGAACTGGGGCACGGGCTCAGCCTCGCCGACAACCCGAACACGAGCAAGGTCTCGCTGATGAAGCACAGCCGCGACCGCTCCAAGGTGCAGAAGCCGCAGCCCTATGACAAGTCCGAGGTGAAGAGGATCTACCGATGAACGCCGGACGGAACATCGTCGTCGCCGCTACGGCCGTCCTCGCCGCGTTCGCCGCCGTCGGCTGCTCCGCGGAGAACACCTCCAACGGGGCCCGCTCCGCGCCGACTTCGGACACCGTGACCTACCACGCGGACTATCCGGCGTACTCCTCGCTGGACGACGTCATCAGGAAGTCCGACGCCGTCGTGGAGGGCACCGTCCTCGGCACCCGGGTGCAGAAGGTGCTGCCGGACGCGCCCGCCGGTGACAACCCCGCCACCAACCCGCAGGCCGGTCTGTCGCCCGCCGAGGCCAAGGCGGCCAGGAAGGCGGCCGAGGAGAACCCGGTCATCGTCACCGTCTCCAGGGTGAGGGTCACCCGGGCCCTCGCCGGCAAGGTGGTCGCCGGCGACACCATCGAGGTCAGCCAGCTCGGCGGCACCTACGGCGGGGTGGCGTACCAGGACCAGGACACCACCCTGCTCGCCAAGGGCGGTCAGCGGTACGTGCTGATGCTCGCCGCGCACGGCAAGAGCCCGTACGACCTGCTCAACCCCCAGCAGGCGCTCTACAGCGTCCAGGCGGACGGCACCGTCAAGGCCGTGTCCGCCGGCGGCTTCGCCCACGCGGGCAAGGTCGGCCAACTGGCCGCAAAGGCCCACCGGATCGCCGGGAACGGCACCCGGTAAGGACACCGCACGCACCACACAGCCGGTGCGTCACGGACCACCCGTGGCGCACCGGCGCGGTGTCACACCGTTGCGGACCCCGTCGTGAGGGGTCAGTGCGCTTCCGCCGTGCGCAGCTGCTCCGCCGTCGGTGCCGAGCCGCCCAGGTGCGCGGGCAGCCACCAGGAGTCCTCGGGGCCCTTGGGGCGGCCCGGGTAGGCGCGCTGGGCCGCCTCCAGGAGTTCCTGGACGCGCTCGCGCAGCCGGCGGGTGATGGCGCCGGCGTACTGGTCGCGGGGCGCCTCGACCGCCTCGCCGACGCGGATGGTGACGGGCAGGTGGCTGCGCTTGAAGTTGCGCGGCTGCCCCTTCGTCCACAGTCGCTGCGTGCCCCACACCGCCATCGGGACCAGCGGCACCCCCGCCTCCTGGGCCAGGCGGGCCGCGCCCGACTTGAAGCTCTTCAGCGTGAAGGACTGCGAGATCGTGGCCTCGGGGAACACCCCGATGATCTCACCGGAGCGCAGCGAGTCCAGCGCGTGCGCGTACGCCGTCTCGCCCTGCCCGCGGTCCACCGGGATGTGCTTCATCCCGCGCATCAGCGGACCGGAGATCCTGTGCCGGAACACCGACTCCTTCGCCATGAACCGCACCAGGCGGTTCTGCGGCAGGGCGGCCAGGCCGTTGAAGATGAAGTCCAGGTAGCTGATGTGGTTGCTCACCAGGACGGCGCCGCCCGAGCGCGGGATGTTCTCCGACCCCTGGCAGTCGATGTTCAGGTCCCAGACCTTGAACAGCGTCTTCGCGAAACCGATGACGGGACGGTAGACCAGCTCTGCCATGGGCGGGGTGGACCCTTTCTGCTCTGCTCGGGAAAGGGGCTCCCGGCGGGTAAGTTACGCGGCCGTAGGTTTACGGCGTCTCGCAGATCGTGCCCGAAGAACGGACGGGGAGCCAGTCCTGGTTCCCCGCGGCGGCGAGATCCTCGTCACGTCGGCCTACATCCCGCATTGCCCCTTCGGGTCCCCTTTACTCTCCCCTTTGCGCCACCCGTGTCGCCGTCGCGCGCTTCAGCAGCAGGAACGCCTCGCAGCCCAGGCAGTACCCGAACACGGCGTTCAGGAAGGCGGCGGCGAGCGCGGCCCCGGTCGCCGCGAACCCCAGCCACCGCGGCCCCACGGTGAACCCGGTCAGACCGAGGCCCGCGAACAGCAGCCCGACCGCCTGCGCGAACCGCGGCGGCTCCGGCGGCTCGAACCGCGTCGGCGGTCCGAGCCGCGGCCGTACCGCCGTACGGAACGCCCAGCCGTACGGCGAGCGGCGCACGCCCCCGGCCGCGCCGAGCGCGAAGACCAGCGTCTGCCAGCCCAGCACCCAGGCGTTCTCCGTGCCCAGTGCCACCACCAGCACCACCGTGGTGACGGCCGCCGCGAACCGCGGCCCTCGCGCGTCGATGTCCATGAAGCCAGCATTCCGCATGGGGAACTCCCCGCGGAGCCGGGAATCTTTGCAGTCTCGTGAACGCTTGTGCTGAAGATGACCGGACTGGTGGTGTGCCTGGCGGTGCTCGCGGCGGCGAGCGCCTACGGAGTGCTGCACAAGCGGCGGAACGGGAGAGTACGGGTGCGCGGGCGCGACGACGGCAAGCGGCTCGAAGCGGCCGAACTCGGCGGCGAACTGGGGGAGCGGGCCACGCTGGTGCAGTTCTCCAGCGCCTTCTGCGCGCCCTGCCGGGCGACCCGGCGCATCCTCGGCGAGGTCGCCGGGATGGTCCCGGGCGTGACCCACGTCGAGATCGACGCGGAGGCCCGCCTGGACCTCGTACGCGAACTGGCGATCCTCAAGACGCCCACCGTGCTGGTCCTGGACGCCGACGGCCGCGTGGTGCGGCGCGCCACCGGACAGCCGCGGAAGGCTGACGTCATCGCCGCTCTGGGGGAGGCCGTGTGAGCGGGTGTCAGGACACGGTGGGGAGCCTTGCGGATCCCGGGACCTGCTTGACTGCGCCCACCACCTCTCGTCAGTCTGACCGTATGCCGATCGAACTCCTTCTCCACGGGCGGGTCCATGTCGACCTCGCCCGCACCGCGAGCGCGCGCTGTCCGGGTCGCTGAGCAACCACGGACCCGTTTCCCCTCCTCGCAGAAGGACACGCGCATGACGGCCACGCCCGACCTCGGCACGCCCCAGCTCGCCTCCCCCGATCTCCTGCGCTCCACCTTCCGCCGGCACGCCGCCGGTGTGGCGGTGATCACCGCGCGTGGCGCCTCCGGCCCGGTCGGCTTCACCGCCACCTCCCTGGCCTCCGTCTCCGCCGAGCCGCCGCTGGTCTCCTTCGGCGTCGGCACGGGCGCCTCCAGCTGGCCCGCGATAGCCGAGGCCGACCACGTGGGCGTGCACATACTCGGCGAGCACCAGAGCGAGCTGGCCGCCACCTTCGCCCGCAGCGGCGCCGACCGCTTCGGCGCGCCCACCGCCTGGCGGGAGGGCCCGGAGGGCGTACCGGTGCTGGACGACGTGCTGGCCTGGCTGGTCTGCCGGATCGTCGGACGGGTGCCGGCCGGCGACCACCGGATCGTGCTCGCCGAGGTGGTTCTCGGCGACCCCTCGGGCACCGGCCGGCCGCTCCTCTACCACCAGGGCCGCTTCAACGGCCTGCGGGATTGATCACGTCCCGGATCGCGCCGCCCCCTCCTGCGGGGCCGTCGGATTCCGGTTACGCTGCGTTGCGAAGGTCACAGTTCAAAGCGCTTGCTTAGCGGGCAGGAACTGGGTGTACTGACGAGTAATATCTCGTTCGGAGCGCGCGGACGCCCCGACCGGGATCGGCCGCTTCAGGCGCCTATGCTGCCTGCAAGAGGCAGCCCGAAATGACGATGCAGTAGGAGAGCCGGCGTGAGCTTGAGGATCGTTGTCACTGTGAAGTACGTGCCCGACGCCACTGGCGACCGGCACTTCGCCGATGACCTGACCGTCGACCGCGACGACGTCGACGGTCTGCTCTCCGAGCTGGACGAGTACGCGGTCGAGCAGGCCCTCCAGATCGCGGAGAACGCGGACGACGCCGAGGTCACCGTCCTGACCATCGGCCCCGAGGACGCCAAGGACGCGCTCCGCAAGGCCCTTTCCATGGGTGCCGACAAGGCCATCCACGTCGAGGACGACGACCTGCACGGCACCGACGCCATCGGCACCTCCCTGGTGCTGGCCAAGGCCATCGAGAAGGCCGGCTACGACCTGGTCGTCTCCGGCATGGCCTCCACGGACGGCACCATGGGCGTCGTCCCCGCGCTGGTCGCCGAGCGCCTCGGCGTCCCGCAGGTCACCCTGCTCTCCGAGGTCTCCGTCGAGGACGGCACCGTCAAGGGCCGCCGCGACGGCGACGCCGCCTCGGAGCAGTTGGAGGCCTCGCTCCCGGCGGTCGTCTCCGTGACCGACCAGTCCGGCGAGGCCCGCTACCCGTCCTTCAAGGGCATCATGGCGGCCAAGAAGAAGCCGGTGGAGTCCTGGGACCTGTCCGACCTGGACATCGAGGCCGAGGAGGTCGGCCTGGACGGCGCGTTCACCAAGGTCGAGTCCGCGACCGAGCGCCCGGCGCGCACGGCCGGCACCATCGTCAAGGACGAGGGCGAGGGCGGCAAGCAGCTCGCCGAGTACCTCGCGGGCCAGAAGTTCATCTAAGGCCCGCCCCGCCGACCGCCCCTCAACTTCGTTACGCAGGAGAGCAATCCCATGGCTGAAGTCCTCGTCTACGTCGACCACGTGGACGGTGCCGTCCGCAAGCCCACCCTCGAGCTGCTGACCCTGGCCCGCCGCGTCGGCGAGCCCGTCGCCGTCGCGCTGGGCAACGGCGCCGCCGACACCGCCGCCACGCTCGCCGAGCACGGCGCGGTGAAGGTCCTCACCCACGACGCGTCCGAGTACGCCGAGTACCTGGTCGTGCCGAAGGTGGACGCCCTGCAGGCCGCCTACGAGGCCGTGTCCCCGGCCGCCGTGCTGGTCCCGTCCTCCGCCGAGGGCAAGGAGATCGCCGCCCGCCTGGCGCTGCGCATCGGCTCCGGCATCATCACCGACGCCGTCGACCTGGAGGCCGGCGCCGAGGGCCCGGTGGCCACCCAGTCGGTGTTCGCCGCGTCCTTCACCACCAAGTCCCGCGTCGTCAAGGGCACTCCGGTCATCACGGTCAAGCCGAACTCGGCCGCCGTCGAGGCCGCCCCGGCCGCCGGCGCCGTCGAGGCCCTGTCCGTGACCTTCTCCGAGCAGGCCACGGGCACCAAGGTCACCGGTCGCACGCCGCGTGAGTCGACGGGCCGCCCGGAGCTGACCGAGGCCGCGATCGTGGTCTCCGGTGGCCGCGGTGTGAACGGTGCCGAGAACTTCTCGATCATCGAGGCGCTCGCCGACCAGCTCGGCGCGGCCGTCGGTGCCTCGCGCGCCGCCGTCGACGCCGGCTGGTACCCGCACACCAACCAGGTGGGCCAGACCGGCAAGTCGGTCTCGCCGCAGCTGTACATCGCCAACGGCATCTCGGGCGCGATCCAGCACCGCGCCGGTATGCAGACCTCGAAGACCATCGTGGCCGTCAACAAGGACGCCGAGGCCCCGATCTTCGAGCTGGTCGACTTCGGCGTCGTCGGCGACCTGTTCGAGGTCGTGCCCCAGCTGACCGAGGAGATCAAGTCCCGCAAGGGCTGATCCTCCCGAGGCCTGGTACGAGGCCCCCGTGACCGGCGCGGTCACGGGGGCCTCGGTGCATCCTGAAGGCGGTGCGACCACGGTCCGAGAGGGTGTTGACCGGCGGGAACCACCCCGGATAACTTCATCCAACGGATTGTTGATTCCGCACAGCGGAAATGGGAGGGTGTGGGATGGGTCAGCAGGAGCAGGTGGCCACGAGCCTCGCGGGCGCCGTCAGCGAGGAGATCAGCGCCTCCCTCGCACCGGTCGACGCGGAGCTGGAGCGCCGCTACCCCGGGGACCCCGGCACCCGGCAGCCCGTCCACACCGTGTACGTCCCCGGCGACGCCTTCGCCGCCGACACCCTGCGCTCCTGGGGCGGGAAGGCTCTCGCCGCCCTCGACGAACACGCCCCCGACGCCGCCTCGTTCGCGGCCGTCCTCGGACTGTCGGACGACCTGGCCGAGCCCGTCTACTCCCGCGTCCGCGCCAAGCTGGAGCGCGAGCCGGTGGAGGACCTGCGCGTGGACTTCGAGGACGGCTACGGCCCCCGGCCCGACGCCGAGGAGGACGCGGCGGCCGCCCGCGCCGCCCGTCTGATCGCCGAGGCGTACCGCGACGGCACGGCGGCGCCGTACATGGGCATCCGCATGAAGTGCATGGAGGCCGCGGTACGCGACCGGGGCATCCGCACCCTCGACGTCTTCCTCACCGGCCTGATGCAGGCCGGCGGCCTGCCCGGGGGCCTGGTCCTGACCCTGCCGAAGGTGACGTACCCCGAGCAGGTGACCGCCTTCGCCCGCCTCCTTGAGGCCTTCGAGAAGGTGCACGGCCTGGACGCCGGCCGGCTCGGCTTCGAGATCCAGATCGAGACCAGCCAGGCCATCCTCGCCGTCGACGGCACCGCCACCGTCGCCCGTCTGATCCAGGCCGCCGAGGGCCGCGCCACCGGACTGCACTACGGCACCTTCGACTACAGCGCCTGCCTCGGCGTCTCCGCCGCGCACCAGGCCAGCGACCACCCGGCCGCCGACCACGCCAAGGCGGTCATGCAGGTCGCCGCGGCCGGCACCGGCGTCCGCGTCTCGGACGGCTCCACCAACGTCCTGCCCGTCGGCCCGACCGCCAGGGTCCACGACGCCTGGCGCCTGCACTACGGCCTCACCCGCCGCGCCCTCGCCCGCGCCTACTACCAGGGCTGGGACATGCACCCGGGGCACCTGCCGACCCGCTACGCGGCCGTCTTCGCCTTCTACCGCGAGGGTTTCGAGCAGGCGGCGGCCCGCCTCACCCGGTACGCCAACCGTACCGGCGGTGACGTCATGGACGAGCCCGCCACCGCCAAGGCCCTCAGCGGCTACCTGCTGCGCGGCCTGGACTGCGGCGCCCTCGACATCGCCGAGGTCGCCCGCCTGACCGGCCTGACCCGAGCCGACCTGGAAACCTTCGCGGCCCCCCGCCGCGGCGACCTGACGGCCTCCGCGCAGTAGGAGGGGAGCCCGCGGGCCGGGGCCGAGAGCCGGTCGTACCGCCCGCTCAGTCCGCGGGCGGCAGTTCGCCCGAGCCGCGGGTGACGAGGCGGGTCGGCAGTTCGATCCGCTCGGGGGCGAGGAGGGTGCCGTCCAGCTGGCCGAAGAGGCGTTCGGCGGCGGTACGGCCGAGGGCCGCGGCGTCCTGGGCGACGACCGTGACGCCCGGCTGGAGCAGGTCGGCCAGCTCGATGTCGTCGAAGCCGACGAGCGCGACCCGGCGCGCGTGCTCGGCCAGGACCCGGATCACGGTGACCGTCACCCGGTTGTTGCCGGCGAAGACCGCGGTGACCGGGTCGGGACCGGACAGCATCTCCTGCGCGGCCCGCCGCACCCGCTCCGGGTTCGTCGCTCCGAGCGACATCCAGCGGTCCTCCACGGCTATGCCCGCGTCCTCCATGGCCGCCCGGTAACCGCGCAACCGCTCGGCCGCGGTGTGGATGCGGGGCATGTCGCCGATGAACCCGATGCGCCGGTGGCCGTGCGCGATGAGGTGGGCGACGCCGTCGCGCGCGCCGCCGTAGTTGTCGGACAGCACCACGTCGGCGTCGATCCGGCCGGCCGGCCGGTCCACGAACACGGTCGCCACGCCGGCCCTGATCTCCGGCTCCAGATAGCGGTGGTCGTCCCCGGCCGGGATCACCACGAGCCCGTCGACCCGGCGCGCGCACAGCGCCAGCGCCAGCTCCTGCTCACGCTCGGGGTCCTCCGCGCTGGAGCCGTTGATCAGCAGGGCGCCGTGGGCGCGGGCCACCTCCTCGACGGCTCGGCTGAGCGGCCCGTAGAAGGGGTCCGCGAGATCCTCCAGCACCAGGCCGATGCTCGCCGTACGGCCCTTGCGCAGCACCCGCGCGCTGTCGTTGCGGCGGAAGCCGAGCGCCTCGATCGCCTCCTGCACCCGCCGCTCGGTGTCCGGGGTGACCCCCGGCTCGCCGTTGACCACGCGGGAGACCGTCTTGAGCCCGACTCCCGCGCGCGCCGCCACGTCCTTCATCGTCGGACGGTTGCCGTACCGGCTCCCGGAAAGGCGGTCTGCGCGACGGGTGGTCTCGGGCACGATGCGTCTGTCCTGTCTCGTACGAGGGGGATGCGGATGCGGTGGGCTTGTATGAGGATGTGGCGTCGAGCATAGAGCCTGGACAACGTTGTCAGATGCGAGAGAGACTGTCCATCACTGTCCCGGCCTGCGCCCCCACCGCTTGACCGGCCTGCCTTTCTTCGGTTTTCAAGCCTCAACGGGGAGATCTGACTCTGATGCACACCGACCTCGTGGCGGCCCTGGACATCGGCGGCACCAAGATCGCCGGCGCGCTGGTGGACGGCGGCGGACGGATCCGGGCCCGGGCCCAGCGCGCCACGCCCGCCCAGCAGGACGGCGAAACGGTCATGCGGGCCGTGGCGGAGGTGCTCGGCGATCTCGCCGGGTCGCCCCTGTGGGGACGCGCGCGCTCGATCGGCATCGGCAGCGCCGGCCCGGTGGACGCCTCGGCCGGCACCGTCAGCCCCGTGAACGTGCCCGGCTGGCGGGACTTCCCGCTGGTCGACCGGGTCCGTGCGGTCACCGGGGGCCTGCCGGTGGAGCTGATCGGCGACGGGGTCGCGATCACGGCGGCCGAGCACTGGCAGGGCGCGGCACGCGGCCACGACAACGCGCTGTGCATGGTGGTCTCGACGGGCGTCGGCGGCGGCCTGGTGCTGGGCGGCCGGCTGCACCCCGGACCGACCGGCAACGCCGGACACATCGGTCACATCAGCGTCGACCTCGACGGCGATCCCTGCCCGTGCGGCTCACGCGGCTGTGTGGAGCGCATCGCCAGCGGCCCCAACATCGCCCGCCGGGCCCTGGAGCGGGGCTGGCTCCCGGGCCCTGACGGCGACACCTCGGCCGCCGCGGTGGCCGCCGCCGCCCGTCTGGGCGACCCGGTCGCGGTGGCCTCCTTCGAGCGGGCCGCGCGGGCGCTGGCCGCCGGGATCGCGGCCACCGCGACCCTGGTCGAGATCGACATAGCGGTGATCGGCGGGGGCGTCGGCAACGCGGGCGACGTCCTGTTCACGCCGCTGCGCAAGGCCCTCACCGACTACGCGACCCTGTCCTTCGTACGGCGGCTCACCGTCGTACCCGCGCAGACGGGCACGGACGCGGGCCTGATCGGCGCCGCGGCCGCGGCCCTGACCCGCCCCGCGGAGGTACCGGCGGCGAGCCGCTAGGCGGACCGGGGGAAGACGCCCGCGAGGGGAAGTCCGGCGGGGTGACGGCCCGCGCCGGTACCACACGGGCAGGACGCCTGGTCAGTACGTGCCGCGCAACGGGGGCACGGCCGGCACCTCGTCGGCCCGCGCCAGGTCGGCCGCCGTCAGCCGGAAACCCTCGGGATAGTGCTCGCGCCGGGTACGCCGGACGGGTTCGCTGGTGCGCCACATGTACAGGCACCGCGGACACCGCAGCACCTCCCAGACCCCGGGGACGGGGGAGGAGTGGACGTGTTCCGTCTCCTCGTACGCGCAACGCGGGCAGACGGGGCCGGTGGTGTCGGGCATGTCGGTTTCTCCTTGCCGGGGACGGTTCGAGCGGGCGGTCAGAGACCGGCGGTGAGTGCCTGCAACCGGGTGAGCCATGCGGCCGTCTCGGGCAGGTCGCGGACCGGGTTGCCGTACGTGCCCCGGCCGTCGGGGGCGACGGGCGTCGTGGCGTCGATGACGAGCTTGTCCACGATGCCCGGGGTCTGCGCCTGGGGGGCGAGTTCGACGACCGGCAGGCGGGGGACGGTGACCAGGTCCGAGGCGGGGTTCATCTTCGTCGACAGCGCCCACATCACCTGCGGCAGATCGAACGGGTCGACGTCCTCGTCCACCACGATCACCGTGGTCGCGTAGCCGAGGCCGTGCGGCGTCGTCAGCACCCGCAGTCCGACCGCCTTGGCGAAGCCTCCGTACCGCTTCCTCGTCGAGACGATGACGAGCAGGCCGTGCGTGTAGGAGGCGTTGACCGCCTGCACCTCCGGGAAGTCCGCCTTCAACTGCTTGAACAGCGGCACGGACGTGTTGGCCGCGATGAGGTAGTCGCACTCGGTCCACGGCATGCCGAGGTAGAGGTGCTCGAAGACCGGGTCGGTGCGGTACGAGATCCGGTCGACGCGGATCACCGGCATACTGCGACCGCCCGAGTAGTGGCCCGTGAACTCGCCGAACGGCCCCTCGATCTCACGTGTGCGGCCCTCGATGACCCCCTCGATCACCACCTCGCTGCCCCACGGCACGGGCAGTCCGGTCAGGGGTGCCCGGGTGATCGGGGCGGGGGCCTGGCGCAGGGCGCCGGCCAGCCCGTACTCGTTCTCCTCGTACTTCATCGGTGTGGACGCGGCGATGGTGATCACCGGGTCGTTGCCGAGGGTGATGGCCACGGGCAGGTCCTCGCCCCGCTCCTCGGCCGTCCGCAGATGCAGGGCGATGTCGTGCATCGGCACCGGCTGGATCGCGAGCCTGCGCGGTCCCTTGACCTCGATGCGGTAGATGCCGAGATTCTGCTTGCCGCTGTGCTCGGGGTCGTCGGGGTCCTTCGAGACGACCGCGGCCTTGTCGATGTAGAAGCCGCCGTCGCCGTCGTTGAGGCGGATGAGCGGCAGCACCCGGAACACGTCGGCGTCCTCGCCCTCAAGGGTGTTCTCCGCCCACGGGGGGTTCGCGCGCCACTCGGGCTCGACCGGGAACGCCTCCCAGCGCCGGGCGAACTCCGCCACCTGCTCCTTGGCGCCGGTCTCCTTGGGCAGGCCGAGAGCGAGCGCGTGATTGGCCCACGAGCCGTGGACGTTCATCGCGATCCGCGCGTTCGTGAACCCCTTGACGTTGTCGAAGAACAGGGCCGGTGCCGCATCGCCGAGGCGCGGAGCGGCGTTGGCCGCGGCGGCGATGTCGGGCTCCGGCAGCACCTCTTCCGGGATACGGAGAAGCTGCCTCTCCTTGTCGAGCGCGTCGAGAAAGCCACGCAGGTCGTCGTAGGGCACGGGAAGGTCCTTTCGCGGGGGAACGGGCGGGTGGGGGAGGGCCGGAGCCGGTGCCGTCGCGGCCAGGGCGCGGGCGGGAAGGCGCCGGGTCTCAGCCGGTCGTGCGCAGGGCGCGGGCGGCCCGCATGCCCTCCCAGCGTCCGGCCGGCGACGCGGGCAGATCGAACTGGTCGAGGACGCGTGCGACGACATGGGAGACGATGTCGTCCACCGACCGCGGATGGTTGTAGAACGCCGGCATCGGTGGCACCAGCCGCACTCCCATGCGGGCGAGTCCGAGCATGTTCTCCAGATGGATCTCGCTCAGCGGGGTCTCGCGGGGCACGAGGACCAGCCGGCGCCGCTCCTTGAGCACCACGTCCGCGGCCCGCCCGACCAGCCCGTCGGCGTAACCGGCCCGGATCCCGGCGAGCGTCTTCATCGAGCAGGGCACGACGATCATGCCGTCCGTCCGGAACGAGCCCGACGAGATGGCCGCACCCTGGTCCTCGGGCGTGTAGGTGACATCGGCCAGCGCCGTGACCTCGGGAGCCGTCAGCCCGGTCTCGAGCTCGATCGTGGTCCGCGCCCAGCGGCTGAGCACCAGATGCGTCTCCACCTCCGGGAGCGCCGCCAGTTGCTCGAGCAGCCGGACTCCGAACACGGCCCCCGTCGCTCCGGTCATACCCACGATCAGTCGCACGGGACTCGGCTCCTTCGTTTCGTCCGACGCTGGGCGCGTGCAACCGTTTCGGTCACCGCCCTTCGACGCTAAGCCCGAATCCCGAGGCCGGAGGCGTACCCTGAGGACAGCCCATGGACAAAAACGGACAGCCGCCCGCCGCCGACCGGACCGAGATCCCTCCCGTCCCCTACCGTGCCGCCGCCGGTGCCCCACCCGGCGCGGAGGTGTTCGACCTATCCGGCCTGCCCGGCCGTGCCCGCGGTCACGGCCTTGATCCCTACGCCGCCAAGCGCCCCGCCTTCCACGAGCTGATCGCGGTGCGCGGCGGTCGCCTGCGCTGCTCCCTCGACTTCAGCACCTTCGAGCTGAGCGCCGGTGACTGGCTGTGGGTGCGACCGGGCCAGGTCCACCAGTACGACTCCGACCTGGCCGCCGCCGAGGGGGTCGTCGTGCTGTTCACCCCCGGATTCCTCACCCCCGCCACGGTGGAGGCCGCACGGGTCGACCAGCCGGTCTGGCGCTCACCCCTCACCCCGGCGGACGCCGACGCGTCAGCCCTGGACGCCGTACTCCAGGTGCTGCGGAGCGAATACCGACGGCTGGCCGACCTGCCGCTGGAGATCCAGATCGACGTCGTACGGCACCTGCTGTCGGTCCTCGTTCTGCGGCTCTCCCACGCAACCGGCGTGCGCGAGACGGCCGGAGCGGGCAGCGAGGCGTTCCGGCGCTTCCAGCGGGCCGTCGACCGCGACTTCGCCCGCACCCACCGCGTCGAGGACTACGCCCGCGCGCTCGGTTACAGCGTCCGGACCCTGACCCGGGCCACCCGCTCGGCCGCCGGCACCGGAGCCAAGGCCTTCATCGACGACAGGGTCCTGCTGGAGGCACGCCGGCTGCTGTGGCACACGGACCTGCCGGCCGCGGCCGTCGGCGACCGGCTCGGATTCCCGGACGCGACCGTCTTCACCCGGTTCTTCCGCCGGCGCACCGGCGAGACCCCGGCCGCTTTCCGGGAACGGGCCACAGGGGCGACGGGGGTGCGACCCGCCGGGTGAACCCCCCTGCCCCTGCCGGCCGTTGATCCGTCATCGTCTACACGGTTCGGCAGCTGAGCCGGGCGTTCGCCCAGTCCGCGTGGTCGGAGTCGATGCCGTCGCCGCCGTCGGTGACGACCAGCCGGACCACCTGGGCACCGGTGACGTCGGCGGTGAGCGGTTGGGCGGGCATCGCGTTGGTCAGGACGCCGGTGGACGCGGCCTTCGTGCCGTCCGCCCAGATCTCGAAGGCGACGGTGCCCTTGGTGCCCTTCTCGTCGTCCACGCCGACGTCCGCGGTGACCTTCTCGCAGGCCCTGCCGGTGTAGAAGGCGACCTCGCTGAGCGCGTGGACGCCGAGGCCCTTGGCGTACACCGTGCCGCCGATGGTGAGCGGGTGTCCGTCGCCGGCGGCGTCCTCCCCGTTGCTCCGGTCGCGCTCCACCGGCCCCCAGCCGCTGGTCGCCGACAGCCAGGGCAGGTCGCCGAGGTACGACGTCCCGGCGGGCGGCGGCACGACGACGGACGCGGTCAGTGGCGCCTCGCTCGTGACCGCCGTCCCGTTCGGTGAGCGGTAACCGGTCCGCAGCGTGAGGCCGTAGGAGCCGCTCGGGGTGCCGGCGGGGGCGGTCACCCGCCAGGCGGTGCGCAGGGAGCCGCCGGCGGGGACGGTGGCCGCGGTGGTCGGCGTGGTGGCCTGGACGGTCCAGCCGGCGGGGCCGGTCAGGGTCACGGACACCTGCTGCGCGGGCGTACCGCCGAGGTCGGTGGCGGTAGTGGTCAGTGTGGCGGGGGTGGCCGCCTCCAGGAACGGGCTGCCGTCCACGCCGAGTTCGACGGCGGGCGGCTGGGCGGACCACTGGGGGTCGGCCTGGACGCGCAGCAGGACCGTGCCGTGGGCGGGGACGGTGGCGGCGAGGGTGCCGGCGGTGTTGTACGTGCGGTGCTGCCACAGGTCGCGCAGGGTGTAGCCGTCGGCGGCCGGCAGGCCGACGGCGGCAGCGCTGGTGGCGATCCGCTGGGCGGTGCCGGACTCGTTGAAGAGGGCCACCGCGCGGCTGCCGTCCTTCATCTCCTTGGCGACGACCCAGCGTCCGCCCGCGGAGGAGACGACGGTGCCCTGCTTGCCGAGCGGGTCCTGGTCGACGGCGACGACCTCCTTGTTGCCCAGGATGTCGTAGGTCGCCTGGGATGCCTTGCGCAGGTCGGTGCCGATGAGCAGCGGCGCCGCCATGACCGACCAGAGCGAGAAGTGCGAGCGGTACTCGGTGTCCGTCATGCCGCCGTTGCCGACCTCCAGCATGTCGGGGTCGTTCCAGTGGCCCGGGCCGGCGTACGGCGCGAGCGGCAGGTTCTGCTTGAGGATCGACACCATCGAACTCCAGCTGTCGCTGATGTCACCGGTGGTCCGCCACAGGTGGCCGACGTCGGCGGCCCATTCCCAGGGCTTGTTCTGGCCCCATTCGCAGATGCTGTAGACGATGGGGCGGCCGGTCGCCTTCAGCGCGTCCCGCATGGTCCGGTAGCGCTGTTTGGCGTCCACGCCCTGGTTGTTGCAGTTGTCGTACTTCAGGTAGTCCACACCCCAGTCGGCGAACTGTCGTGCGTCGCTGTACTCGTGGCCCAGGGCGCCCGGGAAGCCCGTGCTGTCGCAGGTCCTGGTGCCGGCGCTGGTGTAGACGCCGAGCTTGAGCCCCTTGGCGTGCACGTAGTCGGCAACCGCCTTGATCCCGCCGGGGAACCTGGCGGGGTCCGGTACCAACTTGCCGTTGGCGTCGCGGTTCGGCAGGGCCCAGCAGTCGTCCAGGTTGACGTACTGGTAGCCCGCGTCCTTCAGGCCCTTCTGGACGAAGAGGTCCGCGATGCCCTCGACCATGGACGCGTTGAACTCGGGGCGGCAGTGCGTGGAGTTCCAGTTGTTGAAACCCATCGGCGGGGTGAGGGCGAGGCCGTCGGCCAGGGCGGGCGCGGCCGGCGCCGCCGGGGTGCGGGCGGGGGCCGCCAGGGCGGGGGCGGCGAGCCCCGCCGCGCACAGCAGCCCCGCGGCGAGCGCTCCGGCCACTCTTCGGGGTGTGGTGCGGGTCGTGCGGGTGTGAGGGTGACGCATCGTTACGTTCCTCCGACTCGCGAAACCGGGATGACGGCATGTGCGCGTCATCGGTGCGCGTTTACGGTAGGACCTGTCGGAGAGTGTTGGAAGGGGGTGCGTCGCATGGCAGTTCGGCCGTTCGGATCTGTTGGCTTGGGGTCGCTACGGCCTGGGCGGCCGGCCCGGCGTTCCGGACGACCCGTTCGGCCGGAGCGCATCCCGTGACTCCTCGCCGTCCGCGCAGTTGATCAGCGCATGAAGAAGCGGAGCATGCTCGCCATCGCCACCCTCGCCACCGGATTCGTCGTGGCCGCCGTCACCCCGTCCCACGCTGCGGAAGACCGGCCCCTCGGCGACCTCAACGTCTCGGACACCCTCGACTCGACCGGCCACCTCGTCGCCCAGGACAGCCTGGACGTCGACCACGGCACCCTCGGACACGAGTAACCCCCGACGGCGTACGGCGTGCGTACCGGTGTCCCCGCCGCAGGGGGCACCGGCGCTGCCGTGTGCGCGCGGACAGGCACCCTCAACGGCGGGGCGTTTCCGTGGCAGGGTGGAGCGGGCAAGCCACAGGGGGCCGACACAAGAGGGGGAAGTCCGTGACCGTCGTCTGGATCAACGGCGCGTTCGGTGCGGGGAAGACCACCACCGCACGGGAGCTGATCGAACTGATCCCGAACAGCGCGCTCTTCGACCCGGAGGTCGTCGGCGGGGCGCTCACGCACCTGCTGCCGCCCAAGCGCCTCGCCGAGGTCGGTGACTTCCAGGACCTGCCGATCTGGCGCCGGCTGGTGGTCGAGACCGCCGCCGCGATGCTGGCCGAGCTGGGCGGCACCCTGGTGGTGCCCATGACCCTGCTCCGCCAGGAGTACCGCGACGAGATCTTCGGCGGCCTCGCCGCCCGCCGGATCACCGTGCACCATCTGCTGCTCGCCCCGGCTGAAACGATCCTGCGCGAGCGGATAGCCGGGCGGGAGATCCCGCCCGACGGCGAGATACGCGTACGGCAGTGGTCGTACGACCAGATCGAGCCCTACCGCGCCGCCCTCGCCTCCTGGCTCACCGCCGACGCCCACCCGGTCGACACCAGCTCGCTCACCCCGTACGAGACGGCCGTCCGGATCGCCGACGCCGTCGGCAGCGGTGCCGTACCCGCCTGCGACATCGTGCAGACCCCGGAGCCGACCGCCGAGACGCTCGCCGCCGGCGTGCTGCTCTTCGACGACCACGACCGCGTGCTGCTGGTCGACCCCACCTACAAGCCCGGCTGGGAGTTCCCCGGTGGCGTGGTCGAGCGGGGGGAGGCACCGGCCCGCGCGGGGATGCGCGAGGTCGCCGAGGAGACGGGGATACGGCTGCGCGAGGTGCCCCGGCTGCTCGTCGTGGACTGGGAACGCCCCGCCCCGCCCGGGTTCGGCGGGCTGCGGCTGCTGTTCGACGGCGGCCGGCTGGAGTCCGGCGAGGCCTCCCGGGTGCTGCTGCCCGGCCCGGAGCTGCGCGGCTGGCGGTTCGCCACGGAACAGGAGGCCGCCGCGATGCTGCCGCCGGTCCGCTACGAACGCCTGCGCTGGGCCCTGCGCGCCCGTGAGCGGGGCACCGCCCTCTACCTGGAGGCCGGCGTGCCGGTCGGCTGACCGGGCGCCTCGGTGATCGAGCGGAGCGCGGCGGCGGCGCCGCCCACGACCGGGTCACCGTGGCCGAAGCAGGCCACCTCCGCGCCGAGGTCCGCCAACCTCCGTACGGATGCGCGGAGTTGCCGTCCGTCCAGGTTGAACACCCCGGGCATCGGGGTGCCGTCGACCGACGCCACCGTGTCCCCGGTGAACAGCACGTCCTCGGCGGGCAGGAACAGCGCGATGCTGCCGTCGGTGTGCCCCGGGACGTGGACCACCCGTGCGCCGCCGCCGAAACCGAGGACGTCCCCGTCCGTCACCTCGGTGACCGAGGCCGGCGGCAGGGGCGGCCCCTCCGGCAGCCGCCGGACCGCCTCCGCGTGGATCGGCAGCTCCCACTCCTCGAACTTCGGTGCCGGGCCGGGCAGTTCACCCCGGACGAACGGCGCGTCCAGGTGGTGGACCAGCACCTCGGCCCCGCTCAGCGCGGCGAACTCGCCCGCCGCGCCCACGTGGTCCTCGTGGAAGTGGGTCAACACGACACGTCGTACGTCCTTCGGTGCGGGGCCCAGCGCGATGACCGCGTCGGCGATCGCCCGGCCGTAGCCGATCGGGCCCGCGTCGACCAGGGTCAGCTCGGTGTCGTCGCTCCAGAGGTAGGCCTGGCCGACCGGGAAGCGCAACAGCCGCAGCCGGGGCAGCAGTTCGATGACGTCCATGGGCCGACCGTAGGGAGCGCCCCCGCCCGGTGGCGAGGGCGCTCTGCCGCGGGCAGAACGGTTCAGCCCGCCGCGTAGTTGCGCAGGAACAGCGCCTCGGCGACCGACAGCCGCTCCAGCTCCTCGGGGGACACGCTCTCGTTGACCGCGTGGATCTGCGCCTCCGGCTCGCTCAGGCCGATCAGCAGGATCTCCGCGTTCGGGTAGAGACCGGCGAGCGTGTTGCACAGCGGGATGGAGCCGCCCTGGCCCGCGTACTGCATGGTCTCGCCCGGGTAGGCCACGGCCATCGCGTCGGCCATCGCCTGGTAGGCGGGGCTGGTGGGGTCGGCGCGGAACGGCTGGCCCTGCCCGATCTGCTCGGTGGCGACCCGGGCGCCCCACGGGGTGTGCGCCTCGATGTGCGACTGGAGCAGCTTGGTGGCCTCCGCCGCGTCCACGCCCGGCGGCACCCGCAGGCTGATCAGGGCGCGGGCGCTCGACTGCACCGACGGGGTGGCCCCGACGACCGGCGGGCAGTCGATGCCGAGGACGGTGACCGCCGGGCGGGCCCAGATGCGGTCGGCGACCGAACCCTCACCGATCAGCCCGACCCCGTCCAGAACCTTGGCGTCCGTGCGGAACTGCTCCTCGGTGTACTCCAGGCCGTCCCACCGGGCCGCGGCGTCCAGGCCGTCGACCGTGGTCGAGCCGTCCTCGGCACGCAGCGAGTCCAGCACCCGGACCAGCGCGGCCAGCGCGTCCGGGGCGGCACCGCCGAACTGGCCGGAGTGCAGGTTGCCCGCCAGGGTGTCGATCCGCACCCGGAGCAGGGTCATCCCGCGCAGCGTGGTGGTCACCGTCGGCAGGCCGACCCGGAAGTTGCCAGCGTCGCCGATGACGATGGTGTCCGCCTCCAGCAGCTCGGGGTGCTGCTCGGCGTACCGCTCGAGACCCCCCGTGCCCTGCTCCTCCGAGCCCTCCACGATCACCTTCACGTGCACCGGGACGCCGCCGTTCGCCCTGAGGGCGCGCAGCGCGAGCAGGTGCATGATGAAGCCGCCCTTGCAGTCGGCGGTCCCGCGGCCGTACCAGCGGCCGTCGCGCTCGGTCAGCTCGAACGGCGGGGTGGTCCAGCCGGCCTCGTCCAGCGGGGGCTGCACGTCGTAGTGCGCGTAGAGCAGGACCGTCTTCGCACCCTCCGGGCCCGGCAGGTAGCCGTACACCGACCGCGTGCCGTCCGGGGTGTCGAGGAGGGCTATGTCGGTGAAGCCCTCGGCGCGCAGCGCGTCGGCGACCCAGCCCGCGGCGGCGTCGCTCTCGCTCCGCGGGAACTGCGTGAAGTCCGCCACCGACTGGAAGGCGACCAGTTCGGCCAGCTCCGCCTTGGCCCGGGGCAGCAGCGAGGCGACGGTCTCGGCGACCGGATTCGACGGCATGGGCACGCTCCTCGTGGGTGCGACGTTGTACGGGGTGAGTACACCGATCCTCCCACAGCGGCCTGCGCGGACGGCCGCCGTAGGATGCGACAGGACAGTTGGCAGCGGCTTGATCGGAGCGGTAGACCATCGTGAGCGGCGAGAACTCTTCAGCGGACGACGTGCAGCGGGTGTGGGACGTCGTCGTGGTGGGCGCGGGCCCCGCGGGCGCCTCGGCCGCCTACGCGGCGGCGGTCGCGGGACGGCGCGTGCTGGTGCTGGAGAAGGCCGCGTTGCCCCGCTACAAGACATGCGGAGGCGGCATCATCGGCCCCTCGCGCGACGCGCTGCCGCCCGGCTTCGAGCTGCCCTTCCGGGACCGGGTGCACGCGGTCACCTTCTCCCACAACGGCCGCTTCACCCGCACCCGCCGCTCCAAGCAGACGCTGTTCGGGCTGATCAACCGGGCCGAGTTCGACCAGCAGCTGGTCGAGCACGCCCAGAAGGCGGGCGCCGAGCTGCGGACGGGCGTCACGGTCCAGCGGGTCGAGCAGCACGGCTCGGCCGTGCCCGACCGCCGTACGGTCGCCGTCGTCCTGCAGGGCGGCGAGACGGTGCTGGCCCGCGCGGTCGTCGGCGCCGACGGCAGCGCCAGCCGGATAGGGGCGCACGTGGGGGTGAAGCTCGACCAGGTGGATCTCGGCCTGGAGGCGGAGATCCCGGTTCCGGAGACGGTCGCCGAGGACTGGAAGGGGCGCGTCCTCATCGACTGGGGGCCGATGCCGGGCAGTTACGGCTGGGTGTTCCCGAAGGGCGACACGCTCACGGTCGGCGTGATCTCCGCGCGTGGCGAAGGCGCCGCCACCAAGCGGTACTTGGAGGACTTCATCGCCCGGCTGGGCCTCGCCGGTTTCGAGCCCTCGCTCTCCTCCGGGCACCTGACCCGCTGCCGCGCCGACGACTCACCGCTGTCCCGGGGCCGGGTGCTGGTCTGCGGGGACGCGGCCGGGCTGCTGGAGCCGTGGACCCGCGAGGGCATCTCGTTCGCGCTGCGCTCGGGCCGGCTGGCGGGGGAGTGGGCGGTCCGCATCGCCGAGGCGCACGACGCCGTGGACACCCGGCGCCAGGCCCTAAACTACGCGTTCGCGGTCAAGGCCGGGCTCGGCGTCGAGATGGCCGTGGGCAGGCGGCTGCTGAGCGTGTTCGAGAGGCGTCCCGGCCTCTTCCACGCGGCCCTCACCGGATTCCGCCCCGCCTGGCGGGCGTTCCGGGAGATCACGCAGGGCTCGACCTCGCTGGGCGAGATCGTCCGCTCCCATCCGATCGCCCAGCGCGCGCTGACCGGGCTGGACCGGGGTCCGGCCGGACAGGCCGTCGCGGCTAAGGAGCCCGTCAGCTCGTGACGGTGACGCGGAAGACCGGGTGGTCGGGGGCGATCCGGCGCAGGTCCGCGTCCGAGGAGTCGGGGCCGACGCCGTCGAAGAAGGCCCCGACCTCCACCTTCCAGCGCCTGAGGTAGGCCCGCAGCAGCGGGACCTTGTCGTCGTCGGCGACCTCGGTGGCGGTGAAGACGTCCGTGTGCCTGCCGAGGCGCAGTTCGCCGCCGCCGGCCTCGCGCATGTTCCGGGTCCACTGGACGTGGCCGCGCGGGGCGACCAGGTACTGCTGCCCGTCCACCGTCAGCAGGTTCACCGGCGTGGTGCGCCACTGCCCGCTCTTGCGTCCGCGCACCGCGAGCTCCCGCGAACCCCAGACGCTGATCCCGCGCCGGGTGAGCCAGGACATGACCCGGTTGAAGACGTTGACGGTGAACCAACCCGGTGTGATGACGTGTGTCGACATGGCGACTCCCAGCGCTTGGGAGAGCGGTGCTCTCGCTTCGAGTCCAGTGTGGGGGCGAGAGGCATCCCTTCGCAAGAGCACTGCTCTCCTTTTATTCAGATGCTCTCGCTTGTGTGCACCGCTCTCCAGCGTGCACACTGCCGGCATGAGCACCGCACAGGGCGCCCGCGCGCGGGCCAGGCAGGAAGTCACGGCGGCCATCAAGGACGCGGCGCGCAGACAGATGGCCGACGAGGGCGCGGCCAAGCTCTCCCTGCGGGCCGTCGCCCGCGAGCTGGGCATGGTCTCGTCGGCTCTGTACCGCTACTTCCCCAGCCGGGACGACCTGCTGACCGCCCTGATCATCGACGCGTACGACTCCCTCGGCGAGGCGGCGGAACAGGCCCGGGACGCCGCGTCCGACGCCGCGCCGCCGGACTGCTGGACGGCCGTGTGCGAGGCGGTGCGCGCGTGGGCGCTCGCCCACCCGCACGAGTACGCGCTGATCTACGGCTCACCCGTGCCCGGCTACTCCGCCCCCAGGACCACCGTCCGGGCCGCTTCCCGTGTCGCCCTGACTTTCATCGGCATCCTCCGGGACGCCCACCACGGCCCCGGGGGGCTGACCGCCCCGCCGCTCCCCGCCGCCCTGCGGCCCGAGGCCGAGCGGATGGCCGCCGACTTCGCCCCCGACCTGCCGCCCGAGGTGGCCGCACCGATGGTCGCGGCCTGGGCCCAGCTGTTCGGGCTGATCGGCTTCGAGCTGTTCGGGCAGTTCAACCGGGTCGTGGAGGACCGCGAGACGTTCTTCCGCCACGCGATCGACCGGCTCGCCGAGGGGGTGGGCCTGAGCCGGCCGTGAGCCGCGTACGCTGCGGCCCGCCTCACCGGCCACCCGGACCGGGACGGAGGAGCGGCGCGGCGTCACCCGCGACCACGGCCCGGTCGGCCCGAGGCGCAACCCGCCTGACGCCGGCCGGAGTCGCGTGAGCCGACCCGGCTGGGTCCTTTCTTTCGGACGCCGGCAAGATTGAAAGAGAGGGCCTGGGCGCCCTCGTGCTACGTGTCGGAGTCGGTCCGGTGGGGCTGGGGCGACTGGCGGAAGCGGACCAGCACGCTGATCACGCGGGCCACGAAGACGACCGGTGCGATCACCGTGCCGAGGCGCAGCAGGACCGTGGTCAGGGGGCCGGGGAGGTCGAAGAGGAGGGCGGGGCCCGCCACGGCTCCGAACAGTACCGCCGCCGCGAACGTGGCGCTGGCCAGGGCGTACCCGATCTCGACCGTCGCCGCGTCCTGCTCCGCCTTGGTCCGGCGGCCCCCGTATGCGTACATTCCGTCAGTTTCACAGAGGTGCGCCCGGCGGAGCAAGCAACTCCGGCCGGGCGCGCGCAGGGTGGGAGGCGGCCCCTCTAGTCGCGGACCGGCACGCGCTCCGTCTCCGGCCGCACGGTGGACCTGGCGACCACGACGGAGCGTTCCGGACGGGACCGGCGCAGTCCGGTGAGCGACAGCAGCAGGCCGGCGAGCGCGATCACCGTGACCACGACGAGGCCGGGCCGGTAGCTGTCCAGGACGGCCTGCGGTGAGGCGTGGTCGGGAGCGTGCGCGGTCACCACCGCCGTCACCACGGCCAGGAAGATCGCGCCGCCCACCTGTACCGAGGTGTTGAGCAGGCCGGAGACCATGCCCTGCTCGTCCTCGTCCACCCCGTTGGTGGCCTGGACGTTGAGCGACGGGAAGGTCAGGGCGAAGCCCGCGCCGACCAGCAGCATCGTCGGCAGGATCACGGCCGCGTAGGCCGGGTGCAGGTCGATGCGCAGGAACAGCGCGTACCCCAGCGCCATCAGCGCGAAGCCGAGCACGATCAGCCGTGCGGTACCGAACCGGTCGATGACCGCTCCGACCCTGGTCGCGGAGAGCGCCACCAGCGCCCCCGCCGGCAGGAACGCCAGCGCGGTGTGCATCGCCGACCAGCCGAGCACCTGCTGCATGGAGAGCGTGACCAGGAACTGGAAGCCCATGTAGCTGCCGACGAACGTCAACGCGCCCAGCTGCGCCCGCACCTGGGGGCCGGAGCGCAGTACCCCGAGCCGGATCAGCGGGCTCGGGCTGCGCCGTTCGACCAGGACGAAGACCACCAGCATGACGGCGACGGCGGCGAAGGACAGGATCGTGCGGGCCGAGGCCCAGCCCGCCTCGGGCGCCTGGACGACGGTGAAGACCAGCAGCAGCATCGAGGCGGTGCCGAGGACGGCACCCGGGATGTCGTAGCCGCCGTGGCCGCGTTCGCGCTCGCTGCGCGGCAGCAGCCGCATGCCCACGATCAGGGCCAGCAGCGCGACCGGCGCCGGCAGCAGCATCGTGAACCGCCAACTGGCCTCGGTGAGCAGCCCGGAGAAGACCAGGCCCATGGAGTAGCCGGTGGCGCCGCAGGTGGTGTAGATCGACAGGGCCCGGTTGCGCAGCGGACCCTCCGGGAACGTCGTGGTGATGATCGACAGGCCCGCCGGTGCCGTGAAGGCCGCGCTCAGGCCCTTGACGAAGCGGCTGGCGATCAGCAGCGGACCGGAGTCCACGAGTCCGCCGAGCAGCGAGGCCAGTGCGAAGACGCCGAGCGCGACCAGGAACACCTGGCGCCGGCCGAGCAGGTCGGCGGTCCGGCCGCCGAGGAGGAGCAGGCCGCCGTAGCCCAGGATGTAGCCGCTGACGATCCATTGCAGGGTCGACGTGGGCAGGCCGAGGTCGGCACCGATGGACGGCAGGGCGACGCCGACCATCGACACGTCCAGTGCGTCCAGGAACATCGCGGCGCACAGCACCAGCAGCGTGCCCCACAGCCGAGGGGTCCACCGGCCGGCCGGGGACGGGGCCGCGGAGGGGGAGAGCGGAGAGGTCATGCCGGTGAGATTACATGCACACGCATGAAATGCAAGCGCATTTAATTACGGTGCAATGAAATCGTTTCTCTGCTACGGTGCCGTCATGGCGGCGAAGAAGGCCGAGCAGGCGCTCGTGGAGGAGTGGCGGGGCATCCTGACCCTGCACGCCCGCACCCAGTGCGAACTGGACCGGGCGCTGCACGGCCACGGCCTGTGCGCGAGCGACTTCGAGGTCCTCGACCTGCTGGCCGAGGGCACGGCGGGGGACGGCGGCTCCGCCTACCGGGTGCAGGACATCTCCGACCGGGTCCACCTCAGCCAGAGCGCGCTGTCCCGGCTCATCGGCCGCCTGGAGAAGGAAGGCCTGGTCGAGCGGGCCATGTGTCCGGAGGACCGGCGCGGGGTGCGGGTGGTGCTCACGGCGAAGGGGCGCGCGCTGCACGGCGAGGTCCGGCCGGTGCAGCGCGCGGTGCTGGCCCGGATGCTGTCCGACGCCGGCTGACGTCACCCTCCGCCGGCTGGCCGGGCGTCAGATCCCGGAGCGCTCCCGCCACAGCGCCGCGAGCGACGCGTCGCCGGTCACCCGCGGCACCGCCGTACGGTTCCACAGCGCCAGGTACAACTGGTCGGCGGGCCCCGACAGTTCGGTCTCGGCCGGCCCCTGTGCCGCCCGCACGGTCACCGGCGGCGCGGTCGTCAGCCGTACGGTCCACACCGCGTCCGCCCCCGCGTCCACCGCGCGCACCCGCAGCACACGCGGCTCCTCGCTGCGCAGCCGGCTCCGGGAGCGGGCGTGGAAGCCGCGCAGCAGTTCGTCGATGCCGTCCACCGCGAAGCCGGCGGCGATCGGGGACGGCGTACCGCCGCGCGCCGTCTCGGCGTCGTAGCGGTGCACGGTCGTCTCGTGCGCCTGCCGCCGGGTCCAGAAGGCCAGCGGCGAGGGGTTGGGCGCGGGATGGAACGTCCAGCACCGCACGTCGGCGGGTGCGGCGGCCAGGGTGTCCACCAGCAGCCGGTGGCTGTCCCGGTACCAGTCCACCAGCTCGGCACCGTCCAGCTCCGGCGGGTCGCTCATGGGCCGGGGCGCGGTGTGCCCCTCGGCGACGAAGGCGGCGGCCCACCGGTGCACCGACCCGGTGTGCCGTACCAGGTCCCGCACCTGCCACTCCGGGCACGTCGGCACCTTGGCACCGGTCCCCGCCGCGGCGGCGGCCGCCGCCAGCAACCGACCCTCGCGGTCCAAGGTCTCGAGGAACTCGGCAGTCTCCACGGGGCTCTCTCCTTCCTCGCGGAAACGCTCAGTCCGCGAGCGCACCCATGGGGTCCCAGGCCGGGAGGACGATCGGCGGCTCGTCGAGGGCGGCGGCCAGCTCCGGCGGCAGCGCCGAGCGCCGGACCGCGATCTCGAAGACATGCTCGCCGAACCACGAGTCGTTCATGGTCCAGAAACCCTTGTCGGCCTTCTCCTCGCCCCAGCTGTTCTCCACCCGCCAGCGGCGCGGGCTCCCGTCCACCACGTCGACGCCCGTGAACAGCATGGCGTGGGTCATCTGCGTGTCGTGGTGCAGCAGCCGGTCGGCCTTGTCCAGGGTGAAGGGGGCGTCGTAGACCGCCGCGTAGTCGTACAGGGCGGCGTCCCAGACGCCGGCGTCCGGACGCATCATCTTGGCCACGTCGCAGCCGAACCACACCGGCTCGCCGCCGACGACCGTCTCCATGGCCAGCCGCTTCAGCAGCTCGATCGGCGCATTGAGGTAGACCACCGGCGGGGCGTCCACGACATTGCCCAGGTACTCGACGGTGAACGTACGGCCGACCGGGCTGGACTCGCGCGGGTCGTGCACCAGACAGACGTACTCCTCCAGGGGGAGCTGCACGTACGCGGCGGCGAACTCCGCCGGGGTGAGCCAGCCGTCGCGGTGGAACTCCTTGTCCTTGTCCTCCCACTGCCACAGGAACCGCTGCGGAGGCGTGCCGAGGTGGATGCTGAGCACCCGGTGGACGGCGGCCAGCACCTCGCGCTTGCGCGCCCGCTGGGCCTCGGCCCCCTCGGCGGCCAGGCCGCGCAGGTCGCGGGCGCCCTGGCGGAGCAGGGTCTGCAGGTCCCGGTTCATGTCCCGGGTCGCGGAGGAGCTGTGGGTCTCCGGCATGGCCGACTTGGGCACCAGACCGTGCTTGGCGACCAGGGCCACGAACATGTTCCACTGCCCGCCGTCACCGATCGGATCGGTCAGCAGGTGCGCCACCGTGCGGTCGCCGACCTCCCGGCCGGAGGTCTCGATGATCGCTTCAAGGAAGTGGTTCGCGCGCTCGAACTTGTCCCACCACAGCAGGTAGTTCTGGGAGAACTCGAAGTCCTTCACACCCAGCTTCCGGGCGGCTCCCACCCGGAGCAGGTTGAGCCCGGCGAACATCCAGCACCGGCCGCTCTGCTTCTGGTTGGTTGCCTTCCAGTCGTCCAGGTGGTGGGAGACCGAGTGGTCGATGCCGGTGAGCACCCGCCGGTCCAGGGCCACGTCGTCCACGCGCGTCTGGGTGACCGCGTTCTGCATCAGCCGGTTCACCGGCCGGGCGGCGAACTCCTTCTCGAACAACTCCACCTGATCCACGGTCAGGCTACGGTCCATGGCCTGGCGTGAGTCATCGTTTCCGAAGGTCACAGCGGTCTGCCTCCAGTTCCCCGGGATGCTCCGGACGAGCGCTTCCTCACCGTCGCACGGCCGTTCGGCCGCAGTCAACGGAGAATCGGGGCCGAGCGGTCGCCCCCGTGAACCGCGCTCGACAGAGGGATTCCTGTGCGGATCCCGAGGCCCGTGGTGGATACAGGTCGGTTAATGCTCGCTCACGAGCTGGTTGCGCGCGGATGAGCGCGTCATGATGGGCCCATGACGTTGGCCTCGCGCGCGTTCGCGCAACTGGCGACCTGGCCGGACCTGAGACGGGCCGTCCCGAGCTGCGGACTGGGACGGGCGGTGAGTTCGCTCCACGGCGAGGTCGTCCACTTCCACTCCGAGCGGGATGTGGACCTGCGGCTCACCGACCGCGCCATCCGCCGGTTCGCCAGGGACCTCAGGGACTCGGGGGTGGTCAGGATCGTACCCGGCTCGCAGTGGGTGACCCTGCGCCTGGACGCGGCGAGCGACGTCGATCTGCTGCTGACGCTGGTGAGCGCGGCGCTCCAGGCCCAGCAGAGCTGGCCCGACCCGGCCGGCCGGACGGTGACGGGCTGCAACGACCAGCGGGGCGCGGGATTCGTGAAGGCCGACCTGGGCCGTTTCTGACCCGGCCGGCGCGCTCACACGGTCAGCACCCGGACGCCGGCCTCCTCGAACCGCCGCACCGTCTCCCGGTCCACCGCCGTGTCCGTCACCAGCGTGTCCACCAGCTCCGCCCCGCAGATCCGGGCGAACGCCCGCCGGCCCAGCTTGCTGGAGTCGGCGGCCACCACCACCCGCTCGGCGCGCTCGCACAGCAGCCGGTTGATCGCGGCCTCCGCCTCGTCGTGCGCCGCCGCCCCGTGCGTGACGTCGAAGCCGACGACACCGAGCACGGCCACGTCGAGCGTGATCTGGCTCAGCACCCCGTCCGCGAGCGGCCCGATCAGCTCGTACGACTGCGCCCGCGCCACCCCGCCCGTCACCACGATCTTGAACTGGGGGCGCACGGCCAGCTCGTTGGCGATGTTCAGCGCGTTGGTGACCACGGTCAGCGCCGGTGAGCCGGTGCCGAGGTCGCCGCGCACGGCCAGCGCGCGGGCCACCTCCGTGGTGGTCGTACCGCCGGTCAGCCCCACCGCCTCCCCCGGCGCGAGGAGTTCGGCCACCGCCTTGGCGATGCGCTGCTTCTCCGGGGCGCGCCGGGCCGTCTTGTAGCGCAGCGGGAGTTCGTACGACACCCCGTGCACCACCGCCCCGCCCCGGGTGCGGACCAGCATCTGCTGCTCGGCGAGCTGGTCGAGGTCGCGGCGGATCGTGGCCGCCGACACCGCCAGCTCGGCCGCCGCCTCCTCGACCTCCAGCCGGCCGCGCTCGACGAGCAGTTCCAGCAGCGCCTTCCAGCGGGCGTCCCGGGACATGCGTGGCCTCCGTTCCGATCGTTCTCCGGCGACCCTAACGCACCCGTCTTTCGCGTCCGCATGCTTGATTGTGCTCGAAAGATCGCCCTATCTTGCAAGAACAATCACTCAGGGGAGGGTGTGGGCGATGACCCATGTCGAGAACGAGCTGAACAGCCAGCCCACGTGCTGGACACGGGCGGCCGAGCAGGCGGGGCGGCACCGGGACGCGCTGCCGCGGCCGGGGGAGCGGATCGCCGTCGTCGGGTGCGGGACCTCGTACTTCATGGCCCAGGCGGTGGCCGCGCTGCGCGAGGGCGCCGGCCAGGGTGAGACGGACGCGTTCGCCGCCTCCGAGTTCCCGCATGGGCGGTCGTACGACCGGGTCCTCGCCCTCACCCGCTCCGGCACCACGACCGAAGTGCTGGACCTCCTCGGCCGGTTGAGCGGACGCACCCGCACCACCGCCGTCACCGCCGACCCCGGCACCCCGGTCAGGTCGGCCGCCGACGACCTCGTCGTCCTGGACTTCGCCGACGAAAACTCCGTCGTCCAGACCCGGTTCGCTACCACCGCGTTCACCCTGCTGCGCGCCCACCTCGGCCTGCACACCGACACGGTCGTCGCCGACGCGCGCACCGCCCTCGCCACCCCGCTGCCCGAAGGCCTCGTGGACTGCGCGCAGTTCACCTTCCTCGGGCGCGGCTGGACCGTCGGACTCGCCCAGGAGGCCGGCCTGAAGATGCGCGAGGCCTCCCTGTCCTGGACCGAGGCCTACCCGGCGATGGAGTACCGGCACGGCCCGATCAGCGTCACCACCGCCGGCACGGCCACCTGGATGCTCGGCCCCGCGCCCGACGGGCTCGCGGAACAGGTCCGCGCCACCGGCGGGCGCTGGATCCAGGGCGCACTCGACCCGCTCGCCGAACTCGTCCGCATACAGCGGCTGGCGGTCGCCGTCGCCGCCGCCCGGGGCCTCGACCCCGACCGCCCGCGCCACCTCACCCGCTCGGTGATCCTCACTCCCTGAAACCCGCCGGACCCGTCCCGGAAGGACACCCCACGTGCCCCTCGCGTCCACCGGCGAGCTGATCACCCGGGCCGCCGCCGCCCGCTCCGCCGTCGCCGCGTTCAACGTCATCACCCTGGAACACATCGAGGCCGTCATCGCCGGCGCCGAGACCGCCGCTTCCCCGGTCGTCCTCCAAGTCAGCGAGAACGCCGTCAGGTTCCGCTACGGGCGGCTCCTTCCCCTGGCCCGCGCCGCCGTCGCCGCCGCCGAACGGGCGGCCGTACCGGTCGCGTTGCACCTCGACCACGTGCAGAGCGACGACCTGCTGCGTCAGGCGCCCGACGCCGGGTTCAGCTCCGTGATGTACGACGCGGCCCGCCTGCCGTACGCCGACAACCTCACCGCGACCCGCGCCGCCGCCGACTGGGCGCACTCCCAAGGACTCTGGATCGAGGCCGAGTTGGGGGAGATCGGCGGCAAGGACGGCCGTCCCCCGCTGGACGCGCACGCGCCCGGCGCCCGCACCGACCCGGTCAGGGCCCGGGACTTCGTGGCCGGCACCGGCGTCGACGCCCTGGCCGTCGCCGTCGGCAGCGTGCACGCCATGACCACCCGCACCGCCGTGCTCGACCTCGGCCTGCTGAAACGGCTGTCCGCCGCCCTGTCCGTGCCGCTCGTCCTGCACGGCTCCTCAGGGGTACCGGACGACGGGCTCGTCGCGGCCGTCGGCGACGGCATCACCAAGGTCAACGTCGGCACGGCGCTCAACGCGGCCATGACCGGCGCCATCAGGGAGTTCCTCGCCGCCCGTCCGGAAGCCGTCGACTCGCGCCGGTACCTCGCCGTCGGACGGGAGGCAATGGCCCGCGAGGTACGGCGGATCATCGGGGTGCTGTCCCGGGCGGGGGGCTGATCAGCCCTTCTTGACGGCCCGCAACACCACGAACTTCGGGTCCGACGCCACCAGTTCGCTGTTGCCGAACAACCGCCGCAGCTTCACGTGGTAGCCGAGGTGGCGGTTGCCGATCACCCACAGCTCGCCGCCCGCCCGCAGCGCGCGCTTCGCCCCGGTGAACATCCGCCACGCCGTGGCGTCGGTCGTCGCCTGGTGGGAGTGGAACGGCGGATTGTTCAGCACCAGGTCCACACTGCCGGGAGCCACCCCGGCCAGCCCGTCCCCGACCCGGAACTCGGCGTGCCCCGGCACCCCGTTCGCCTTGTACGTCGCCTCCGCCGAGGCCACCGCCTGGAACGACTCGTCCACGAACAGCACCTCGGCCGCCGGATCCGCCAGCGCCACCGCCGTACCCACCACACCGTTGCCGCAGCCGAGGTCCACCACGCGTCCGGCCCCGGGACCGGGCAGGTGCCGCAGGAGGAAACGGGTCCCGATGTCCAGCCGGTCGGCGCAGAAAACGCCCGCGTGATTGACCACCGTGCGCCCCGACACCGCGCCGACACCGTCCGGCAGCGCGTAGCGGTACGGCCAGGGGTTCGCGGGCCGCTCCAGCGCCGGATCGGGGGAGCAGAGGATCAGCCGGGCCTTCTGCCGGGCCAGCGAGGTCCGGGTCGGCCCGAGGATCCGCTCGAACAGGTGCAGCGTGGAGGTGTGGATCTCCTTCACCATGCCGGTGCCGACCACGACCGTGTCCGCGTGCACGGCGGGCGCCAGCCGCAGCAGCTGGTCCTCCAGCAGGGCCAGGCTCTTCGGCACCCGCACCAGCAGCACGTCCACCCGCTCCGGCGGCGGGTCCTGCGTGGTGAGCAGCCGCACCGCACCCGGCTCCACGCCGGCCCGCGCCAGGTTCGCCCGGGTCGCCTCCTGACCGAGGAAGGAGTCGGTGATCTGCACCGGCCGGTGCTCCGCCAGCGCGGTGACCAGCGCACCCCAGCGGTCCCCGACCACCACGACCGTGCCCGTGAGCGGCACCTTCTCCTCGTCCAGGTGGCGCAGCAGGTACGCGTCGGAGGCGTCCCAGGCGCGCAGCGGGTCGCGCGGGTCCTCGGGGAAGCGGGTCAGCTCGACCTCGCCCCACGGTGTCGTCATACGGTCGCTCATCGTGCGTCCAGGCTAACCGAGCCGCAGATCAGACCCCGTGGGGCAGGATGGGGGCATGGAGGACGAGCTGTTCGCGAGGGAGCGCGCGGAGGTCGCGCCGGGCGCCGTGCACGTCCCGGACTGGCTGGACGGCGAACGGCAGCGCGCCCTGCTCACCGCCTGCCGGGACTGGGCCCGGCCGCCCGCCGGGCTGCGCACGGTCCGCACCCCGGGCGGCGGCACCATGACCGCCCGGCAGGTCTGCCTGGGCTGGCACTGGTACCCGTACGCCTACGCCCGCACCGTCGCCGACGGCGACGGCAGCCCGGTGAAGCCCTTCCCGGACTGGCTCGGCCGACTGGGCCGCCGCGCGGTGACCGACGCGCTCGGCCCGGACGCCGTACCGGCCGCGCCGTACGACATCGCACTGATCAACTTCTACGACGGCGACGCCCGGATGGGCATGCACCGCGACGCCGACGAGAAGGCGGACGCGCCCGTCGTCTCGCTCAGCCTCGGCGACACATGCGTGTTCCGCTTCGGCAACACCGGCACACGAGGGCAGCCGTACACCGACGTCGAGCTGCGCAGCGGTGACCTGTTCGTCTTCGGCGGCCCGTCCCGGTTCGCCTACCACGGCGTGCCCCGCGTCCGCCCGGGCACGGCACCGGCCCGGCTGGGCCTCGCCGGACGGCTGAACATCACCCTGAGGGTCAGCGGCCTGTAGCCGGCGGCGCAGGCCACACCGGGTGCGGATCATGGGAGACTCGCCCTCATGAGCGGCAAGGCGGATCCCCGGACAACGGGGGAGAGGACCACCTCACGGGCCCGGCTGGACCGGGGGCGCGGCGCGCTCGGACCCGCGCTGGAGCTGGTGCACACCGGCCGGGCACCGACCCGGGCCGTGCTCACCGCCGAACTCGGCGTCACCCGCGCGACGGCCGGCGCGGTGGCCGCCGAGCTGGAGGCGCTGGGCCTGATCCGGGTGGACGCACGGCCCGGCGCGGCGGCCGGCTCCCAGGGACGCCCCTCGCACCGGCTCCAGGTCGCCGAGGACGGGCCCGTCGCCCTCGCGGCGCAGATCCACGCCGACGGTTTCCGGGCCGCGCTGGTCGGCCTCGGCGGGCGGATCGTGGCGACCGCCCCCGGCTGCGAGACCGTCGAGGCCGACCCGGCGAAGGTGCTCGGCTCGGTGGTCGAGGCGGGTGCCGACCTGCTGCGCACCACCGGCCGGCGCTGTGTCGGCGCCGGACTCGCCGTGCCGTCCGCCGTCGCCGAACCCGACGGGCTGGCCCTCAACCCGCTGCACGTGGCCTGGCCCGTCGGCGCCCCCGTCCGCGAGATCTTCGCGGAGTGCGTACGCGCCGCCGGCATCGAGGGACCCGCGTTCGCGGCCAACGACGTCAACCTGGTCGCGCTCGCCGAACACCGGCACGGCGCCGGGCGTGGCGCGCGGGACCTGCTGTGCGTGGCCACCGGGCACCGGGGGGTCGGCGGCGCGCTCGTCCTCGACGGCCGC
The DNA here is from genome assembly GCF_055560195.1 of Streptomyces sp. NPDC023481. Lineage (NCBI taxonomy): Bacteria > Bacillati > Actinomycetota > Actinomycetes > Kitasatosporales > Streptomycetaceae > Streptomyces > Streptomyces sp. NPDC023481. The sequence continues at coordinate 135,118 of NZ_JBVHJE010000011.1, forward strand.
CTGCACACCGGCAGTTCGGGGCTCGCGCTGGAGGTCGGCCACCTCACCGTCAACCCGGAGGGCCGCCCCTGTCACTGCGGCAGCCGTGGCTGCCTGGACGTCGAGGCGGACCCGCTGGCGCTGCTCGTGGAGGCGGGCCGCGAGCCCGGCCCCGAGGTGTCGCTGCTCCAGCAGGCCGACGACCTGCTGCGCAACCAGTACGACGATCCGGCCGTCCGCGCCGCCGCCGAAGCCCTCATCGACCGCCTGGGCCTCGGTCTGGCCGGTCTGGTCAACATCCTCAACCCCGACCGCATCATCCTCGGCGGCCTGCACCGCACCCTGCTGGACGCCGACCCGGCCCGGCTGCGCGCGGTGGTCGCCGACCGCAGCCTGTGGGGCCAGAGCGGCGGCGTCCCCATCCTGCCCTGCACCCTGGACCACAACAGCCTGGTCGGCGCGGCGGAACTGGCCTGGCAGCCGGTACTGGACGACCCACTGGGGGCACTCGCGGGCGCGGCGTAGCCCTGCGGGGCGGGGTGGGGGCGTCTTTGGTGCCGGGGGCGTGGTCACCACTGCCGGGCGCGCGCCTGTCGCCGTGGAGGAGGCCAACTCCACATACTCCGGAGCTGGTTGGCGCTGCCGGGAGGCGAGCAGGCGGGGAGGCGGTCGTCGCAGGCTACGTCCGGCTCGGCTGGACGTACTCGGGGCCGCCGGCGCGGAACGCGAACGCCCCGGGCCCCTTGCCATGGGGTCCAGGGGGTCCAACTACTGCCGTCGGCCAGCGTGTTGCTGCTGGCTCAGTTGCGAACGGCCGGCCTGGCGGGAGGGGGTGTACCGGTACCGGGGGACACCGGCCGCGCCACAGGCGCCGCGCCGGCCGGTACCGAACTCCCGGCGCCAGCCGCAACGGAAGCCGCCGCGCCGGCCGGTACCGAACTCCCGGCGCCAGCCGCAACGGAAGCCGCCGCGCCCGCCGGAACAGCACTGCCCGCCCCAGCCGTTACCGAACTCCCCGCCCCGACAGGTACCGAAGCCCCGCTCCCCGCCGGTGCCGACGCCCCACTGCGGGCCGAACCCGTCCTCCCCGCTCCGGCCGCCGGCACCGAAACCCCCGCCCCGGAGCCCGCTCGCACCGATGCCGGAAGGTTCGCGTTCGCCCCCCGGGGCGGCCTGGCCGGACAAGCGCCTGGGCCGGTCTTGGCCGGCAGGGTGAACCAGACCACCTTGCCGTTCTCTCCGTCCGGCCGCGCGCCCCAGCTCTCGCTGACCGCGGCCACCATCGCCAGGCCCCGCCCGCAGGTGGCCAGCGGGGTCGTGTCCGCCGGGTCGGGCGCGTCGGCCGGTACCGGCAGACGCGGGTCGTGGTCGCGGACCGAGACGGTGAGCCGGTCGGGCAGCAGCTCCAGCTCGACGGTGCACGACTTGTCGGGCCTGGCGTGCCGGTGGACGTTGCTCAGCAGCTCCGTCACACCGAGCGCGGCCCGGTCGATCAACGGGTCCAGATGCCAGTAGCGCAACTGCGCAGATACGATTCTGCGGACCTGGCCGATCCGCGACGGCAGGGCTTGGAGCTCCACCGTGCAGTGCCTGCTTGGGTGACTGATCACGGCTGCGACTCCCCGATGTGAGGTCCGGAGGAACCGGAAGAACACGGAGAACAACGGATCCAGCAGGGTGCTTGCGTCCAAACGTCCGCCTGCTGTCGTGGCCGGCGGGCTGGTTCGCAGCGTTATCGCCGGTAAACCCAGAGTGACGTGAGACCAGCGTGACGCAGCGGGTGCGCTCCCGCAACTCGCCGCGACCGGCCGCCGCGCTCCGTACGCGGCGTACGGCCTCAGCCGCCGCGTCCCGCCGCCCGGCGCACCGCCTCGACGAACCGCCGTGCGGCCGGCGGCCCCGGCTGCCCGGGCGCGGGGTCGTGCTCGCCCAGCGTCAGCAGGTACCGCGTGCCGTTGACGTCGGCCAGCGCCCGGTCCTCCGGCACGAACCACGGCTTGGACGCGCGCACCGCCTGCACCGGCGCGCTGTCGATCTCGCTGCCGTAGCTGGTGAGCAACTGCAGCCTGCCGTCGCTGATCCGGACCTGTCCGGCCCGGGTGAGCGAACGCAGGCGTTTGCCGATGCGCACGCCGTTCGCCGTGAACTCCGGCTCCGCCATCTCTCGCCGCCCCCTTACGGTGTTCCCGTTCGGTTCCCTGTGCGCCCCCGTCCGGGACGGTGGTCCCGTCGCGTGCAGTCTGCCCCGCCACCGCGTGGAGCACCAGTACGCACGGGGCCCGTGCGACAGTCGTCCGAAGCGCGCGCGCCCGTGCGCCCCCGGTGGCTCGCACGCGCGTGCCCCAGGGTGTCTTTGGGTGGCTCAAAGATGCGTTTATGCAGGTGGGAAGCCGTCTGAAAGCTGCCTATGCTCGATCTGCCGGCCCGCGTGAGGCGCCGTCGGCGATCAGCGTAAGGAGCCCCGCCGTGAGCACCACTTCCCGGCCCACCACCGGCGCCACCCTCGACGTCGACCGCAGTGACGCCGCCTACCGAGTCTGGCTGAAAGAGGCCGTCCGCAAGGTCCAGGCGGACGCCAACCGGTCGGCCGACACGCACCTGCTGCGCTTCCCGCTGCCCGAGCGCTGGGGCATCGACCTCTATCTGAAGGACGAGTCCACCCACCCCACCGGTAGCCTCAAGCACCGGCTCGCCCGTTCCCTGTTCCTGTACGGCCTCTGCAATGGCTGGATCCGCCCGGACCGCCCGGTGATCGAGGCGTCCAGCGGCTCGACGGCCGTATCCGAGGCCTACTTCGCGAAACTGATCGGCGTGCCCTTCATCGCGGTCATGCCGCGCACGACGAGCGCCGAGAAGATCCGCCTGATCGAGTTCCACGGCGGACGGTGCCACTTCGTGGACGACTCCCGGAAGATGTACGAGGAGTCCGCCCGCCTCGCGGTGGAGACCGGCGGCCACTACATGGACCAGTTCACCTACGCCGAGCGGGCCACGGACTGGCGCGGCAACAACAACATCGCCGAGTCGATCTTCCGGCAGTTGCAGCTGGAGCGCTTCCCGGAGCCGACCTGGATCGTCGCGACGGCCGGGACCGGCGGCACCTCGGCGACCCTCGCGCGCTACGTCCACTACATGCAGTACGACACCCGCATCTGTGTCGCCGACCCCGAGAACTCCTGTTTCTTCGAGGGCTGGACCGGCGGCGACCCGGACGTCACCTGCGACTGCGGCTCCCGGATCGAGGGCATCGGCCGGCCGCGCATGGAGCCCAGCTTCGTGCCCGGCGCGATCGACCGGATGATGAAGGTTCCGGACGCGGCCAGCGTCGCCGCCGTACGGGCGCTGGAGGGGGCCATCGGCCGCAAGGCGGGCGGCTCCACGGGCACCGGCCTGTGGAGCGCGCTGAAGATCGTCGCCGAGATGGTGACCGAGGGGCGTACCGGCAGCGTCGTCACCCTGCTGTGCGACCCGGGCGACCGGTACCTGGACAAGTACTACTCGGACGCGTGGCTCGCGGAGCAGGGCCTGGACATCGCGCCGTACGCGGCAGCGCTCGACTCGTTCCTGGCGACGGGCGTGTGGCCCGCCTGACCCTCCCGGCGGCAGCCGTCGTACGACGGGCGGGTTGCGGTGCCGTGTGGGTTTGGTGACGTCTCAATTGAGGCTCTGGGCAAGCCGGTTGTGCCTGTGTGACTGATAAGATCATCCCACTTTTCAATGGGCTGACGGCGTGTCACCAACGCGTCCGGGGGGACAGTCTCGAAGGCACCGTCGCGCCACTCACGCTCCTGGCGCGATGCGACTTGAAGAGAGTCTCATGACGTCATTGACCCAGGATCCACTGCTGTGGATCTTGATTGTGGTGCTCGTCGCTGCGGTCGTCGCAGTGTTGCGGGCCCGGAGAACCAACATGGCGCTCCGAAGAACGAGGAAGGACCTGGAAACCGAGCTGGGGGCGGCCCGCGGCGACGCCGGTCGGCTCCACGCGCACATCAGCGGGCTGACCGCACAGCACCAGCGGGACCTCGCGGATGTACGGGCGGACGCGGAGGCCGCGACCAAGGCGGTGCTGAAGTCGGCGATGGGAACGCTCCAGTCGCTCGCCGAGGAACAGCAGGTCCTCCTGGACAGCCTGCTGAAGAAGTACGGTGACACCACCGAGGTGCTGGCCGACCTGATGACGGTCGACCACACCGGAAGCCAGTTCAGCCGCCGCGCCAAGGGCATCTCCGTGCTGTGCGGCGGCTGGCTGGGCCGCCGCGAACGCGCCGCCACGGTGTACGACGTCGCGCGCAGCGCCCAGGGCAGGATCAAGGACTTCGACCGGGTCGGTGTCCACTCCCAGGTCAACGTCTCCCTCGTCGGCAAGGCGGTCGAACCGGTGGCCGTCGTCCTGGCCGAGCTGCTGGACAACGCGACCAACTACAGCGCGCCCGGCACCCCCGTCGAGGTCAACATCCAGGCCGTACCGACCGGGCTGTGCTTCATCGTGGACGACGCCGGACTCGGCATGGACCAGGAGACCAAGGACCGGGCGGCGGCGCTGCTGTCGGTCGACGGTCCCGTCGACATCACCGGTCTCGGCGACCCGCCGCGGTTCGGCTTCGCCGTGTGCGGCATGCTCGCCGCCCGCTACGGCTTCGCCGTCTCCGTCGGTTCCGTGTCCCCCTACGGCGGAGTGCGTGCAGTGATCCGTGTGCCCGAAAGCCTGCTCGCGGCCGACGCGCCGTCCCCCGCGGCCGACGACCAGGACGACGAGGGCCGGGAGGCCCCCCAGCGACTGGCGCCGGTCCCGGTCGTGGGGCCCTCGCACGTGGTGGGGACGACCTCGGGAGGCCTGCCCAAACGCCGGCGGCGCGGTGGCCCCGTCACCGTGGTCCCGTCCCTCGACACCGGCGGTCAGCAGGCGCCGTCCGAGCCGGCCGGCGAGGTGACGGCGTCGCGGCTCGGGGCGTTCGCGCGTGGAACTCAACTCGGGCGCACCACGAACACCACGGAAGGACCTGACAACAAGTGAACATCGACCTGTCCTGGGTGCTGAACGACGTACTCGAGGTACGCGGAGCCCGGCACGCGATCCTCGTCTCGGGCGACGGCCTGCTGCTGCAGCGCTCCGACGACATCGCACGGGACGATGCCGAGACCAACGCCGCCGCGATGAGCTCCATGCAGTCGCTCAGCCGGGCCGTCGCCGGGTTCGTGGGAGCGGGACACGGGATCTGGAAGCAGACGCTGCTGGAGTACGACGGCGGCTGGATCTTCCTGATCGCGGCCGGCCAGGGCTCCTACCTCGCCGTCTCCGCCGCGCCGGACGTCGACATGGAGGCCATGTCCTTCCGCATGCAGAAGACGGTTTCCGCCCTGAGCAAGGCGATGAGTGTGGCGCCGCGCTCGGACAACGGCGTGGGCGCATGACGTCCCCCCGCGAGGAAGCGTCCGTCACCAGCGACTTCGTCCGCTCCTACGTCATCACCGGCGGCCGGACCCTGCCGGCCGCGGACGACCTGGCGCTGCACACCCTGGTCACCCTGGCTCCCGACCGCACACCCCCGCTGGGAGCCGGCCCCGAGGTGATGGCGATCTGGAAGCTGTGCGCGGGCGGCTACCTTTCGGTCGCCGAGGTGGCCGGCCACCTGGGGCTGCCGGTGGGGGTGGCCCGGCTGCTGCTGACCGATTTATCGGAGCAGGGCCACCTGCTGCGCCGCGCCGAGCCGCCCCGGGCTCAGAACGTTGACAGAGCGACCCTGGAAAAGGTTCTGAATGGACTCCAATCCCTCATCGGCTGAGACGGCCCCCGGATCCATATACGTCTCCAGCGCGGTGACCAACGCCGCCAAGATCCTGGTCGTCGGGCACTTCGCCGTCGGCAAGACGACCTTCATCGGCTCGCTGTCGGAGATCACCCCGCTGCGCACCGAGGAGAAGATGACCCAGGCGTCGCTCCACGTGGACGACCTCAGGGGCGTGACCGACAAGTCCACCACCACCGTGGCCCTGGACTTCGGCCGGCTGACGCTCAGCGACGACCTCGTGCTGTACCTGTTCGGCACCCCCGGCCAGCAGCGGTTCATGCAGCTGTGGGAGGACATGGCGCGCGGCGCGCTGGGCGCGCTGCTCCTGGTCGACCCCGCCCGGCTGGAGGAGACCTTCCCTGTCATCGACCTCGTCGAGCGGTACGGCCTCGAATACGCCATCGCCGTCAACAGCTTCACACCGGGCACGGCCTACGAGGAGGCCGAGGTGCGCGAGGCCCTCGACCTGCTCCCGGACACACCCGTCGTCTACTGCGACGCCCGCGACCGGCACTCCTCCGCCCACGCGCTGATCGCGCTCGTACGCCATCTGCTCACCCGAGCCGCCTGACACCCCCATCCCCCGACCTCCAATCCCGCGGGCACCCCCATCCCGCTGACCCCATCCCCCGGACCCCCGGCCCGGAGCCCCCAGAAGGAACCCCATGGACCGCCAGTCAGCCCCCGCCCCCGCCGGCGGCAGATGCCCCATGCACGACACCGCGTTCGCCGCCGACCCCCACCAGGTCTACGACCGGCTGCGCGCCCACGGTCCCGCCGGGCCGGTCGAACTCGCACCCGGGGTCGACGCCACCCTGGTCGTCGGCCACGAGACGGCCCTGCGCGTGCTGCAGAACTCCACCCTCTTCGCCCGGGACGCCCGCCGCTGGAAGGCCCTGAACGAGGGGCACATCGCGCTGGACAACCCGGTGCTGCCGATGATGGCGTACCGGCCGAACTGCCTGTTCACCGACGGTGCCGTGCACCTGCGGCTGCGCAAGGCCGTCACGGACAGCCTGGCCCGGCTCAACATCACCCGGATCCGCCGGGACGTCGAACCCCTCGCCGACTACCTCATCGACCAGTTCAGCGAGCGGGGCCGCGCCGACCTCCTCAACGACTACGCCAAACTGCTGCCGCTGCTGCTGTTCAACAAGCTCTTCGGCTGCCCGGCGGACATCGGCGACACCCTCACCAGCGCCATGTCGGCGATCTTCGACGGCCAGGACGCCCTGCGCGCGAACGAGGAACTCACCGGCTGCCTCATGCAGTTGATCGCGCTCAAGCGCCGCCGGCCCGGCGACGACGTCACCTCCTGGCTCATCCAGCACCCCGCCGGACTCACCGACGAGGAACTCAAGGACCAGCTGGTCATGCTGATGGGCGCCGGCGTGGAACCCGAGCGCAACCTCATCGGCAACGCCCTGCTCCTGCTGCTGTCGCCCGACACCAGCGGCCGCGACTCCGGTCTGCTGATCGAGGAGGCGATCGATCACGTGCTGTGGAACCAGACGCCGATCGCCAACTACGCCACCCACTATCCCGTCCAGGACGTCGACCTCGGGGGAGTGGTGGCGCAGGCCAACACGCCGGTCGTGATCAGCTTCGCCGCCGCCAACACCGACCCCGCGCTGGCCGAGGCGCGCCGGATGCACAGCAAGGGCGCCCACCTGGCCTGGGGAGCCGGCCCGCACGCCTGCCCGGCCAAGGACCCGGCGCAGGTCATCGCCGTCACCGCGATCGAGAAGATCCTCAACGCGCTGCCGGACCTGACGCTCGCGGTCCACGAGAAGGAGCTGGAATGGCGGCCCGGGCCGTTCCACCGGGCCCTCGTCGCCCTGCCCGTGGCCTTCAGCCCGACCCCGGCCACCCGCATGGCCGCCGCGCTGCAGAACCGCACCGTCACCGCGCCGGAGCAGCCGCTGCCCACGGCCCCGGCCGCCGCCGCGCGTCAGGAACCGGCCAGGAAGAAGGGCTTCTGGAGCAGTTTTCTGGACATCTTCCGGGTGTGATGGACACCGTCCGGGCCGGATGTAAAGCGCCGGGCCGGATGTACATCGTCCGGGCCGGATGTGCCGCATGTGACGGGAGCAACACTGTCAGGCGCATGACGAAGGAGAGGGGAAGGGTAGGTTCCAGCGGTAACGGTAACGGTAACGCCCAGCCGCAAAGGAGCTTCGCGTGACCGCCGTGGGCGTCGTAAGCGGCACCACCACCGACCGGCGAGCCGTCATCCCCCTCCTTCGTCGCCTGCGGTCCGACGAGGGCCGGGCCGACCCCCTCCCCGTCTGGGACGAACTGCGCGCACTGGGCGACCTGGTGCCGGCTCCCTGGGGCGGCTACTTCGTGACCGGATTCGAGGCGTGCAGCCAGATCCTGCGCGGCAGGAACTGGCTCGTCCCCGACTTCGACTGGCAGGAACGCCAGGCCGACACCGCGCGCTGGCGGGAACCGGCGACCCGGGAGATGACCCGGACCCTTTCCCGCCTCAACCCGCCCGTGCACACCGTCCAGCGCCGCGCCCTGGGCAACCTCTTCGACCGCGGCACCCTGGAAGCCCTGCGGCCCCGGATCGCCGACCACGTCACCCGGCTCCTCGACCGCCTGGAGTTACGCCTGCGCACCGACGGCACGGCCGACTTCGTCCCCCTCGTCGGCGACCAGCTCCCCGTCCACACCGTCGGCCAGTGGCTCGCCGTCCCCGCCGAGCACTACCCGCACATCCTCGACTTCACCCACCGGCAGGTCCACGCCCAGGAACTGCTCCCCACCAAGAGCGAACTGGCGGTCTCCGCCCGGGCCACCGCCGAGATGCGGGACTTCTTCACCCGCCTCGTCGCCCACCGGCGCGCCCACCCCGGCGACGATGTCCTCTCCGGCTGGATCCGCCACTGGGACGCCCAGTACCCCGACGACCGCGCGGCCGCGGACCAGATGCTCTACGACCTGACGATGTTCATCACCATCGCCTCCCTGGAGACCACCGCCACCCTGCTCACCAACGCGGTGTGGTTCCTGACCAGGGAACCCACCCGGGCCGACTGGCTGCGCCGGCACCCCGCACACCTCGACGACGCGATCGACGAGGTGCTGCGCTACGACCCGCCCATCCACCTCAACACCCGCTACGCGGCCGAGGACACCGTGCTCGCCGGCGTACCCGTCGCCAGGGACACCACCGTCCACGTCCTCTACGGCGCCGCCAACCACGACCCGCGCCGCAACGCGAACCCGCACGTCTTCGACATCCTCCGCAAGGGCGGCCACCTCACCTTCGGCGGTGGTGCCCACTACTGCCTCGGCTCGGCCCTGGCCCGCCTGGAGGCCCGCCAGCTCCTCACCCAGCTGCTGGAACGCTTCCCCACCCTGCGGCCGACCGCGGCCCCGACCTACGCGCCCCGCATGGCCTTCCGGCGCGTCACCTCCCTGAAAGTGACCACATGACCGCCCTCTCCTACGAGGCCCTCCCGGCCGGACCCGAAGAGCAGACCCTGCGGACCCACCGCGAGGGACCCGTCCTCACCATCGAGCTGAACACCCCCGGGCACGGCAACACCGTCACCGACGCCCTGCTCGACGACCTCCTGGCGGTCCTGACGGACCAGGATCCGGACGTCCGGGTCCTGGTGCTCACCGGCGGCGGGGACGACTTCTGCCTCGGCGGGGACCGTGGCGAGTTCACCCGGCACCTCGCCGACGACCCCACCGGCAGCGGCATCCGGGCCTCGGGAACCAAGGCGCGGCGCGTCTGCGACGCCCTGACCGGGAACCCGGCCGTCACCATCGCCCGCGTCCACGGCAAGGTCATCGGGGCGGGCATGGCCCTGGCGCTCGCCTGCGATCTGCGGGTGGGAGCGCAGGACGCGACCTTCCGGCTGCCCGAGCTGGCCCTCGGGCTGCCCACCGCCTGGGGCGGCCTGCTGCCCCGCCTCATCAACGAGGTCGGCGCCGCCCGGGTGCGCGAACTGGTCCTCACCGGCCGGGCCTTCACCGCGGCGGAGGCCCAGTCCCTGTCCATCCTGCAGAAGGTCGTCCCCGCGCACGAGCTGGACGCGGCCGTCGCCGCCTGGGCCAAACCCGTCGTCCGCCGCCCCCCGGCGGCCCTGCGCGTCACCAAGACCCTGCTGAACTCGCTGTCCGCGGCCTCCCGGCTGGCGGACGTCTCCCTGCTGGACGGGGAGCTGATGGCAGCGGTCGTGACCGAGGCGCAGCTCGCCCGCGACTGATCAGCGCGTGGTAAGCCGCCGGTCCAGGGACGTCACCGCGTCCCGGAAGGCCCGCTCGAGCCCGGCCCGGGCCAGCGTCAGGACGAACCGGAACAGCGCCGTGCCATCGGCGGCGAAGGTCCACCGCACCCGGGTGCCGGTGCCGTGCGGAGCCAGGTGCCACTCCTCGGCCAGGGCGCGGGCGCCCGGCGCGTTGGTGGCGTCCACCCGGTAGGCATAGACCTCGGGCGCCTTCGCCACGAGCACCGTCTCCGTGAACCGTCCGCCGCCCCGGAGCCGGATCTCCCGCCCGGCGCCGCCGTCGGTGGCCCGCGCGGACGTCACCGCCGAGAACCACTCCGCCCAGCCGGGTACGTCCTCGGCCAGCGCACGGAAGACCTGCTCGGGTGGTGCGGAGATGTTCCGCGCGAAGACCATCCGCACGGGCGCGACCCCGATGAAGTCGACATCCACCGGGCGCAGACGACGAGCCATGGACGATTCCCCCTCGTGACGCTCCCACAGGGTGCTTGACCGGGCCCCGTCACCTTAGCTGACAGGTCCTCAGATGTCTGCCGGGTCCTCGTCCTCGGACTCGCCCGCCACCACCACCCGCAGGTGCTCGGACATCTCCCCGCGCGCCTCGGGGGGCAGACCCGCGTCGGTCACCAGCAGGTCGACCTGGTCGAGGGCGGCGAACGAACTCAGCCCCACCACACCCCACTTGGTGTGGTCGGCGACCACCACGACCCGGCGCGCGGAATGCACCAGCCGCCGGTTGGTCTCCGCCTCCGCCAGGTTCGGCGTGGACAGGCCGGCCTCCACCGATATGCCGTGCACCCCGAGGAACAGCAGATCGAAGTGGAGCGAGGCGATCGCCTGGTCGGCCACCGGCCCCACCAACGAGTCCGAAGGGGTGCGCACCCCGCCGGTCAGCACCACCGTGGCCGAGCCCTGCCGCTGTCCCGAGGTGCGCTGCGCCGCGTGGAAGACGTCCGCGACCCGCACCGAGTTCGTCACCACGGTCAGCTCGGGCACCTCCAGCAGGTGCTGGGCGAGCGCGTACGTCGTCGTACCACCGGACAGCGCGATCGCCGACCCCGGGCCGACCAGGCGCGACGCGGCGCGTGCGATGTCCTCCTTGGCGGTCAGCTCCAGCCCCGACTTCGCCTCGAACCCCGGCTCGTGCGTGCTCGCCTCGACCACCGGCACCGCACCGCCGTGCACCTTCTCCAGCACACCTTGGCGGGCGAGCGCGTCCAGATCGCGGCGCACGGTCATGTCCGAGACGCCGAGCTTGCGGGTCAGTTCGTTGACCCGCACCCCGCCCCGGCGCCGGACCTCGTCCAGGATCAGGGCGCGGCGCTGCTCCGCGAGGAGGTTCTGATTCTCGCTCACGTACGCTCCGGTCCTTTCGCCGCCATCCGTCCGACACGCCCGGTGCACCGGCTCCGACCAGGACGTTCCGGCCGTCCGGCAGCGCACGGGCGTCCCATCTTTTCACGGCTCGGCCCCGGTTGCGCCACCGCCTGCCGAACCGTCCGCCGTGATCCGGTTCGGGGAGATTCCGTGACGAGAGCCGTACACGCCCGCCGGACACGAGATCCTGACGCCCGCACGACACACAGACGTCAGGCGTCACGGGGAAGTGCGAGAACAGTGAAACGCACGGAGAACAGCTCCGCCGAGCAGCGCGGGGGCCGGCCGGCGGGGCGGGACGAGGTACGCCGGGCGGTAGCGGGGGAGGGCGCCGACCGGTCGGGTGGGCCCGACTGGTCCGGGCCGTACCCGGCGGGGTCGGGGGCGCGGGCGGAACGGCAGCCCATGTGCCCTGCGGACCGCTCGGCCGGCGGGGAGGCGGAGAGCGAGCTGGAGCTGCTGGTGCACGGGGTCGGTGGCGCCACGCCGGAGAAGATGCTCGGTGATCCGCGCACGGTACGGGTCACCGGCGACGACACGGCCGCGGTCTTCCGGCGCGCCGAGGACACCGAGACCGCCCCGGCCGGACGGCACCCCCGCGAACCGGTCCGCGAGGCGTACGTCTGGTGCAACCTCACCTCCGGGGACGGCAGCCGCGCCCTGTGGCTGTTACTGCTGCCGTTCATGGTCGTCAACCTGGCCCACTGGATGCGGCCCGCCGCGCCCGCTCGGCCGGGCACCGTCCGGCTCTACGGCCTCCTGGTGCGCCTGGTCGCCCTCACCCTGACCGTGCTGCTGGTGGCCGCGGCCTGCGAGGTGGCCCTCGACCTGGTCGCCTGGCAGTGCGCCGGGACCCACGCCTGCGTGCGCCGCCACTCCTGGCTGGGCTTCCTCGAACCGGCGAGCCCCGGAGCGCCGGCCGGATCCGGCGGCTGGTGGAGCGCACCGGGCCGCCGCCTCGCGCTCGCCGCGACCCTGCCGACCGCGCTGACGGCCCTGCTCTGGTACCTCTCCCACCGCACCTGGCGCGCCTACGAGTCCCACCAGCCCCTCTCCGCCACCACACCGCCGACCGACGGCACCCTTCCGGACGCCCGTGGCCCCTTACCGGGCGCGCGAAATCCCGAGCGGGACAGCCACGGTTCTGTGCCGGACGCACGCCATTCGGAGCGGGACACCCACGGCCCTGCGCCGGACGCCGGCCATTCGGAGCGGAATGCATCCGGTCCCTCACCGGGCACGCACGACCCCGAGCGGGAGGCCGGCCGTCGCGCGCCGGACGCCCATGGTCCCGTACCCGGAACCCGCAGCCGCGTACCGGACGCCCGTGGCCCCGAGCGGGACGCCCCGGGTGCCGTAGCGGACACCTCCGCTGCCGTGCCGGGCACCCACAACCCCGAGTGGATCTCCCACGGCCCTGTACCGGACGCCCGTGGCCCCGAGCGGGACGCCCCGGGTGCCGTGGCGGAGACCTCCGCCGCCGCGCCGGACACCCGTCCCGGGCGGGACGCCCCCGTCCCCCACGGCAGTGCTCTCGCTCGGGCCGGGTTCTGGTATGGGCGGCGGCTGGTTGCCCGGTTGCGGGCCGCGCATGCCGCGGCCGGATTGCTCACCGTGGCCGGGGCCGTCGTCGTGCCGGCGGTGCGGTTCGATCACCGCGGTGGTGGGCCGGCGCTGCTGGAGCTGCTCGGTCGGCTGCTGGTCGTGGCCCTGCTCGGCTGCGGGGCCGCGGTCGTGGGCGTGGTGTGCCGCCGCGGCCGTAGCGAACGCCGCCCCGACCGGCGGCTGGACCGGCACCTCGTACGCGCTCTGCCGCTCGCCGCGCTGGCCCTGCTGCTGCTCGCCCTGCTCTACGCCGGCTGGTCCCGGCCCGGCTGGCGGTCCACGGGCAGGCTGCCCGGCGACCCCGCGTTCGGCGCCCTCATGCTGGTCCAGGGCCTGCTCGTCCTCGTCCTCGCCGCCGTGGCCGGGTACCTTCACCGGCGCCGCCCCGACCCGCGCGCCGGAATGCGCGGCCTCGGCGGCCCCGCCGTCGCGCTGCTCGCCTGCGCGCTCGGTGGGGTGATGTCCGGCGGGGTCGCGCAGCGCGTCGCCGACTGGCTGGACGGCACCCGCGCCCTGCTCGCCGGGCCGCCCGTCCTGCTGACCTGGCAGGCGTCCGCCATCCCACCGCTCCTCGCGGTCCTGCTCCTGCTGACCGCCGCGCTCGCGACCCGCACCGCCCGGCTCGCCCGCACCGAACGCGACCGGGTCCGCCGCGAGCACCCCGGCGAACCGGAGGACCCGTCCCGCACCCGCGCCATCGCCCACGCCCGGGCCATGGCCACCCTGACCGACCGCGCGCCCCTCGTCGTCGCCGTGCTCACCGCCACCACCCTGGTCCTGGGCAGCGCCGCCCTGGCCGGAGCCCTGCTCACGCGGGAGACACCCGACGGAGCGGCCCGGCACGCCCACCACCTCGTCCGGGCCGTGGCCGAGACCTCGCAGGCGCTCGGCTCCTGGCTGGTCGGACTCGGCTTCCTGCTGTTCGTGACCTGGGGACGGCGCGCCTACAAGGACGCCTCGGCGCGCCGCACCATCGGCATCCTCTGGGACGTCGGCACCTTCTGGCCCCGCGCCGCCCACCCCTTCGCCCCGCCCTGCTACGCCGAACGCGCCGTCCCCGACCTGACCTGGCGCATGGCCACCTGGACCCACCGCACCGGCGGCCGGCTGGTGCTGTCCGGCCACTCCCAGGGCAGCGTCCTCGCCGCCGCGGCGGCCTGGCAACTGCCACCGCCCGTCCGCGCGCGGGTCGCCCTGCTCACCTACGGTTCCCCGCTGGAGCGCCTGTACGGCCGCTGGTTCCCGGCCCACTTCGGCCCGCCCGCCCTCGCCGCCCTGCACCGCGACATCGCCTGCTGGCGCAACCTCTACCGCCGCACCGACCCCATCGGCGGCCCCGTCCGCGTCCCCGCCCGATTCCCCGACGACACCGCCCCCGACGTCGACCACGAACCGCTACGGGACCCCCTCGCCTACGGCCGCAGCCCCGACCACCCCCTCCCGGCCCCGATCCTCGGCCACTCCGACTACCAGTCGGACCCCGTCTTCACCCGCGAACGGGCCCGCCTCCTGGCCCGCCTGCGCCCCCAGGTGCCGGTCCGGCGCCCGGATCCGGACACCGGGGGCTGAGGCCACGGACCGCTCAGGGCAGCTCCGGCAGGTCCTCCGCGTACAGCAGGGTCAGGTCGTCGGTGGTCGGGTCGGCCAGCTGGGCGACCCGGCTCGCATGACGCTCCACCATCGCCTCGAACGTCTGCCGGGCGGTCCTGCCGTTGCCGAACGCCGGGCCCTTCGGGAGCTGCGTGAAGTACGTCAGCAGCGCCTCGGACGCCCCCGGCGCCAGCCGGTACTCGTGCTCGTCGGCCTGCTGCTCCACGATCCGCAGCAACTCCCCGGGACCGTAGTCGCCGAAGGTGATGGTGCGGGAGAACCGGGAGGCCACACCCGGGTTGACGGACAGGAAGCGCTCCATCTCCGCGGTGTACCCGGCGACGATCACCACCACCGCGTCCCGGTGGTCCTCCATCAGCTTCACCAGCGTGTCGATGGCCTCCTTGCCGAAGTCCCGCCCCGCGTCCTCCGGTGACAGCGCGTACGCCTCGTCGATGAACAGCACACCGCCACGCGCCCGTTCGAAGGCCTCCTGGGTGCGGATCGCCGTGGACCCGATGTGCTCGCCGACCAGGTCGACCCGGGACACCTCCACCAGGTGGCCCTTCTCCAGCACGTCCAACGAGGCGAGGATCTCGCCGTAGAGCCGGGCGACCGTCGTCTTGCCGGTGCCGGGGGAGCCGGTGAAGACCAGATGCCGTTTGACGGAGGCCGCCTTCAGCCCCGCCCGCTGCCGGCGCCGGCCCACCTCGATCATGTCCGTGAGGGCCCGCACCTCGCGCTTGACGCTCTCCAGGCCCACCAGCGCGTCGAGTTCACCGAGCACGTCCTTCGGTGTGCGCTGCGGTCTCTCCGGCTCCACGGCGGCCACCGGCGGCTGCTGTTCCGCCGCCCGCTGCCCCGGGAACGCGCCCAGCAGACCGGCGGACTGCGGCACCGTCTGCACGGCCGCCTCGCGCGCCGCGGGCGCCCGCACACCGCCGCTCTCGTCGCTGGTGCAGTCCTCCACGACCGGCCCGGTGCCGGCCCCCGCGTCCGGGCCGCCGTCGGCGAACTCGTACCCACCGCGCGCACACCGCTCCGTGCGGCACTTGCGCAGCGTCGTACGGCAGCCGTCGATCACATGGAAGCCGTAGCCGCCGCTGCCGGTCACCCGGCAGTTCAGGAAGCTGCCCCGGCCGCCCGCCGACACGTAGAAACCGGCCTCGGAAGGGGAGTCGACCGTGCAGCGCTCGATGGTCGGGTCGGCGCCCTTGGTGACGATGACTCCGGTCTGGGTGCCGTCCAACGTGCAGTTGTCGAGCGTGCCGCCGCTGCCGTGGTCGCGGAACCAGGCGCCGGTGGCCGCCTCCCTGATCCGGCAGTCGTCCAGCTGCGCGGTCGCGCCGTCGCTCACCGACACGGCCGTGTTGCGCACCTGCGACAGGTCACTGTCCACCACGTCCACGCGGGAACCCCGGTCCAGCACGAACAGGGCGTCCGGCACGTCGTGCACCCGGCAGGAGTCGAGGACGGCGGTGGCCCCGTCGCTCACCCACACCGCCGGATAGTCACCGGTGCTGTCGAAGATCTCGCACTGGTTGGCGTCCACCCGGGTCCCCGGGTCCCACACCGACAGGCCGTTGCGCCCGAACTGACGGACCGTCGTCCGGGTCAGCGTGAGCACCGAGCGGGAGCGCAGGTCGACCGCGTTCTCCGGGATGTCGTGGATGCGGCAGTCGGCGAGGGTGAGCACCGCGTCGGTGTCCAGGGTGATGCCGTCGGCGGTGGTGCGGTGCACATCGCAGTCGGTCAGGTGCGCGGTGGCGCGCTGGGTGACCTGCACCCCGGAGCCGCGCACCTCGTAGACCTCACACCCCACCGCCTCCAGCGAGGAGTTCTCGCCGGTGACGGCCAGCCCGGGGCCGGAGGCGTGGTGCACCCGGCAGCGCTCCAGCCGTGGATGGGCGCCGCCGTGCACGGCCACGCCCGCCTGCCCGGCCGCGACGACCTCGCACCCCTCGAACACCCCGCTCCCGCCGTCGAGTACGGCGATCCCGATGCCCGCCGGGTTGTCGACGGTGCACCGGCGGACGGTCGGTCGGGCGCCGCCGCGCACCTCGATGCCGGCGGCGGACCGGGTGACGATCCGCAGGGCCACCAGTTCGGGCGTGCCGTCCTCGATCAGTACCGCGGGCGCCGCCGCGTCCTGGCCCTCCACGTGCACGTCCTGCACGACGGCCGAGGCCCGCACGGTGAGCGGTACCCCGTCCACCGGCGCGATCCGCACCGAGCCGGGTGAGCCCTCCGGCCCCCGGAGCGTCACCGCCCGCTGCACGACGAGGTTCTCCCGGTAGGTGCCGGGGGCGACCGTGAGGACGTCGCCCTCGGCGGCGGCCTCCAGGGCGGCGGCGAGCGAAGCGTACTCACCCGTGCGGCGCCGCCACCGCGAAGTACCGGTGTGCGTCACCTGGACCGTGCCCTGTGCCATGGCGTTGCCGTGCCCCCACCTCGTCGTACTGATGGCTCGCTGCCCGCCGGGGCGCTGCCGCCGGCGCCCGGGCGGCGACCGTGCTCGACCCCAGGGGCGTGAGCGCGTTCGCGCCACCGGTCACCTGCGCGCCCCGGGGTTCACGCACCCGCGGGTCGTCGCCGAAAGCGCTTCGGCCGGTCCACCGTAGCGTGTGCGTGCACGCATGGTTGACCAGAGCCGCGAGGCCGTCAGCTGCCGGTGCCCGCCTTGCCCCAGTCCGGGCCCGCCCGGTCCCATGCCTGGTCCCAGCGCGCGTACCGGCGGCGGACCAGGCACCATACGGTCAGGCGCCGGCCGCCCTCGACCAGGCCCGCCGTCAGCAGTGCCGTGCCGAGCCCGGCGAGCACCGCGTGCGTCGCCGCCGTCGCGGAGTCCAGCGGGCGGGTGGTTATTCGGCCGTGCGGGTCGGCCCAGAGTCCGAAGTGGTCCCCGCGGTGCGGTGACTTGAGGTCTGCGAGAACGGGGCCGTGCTGTGCGGTGCCGTCCGGTCCCGGCCAGCTCGCGAGGACGCGGCTGTGGATCTCGCGCGCGGAGCTGGTGTCGCGGTCGGCCTCCGGCATGACTCCGCCCAGGTTCCGCACCACGGTGGCCGTGACCAGGTGGCGCGCGTGCTGCTGCTGTCGTGCGGAACGCTGGAGCGAGTCCCGGGCGGCGGCACCGACCAGAAAACCGGTCACGGGTGCGGCCACGGCGACCAGCAGCAGCGCCACGAGGGCCACCCAAGCCTCGGCCAGATCGGTCCTACGGCACAGCGGATTGTGCCGCCAGCGCCACAGCCCGGTGAGTGCTCGCATGTGCCCACCCCCTTCCGGTCCGTCCTCACCCCCGGCGTCGGCGCCCGACTCCCGGACCGGACCGGGAGAGAGCGACGTCACGTCCGCCGCGGCACCCGGCGCACGCGGCCTCTCATGAATTTCTCACGCCTGCTCAACGACCGGGATCACGCCCGGGTTCCCGGTCCCGCGGATCTTCGCCGGACCACTTTCCGTCCGCCGCGGGAGCCGTGCCGGGCGCGCGGACAGACGAAGGCCGCGGGAGCCGTGCCGGGCGTGCGGACAGACGAAGGCCGCGGGAGCTGTGCCGTGCCCGGACAGACACATGCAGACACATGCCGCCGGGACGGCGCCGGGCGCGACCCGGCAGCCGCCGGGGCCGTATCGGCCGCGGACAGACGAAGGCCGCCGCCGGCCAGAGGCTCGGCGGCGGCCAGTGCGGGGCGCGGCTGCTCCCGCCGTGTGACGACCTTTCCCCCCGTCGTCGATCACCGTCCGATAGCGGTCCCCGGCCGGGCGTCAGGGCTGCACCCGCGCCTCCCGGCGCGGAATGCCCCGGCACGCCCCGACCGGACGGACGCGGATCGACTCCGTTGCGGCGTTCCCCGTGCCGTCCGTCGTGCCGGGCGGCACCGACAGCAGGGGCGCGCCGTCAGTAGCCGCGGTACTGCTGGTTGTTGTACGGGTCCTGGTACGGCGCCGGCGCGGGGCGCGGCGCGGCCGGACGCATGGCCTCGTACCCGTTGCCCGGCGCCATCGGCCGCTGCTGCTGCGGGGCCTGCTGGCCGGGATAGCCGCGCGGGGCGTTCGCCTGCTGCGGGATGTACGCCGTGGGCGCCTGCTGGAACGGCGCGGGCTGCGGCGCCTGCGGGTAGCCGTAGGCCGGGGCCTGCTGGGAGGGGGCCGCGGGGAGGGCGGGGAGGCCCGACGGCAGGGCGGGCAGGCTGCTGCCCGTGTCATAGGCGGCGGGGACCCGGATCGGGGCGATCTGCGGGGTGCCCCGCTCGGCGACGAGCGAGTCGTAGAT
Source organism: Streptomyces sp. NPDC023481 (assembly GCF_055560195.1). Taxonomy (NCBI): domain Bacteria; kingdom Bacillati; phylum Actinomycetota; class Actinomycetes; order Kitasatosporales; family Streptomycetaceae; genus Streptomyces; species Streptomyces sp. NPDC023481. The sequence goes on from NZ_JBVHJE010000011.1 coordinate 153,981, forward strand.
CGGGGTGTCCGGGAAGGAGGCGGAGTAGTAGCCGCCACCATAAGTGGAGCGGGGGGAGGTCATGGCACATAAGTTAAGCCCACGATGTGCTGGTTGGGGAGACCGATAAGACGGTTGATTTCCGTGTCGTCAGTGACCCGGGATCCCCAATCCGAGCGAAGTCGGCAAAAAAGGACGCCGATCGACGTTTAGATCGCGTAAAAGTCGAGGTTCTTCGGCGTTACCCTCGGTTGACCGGCGATCTTGCCGCGCTGGTCACGGCGGTCCGGGCCGTCTGCCGTGCGCTGTTCGCGGCCGTCCGCGTGCCCGGTGACGCGTGGGGCGGGTAGGGATGGCACGCAGCCGAACCGACACGTGATGGGGGCGTACATGTCAATGTCGAAAGGGTCGAACACGGCGGTGCCGACGACGGCGCTGCGCGTCGAACTGGGCTGGCACTCCGGCCCCGGCGTGCCGGACGCCGACGCCTCGGCGCTGCTGCTCGCGGCCGGAAAGGTGCGCTCCGACGGGGATTTCGTCTTCTACAACCAGCCCGCCCACGCCTCCGGCGCCGTGCGCCACGAGGGCAAGAGGACGGCCGGCGGACGCGTCACCGACAGCCTGCTGGCCGATCTCGCGCGCGTGGAGGGCGGCATCGAGCGGATCGTCCTGGCCGCCTCCGCGGACGGCGGGACGTTCGGGCAGGTCCCGGACCTGTACATCGAGGTGACCGACGCGGCCACCGGCCAGGTCGTCGCCCGTTTCGACAGTCCCGGCGCGACCGTGGAGACGGCCTTCGTGCTCGGCGAGTTCTACCGCCGCCAAGGCGGCTGGAAGTTCCGTGCCATCGGCCAGGGCTACAGCAGCGGACTCGAAGGCCTCGCTACGGACTTCGGCATCACCGTGGACGAACCCCGGCACGCCGCACCGCCCACGGCACCGGCCCGGGACACCCCACCGCCCGCTCCCGCCGCGGCACCGGCCCCGCCGACCCGCGCGGCCGCGACCCCGTCGCCCGCCACCGAACCCGCCGCCCGGCCGGTCCGCCTGTCCAAGGTCACCCTCACCAAGGCGGCCCCGTCCGTCTCGCTGGCCAAGCAGGGCGGAACCTCCGGCGTCATGCGCGTGAACCTCAACTGGCAGTCGCGCAAGCAGTCCCCGGGCTGGGGCGGCCGGCGGGACGGCCGTGGCGGGGTCGACCTCGACCTGTGCGCGCTGTACGAACTCACCGACGGCCGCAAGGGAGTCGTCCAGGCCCTCGGCAACTCCTTCGGATCGCTGCACCGGCCGCCGTACATTCATCTCGACGGCGACGACCGCACCGGCGCCGTGGCGAGCGGCGAGAACCTCACCGTCAACCTCGACCACAAGCACGACTTCCAGCGCATCCTGGTCTTCGTCACCATCTACGAGGGCGCCAGCTCCTTCGCCGACCTGCACGCCACCGTCACCCTCCGGCCGGAGCACGGCGCGCCCATCGAGTTCTCGCTGGACGAGTGCACCGTCGCCTCCCCGGTGTGCGCGCTCGCGCTGATCACCAACACCGGCGGCGACCTCCTCGTCCAGCGCGAGGCCCGCTACCTGGTACCCGAACGCGGGGCGAGCCCCCAGCGGACCATAGACCGCGCCTACGGCTGGGGCATGACGTGGACGCCCGGCCGCAAGTGAGCCCGGCTCAGCCCTCGTCGGGTACGGCGGCGGGGCGGGCGTAGGTGCGGCCCTTCCAGGCGGCCCCGCGCCCCCGGTAGTGCTGCACGGCGGAGTCGACCGTCATCAGCAGGTACAGCGACGCGGTGAACGGCAGCAGCGGCGCGAGCCACGGCGGCTGCCCGTAGTAGCGCAGCATCGGCAGGTACGTGCCCGCCATCACCGCCCACGCCGACGCCCCGGCGAGCACGGTCGCCGTACCGCCGCCGGCCGCGCCCACGACCACGGCGGCCGGCGGCACCAGGTACACCAGCGCGAGCCCGGCGACTGTGCCGAGGAGCAGCAGGGGGTGGTGCCGCAGCTGGGCGTAGGCACTGCGCGAGACCATCCGCCACAGGTCGCGCAGGCGCGGGTAGGGGCGCACGCTGTCCACCCGGTCGGCCAGCCCCAGCCAGATGTGGCCGCCCGCGTCCCGCACCGCGCGCGCGAGAGCCACGTCGTCGATGACGGCGCCCCGGATCGCCTCCGGTACGCGCGCCTTCTCGGCCATGTCCGCGCGCAGCAGGACACAGCCGCCCGCCGCCGCGGCCGTACGGGACCCCCGGCGGCCGATCCGGCGGAAGGGGTACAGCTGCGCGAAGAAGTACACGAACGCCGGGACCACGAGCCGCTCCCACAGGCTCGCCACCCGCAGCCGCGCCATCAGCGACACGACGTCGAAGCCCCCGGTGAGGGCCGCCGCCACCAGCTCGCGCAGGCTGTCCGGCGCGTGCGCGATGTCCGCGTCCGTCAGCAGCAGGTACTCGGGGCCACGCGCGCGTGCCGACTCGATGCCGTACCGCACCGCCCACAGCTTGCCCGTCCAGCCCGTCGGCGGCTCACCGGGCGAGCCCACCGTGAGCGGCAGCCCGCCGTGCCGCCGGGACAGTTCCCGGGCCAGCTCCCCGGTGCCGTCCGTGCTCCCGTCGTCCACCAGGAACACCTCCGCCCGGCCCGGATAGTCCTGAGCCAGCAGCGACGGCAGACTGTCGGGCAGTACGCCGGCCTCGTCGCGCGCCGGTACGACCACACACACCGAGGGCCACTCGTCCGGTTCCCGGCGCCGTGGCAGCCGGACGTCCGTGCGCCAGAAGAAGCCCTGGCAGAGCAGCAGCCAGCACCAGGCGGCCAGCGATACGACGGTGATCCACAAGAAGGCGCTCACGGTCCGCAGTCTGCCCCACCCGACCGGCCTCCACGTCGGCATCGTCTATCGTGGCCGGGTGAAGATCGCGCTCATGGACTCCGGAATCGGCCTGCTGGCGGCCACCGCCGCGGTACGGCGCCTGCGGCCCGACGCGGATCTCGTGCTCTCCCTGGACCCGGACGGCATGCCCTGGGGGCCGCGCACCCCCGAGGACCTCACCCGGCGCGCGCTGGACGTCGCCGAGGCCGCCGCGGCCCACCGGCCCGACGCGTTGATCATCGGCTGCAACACGGCCACCGTGCACTCCCTGCCCGCCCTGCGCGCCCGCCTGGAGCCCGGTATCCCGGTCATCGGCACGGTTCCGGCGATCAAGCCGGCCGCGGCCGGCGGCGGACCCGTCGCCATCTGGGCGACCCCCGCCACCACGGGCAGTGCCTACCAGCGCGGCCTGATCGAGGACTTCGCCGACGGTGTGCGGGTGGCCGAGGTGCCCTGCTGGGGTCTGGCCGAGGCAGTCGAGCACGCGGACGAGACGGCCATCGACGCGGCCGTCGCCGCGGCGGCCGCGCTCACGCCCGACGATGTAACGACCGTCGTCCTGGGCTGCACCCATTACGAGCTGGTGGCGGACCGTATCCGCGCCGCCGTCCAGCGCCCCGACGCCGCCCCGCTCGTGCTGCACGGCTCCGCCGGAGCGGTGGCCGCCCAGGCCCTGCGCCGGCTCGGCGAACTTCCCGCCCCGGAGGCCCCCGCGGAGGGCACGCTGACGGTCCTGCTGAGCGGCCGGCCCGGCCCGCTGCCCGCCTCCGCGCTGCACTACGCCGAGGGGCGGCTGCTGCCGTCCAACGGCCCGCTCGCCGACCGCAGCTGACCGGCACCGCGCCGGAGGCCGCCCACGGCCGCCCGGGCCACGGTCTGGGCCGCACGGAGCAGTCACCCGCCGCGGGCGGCTCCCCGCGCGGCCAAACCTGAGTAACCTCGTCACCATGAGGGACCACCCCGACGCCGACGACACTCCGCTCCCGGACGTCTGGACGGGACGCGCCACCAACCGGGTCCAGTGGCTGCTGGCCCTGGTCGGTGCCGCCTGTATGGCACTCGGTATCGAACTGGCCGTCGACTCGGCCTGGGGTGCCGGCGTCGCCCCGCTGGTGATGTCCGTCGTGGGCTGCATCGCGGCCGGTCTGCTGGTCATCTTCGGAACGCTCGCCTTCGTGCACGTCGACCTCAAGCTCGACAGGGAGTGCGTCGAGGTGCGCTGCGGGCACGCCGGGCTGCCGCGCCGCCGCATCCCGCTCTCCCACGTGGCGGGCGCCGAGTTCACCGCCCTGGTCACCCCCCGCCAGTGGGGCGGCTGGGGCTACCGCTGGCGCCCCGAGAAGGGCACCGCGGTCGTCGTACGCCGTGGCGAGGGCATCGTGCTCCGCCTGTGGGACGGCCACACGTTCACCATCACCGTGGACAACGCGGAGTCGGCGGTCAGAGTCATCAGGAACCGCCTGAGGACGATCACCCCGGGCACGGCGGGCTGAGCGGGACGGTCCGGCGTCGCTCAGCGGGGCGTGTGATCACGCCACATACCGGCGAGCTGCCCGGCCGGGGCCGGAGCCCGCGCGTCCGGCCTCCTCGGACCCGCCCCACCAGCCACAACCGCAGGTGTCCCCGTGCCGGACCGTGCTGTCGGCGGTGCCGCCCACCGCCGTACACTCACCCGGGTGACCGTCACCGCACCTTCCGTGGACCAGCCGGACCAGCTGGAGCCGCCCGCCCCCGGCGCGCGCGGTGGCCGGATCCTGCGCCTGCTCCCGGCCGCCGCCTCCGCGCTCAGCGGAGTACTGCTCTACGTCAGCTTCCCCCCGCGCACCCTGTGGTGGCTGGCCCTGCCCGCCTTCGCCGGCTTCGCCTGGGTGCTGCGCGGCCGGAGCTGGAAGGCGGCGCTCGGTCTCGGCTACCTGTTCGGGCTGGGCTTCCTGCTGCCGCTGCTGGTGTGGACCGGCGTGGAGGTCGGTCCGGGGCCCTGGCTGGCCCTGGTCGCCGTGGAGGCGGTCTTCGTCGCGCTGGTCGGCGTGGGCGTCGCCGCCGTCTCCCGGCTGCCCGCGTGGCCGGTGTGGGCGGCGGCCCTGTGGATCGCGGGCGAGGCAGTACGCGCGCGCGTGCCGTTCGATGGCTTCCCCTGGGGCAAGATCGCGTTCGGTCAGGCGGACGGCGTCTTCCTGCCGCTCGCGGCCGTGGGCGGCACCCCGGTGCTCGGCTTCGGGGTCGTCCTGTCCGGATTCGGCCTGTACGAGGCCGTGCGGCTCCTGGCCGAGAGGCGCCGGACACGCACCGTGCGGCCGGCCGCCGCGACCGCCGCGCTGCTGAGCATGGCCCTACCGCTGGGCGGCGCCCTCGCGGCCCGCGCGCTGGTGAGCGACAAGGCGGAGAACGGCACCGCCACCGTGGCGCTCGTCCAGGGCAACGTCCCGCGCTCCGGACTGGAGTTCAACGCCCAGCGGCGGGCCGTGCTCGACTACCACGCGCGCGAGACGCACAGGCTCGCCGCCGACGTCAGGGCGGGCAAGGTCCCCAAGCCGGACTACGTCCTGTGGCCGGAGAACTCCTCGGACATCGACCCGTTCGAGTACGCCGACGCCTCCCTCGTCGTCGAGCAGGCGGCCAAGGACATCGGGGTGCCCATCTCCGTCGGCGCGGTGGTGGAGAGGGACGGCAAGCTGTTCAACGAGCAGATCCTGTGGGACCCGGCCAAGGGACCGACGCAGACCTACGACAAGCGGCAGATCCAGCCCTTCGGCGAGTTCCTCCCGCTGCGCCCGCTCGTCGGAGCCATCAACAAGAGCTGGACCGACATGGCCCACCAGGACTTCGACCGGGGCACCAAGCCGGGCGTGTTCGACATCGACGGCGCCAGGGTCGGCCTGGCCACCTGCTACGAGGCCGCCTTCGACTGGGCCGTGCGGGACACGGTGACGCACGGGGCGGAGATGATCTCCGTGCCGAGCAACAACGCCACCTTCGACCGCAGCGAGATGACCTACCAGCAGCTCGCGATGTCCCGGATCCGCGCGGTCGAGCACAGCCGTACCGTGACCGTGCCGGTGACCAGCGGCGTCAGCGCGGTGATCATGCCGGACGGGCGGATCACCCAGAGGACCGGCATGTTCGTGCCGGCCTACCTCGTCCAGAAGGTGCCGCTGCGCACCTCCACCACGCCCGCCACCGAGCTGGGCATCCTCCCGGAGATCGCCCTGGTGCTGGTCGCCGCGGGCGGGATCGGCTGGGCGATCGGGTCCGGACTGCGCGCCCGGCGCGCCGGTGGCGTGTAGCCGTACGACCGCCGTATGACCGTCGTACGACCCCCTGAACCGGCCGGAGCGTGGTGCCGTGGCCGTTAGGGTCGGCTCATGGCTACTCCCGACTTCATCCGCACACTCAGGGCCACCGCCGGCCGACAGCTGCTGTGGCTCCCCGGGGTCAGCGCGATCGTCTTCGACGACGAGGGCAGGGTGCTGCTCGGCCGGCGCGCCGACACACGCAAGTGGTCGGTGATCGGCGGGATCCCGGACCCCGGCGAGCAGCCCGCTGCCTGCGCCGTGCGGGAGGTCTTCGAGGAGACGGCGGTGCACTGCGTCGCCGAGCGGGTCGTGCTGGTCCAGGCCCTGGATCCGGTGACCTACCCCAACGGTGACATCTGCCAGTACATGGACATCACCATCCGCTGCCGGGCCGTGGGCGGTCAGGCCCGGGTCAACGACGACGAGTCGCTGGACGTCGGCTGGTTCGAGGTGGACGCGCTGCCCGACCTGCACGAGTTCGGGCGCTTCCGGATCAAGCAAGCCATGTCCGAGGCACCCACATGGTTCGACCCTACGAGTGCCGGCTGAAGTATGGGTGGCCACCACATGTGGTGACCGGCGGGTTCCGCTTAGGGTCGGCATATGACCTCGCGCACCCCCCAGCCCGGTCCCAGCCCCCGCTCCCAGGCCCTCGCGCTCGACCTCGACGGCCGTACCGCGCTCGTCACCGGTGCCGCCAGCGGCATCGGCCGCGCCTGCGCGCTGCGGCTGGCCGCCGCCGGGGCCGAGGTGCGCGCCGTCGACCGGGACGCGGCCGGCCTGGCCGAGCTGGCCCGGCAGGCGGAGCGCACCGAGGGCCTCACGGGCACCGTCGTACCGCTGACCGTGAACCTCACCGACCTGGACGCCGCCGAACGCGCCGCCGCCGGCACCGATGTGCTGGTCAACAACGCCGGACTCCAACTCGTACGCCCCATCGAGGAGTTCCCGCCCGAGGTGTTCCACACGGTGCTGACCGTGATGCTGGAGGCACCTTTCCGCCTGATCCGCGGCGCCCTCCCGCACATGTACGCGCAAGGCTGGGGCCGGATCGTGAATGTGTCCTCCGTCCACGGTCTGCGCGCCTCGGCCTTCAAGTCCGCCTATGTGGCCGCCAAACACGGCCTCGAAGGACTGTCCAAGACGGCCGCACTCGAAGGCGCCGCCCACGGTGTGACCTCGAACTGTGTGAACCCGGCCTATGTGCGCACCCCCCTGGTCGAGAAGCAGATCGCCGACCAGGCACAGGCGCACGGCATCCCCGAGGAACGCGTCCTCTCCGAGATCCTGTTGAAGGACAGCGCCGTACAGCGGCTCATCGAACCCGAGGAGGTCGCCGAGGCCGTGGCCTACCTGTGCAGCCCGCAGGCGTCCTTCGTCACCGGCACCTCCCTCGTCCTGGACGGCGGATGGACGGCCCACTGACCGGCCCGACGGCACCGGTCCCGGGAGTTTTCCACAGGCCTGCCGGGCCGGGTGGCCGGTACGGAATCCTGTGACCATGTCCCGCGATCACCTGCAGTCGGCACCCAGCGGCAGCGCCGAGGCCCCGTACCTCGACCTGCTGGCCCGCGACGCCTCCGTGGAGGCCTATGAGCAGCCCGTGCTGCTCGCCCGAGCCGCGGGCGAGCCGGCCGGGCGGGTGGCCGCGCTGGAAGAGGCCAGACTCCTCGCCCTGCGCGTACGCGCCGAGCTGGAGGGCCGCCGGCGGCGCGAGGCGGAGCTGTCGGCGCTCTTCGAGACCGCCCACGACCTCGCCGGACTGCGCGACCTGGACGCCGTCCTGCAGGCGATCGTGCAGCGCGCCCGCTCCCTGCTCGGCACGGACGTCGCCTACCTCAGCCTCAACGACCCCGCCCACGGCGACACCTACATGCGGGTCACGGAGGGCTCCGTCTCCGCCCGCTTCCAGCAGCTGCGCCTCGGCATGGGAGAGGGCCTCGGCGGACTCGTCGCCCAGACCGCGCGGCCGTACGTCACCGACGACTACTTCGAGGACAGCCGCTTCCAGCACACCCACGCCATCGACGCCGGAGTCCGCGACGAGGGCCTGGTCGCCATCCTCGGCGTCCCGCTGATGCTCGGCCCGCACGTGATCGGCGTCCTCTTCGCGGCCGACCGGCGCGCGCGGGTCTTCGAACGCGGGCAGATCGCCCTGCTCGGCTCCTTCGCCGCGCTCGCCGCGGCGGCCATCGACACCGCCAACCTGCTCGCCGAGACCCGCGCGGCCCTGGCCGGCCTGGAGCGGGCCAACGAGATCATCCGGGACCGCAGCGGCGTCATCGAGCGCGCCTCCGAGGTGCACGACCGGCTCGCCGAACTCGTCCTGCGCGGCGGCGGGGTCCACGACGTGGCCGCCGCCGTCTCCCGGATCCTCGACGGCACCGTCGACTTCACCGAGGCCGTGGCGGCACCGGCCGGGGCACTGGAGGCCTCCCGGGCCGAGGGACACGCCGTACGGCACGGCAGCGACTGGATAGCCGCGGTGGCCGCGGGCGGCGAACTCCTCGGCGCCCTCGTCCTGCGCGGCCACCCCGGCCTCGACCCCGTCGACCAGCGCACCCTGGAGCGTGCCGCGATGGTCACCTCGCTGCTGCTGCTCGCCCGCCGCTCCGCCGCCGAGGCCGAACAGCGGGTGCGCGGCGAGCTGTTGGACGACCTGCTCGACGCGCGCGACCGCGACCCGCGCCTGCTGCGCGAACGCGCCAGCCGCCTCCAGGCGGACCTGGACGCCACCCATGTCGTCCTCGCCGCCCGCCTCGACGGCCCGGCGGCCGACGCCGACGAGGAGGCCGCGGCCCGCCGCCGCCTGTGGTCAGCGGCCTCCCACCTCGCGGCCACCCGGCACGGACTGGCCGCGGCCCGCGACGGCGGCACGGTCCTGCTGCTGCCGCTGGGCGCCGCCGACACCGCCACCGAGGTGGCCCGGCGCACCGCCCGCCATCTGGGCACGGCCGTCCACCAGTCGGTCACCGTCGGCGCCTCGGCCCCCGTCACCGACCTCGCCGGCCATCCCGAGACCGTGGCCGCCGCCTATGCCGAGGGCCGCCGCTGCCTGGACGCGCTGCACCTGCTGGGCAGGGCCGGGGACGGCGCTGCGGCCGAGGACTTCGGCTTCCTCGGCCTGCTCCTGGCCGGCGAACGGGACATCGGCGGCTTCGTCGAGCGGACCATCGGCCCGGTGGTGTCCTACGACGAGCGGCGCGGCACGGAACTCCTGCGCACCCTAGACGCGTACTTCGAGGGCGGGATGAGCCCGGCGCGCACCAAGGACGCGCTGCACGTGCATGTGAACACGGTGGCGCAGCGGCTGGAGCGCGTGGGCCGCCTCCTCGGCGCGGACTGGCAGACGCCGGCCCGGGCCCTGGAGATCCAACTGGCGCTCAGACTGCACCGGTTGGCGGCACCGAGACGGCACTGACCGGCCCCGCGCGGGGCCGGCCGGTACGCATGCCGTCGGATGCCGTCGGGGGCCGCCGGTCAGACGGTCCGGGCCTCGGCGGCCGGAGCCGCCGACGACGGCTCGTCGCCGTCCTCCTCGACCCGGGCGAGATCCCGGCTCCGCGTCTCGCGCGCGACACCCACCGCGACGAGGGTCAGCACGGCGGCGGCGATCACATACAGCGCGATCGGCGTGGAACTGCCGTAGTCCGAGAGCAGGGCGGTGGCGATGAGCGGGGCCGGCGCACCGGCCGCCACGGAGGCGAACTGGGCACCGATGGACGCGCCCGAGTACCGCATCCGGGTCGCGAACATCTCGGCGAAGAAAGCGGCCTGGGGCGCGTACATCGCTCCGTGCAGCACCAGTCCGACGGTCACGGCGAGGATCAGGTGCCCGAACGACCCCTTGTCGACCAGCGCGAAGAACGGGAACATCCACAGCCCGACACCGGCCGCGCCCAGCAGGTACACGGGCCGCCGCCCGACCCGGTCGGACAGCGCGCCCCAGGCCGGGATGACGGCGAAGTGCACGGCGGAGCCGATGAGTACGGCGTTGAGCGCGGTCTGCCTGGAGACGCCGGCCGAGGTGGTGGCGTACACGAGGATGAAGGCGGTGATGACGTAGTAGCTGATGTTCTCCGCCATCCGGGCGCCCATCGCCACGAGGACGTCCTTCCAGTGGTGCCGCAGCACGGAGACGAGCGGCAGCTTCTCCTCGGCACCGGCCCGGCGCGCCTCGGACCGCTCCAACGCCTCCTTGAAGACGGGCGACTCGTCGACGGACAGCCGTATCCACAGACCGACGATGACGAGCACCCCGGAGAGCAGGAACGGAATCCGCCACCCCCACGAGCCGAAGGCGTCGTCGGACAGTACGGCGGTCAGCAGCGACAGCACACCGGTCGCGAGCAACTGCCCGGCCGGCGCGCCGGTCTGCGGCCACGAGGCCCAGAACCCGCGCCGCCGCGCGTCACCGTGCTCCGACACCAGCAGGACGGCGCCTCCCCACTCACCGCCGAGCGCGAAGCCCTGCACCAGCCGCAGCGCGGTGAGCAGCACGGGCGCGGCGCTACCGACGGTGGCGTGCGTGGGCAGCAGCCCGATGCCGAACGTGGCGCCACCCATCAGCACGAGACTCAGCACCAGCAGCTTCTTCCGCCCCAGCCGGTCACCGTAGTGCCCGAACACGAGCGCCCCCAACGGCCGCGCCGCGAACCCCACGGCGTAGGTCAGGAACGACAGCAGCGTCCCGACGAGCGGGTCGGAGTCCGGAAAGAACAACTTGTTGAACACCAGCGCGGCAGCCGAGCCGTAGAGGAAGAAGTCGTACCACTCGATGGTGGTCCCGATGAGGCTCGCGGCGACGATTCTGGGCAGGCTGGCGGGGGGTGGGGGAGCGGTGGTACCGGAGGCCATGTGCGCCACTTCCTCGTGTGCGGTGGGGACGGGTACGTGTCGGCACACGGTAGGAAGACGCAGGTCAGGGGCACATGTGGTGGGGCAACATAGTTCTGGGGGCGGCTATGCGTGCGGCCACCATGCCGGCTCGCGGAAGGGCGGTTCATGGGCTCGAAGGCGGTCGAAACGAGCGTAGCCCGGGACGCGTAGTACGGGGTAATTTGACGGGGCGGTGCTGACTCCCGTGCTGGTTTGGCGCTGACTAAAAGCCCACGTCATCACCCGTCTTCACCTCACCCGTGCTGACTTGGTGCTGACTGCGCCGCGTTGAACTCAGACATCTGGGCTCGATCCGCTCAGAGGCGTCACCTGTGTGATTGGGCTGGGAGACCGTGCCCGTCGCGCCGCTCAGTCCACTGGGCACTGGCATGGCACTGCGGCGGTCCCGATGCTCGTTCGTCCCAGCAGGTTCTTCGTCTGCTGGTGATACACGCTCGCCGTCGCCTCTGACCTGCGGCAAGGGGTGGAATCGTCTGCTGCTGAGCCGAGTTGGTCCGCACCTGGTCCGGATCTCGCTGCGTGATCTGGTGTTGGCGTACGAGTCCTGCGGTACGACGTGGCACAGGTTGGAGGGACCGTCCAGGGCGTCTACGCCAGTCCAGCGCGGGCATGAAATAGCAGGTCAGGGCCTGCTGGTCCGGGAGGGACCGCCTAGTTGGTGATGGTTGTGTGATAGACGGGTGATACGGCGAGACGCCGGTGTTCGCCCTGGCGGGACCACTGCGCGGAGTCGTGAGACGAAGAAGCCGCACCGGAGCCCTCCGGTGCGGCTTCGTCTTCAGATCAGATGTGCTGGCGCGCGCGGTGCCGTCAGTCCCTCACACGGTCCGCGTTCCTGTGACGCTTCCGGGGTGCGCCTACTTTGCGATTGCACTCGCCGAGCATGTGTCTCCGCACGGGTGTGCGCAGCCACTGCGGTCCGGCCTGTGCGCGTGCCGCCATCGGGCGTCGTCCACCGGACCGTCGCACTGGCCTTGATCACGTCCGCGTGGCTCGGCACCGCCTCCCTGGCGTTCTCCAGGAGGACTGCCACGCCCTGGTGGCGACCGGAACGCTCCTCCTCGAGACCCCGGTCCGCCACCATCGTGGCCAACAGGCCCGCGGTCGCGCCCCCCCCAGCACTCCCAGGACCCACGCGATGAGCAGCAGCCACGCTTCGACGACATCGCTCACTCGTCGAAGCGGGCTGCGCCTGAATCGCCAGAACCTCGCACGGAGCGTTCTCCGCTGAACGGGTCTCATCGTCACGAGCCGACACCCCCTTACGAGCACCAGCGCCTGTTTTCCAGTGTTCTCCGGAACGGTAGGGAAAGTGCCGCTGATCGAAGTCGTCGGTGCGGGTGAGCCGACGCGGGGTCATGTTGTCGTGGAACAGGCAGTACGCAGGGCGCGACTCCGTGGGGCGGCGATCGAGGCGGAAAGGCCGCCGGGCACTCCTCGGACACGTATACGGGCCAGGTTGCTGGGCGGGCCGCGGCAGCTCGACGGTTCGGATCCCTTGGGTCCCCTCGGCGTCGTGGTGCCAGGCCATGGCGTAAGCGGCCAATCGTTCCGGCGCCAGCGGGGACATGCGCCGTATCGTCACACAGATCGCCACGACCCCGAGTCCAGCTGACGCCGGCGGGCGCGCGGCTGGTGCCACTCCTTCCCTCGTGTGCCCAGAACGTGTCCGCCGTGGCGCGCCTGAGCGACTGGCTGAACAGGGAGGCGCCGCTCCGACGAGGGTGCAGCGGCCACGAGGGGGGAGGGGCAGATGGCCGAGGTAGCGGCTCCGCCGTTCGGTTGACGGTGGACGCCTGCTCGCGCCTCGGACCCGGACAGCCTTCCCGACCTGTGCCAGCTTGTGTGTGTTCGGCTTGCCTTGGGGCGAGCGTCGGCGAGCACCGTCCGAGGACTGGAGGAGACGGTCGATGGCACGTGGCGGACGGCCGCCGGGTTCGGCTTCCCCTGGCGGAACACCACGCCGCGGACCCGAAGAGAGACCGGCGCCGAAACGGCTTGATCGCATGCGGGGCGCCGTGGCCGCTGCCGTGGCGGCGGGCGGTGCGCGGTGCCGTGCGATGGCTCGGCGTGTCGGGCGCCTGCCTGCGCCACCGGGTCCGTTCCGGCCGGAGTTCTGGCGCAGTCCGATCCGCGGGCCCTGGCTGACGTCGGTGTTCGGCCTCGTCCTGCTGATCGGCATTCCGTTGCTGTTCGTCACCGGACTGCTCTCCTACGCGTCCTACAACCCGGGCCTGAGCCCCCTCAACGACGAGACCCCGGACAAGGGCGTTCTGGGCTTTTATCTCTTCAGCTGGCCCACGCACCCGTACTGGCTCTACCGGCTGCTCCAGGGCGTCCACGTGACCCTGGGCGTGGTACTCGTTCCGGTCCTGCTGGCCAAGCTGTGGTCGGTCATCCCGAAGCTCTTCGAATGGCTGCCCGTGCGGTCCGTCGCCCACGGTCTGGAGCGGCTGTCCCTGCTGATGCTGGTCGGCGGTGTCATCTTCGAGTTCGTCACCGGCATCCTCAACATCCAGCTCTACTACGTCTTCCCCGGCTCGTTCTACCGCCTGCACTTCTACGGCGCCTGGGTGTTCATCGCGGCGTTCGTCGTCCACGTGGTCCTCAGGCTCGGCCGGATGACCCATGCCCTGCGCTCGCGCAGTCTTGGCGCCGAACTGCGCACCGGTATCGCCCACACCCTGCCCGAACCCCCGGATCCGGACGGCCTGGTGCCGACTGCCCCCGCCGCGCCGACGATGACACGGCGCGGCGCGCTGGGCATGGTCGGCGCGGGATCACTGCTCCTCCTCGTCGTGACCGCGGGACAGAGCATCGGCGGTCGGCTCCGCGCCACCGCGCTCCTCGCACCACACAACCGCAACCCCGGCAGCGGCCCGAACGCCTTCCAGATCAACAAGACGGCGGCGGCCGTGGGGGTCACTCCCCAACGGGTCGGCCCCGACTGGCGGCTGGAGATCCATGGCCGCGCTCCGGGTCTGGTCCTCACCCGTGAGCAGCTCCTGGCGATGCGTCAGCACACCGCCGCACTGCCGATCGCCTGCGTGGAGGGATGGTCCACCGAGGATCAGCACTGGAGCGGCCTACGACTGGCTGACCTTGCCGCCCTGGCCGGCATGCCCGACGCCGGAAGCGTCCTGGTCGAGTCCGTCCAACCACCGGGCCCCTTCACCAAAGTGGTGCTGCGGGGCAACCAGATCCGCGATCCCCGCTCGCTGCTCGCCCTCCGGGTCAACGGTGCGGACCTTTCGCTCGACCACGGCTACCCGGCCCGAGTCATCGTCCCGGCCAACCCCGGCGTGAACAACACCAAGTGGGTCGGCCGACTCACCTTCAGGGCGTGACCATGGCACGATTCGTCCGCTGGTACGGCTCCGGCCCCCTGCATCTACTGGTCCTGATCGCCTCGTTCGCCCTCACCGGCTACGCCATGGTGCGCCTGTTCGCCGTTCAGCCGCTCGCGGTGGCGGTCTGGTTCCTCGGAGCAGCGATCCTCCACGACCTGATCCTGCTGCCCCTGTACTCGCTGGCCGATCTGTCGGCCCTCTCCGTGCTGCGCCACCGCTCTGCCGGCGGGCCGACAGTCCCGTGGATCAATCACCTGCGCGTCCCCGCCTTCCTGTCGGGTCTGCTCCTGCTGGTCTGGTTCCCCCTCGTCTTCCGCATGGCGGCCCGCTACAGCGGAGACACCGGCTTGTCCGACACGGTCTACCTCGGTCGGTGGCTGGTCATCACCGGTGCGCTCTTCGCCGCCTCGGCAGTAGCCTTCGCGCTCAGGCTGCGCCGCGCCCTGCGGGCCGGCCGAGGCGACGAAAGCCGACCGGTCACGGACCATGGCTCCACACCATGACAACCGACGAGGGCGAGCAGTACGGCGCGGAGGAGGATCCTTATGCGCTGGTTCTGCGTCCGGCCTGGGCTCCGGTGTTCCTGCGGTTGGCGAACGGCCGCCGGATCCGGATGCCTGTGCGCCGCTGGCATGAACCACCCACGGCGGACGACGAGACCGTGCTGGAGCGGTGTGTCGGCCCCGTTCTCGATGTCGGTTGCGGACCGGGGCGGTTGTGCAGGGAACTTCTGAGTCGGGATGTCTTCGCCCTGGGAGTGGACATCGCGCCCCGCGCGGTCGCGCTGACCTGCGCCCAGGGCGGACTGGCACTGTGCCGGTCGGTCTTCGACCGGCTGCCGGCCGAAAGGGCCTGGCAGACGATCCTGCTCATCGACGGCAACATCGGCATCGGAGGTGATCCTTACGGCCTGCTGCGCCGCTGTGGCAGGCTCCTCGCTCCGACTGGACGCCTCGTCATCGAGGCCGAGCCCGAAGACGTCGAAGAGTGCTCTGACGCTCGGTACGAGGGCCCTCATGGTCGCTGTGGGCCGCCCTTTCCCTGGGCGCGGCTGGGACTGCGGGCGATCCACGGGGTCGCTGCGGACCTTGCCTTCAACGTCACCGACCAGTGGACGAGCGGGCACCGCCGCTTCGCCACCCTCATGCACGCGCGGATCGGCATCTGACCCTGTGCGGAGGCGAGCCCCCGACGACCAGGGCGAGAGCGCGGAGGAACGAACCGGAGCCGGGGGCGCCTCTCGACGCGACGTCGTGCCCTTCGACAGCGGGACTCCCTGCTGCTTCCAAAGGCCGGCGGAGCCATGTGGAGGTCGCGGCCGAACTCAGTGAACGATCTCCAATGCTTCCGACGATGACGGGGGACGGATCGCAGGACGTGGTCCGCATGCGACGCGTGCTCGAGTGGACGAGGGCGGCAGCTTGGCCGTGGACGCCCCGCTGGCCACAAGGGTTCCGATCGTGCTACGGACAGTGGTCATGGCGCATGAGCGGTCGGTCTCCAAGGAGGTGCGGGCGTTCCTGCGCGCCGGGTCATCCCGCAGTTGGGGAAGCCGTGGGTGAGGGTTCCGTGGCGGGGCCTGTCGGTACCCCCTCGGTCGACAGCCCGGGGGGCACCGTGAGGGCCACGACGGGCGCGCCCGGCTGCGGCACCGGTGGTGTGACCTGGGCTGCGGGGAGCTTGGGCGGGGTCGTCTCCTGGAAGTTCACCTGGTCGAAGTTGACCAGTCCGGTCTTCTCCATCTGTGTGATGTGGTCCAGGACCACGTCGTTGGCCTGGTCGGCGAGGGCCCGCACGAGAGTGTTCTCCGTGGTGGAGCGGATCTTGGCGATGGTGTTGAAGATCGAACCGTGGGTCATGCGCAGGGTGTTGGCGAAGTCGGTGTCGAACTGCTTGCCCCGGTCGGACTGGAACGTCGCAAGGAAGCCCTGCTGCTGTGGTGTGGGCTGGTTGGGGATGGTGATGTTCAGCTCGGGGGCGATCCTGCGACAGCTGGCGTCGAGCGCGGCGTGCCCGATGACCAGGTGCCGCCCGGCCTCGCGCACGGCCGCGGTCGTCCCCCTCTGCATGGCCAGCTGCCCCGACGGGCCTTCCCACAGCCCGGCGGAGCGCACGAAGACGACGAAGTTCCGGTCGGCTTCGGTGAGCGGTCCCCACTGGGTGTTGGCGATGATGCGGGACTGGTTCGAAGCGGTGTTCTGAATGCCCAGCATGCTCGGGTAGATGAGCGCGGCAAGGGTCAGGACCAAGGCGCCGCCAACGGCGGCGGTTCCGATCGCGTTGCGTGAGACGGGCATGGTGCCTCCCAGGGCGGACGGGTGGTCGTCATCCGGGATACGTAGACCGCAATGCAAGAGAATCTTTGCTCTAGGTAAAGATTGCATGATGCCAAATAGGGCCGAAGGAGTCGGCCGGGGGATCGCGGCGGGCCCCTGGCCTGGACCGGATCGCCCAGCCGCTCACTGTGCCTCCCGGCCGCCACCCCACCGAGCGCGGCGAAGAACTCCAGGCGCTGAACGCGGCCTTTCACGGGTACTACCGGCGGTGCCGACCGGACGACCGGACGGGCCGGCTCGCTCAGGGCGAGGAGACCCGCGCCTGGAATCGAACCAGTCCGGCCACGCCGAACTGCAGGGCCACCGGCAATGTCTGTCGCGTGCTGACACCGTGCACGTGATGGAGCAGGACGCGTGGTCCGTCGGCGCTGCCGAAGGTCACGCTGGTCCCGCTCGTCACCAGAATGCCGGCGGTGGACAGTGAGCCGTCGCCCTCCGCCGACTTCCCCCCGACCAGTTCCCCGCGTTTCCCCCCGGGGGTCGCGACCATGCCTAGGTGTTCGGGGACGCCGTCGTCGTTTCGTACGGTCATGTGGAGTGAGCCGTCGCCGGAACGGTCCAGATGTGCGACGGCATCCGTGATCGTCAGGTCGACCTCGCCGGTGACGACCACATGCACACGGCCAGCAACGGCCGTACTGCTCGTGACCGGTCGAGTCGAGTCAGAGGTGGGGGCGGAGGAGCCGGTCGTGCAGCCTGTGGTCAGGAAGGCGAGTGCCACGGACAGCGAGGCGGCCAGAAGGATGTGGATGCGCGGTGCTGTGCCAGCCATCTTTGCAGTATGCCAACGTCATTTGGCCCGGCGACCAGCGCCCCCTCGGACGTTCGGCGTTGCCGTGAATCCACGCTGTGACCTGGTGCCGAATTTGCGGGAGAGCTGGCTCTAACTTCCAGGTTCGGCTGCCGAGGTCAAAGGGTCGTAACGCTCAGCGGTCGTGGTGGGGTAGGAAGGGTAGGTGACCGATAGAGGTGAACCGGGCGCACGTGCTGTCCCGCCAGAACTGTGTGATCTATGCGGGGAAGCGATCTCGGATCAGGCCGAGGTCCACGCGTTGGTGCCTGATTCCTCGGTGATCCATGTGCATGATCCGAAATCGGATGGCAAACGGTGGCTGACGGCGTGTTCACGCGAACATTTGGATGCGCTGGTCGACGTGTACAGACAGCGGCCGTTCGTGGATGCCGAGCTGTGGGCGGGCAAGATCGGCCGTGCGATCGAGGCTCACCGTGGGAGGATCAGCCCGGAGGAGCTGGCCAAGGAGACCGGGCTCACTCAGGAGCAGATCGAACTTGGGGAGTCGTGGCAGAGCCAGGACGCCTTGCGCTGGCATCGACGCTTCGAGAACGCCGACGGCCCAGAGTCCTCTGGGTGACCACGCTGCTTGCTCAAGCCGCGCGACGACGCCATCTACTGCGTGGACCCGTGGACACCACACGACGATTTCCCAGGCGATGAACGTCAAGTATGACGGTGAGGGTAACGTCCTGCCGTGGCGGCAGTGGCGCGGCCCTGGAGTGAGCAAACTTTGACAGCGCCTCCTCGGTCGCCCACCCTCAGCCTGAGGACTTCTCGATCGCGCTCGGCGGGCGCCGTGGTCCAGCATCGGGATCGGGTGGTGCCCGGTCGGGTCATCCTGGGGTGAGCACGATCTTCTTGCCGCCGGCCCGTCCGGTGACCACTCGGGCGAACGCGGCCGGTCCCTCGCTCAGCGCCAGGGGTTCCGGTGCGAGTTTCAAGGTTCCCGCGGCGGCCTGCTCCGCCAGCTGGACAAGCTGCGCGGCGTTGGGCTCGAGGTAGAGGTCCCAACTTGTGATGCCTCGTTCCTCCGCAGGCGCGTCCGAGGTCAGGGAGCAGAGTCGACCGCCATCCCGGACCAAGGGCAGGGCGGCGTCTGCCGTGCCGGTGGCGATGGTGAGTGCGGCGTCAAACCCGCCGCGTACGTTGGCCGGCCAGTTCGGGTCGTGGTAGTCGACGACCTCCATCGCTCCCAGACCGAGCAGGCGCTCTGCGGCGGCAGCAGATGCGGTCGCGGTCACCTCGATGCCCTTGGCCGCGGCGAGCTGGATGGCCAGGGCTCCGGTGGCCCCGCCTCCGTTGGTGATCAGGAGCCGCTGCCCTCGGCTGAGGTCCAGCTTCTCCAGGGCCTGCCACGCGGTGAGACCGTTGACCGGCAGCGCCGCCGCGTGCACGGTGTCCAGCCCGGGCGGGCAGGCCGCCGTGTGATCCGCGTTGATCAGAACGCGTTCGGCCCAGAAGCCGCTTCCCCCGGGCAGCGGGGCCTCGTGCGCGAGCACCCGGTCGCCTACGGCAAACCCGGTGACACCCGCGCCGACGACCAGCACTTTGCCTGCGCCCTCCACTCCCAGCGCCGCCGGGGGGCGCAGCCCCACGTCCCAGCCGGCGTCGTTCAGCAGTTCGTCCCACGGGCCGACCCCGGCCGCCTCAACCGCCACCAGGATCTCACCGGGTTCGGGAGATGACGGCTCGGGCAACTCCAGCAGGGCGACTTCCTTCTCGGCCCCGGATACTCCGCACGCCTTCACAGCAGATCTTCGTCCTCTCACTCAATCCGGCCGACCGGCAGGTGAGGGCCGGAAACCCAAACCAGGCACAGTGTCGACCTCGGGATCCCCTGCAGAGGTCGCCCGTGGTCTCAGCCGCATTGGTGTCGAGCCTATGCATCTGGTGGCCCGGGCATGTGGTCCATTTGAAGAGTGGCTGACCGGGCCAATGGTGGAATGGATCTGCACCGGATCTTGGGCCGGGTCGAGGAGTACGTCATCGTGTTCGAGTAGCGAAAGCGTCAGTCACGCTGAGGCTGCAGCGGCTCCAGGCGTTAGCCGTTGTTACTGACCTGCGGCGGCCTCTCGTGCTCCTGGCAATTGGACGGCTTGTGGTGTCGAGAACCTGGGCCGGCGGGTCAGAACGGTCCGCTGAGGCTGCCGAGCCGATCGGTCAGACGCAGGTTCTCGGTGTAGTCGACGGGGCAGGCGATCACGGAGACTCCTTCGTCGTCGAGGGCGCGGCGCAGCACGGGCAGCAGCTGGTCGGCGGACTCGCCCCGGTAGCCGTGTGCGCCGAAGCTTTCGGCGTAGGCGACCAGGTCCGGGTTGGTGAACCGAGTGTGGCTGTGGCGGCCGAGTTCGAGTTCCATCTTCCAGGTGATCAGCCCGTATTCCTCGTCCACCAGGACGAGGACGACCAGGGGGATGTGTTCGCGGACGGCGGTCTCGAGTTCCTGGGAGTTCATCAGGAAGGAGCCGTCGCCCATCATGGCCAGGACGCGCCGGTCGGGCCGGGCCAGTTTGGCGGCGATGGCGCCCGGCAGTGCGAAGCCCATGGTGGACAGGCCGTTGGAGACCAGACAGGTGTCGGGTTCGTAGGTGGGGTAGAGGCGGGACATCCACATCTTCCCGGCGCCCGTGTCGGTGAGCACGATGTCGTGACGGTCCAGGGCGGTCCGGACATCGCTCACCACACGCTGGGGCACCAGAGGGAACGCGTCGTTGTCACGCCCGTACGCGAGTTCGTCGTCGAGCAGCGTACGGATCTTCACGCTGCTCTCCGAGTCGTAGGTGAACCCTTCGGGCAGTGCCGAAGCGAGTGCGTCCAGCGCCTGTGACAGGTCGCCCTCGATGCCCACCGCGACCGGGTAGTGTTCGTCCACCTCGGAAGGGACGCGGTGCACGTGCACGATGCGCTTGTCGCCGTCGGGGTTGATCTTGGCGGGATCGAATTCCTGGATCTCGTAGCCGACGCAGATCACCACGTCGGCGGTGTCGAAGCCGAAGTTGCCGTAGTCGTGGCGCATGAAGCCGACCGCGCCGAGGGCGTTCGGGTGGCCGTCGGGGAAGACACCCTTGCCGTGGAAGGTGGTCGCGACCGGGATGTTCAACCGCTCGGCGAACCGCACGAGAGCGTCCGAGGCCCGGGCTCGCGCGGCGCCGTGGCCTGCCAGCACGACAGGACGCCGTGCCGTGGTGAGCACCTCGACCGCCCGCGCGATCTGGGTGAGTGACGGCGCGTCGGCGTGCACTGTGTCGATCTGCAGGGGCGCCGGCTGCCCGTCAGGCCGCTCCGCTTCGATGTCCTCGGGCACGGCCAGGAACACGGCACCGGGGCGCTCGCTCTGCGCGATCTTGAACGCCTTGCGTGTCATCTCGGGCACCGCGTCTGGACACTCCACGCGGGCGGCCCACTGGGTGACGGGGGCGAACATCGATACTAGGTCGATGACCTGATGCGACTCTTTGTGGGTGCGCCGCAGTGAGCCCTGGGCGGCAAGGGCCACCATCGGTGCGCTGTTCGTCATGGCATCGGCGGTGCCGAGCAGCAGGTTGATCGCGCCGGGGCCCAGCGTGGCCGAACACACCCCGGCCCTGCCGGTCAGCCGCCCGTAGATCTCCGCCATGAACGAGGCGGCCTGCTCGTGGCGCACCAGGATGTACCGGATCCCGGAGCCGCTCAGAGCGTCGACGAAGCGGATGTTCTCCTCGCCGGGGATCCCGAAGACGTACTCGACGCCTTCGGCTCGCAGACAGCGCACCAGCAGGTGTGCCACGTCGTCCGATGCTGCCGTGTTCCGCGACTCGGTCGCGCCTTCGGTGCTCATGAGGCGAACGTAGGTACACGTGCGTGCCCGGGCCACTCGTCCGCCGCCGACCGGGGGCGTGGACCGCTGTGGCCGTTCGGAGGTGTTGTGGTGGCGTGTGCCGCGGTCCGACCGCACGCTGGCGAAGTGAGGACGAGCCGCCTTTCACAGAGCGGCGGCAGAACCCCGGGAGGCTCATGTGACCGCTTCGTCGCCCGAAACCGACGTGCCGCCGGCCCGGTACGACGACCTGCGGGCCTTGGTGATCAACTGCACCCTCAAACGCTCACCGGAAACGAGCAACACCCAGGGACTGATCGACCGCAGCACCGCCATCATGGACGCACAGGGCGTGCACGTCGACGTCGTACGGGCGGTGGACCACGACATCGCGACCGGTGTGTGGCCCGACATGAGGGAGCACGGCTGGGAGAGGGACGCCTGGCCGGACCTCTACCAGCAGGTCCTGGCGGCCGACATCCTGGTGCTGGCCGGCCCCATCTGGCTGGGCGACAACAGCTCCGTGACGAAGCAGGTGATCGAACGCCTCTACGCCTGCTCCAGCCTCCTCAACGACGCCGGGCAGTACGCCTATTACGGCCGCGTCGGCGGCTGCCTGATCACCGGCAACGAGGACGGCGTCAAGCACTGCGCCATGAACGTCCTCTACAGCCTTCAGCACCTGGGATACACCATCCCTCCCCAGGCGGACGCCGGATGGATCGGCGAGGCGGGCCCGGGCCCCTCGTACCTCGATCCGGGATCGGGCGGCCCGGAGAACGACTTCACCAACCGCAACACCACCTTCATGACCTGGAACCTGCTCCACCTGGCCCGGGCGCTGAAGGACCTGGGCGGCATCCCCGCCTACGGCAACCAGCGCACCGCGTGGGACGCCGGATGCCGCCGGGACTACGAGAATCCCGAACACCGGTGACGTGATGCCGAGGGAAACCGGCGGGCGGCCGTCGGTTTCGGTCCCGCCCATCGGGTCCCAGCGTCGGGCACCGGGCCCGAAGCGTGCCCGGGAGTGGCCCAAGCGTGTGCGGACGGGTGGGACGGCTGCGGTGGTGTGGGTGATCGTCCATGGCCGAGGGCGGTGCACCGCCTCCGGCTGCTGCCCCCGCCCCCGGGGCCGTGCCTGCCGGAGTTCGGGCGCAGTCCGATCCGCGGGCTCGGGCTGACCTCGGTGTTCGGCTGATGCTCCTCGACCGGCTGCCGGCAGAGAAAGGCTGGCAGCCGGTTCTGCTGATCGACGGCAATATCAGCATCGGAGGAGATCCTCGTAGCATGCTGCAGCGCTGTCGCGGGCTCATCTCCCCGACCGGGCGGCTTGTCGTCAAGGCTGATGCCATGACGTCGCAGAACGGCGCACGGCTCGTCCGAAGGACCTTCAGGGCCGTGGTGGACCACCCTTTCCCCTGTGCGCGGCTACTTGGCCAGTGGACGAGCGGGCAGCGGCGTTGCGTCGTCCGGCTAACCGCAGATCATTCTGGGCCCTTGATCGCGCTGCCCATGCCCAAAGGATCGAACCCCCGTGCCTGATTGCCGCGATGTAGGTCCGCTGAACTGGTGACCAACGCGATCCGCCATGTGACCGGGCCGGTCTGCCTGCGCCTTATCCGGGACCGCGGCCTGATCTGCGAGGTCCCCGATGCCAGCAGCATCTCGCCCCGCCTGCGTCACGCGCGGACCACCGACGAGGGAGGACCGGGCCTGTTGATCGTGGCCCACATGGCCCGCCGCTGGGGCACGAGGTGCACGAAGACCGGCGAGATCATCTGGACGGAGCAGGTCATTGCGGCTGACGCGTTCGGCTAGCCTGGCGGGCGGATCCGCCATCGCCGCGCAACGTGGATCTGATGGCTCTGGCGGGCGGGGCAGCGGGGCGACTGCCTGCCGTCAAGGTGGTAGACGGGAGCGATCCTGTCACGCTCGTCCACGATCATGTCGATGTCGTATGTGCCGTCCCAGCCATGTCTGCAGTCGAGACAGAGAAATGAGCAAGGGATGCAACGGGCGTGCTCCGCGTTCATGGCTGACCTTCTGAAACATGGCACTGTGCTCAGCCGCAGTGGTGTGGGAACGGTGTCTCCCCGCCGGCCTCGGCGCGGAACCGCCCACACTCGTCCAAGAGTGCCGCATCCGGGACCGGATGGTCGCTGGTGCTCCAGCCAGGACAACGCATCCAGGGGCTCGGCCGGCAGGTGTCCGTGTTCTCCATTCTTTGCACTGCGCAAAGCTCGGGTCAAGGAGCTACGTAAATGGCCCGCATGTGACAGCGATGCGGGCGCAGGCCGAGTGAGGGGCGGACCGGCCGCCAGGGGTACCCGTCCGGACCGGCCGTCGGCCGGGTCGGCACCCCTGAGTGTCATGGCGTGGCCCGCATGGCCTGTCATGTCGGCCATGGTCCGTGCGGCGTGGTCGACGGGGAGGGCTCGTACGGGATCGATGTGTGCCTGTCATAGGAGTCAGACGTACTGACCCGGTGCCGTACAAGAGATAGCCGGCCAGTGCCACCGTATGGCTCGAGCGATCGGCCGGAGCACCGGTCGTCGTGCCCTGTCTCAGGGAGAACCGCAGGTGCAGCCCTGCCTCACCGGCCAGCAGAGTGAGCAGGATGCCGGGCAGGGAACGCTCACGTCCGGGCCATGAGCATTGCCCTGGTCGAGTGTGTGGTCACCTGCCTATGCGCTTGCGGGTCCGGATTCGGAAGAGGACCAGCCCTGCCGTGCAGAACGCAGCGGCCCACCCAAGTCCCAGCGCGAGGTGACCCCACAGGGCCGTGTGGCCGAATGCCCCGCCGACGGCGAACTGCATGGGGCCGAAGGACGGAAACCATTGCAGGACGGGCTTGTTGGCGAGCGGGTTGCCAAGTGGGTTCTGCAGGAAAGTGTCCATCAGCCCACCCATGATGATGAGGAAGAAGCCTTCCAAGTCTCGTTTGACCAGGACACCGAGGAGGAGGCCGAAGGCGCCGTAGGTGAGGGCGATGAGCGCGAACCCTGCGAGTACGGCGAACCAGCCGGCCCCCGTAGGCCGCCAGAAGAACAGGATGGCGAGTGCGGTGTAGAGGGCGATCGCGGTGGCGACCACCATGACGGCGAGGGCCTTGGCGCCGATGAGGGTGGACTGCCGGTATCCGGCGAAGACGAGCCGCCGGTCGAAGGCGAGTGCCTTGCGCACGGCGTCGAAGACGACGAATCCGGTGATCATCGTGACGGAATTGAGTCCCGCCGAGATCAGGGTGAGGTGGCCGCCGTCGATGCGCAGGACCTGCCCGGTCGCGTACAGCTTGAAGTCGAGTGCCTCGCCCGAGGCCATGGCGTTCATCACCAGGTACCAGACGGGCACGAAGACCAGGAGCAGAAGTCCCGCGAGCCGGTTGCGGGTCTGGTCGCGTACGGAGAAGCGCAGCGCTGTGGGGAACGGGCTGTAGACGGATCGGGTCGGTGACGTCTCAGGCGCCGGCATGGTTGTCCTCCCGGGAGGATGCGCGGGGGGTGAGGCGGCCGTCGTTGAGGTCGGCGAGCACGTCGAACCGGTCCTGCTCGAAGACGAGGTGGGTGATGATCACGACGGCCCTGTCCCGGGCGCGCAGGTCCTCGACCAGGTCCCAGAACCGCAGGTACGTCTCCCAGTCGAAGCCTTGGTACGGCTCGTCCAGGAGGAGGACGTCCGGGTCGTGCAGCAGGGCGAGGGTGAGGTTGAGTTTCTGCCGGGTGCCGCCGGACAGCTGTCCGGCGGTCGACCGTGCGTATCGCTCGTAGCCGAGGAGGCGGACGAGTTCGTGGCCGCGGTCCAGATCGGGCAGGCGGTGAGCGGCGGCGAAGTAGCGCAGGTGCTGCTCGACGGTGAGTGCCGTGTTCAGGACCGGTTCCTGCGGGCAGTAGCCGAGAGTGCCGGGCACTGCGAGTTCACCGCGGTCCAGGGGCAGGACGCCGGCCAGTATCTTCAGCAGGGTCGATTTGCCGGCGCCGTTCTCGCCGACGACGGCGACGAGTTGCCCGGGCCCTACCGTGATTTCGGCACCGCGCAGGACAGGGTGCTTGCCATAGGACTTGTGGACGTCGGTGGCCCGAAGGACGGGCGCTGGAGCGGGTGTTGAGCCGGGCGCCATGCGCGGTCTCCCTATGGGGTGTCTCCTTGTGGTGGGGGTGGTGCCGCGTTCAGTCCGCCCGCGTAGATGCTGAGCATCTCCGGCGCCCACCGGGTCATGCCCTCGGCCGACAGAGGGTCCATACCGAGGACTTCGGTGAGACGGCCGCGCAACAGGAACAGCGCCAGGTCGTTGGCGAGGAGCACGGCGGCGCGCACAGCCGGATCGCTTCCCGGAGCAGCCAGCCCCGCCGTGGCCAGCCCGTTCAGCGCGGCCCTGCTCAGGTCGTACAGCCGCCGGAAGAGCAGCCGTCCGGCATCCGTCTCGGACAACAGGAGCCGGCGCAGATACGTCGGCAGGGGAGAGTCGTCGGGAAGGTGCCGGGCGAACGCCTCGCTCAGCGAACTCGCTCCGGCTGCGGGGTCGAGCAGCTTGGCTCCACCCTCACCCGTGAGCTCACCGAGCATCGCCTCGAAGACGTCCAGCACGTACTGGTCGACTTCCTGACGCAGTCCCTCTTTCGAACCGAAATGGTGCACGACCAGACCCGGCGAGACACCTGCGGCAGCGGCGATCTGCCGCACGGTGACCGCCTCCGGCCCGTGTGCAGCGAGCAGGCGCAGGGCCTCGTCCCGGATGACCGCTCGCGTGGTCCGATCGTCGGGGATTGAACGCATGTACAGCATGCTAAACGAGCGTTCAACCCTTGTCCATGGCGTGAACCCGATTGGCACGGCACTGCCGCATACCGAGCCGGTGGCGGCGACACGAGCATGGCTCAGGGGGGTGGCATGGGCGGTGAGGCGGTCTCCTCGATGCCTCGCGCTGGCGATGCCTTCTCGCTCCGCTGTGAAGCACTTTCGCCAGTCGCGCTGTCGGCTCGTACTTGGGCAGATGGGAAAGAGCTCCCAGGGCCGTGATGGACGCGGCGACGGTATCGAAAACGCGGCCCACGCGTCGGTGCCCGGCCTGGCTTTCCATGTCGGCCAGGGACTCCCGTCCAGCGGTCTTCCAGTTCCCATAGCTCGCCGACCGCTGCGGTCAGGTCTCGTTTGGGTTCGTCCGGGACTTATCGCATCGAGGAATTGCTGTCCCGCGCGTCTGGCATGAGCGGAAGTCCTGCTCCGCCGCTCACCTGTCTGTTGGCGCCGGACTCCTCGTTGATCACCGTCTCCCTGCTTGCCGTGATCGGTCCCGATTTGTCGGGTGCGTGCCTGGCGGGGGCCTGTCGGCGGCCGGCGTCGCTCCATCGCGATGACGCTTCACTCCATGGCGCCGTGCAACCTCCGACGGCCGACTAGGCCCCCATGCAAGCCTTGCATGATGCAAAAAATGACGCCAGTGTCTCGGCTGGGCGTGTAAGGCGGCAAGGCGGGTTGGCCGTGCCCGTCATGCCAGCGGGGAACCGGTGCCGGTGTCCAGCCGAACGAGGGGTATGGCTCTTCCTTCCTTCCTTCCTGCCTGGACCCGACCTCGCCGCCGTCCGACGACAACTCCAGGAGCGCACAGGCTGCGCGTGGTTCGGGAGTGCCGGGGGCGCGGTGCAGCATGATGTCGGCGCCTTCGGTCGAGGCGCGTATCGGAGGGGGGCCTGTACGAGGTGGTGGCCTCGCCGCACGGGATCCGCGCGATCGCGGGGGACGTGCAGGGCAGGGGCTGGCCGTGGCGGAGGCGGCCGCCGTCGGCTGTACCCGGGCGGCTCCTTCTATCCGCTCGGTGACCGGGCGGGCCTGCTGAAGGAACCGGATGCGGATCGTG
Source organism: Streptomyces sp. NPDC023481 (assembly GCF_055560195.1). Classification (NCBI taxonomy): domain Bacteria; kingdom Bacillati; phylum Actinomycetota; class Actinomycetes; order Kitasatosporales; family Streptomycetaceae; genus Streptomyces; species Streptomyces sp. NPDC023481. The sequence continues at coordinate 181,159 of NZ_JBVHJE010000011.1, forward strand.
CCCTGGAGGCGCTGCGTGAGGACTTGGTCCGGCATGCCGCCGGGCCGCTCCATGACGATGCCGCGATGCTTTTGCTCCGCTATCACGACCATGCGGGATGAATGTCTGTTCGTATGAAGGGCAAGCGGGCCGCTTCGGCACGGTAGAAAGGATGTATGGCGGAGCAGCAGACCCCCAAGGGTGCCTTGGACGACGTAGATGCGGTTACCAGAGCGGTGCTGACCGCGTCGCGCCTGTTGGTGGCGGTCTCCGCCCGATCGTTGGCGGCGGTGGAGGAGCGGGTGACCGTCGCCCAGTTCCGGATGCTGGTGGTGCTGTCCACCAGGGGGACGACCAAGCTGGTCGAGCTCGCCGAGTTGCTCCAGGTGGCACCTTCCACCGCCATGCGCATGGTCGACCGGCTCATCGCCGCCGGGCTTGCCGACCGGCAGGCCAATCCCGTCAACCGTCGCGAGACCCTGCTGCGGCTGACTGAAGAGGGCCGGCGCACCGTCGAGGAAGTCACGGCCCGGCGGCGCGCCGAGATCGCCGCCATCGTCGAACGACTTCGCCCGATGGAACGGCTGGCGCTCGTGGAGGCGCTCAACGCCTTCAACGAGGCGGGAGGCGAGCCTCCGGCACCGGGAGCGGACGATCCGGAGCCGCACCCGCTCGGCTGGATCGTGGACGGAACACTGGCGCACGACGCCTGACGGGGCGCGGTAGGCCGTGAACTACCTTCAGGGGCTCCCTATCTCTGCCTCCCTCACGTTTTGCATAATGCAAGCGAACTGGAGGAGCGTCGGCGGTCGCCGATGGACAGGGACAAGAATGCGGGGTGCGGCACGCATGCGCCGAAGGCGTCGGCCCTCGTCCTCCGCTGAGTCACACCTCATGTCGCATGTGCGCACCACGGTGTGGGGGCCGGCCGAGTTCATCGGGCTGCCGCCCGGATGGCTCGTCGCGGAAGGCGTCCTCGCGGGGGCCGTCGCCACCGCCGCAATCGTCGGAACGGCACTCTTCGGTGCCTGGTCGGTCAGACCTTCGCTGGCCGACGGCGAAGCAGGGCTGGTGTGCGGGGTCGCGCTGGCCCTCTATCTGGCGTCCGTGGGAGCCGGCCGCGCACTGGTCGGCATCACCGCCCTGCTCGGCGTGTGTCTCGCGCTTCAGGCGCCGCAGGCAGCCGCTGGTGTGGTGCTGGCTGAGCGCGGGCGGGTGCAGCCGGTGGTGGTGACATCGGTCGACGACGGCCAGGCGGCGAACGGTGGTCACGGCCGCGGCCGCTACCTCCGCTCGGTGGTGGACCACGACGGCGTCCCGTTCAAGACTCGGATCTGGCGCGGCTGTGGCGAAGCGACGCGGCCGGGAGATGCGCTGGCGATCGTCTACGACCCCGAAGGGCGGGTGCCGCCGCGTGGCGTGGCCGGAGGGCCGGGACCGCTGCGGGACCTTGTCCCGTGGAGCATGGCCCTCATGGCCGCGAGCGTGACCGCTGTGGTGCGCTCCTACAGGCTTTCCAGTCCTCCCGACGTTCCCCAGGTCAGCGAACGGCGCCCCACGGGTCGCCGCTGATCAACCTTCGTCGGGATGGTGGACGGCGCGGGCGAGGCTGTGTTTGTCGGCATTTCCCGGGGCGGGTCGAGGGCTACCACGGGTGCCCCCGGTTTGCGTCATGCGGCCTTGGGTGGGCCCGCCTAGTGTGAGCCGGGTCGGCTGCCCTACGCCCTGCACGGATGGTGCCGGAATCAGATTCTTGCGATCGGCCCCATCAGGCACGTGATGCTGCCCGTCAAGCTGTTGCTCGCCACGATCCTGGGCGATACGCCGTGGGATGCGGTCACGACCGATGGCCCAAGGAGGAACCAAAGGCCAGGGGTGTCATGGTTCAAGCGAGTCGGTTATACGCGGTTCAAGCGAGTCGGTAATACGCGCCAGGGGAATTCCGAAGGCAAGAACCGTGACGGCGAGCCCACGATCAGGTTGTCGGCCGTCAGGTAGGGGGTTGATCCTTGCGAAGTAGATCACCCATGGCGAGACAGCCGTGTAGACGCCGGTCAGCAGGATGAGCCAGTCCACCGCATGAAGATGCCGGTCCCAGTCACATCCGTTCCTTCCAGCCGGCCCGGACCAGCCAGCCGTTGACCGGCCAGGCCGTGAAGAATCCAACGATCATGGCGACCTGCATCAGGAGCCAGTATGCGGCCGTGGTCTTGGCCAGCCCGGGCGTGAAGAGAACCTCCTGGTAGGCCCACATGCCGGCGAACAGGCCAACCTGGAACGCCAGAATGGAGAATGTGTCGGCCTTGACGGCGGCGAAGAGCCCCTGGGCAGGCCCGACGTCGCGCATGGGGACGATGGTGAAGTGCTGGAAGCCGATGCCCAGCAGCCAGGCGAAGGCGAAGTCCAGCAGGAAATCGGCGTACAGCGGCTTGCCGGCGATCGTCAGACCGCTCGCCCGTACCAGCCATTCGCCCGCGATGTCTCCCAGGACGCAGCCTGCGCCGCAGTGGCTGATGGCCTTCGCGGAGGTGACCCAGCCCGGCAGCTTCTCCGGATCCGGCTCACCCTGCTCCTCGATCACTGGCAGGGACGTACGCCGACCGTGGCGGACGTAGAACCAGAGCGCGGCGGGACCCCAGTACAGAGCTGTGATCGGGTACACCAGGTGCATGATCCACATGCGCTGCCGGTATCCGCGCAGTGTCATGTCCCCCACGATGGCCAGGGCGCTCGCCCCTGCCACCGCAAGACTGGCCCAGCCGAGCGCCTCCAGCCAAGGCGGGGGCGGGTGGTGTGGCTCCACTGCCGTCACCTCTCGTGCAGCCGCGCCGACGCCACGCGCCCCGGTCGCATGATGCGGATCTTGCGACCCTCGCAATCGGGGCAGCGCGGCGACTGCAGCGGTGAAGGCACGAGCTTGCCGCCGAGTTGGTAGACGGCAATATCCATTTTTGCACGATGCAAAAGAGTTCTCGGGCGTGGATAGCAACATCTGGGGAGGCGAGTTCAGGTGGTCGCATGTACCGCGCGAAGTGCGCTCTGGTGGCTGAGCCATCCCACCGGCTTGCCTCGCTCGGAATCCAGGACGGGTACCCCGGTCCCGGCGGCCGACAGCAGGGCGTGCAGGGCCTGGGCGAGGGACTGCTCCGTCGTGACGGTCGTCGGTGGCGCGGCGAGTTGCTCGACGGTGTGCGGCGCGGCGTCCGGTTGTTCTGCGAGGGCCTCGGCCACTGCCTGGGCCGTGACGACGCCGAGGTACTCCCCTGTGTCGGCGATGACCGGGAGGGCGCCATGGCCGGAGAGGATCAGAAGTTCTGCGGCGTCCGCCAGGGCCGTGGTCGCGGGCATGGGGGAGGGCAGCGGTTCCATGACGGCACCGACGTGCTGGGTGCCGAGGGCCGCTCCGGGGGCGGGTCCTTCGAGGTCGATGCCGCGGCGGCGCAGCTTCAGGGTGTAGATGGTGTCGCGGGAGAGCAGGCGGCTGGTGGCGGTGGCCAGCACGATGGCCAGCATCATGGGCAGGATGATCGAGTACTCGCCGGTCAGCTCGAACAGGATGACCACGGCGGTGATCGGTGCCCGGGCGGCTCCGGCGAAGGTGGCCCCCATGCCGATCAGGGCGTACGCGCCCACAGCGCCGGCGGTGCCGGGCAGCAGATGGTGGAGGCCGATGCCGTACGCGGAGCCCAGCATGGCACCGATGAACAGGCTCGGCGCGAAGACACCGCCCGAGCCGCCGATGCCGATGGTGAGGCTGGTCGCCAGCATCTTGCCGGCCAGCAGCAGGAGCAGGAAACCGACGGCGTAGCCGCCCTCGGTCGCCTTCTCCAGGACCGGGTAGCCGACGCCGTACATCTCCGGGAGCGCCAGCAGCACCAGGCCGAGCAGCCCGCCGCCGACCGCGGGGCGCAGCCATTCCGGGCCGCGCCAGAGCCAGTCGCAGGCGTCCTCGATCAGGTAGAGGAAACGGGTGAAGCCCATGCCGACGAGGGCGGCGACGATACCGAGCAGGGCGAAGAAGCCGTACTGGGCGAGATGGTCGACGTGGAAGGCGGGCAGGGCCAGGAAGGCGACGTCGCCGAAGGAGGCGCGGCCGATGATGCTCGCGGTGACGCTGGCCAGCACCGTCGCGCCGAACGCCTCCGCCGAGAAGGTGCCGAGGATCAGTTCCATGGCGAAGAAGACGCCGGCCAGGGGAGCGTTGAAGGTGGCCGCGATACCGCCCGCCGCGCCGCAGGCGACCAGCAGCTTCGTGCGGCCCTCGGCCGCCTTCGTCACGCGGCCGAGGGTGGAACCGAGCGCGGAGCCGATCTGCACGATCGGGCCCTCGCGGCCGACCGAGCCGCCGGATCCGATGCACAGGGCGGAGGCGAGCGTCTTGACGACGGCGACCTTCGGGCTGATCTTCCCGCCGCGCTGGGCGACGGCCAGCATGACCTCGGGCACGCCGTGTCCGCGGGCCTCCTTGGCGAAACGGTTGACCAGCGGGCCGTACAGCAGGCCGCCGATCACCGGGACGAGCAGCACGAAATACGGGCCCAGCCACGGGATGTGCGGATTGCCCTGGCCGGGGGAGGCGGAGTAGTCGTTGTGCCCGGACAGCAGGCGGGTGAAGGTCTTGATGCACCAGCGGAAGACGACCGAGCCGACGCCCGCACCAGCACCGACCACCACGGCCAATGCCATGACACCCCACGAGGCGTTCCGTAGTCCCGCGAGCCGTTGCGCGGGTTCGGCCCCGCTCGCTGCCGTGATGGGTCCTCGTGTTCTGTCCCTCGTCGCCGGTATGGCAGTCATTCATTTACCCCTTCCTACATTTGCATTATGCAAAACAAGTCAAGAGGGCGCTTTGTCTGTCCACCCATCGGGACCGGAGGGTCGCAGGCAATCGCAGCCTCGCGATGGAGGGGGGTCAGGGAACACGTCAGGGTCGGCGATCGCTGCCCAGCACGCGCAGGCCCTTGCGAACAGGATCGCTACTCGTCTTGACGCGCTAAGCTTTGCATAGTGCAAAATAGGGGCGGCCGGTAGCTTGCTGAACGTGCCTGAGCATGAAGGTGGTGTGTGCCGATGAGGGTCGTCATCTGTGGGGCCGGTATCGCGGGGCTCGCCCTGGCCGGCCGTCTGCACAACGTGCTCGGCTGGGAGGTCGTGGTCCTGGAGAAGGCGCCACGGCCCCGCACCGAGGGCTACATGATCGACTTCTTTGGGCCCGGATACGACGCGGCGGAGGCCATGGGGATGCTGCCATGGCTGGATGAGCTCAGCTACCCGGTCTCGGAAGCTGCCTTCCTGGACGGGGACGGACGGTGCCGTGCCCGGCTCCCGTACGGCCGGTTCGCCCGTTCCGTGCGCGGCCGGCTGCTGAGCATCATGCGGCCCGACCTCGAACTCGCCCTGCGAGAACGCCTGTCGTTCGCCGTCGGCCTGCGCTTCGGCGTCGGCCCGGCCAGTGTGGACGCACGGCCGGGTGGAATCCACGTCACCCTCACCGACGGCAGCGGCATCGACGCCGATCTCCTTGTCGGTGCCGACGGCCTCCACTCCACGGTGCGCACCTTGGTCTTCGGCGAGGAACACCAGTACGTGCGATACCTCGGCTACCACACGGCCGCATTCACCTTCCACGACCCTGAGGTGCACGAGCAGCTCGGTGACCGGTTCTGCCTCACCGACACCGTGGGCAGGCAGATGGGCCTGTACGCGCTGCGCGACGACGAAGTCGCCGCCTTCACCGTGCACCGGGCCGCCGATCCCTCCCGCCCCGGCGACGCGCGGGACGCCCTGTGCCGCGAGTACGGCTCGCTCGGCTGGCTCGTGCCCCGCGCCCTGGCCCAGTGTCCTCCGTCCGCACAGATCTACTACGACCAGGTCGCGCAGATTGATCTGCCCAGCTGGAGCCACGGGCGGGTCGTGCTGGTCGGTGACGCCTGCCAGGCTGTGTCCCTGCTCGCGGGGCAGGGCGCCTCTCTGGCGATGGGCGGTGCGTATGTGCTGGCCGACCAGCTTTCCCGAGCTTCCCGGATCGAGGACGCTCTGCACGCGTACGAGCGGCTGTGGCGGCCCGTCATCAAGAACAGGCAGCGCGTCGCCCGCAGAGCCGCGCGCTGGTTCGTCCCCGAATCATCGCGGCAGGTGCGCGCCCGCCGGGCTGCCTTGCTGCTCGCGGGACTCCCTGGCGTGGGGCGTCTCGTCGGTAGCACGCTTGCCGGTAGGCGACAACTCTCCTTGGGGTAATCCGCCGTGGTTCCGGCCTGAGTGAGCGCGGCGCCGGTCGTGGGCGTCGCGCACAGCTGCGCAAGTCCCCACACACCATGAACAGTTCGTGCCGGGCTGGGGAGCCCGGCGGCAACCAGCGGTTCATCGCGGGTGCCCCGGAGCACCCGAACCAGGACGCCACCCGCCGCACCGAGGTCGCTCCGTCGCAGCGTCCGTTCGCCGTGCTGTTCGGGTGCTCCGACTCCCGCCTGGCGGCCGAGATCATCTTCGATCGCGGTCTGGGTGATCTCTTCGTGGTGCGCACGGCCGGCCACGTCATGGGTCCGGAAGTGATCGGCAGCATCGAGTACGGCGTCGAGGTGCTGGACTGCCCCTGGTCGTGGTCCTCGGCCACGACTCCTGAGAACGGTATGGCGCCGGCCGGCTACATCCGGGACGTCGTCGAGCGTGTCACTCCCAGCGTGCTGGCGGCGCGGGCCGCCGGACGCGTGAGTGCCGACGAGATCCTCGCGGAGCACATAAAGCACACCGTCGACCTGTTGCTGGACCGCTCCCGCCTCCTGGCCCAGCGGGTGGCCGACGGGCAGGCCGCTGCGGTGGCCCTGTGCTACAGCCTGGCCGACGGGACCGCACGTCTCGTCGCAGCCCGCGGCCTCGACCTGCCCGTCGCCTCGGCTCTGTAAGGAGCAGAGGCAGGGTCCTGCAGATCAGGCAGGAGATCGCCGTCGGGGCCGCGCATGCGGTGGGCGCCCGGCAGGCGCATGATCAAGAGCCCTGAGGCGTGATGTCCCGCGAATGCGGGTTCGGGGCTGGTTTTAACGGCTTCTTGACGTCTTGCTGTCGGAGCTTTGACGTAGAGTCTCGCCTCGGTGTGCCGGGAAGTCTGGTCGGTGATGCAACTCCGTCATGTGTTCCCCCGATCTGGAAGTCGCCGCCGTGAGAAGCACCCGCCCCAGCACAACCGCCCCACCCCCGGTCGTCACAGCCGGGCCGACCACCCCGGTCGCGCGGTGGAGGGCGCTGTTGCACGCCCGCCCGGTGCTGTTGCTCGCGTTCGCGTTCGCGGTGATGGCCGACCCGGTGTCCTCAGTCGCCTACGCGATCGAGGCCGCGCTGCGGGCCCTGCACGGCGACCTGGACCTGCTGCTGCCGACCATGGGCTTGGTCGTCGCCCTCATCGCGCTGGTCATCGTCAATTACCACCAGTTGGTGGCCCGCTACCCCCAGGGTGGCGGTGCCGCGGCGGCCGCCGGTGAAGCGTTCGGCGAAGCGTGGGCGTTCGTGCCGATCGGTGCTCTGATCGTCGACTTCGTGCTGACCATCGCCATCAGTTCCGCCGCCGGATCGTCCGCGATCATCGCCTACGCATCCGGCGCCGCCCCGTGGCGGATCCCGATCGCGCTCTGTCTGACGGCGTTCGTGGCGGGGCTGACCTGGTTCGGACACCTGGGCCGTGCCGTGTTCGCGCTGATGACCCTCGTCTTCATAGCCGTGTCGGTCGCGGTGCTGGCCGGGGGCCTTGCCGCTCCGGTCCACCCCGCTGGGGCGATCACCCATCATGCGGGACACTGGGCGCCCCTGGCCGTCGCCGTGGCCTTCCCTGTCGCGATGGCGCTCGCCACCGGCGTCGAGGCCCCCTCGTCCGCGATCGCCCAGCTCGGTCAGCTCGATGACGCCGGGCGCCGCCGCTTCGGCCGCATCACCCTGTGGCTGACCCTGCTCATCGTCGGCGGCCTCACCCTCGGGCTCACCGCCGAAGCCGTGCATCTCAGGATCGGGATCCCGGCCCCGGACAGCACCCAGATCGCAGACTTGGCGCACGCCGCCGCTTCCGGTCCGCTCTACGCCGCCTTCCAGCTGCTGACCGCGCTGCTGTTGCTCTCGGCCGCCTCGTCGTCGTTCGCCGCGGGCCCGGGTTTGCTCAAGGCGCTTTCCCGCCACCACCGTCCGGACGGCGCTGACGCCGGGATCCTCCCGGCTCTCTGGGGACGGACCAACAAGCACCACACCCCCTACTGGGGTGTCCTGCTTTTCCTGGCGGTCTCCGCCGTGGTGATCACCGCCGCTGGGGGCGACGACCAGCGGCTGGTCCTGTTCTACGCCGTGTCGGTGTTCATGGCTTTCCTTGCCGGCCTGATCGCGATGGCTCGCTTCTCGCTGCGAGAGGGGAAGCCTGGCCATGCCCTGGTGAACCTGGTCGGGGCGGTAGCCGTTGGCTTCGTGCTTGTCGTCAACCTCTCGCGCGGCGAGCCCATTGCGTCCCTGGTCGCGGCTGTGGTGATCGCCGGGGTGCTGTACCGGCTGTGGGTCAAGGCCGGACGGCCGCGTGGCATCCGCGACGTGGCCGCAGAAGCCGAAGCCGAGCATTGACCCACCCGGGGACGGTGCCGATCTGCTCATCCCGGGCAGCGAATCAGTCAGCGGTTGGGCACGGTAGTGAGCGTTGGACTACTCGAGGTCGCCGGGGTGGCAGTCGGCGCTACTGCGGATCAGGTAGCGGGTCACCGGCTCATTGCCGGTGTTCCGCAGCAGGCGGCGCATGATGAGCCGGTAGCTGCGACCGTCGTACTTCAGGCAGGCGGGGTCATGTTCAACGACGAGGGCGGAGCCGGTGGCGTACGGCTGCTCGGGCCTGCGTGGGGCGACAGGGGCGTCGGCGGCGCTTGGCCCGTGTCTCGCGATTCTGGGCTCGCTCGTAGTCGCACTGGGTGTGCTGTCCGACACCTTCAGGCGGCCCGACGGCGGCTCGGCACGGTGCCAAGGGGTTGGCCGATCCGGTCGTGGTAGGCGAGCAGGGTGCGGGGGAGTCGAGGGCGACAGCGCCGACCAGAACCGGGGCGCCGTCGGGGCCTGGGCGGGTGTACCCCCATGCGCCGCTTGGCCGGGTCGCCGTCGAGGATCGTCATGTCGGTACCCAGGCCGGGCATGCTGGCGGACTGGATGCGTACGCCGTGCTGGTGGGACCAGAAGCGGGGCACCGGGGTGAACGGCGTCGGGCGAGTCGACCCCGCGCGCGGTGATGCTCCGCAGGGCCACTAGCCGTTCGTCAATGCCGGTCACGAATGGACGCGTCGTCAACACAGCGTCAGCCCGTCAAAGCCAGGTTGAGCGCCGGTTCGTTCGAAGCAATGCGACTGTGATCGGTTCGTGCCGGTGTGCCGGGGCCAATGGGACGGTTGCGCAGTGCCGTCCCGGGCGGGGGTCTGACTCATGAGATCTATGACCGACGTGTCCAGTCACGGACCTGTCGACTGCCGTTGCGGGACGCTGCCTGCCACCGAGCCACGGGGCGTGTCCCTATAGGGGCTTTGCCGACTTCCAGGCGCCATCACGGTTCAGACCGCCCGAGCGGGCCGGTGCCATCCATCCAACAGCACGTCACCACGGGAGAGGCGAACCATCATGACGAGCCGACAGCGCAGCACCTCCTCGAGCACGGACCCTCCCGTTCGGCGCGAGGTCGTCCTGGGCGTGGACACGCACGGAGAGGTGCATGTCGCCGCCGTGATCTCCCCGCTCGGGAAGATCTTGGGAACGGAGTCCTTTCCGGCGACGGCGGCCGGCTACCGGCAACTGCTCGTATGGGCCCGTAAGCGGGGGACCGTACGTAGGGCCGGTGTGGAGGGAACCGGCACCTTCGGTGCGGGCCTGTCACGCTACCTAATGGCCCAGCAGATCCAGGTACTCGAAGTGAACCGGCCCGACCGCTCGGCCCGCCGACTGCTGGGCAAGTCGGACCCGCTCGACGCTCAGGCCGCCGCGCGGGCTGTGCTCAGCGGTCGTGTCCGGGCTCAGGCCAAGTCCGGCGACGGTCCCGTGCACGGTGCCCGGATCTACAAACTCGCCAAGGACTCCGCGGTCAAGGCCCGTACCCAGGCGATCAACCAGCCCAAGGCCGTCCTGGTCATTGCCGACCCCGCCCTGCGGGAACGGTTGTCGAGCTTGGGCAATGCCGAGCTGTTCCGCACCTGCGCACGCCTCGCCCCGCACGACGGTGGGGGAGACGAGGACGCGGTGGCCCAGGCGACCCACATGACCTTGCGCATGCTCGCCGAACGCATCGAACAGCTCACCGGACAGATCAATGAGCTGAACCAGCGCCTGACCCGGCTCGTCGAACGCCACGCCCCACAGCTGCTCGAACCCGTGGGCATCGGCCCGGACAGCGCCGTCACTCTCCTGATCACCATGGGAGACAACCCCGAACGACTGAACACCGAGGCGTCCTTTGCTGCCCTTTGCGGAGTCAGCCCCGTCGAGTATTCCTCTGGCCGTCGGAGTACGCGTCGGCTCAACTACGGCGGCGACCGCCAGGCGAACGCGGCCCTGCACCGCATCGTGTTCACCCGGCTGCGCCACGATCGGCGCACCCAGGCGTACTACGAACGCCGCACCCAGGAAGGCAAGACCCGACGCGAGATCATCCGATGCCTCAAGCGATACGCAGCCCGCGAGGTATTCAACCTGGTCAGACCGGTTGCCCGCACACCCGCGTTATAGGGGCGTCTGTGACAGGGCCGGTGATAGATCGAGGCCCTGCCGGGGCATCCTTGGCGGGCCTCTGCCCAGAGCCGTGAGACGAAGCTTCACCGGAGCGCTCCGGTGAAGCATCACCGTGAAGGTGACTGTGCGTGCATGCGTGACGCGTTCGGCTCGTCATGCAGTTTGTCTTCCCTGCGCTGTTCTAACTTGATCTTTAACGGCCGGTGTCGAATGGTGCCTCGAACTTGATCACTCGGTTCGGTAACCGCCGTACGCCAAAGCGGCCTTCGTCTGAACATGTGCTCCGACCAAGGAACACACATGTCCAGCACGAAGGCCGCGAAGATGAGTCTGCTGCATCACGATGCCCAACAAGAGGCGTTGGCTGAACTGTCATGCTTTCGGGGCGAGTTCTACTCCTGTCTCACCGCTCGTTCGGATGCATTGTTCGAGCTGACTGACGCCGTTCTGTGCGGCGACGGACCGGTGAGGTCCCTGGCCGAACTGTCGCTGGTGGGCGAACACCGCCGCGGTCATGGCGGCCTCTACGCCGCCCTCGCCCGTGGCAGAGTCGACACCGGCCAGCTGCGGCGGGCCCTGGCCGCGGTGCCACTGCCGCGGGCTGCCGACGGCCGGCTGGTCCTGGCCATCGACATCACCTGCTGGCTACGCCCCGATGCGCACACCTCACCGCAGCGGATCCTGTGTCACACCTACGGCCGGGGCAAAGACCAGCACATCCCTGTCCTCGGCTGGCCGTACTCGATCATCTGCGCGCTTGAGCCGGGTCGCAGTTCCTGGACCGCGCCTTTGGACGCGCTTCGCCTGGCCCCCGGGGACGACAACGCCACTGTCACCGCCCGACAGCTGCGTGACCTGCTCCACCGGCTGATCAGCGCCGGGCAGTGGCAGGAGGGCGACCCCGACGTCCTCGTCATCGCGGACGCCGGATACGACGCACCCCGTCTTGCCTTCCTGCTCAAAGACCTGCCGGTCCAGGTGCTCGCCCGGATACGCTCAGACCGGGTCATGCGCCGGGCTGTCCCACCCCGCCAGCCACACACGATGGGCCGCCCACCCAGGCACGGCGGCGAATTCGTCTTCGGGCAGCCCGACACCTGGGGCGTCCCGGACACCGAAACCGTCACCGACACACGTCTTTACGGCACCGCCAGAGCCCGCTCCTGGGACCGGTTGCACCCCAGGCTCACCCACCGCTCTTCCTGGGCCACCGCCGACGGCACCCTGCCGGTCGTCGAGGGGACGGTGATCCGCCTGGACATCGGCCACCTGCCCAGTGGAGCAACACCGAAGCCGGTCTGGCTGTGGTGGTCGGGCACCGCCGCCACCGCGGCAGATGCCGACCGTCTCTGGCAGGCCTACCTGCGACGCTTCGACATCGAGCACACCTTCCGCCTGTTCAAACAGACCCTCGGCTGGACCTCCCCCAAGATCCGCACACCCGAGGCCGCCGACCGCTGGACCTGGCTAATCCTCGCCGCCTACACCCAACTGCGTCTCGCCCGCCCCCTCGCAGCCGACCGGCGCCGCCCCTGGGAACAACCCAGTTCCCCGGACAGGCTCACTCCCGCGCGTGTCCGCCGCGACTTCCGGCACATCCGCCCGCAGACCGCCTGCCCGGCCAGAGCACCGAAACCCACCCGCCCCGGTCCCGGACGACCAGCGGGCCGGAAAAACACCCGTCCCGCACCCCGCCACGACGTGCGTACCCCCAAGAAGACACAGCCAGCAGAGCGACAAAAGAAGAGGTCAACCACCCCGAAGCCCCGCCGCACAGGTGAACGGGTTCGGCGGAGAGCGCCAGTGGCGCAGTGTCTCCACCGCGCTGGCGCCACTGCTCAACCATCCAGACGACGGCGGCCCCGACCTGACGCCAGCTCAATGCGCGGCCATGCTGCCCCGGCTGGAAGCGATTCTCGACCAGCGGCAGTCTGACGACAGCGACCCTGTCATCCGACGGCGCATCGAAGACGTCAGGCAGTTGATCACCGTCCTGCGGTTCTGCGTGGATCAGGACGTCGAGGTCATCTTCGGGTAGCCCCGGGAGCGCGGAGTGCCCCGCCCCGCGGGGATGGGCCGTGGTTACGGGACAGCCTTTAGGAAGGGCCAAAGACCTGGAGTTCCACTGGTTCGACTTCGACCCGGACGGGCGCGCTCATCTGAACCTGAGCCGGGTGCCGAAGGCGTTTGGCGATGCCGCGGTGCACCATCAGTTGGCGCAACGCAAACACGAGGCGGAAGCCAAGGCATCGCACATCTTTGGCCAACTGCTCAAGGTCGGGACCATCACCTGCGAGGCTGCCCGTCTGCTGGCCGCGTTCTGGCTCAACAGCTCCGATGAGCGGGCGATCAAGCCGAGCGCGGGCCGAACGGCGCGGCCGGTCCCGTCGCCCCCGGCTGGGCTTGTAGACGCGTGACCTGACCGGACACTCCACTGGGCCGGGGTGCCACGTGCGCCCAGGGTGGCCTGGCCCGCGATATCGAAGTCGAACCAGCCGAGCTGTACGTCCGGAACTGCTGCTTTGAGTCCCAGCCGGAATGAGGATGCTTTGGTGTCCGCCCAGGACTGGATCAGCCGGGGCGTGGTGCGGTACACGCTGCGGTACACGGGAGAGACCACGAAAAAGCCTTGCGACCATGCAGGCGTCAACGCACCCGACGGTCTTCCAGCGGGGCCGCCGTTACTTCCCCATCGGTCGCCCGGGGAAGGTGCGGTGTGTGATTGACCAGTCGGGCCGAGTTGCCGACGACCGCGATGCTGCTCGTGTTGTGGAGGAGGGCCGCGAGTACGGGGTTCATGGATCCACCCGCGCCGGCGAGGAGGCCGAGGAGGTTGACGCCGATGGCGAGGCCGTAGTTCTGGCGGACCACGCGCAGGGTGTGGCGGCTGAGTTCGACGACGGCGGCCACCTGGCGCAAGTCGTTGCCGGCGAGGGCGATGTCAGCCGTCTCCAAGGCCACGTGGGAGGAATGTTCACCCATGCTGATGCCGACGTCGGCGAGGGCGAGGGCGGGGGCGTCGTTGGTGCCGTCGCCGACCATGGCGACGATGTGGCCCTCGCTCTGCAGGTCGCGGATCAGCTGGAGTTTGCCCTCGGGGAGGGCGTGGGCGTGGACCTCGGTGATGCCGAGGGTGTCGGCGACGACCTGAGCGGTCTCGGGTGCGTCTCCGGTGAGCAGCACCAGTCGCGAGACGCCGAGGTCGCGCAGCTGCTGGATGACGGTTCCCGCCCCGGAGCGTACGGCGTCGGAGACCCCGAGCATGCCGATCAGGTCGTCGTCGTGGGCGAGGCAGATGACGGTTTCGCCCCCTCGGCGGAGTTGTTCGGTCCAGCCTTGCGCCTCGTCGGTGAGTTGGACGCCGTGCTGGCGCAGCAGGGCGGGGCTGCCCACCAGGAGCCGGGTGCCGTCGAGTTCGGCGCGCATACCCATGCCCAGGACGACTTCACAGGCTTGGTGGATGGGCACGTGCAGGCGCTGTTCCTCGGTGCGTGCGACGATCGCCTGGGCGAGCGGGTGCCGGGCGTGCAGCTCCCCGGACGCTGCCAGGCTCAACACCTCGTCGGCCGTGACGCGGTCGCTGAGGGTCACCACGCTGGTGACCAGGGGGCGTCCCAAGGTGAGCGTCCCGGTCTTGTCGAAGACGACTGCGGTGACGCGGCCGATCCCCTCCAGATAGGTGCCGCCCTTGATGAGGGTGCCGCGGCGCGCTCCGTTTCCGATGGCGGCGCTGATAGCGGTCGGTGTTGCCAGGCCGGCGGCGCAGGGGCAGGCGATGAGGAGCATGGTCATGGCACGGCGTGCGTCGCGGGTGACGGCGTAGGTCAAAGCGGCGAGAGCGAAGGAGACAGGGACGAAGCGGCGGGTGAAGCGGGCCGCGACGGTCTGGATCGGGGCCCGGTCGGTCTGGGCCTCTTCGACCCGGCTGATGATCCGGCCCACGGTGGTGTCCCTGCCGACAGAGGCGGCTCGAACGGTGAGCGAGCCGGAGGTCACGATGGTCCCGGCGTAGACGTGGGTGCCTTGCCGGGCGTAGATGGGCAGGGCCTCCCCGGTGATGGCCGCCTGGTCCACCAGGGCCTCGCCGGAGACGACATGTCCGTCGACCGGGACGCGGTGGTGTTCGTACACCGCGACGACGTCCTCCCGTGCGACGTCCTCGAGTGCCACCTCCACCTCGACGCCGTCCTCGCGTACGAGCCAGACGCGCTCCTCACCGATGGTGAGCAGCTCCGCGATGGCGCGCCGGGTGCGGCGGAGGGTCAAGGTCTGCAGGAACTCGCCGATGTTGAGCAGCCACAGGACGGTGAGGGCTACGACGTTCTCCCGCAGGACGAGTGAGATGACGGTCGCCGCGGTGACCAGGGTGTCCGTTCCCGGATGGCTTCCGCTGCGCAGCGAGCGCAGTGCTCCCCGGAAGAAGGGCAGGCCGGTGAAGACAGTGACGACACCCAGGAAGCCGGACGAGCCGAATGTGATCCGTGGCCGGCCGAGCAGGCGCCGCACCGCCACGACCGCGAGGACCGCGCCGCCGACGACCAGCCGGGCCAGCTCGCCGGTGGACGAGTCGGGCGTGGACCGGGTCGGCTTGGGGGGCGCCGTCTCGGGAGGGGGCTCTTCGAGCGCGTCCACGAGCCCGTCGACATCGAGGAGGTCCGGCGCCATCCAGACCACGACGCTTCCGGTGCGCGGGAAGATCCGCAGCGCCCTGAAGCCTCTGATTCCCATCAGTCGCTCGTCGACCAGTCCCGCGCTGCCGGGGCGGTCCCTCACCCACGGAACGACCAGTCGGGCCCGGCCTGCGGCGACCGAGCGTACGAGCACGCTGGACATGATCAGTGCTCGTGTCCGTGATCGTGTCCCTCGACGCTCACGGCGGAGGGCGGCGGTGCCTCCTCACCGAGCGTGGTCCGGGCTTCCGCGACCATGTCACCGGCCTTGAGCCGGGCCTCCTCGGCGGCGGATGCCAGCCAGCGGCCGGCGACCATGCCCCGGGCGATTCCCCCGACGAGCGCTTTCCGCAGTGCCGGCTGTCCATCGGGGGCGCGTTTCGTGACACCACGGATGATCAGGCCACCCACCACTCCGGAGGCTGCGTAGTGGGCCAGACGCCCGGCTGCGGCGCCGGCGAGGGCGAGGGGATGCATGAGAGGCTCCTTCCGTCGCAAGTGAGTGACGGCCCCCTTCAAGTCTGCGCCCGCGCCGCGTGCCTGGGCGAACGGAGGCGACGCTGCCCAGCGGCCGTAGTCGGAATCGCGCTCCGGACCGGCAGGGCCACCTGCCGCCGCTCAGGCAGGCTGCGGCGCCGTCCTCCTGGCCCCCCGTCGTCGGGAGCGGTACCTGCCGGCCAGACGGCAGACGACGTAGATCGTGAAGGAGATCGTCGTGACGTAGGGGCTGATGGGGATGCTGCTGCCCAGGGCGAGGAGGATGCCGCCCTCGATCGAGACCACCGCGAAGACGGTGCTGAGCAGGGGCAGGAGGACGGGGGAGGCGGTGATGCGGGCGGCGGCAGCGGCCGGGGTGACGACGAGGGTGAGGACCAGCAGGGCGCCGACGACCTGTACGGACAGGGCGACGGCGAGGCCGAGCACGACCATGAACGCGAAGGAGAGTGAGCGCACAGGGACGCCGCGTGCCTCGGCGACGTCCGGGTCGGCGCTGGCGAAGGTCAGCGGTCGCCACATCGCCACGAGGGCGACCAGTACAACTGCCGAGGTGCCGAGCAGCCACGTCATCTGTGGGGTGTCGACGGCGACGATCTGCCCGGTGAGCAGGCCGAACTTGTTGGCTGCCCGGCCCTTGTAGAGCGCGAGGAAGAGGACCCCGAGTCCCAGGCCGAACGGCATGAGGATGCCGATGGCCGAGTTTCGGTCCCGGGCCCGCGCTCCGAGGACGCCGATTGCGCCGGCCGCGACGAGCGAGCCCACGATCGAGCCCGCCACGACGTTCATCTCCAGCAGCAGCGCGGCCGAGGCGCCCGCGAAGGAAAGTTCGCTGATGCCGTGCACGGCGAAGGGGAGGTCGCGCATGATGACGAAGACCCCGGCCAGGCCGCCGATCAGGCCGAGTGCGGCGCCGGCTATGAGGGAGTTGCGGACCAGGGCCAGTAGTTCGCCGTAGTTGTCGAAGCTGAAGATCTGCTGCCAGATCCCGTCGGCGGACGTCATGGGCGGGCTCCGTCGGGGTGGTGGAGTTCGTCGGTGTGGTGAGGCTGGGCGGGCGGTTCGTCGGGCGTGCCGACCACCACGATCCGGCCGTGGACGCGGACGACGTCGATGTGCGTGCCGTACAGCCGGGAGAGGGACTCGGAGGTCAGGACCTCCTCCGGCGTGCCGACCCGGTGGCCGCCCGGCGCCAGGTACAGCACTCGGTCGACCAGGTCGAGGATCGGGTTGATCTCGTGGGTCACGAACACCACGGCCGTGTCGTGGGAGCGGCGGCGGGCGTCGATCAGTTCGGTGACGGCCCGCTGGTGGTTCAGGTCGAGGGAGAGCAGCGGTTCGTCGCAGAGCAGGATGCGCGGGTCCGTGGCCAGGGCCTGGGCGATGCGTACGCGCTGGCGCTCGCCGCCGGACAGCTGGCCGAGGGGGACGTCGGCGTAGGCCGAGGCCCCGACCTGCTCGAGGATCTCGTCGACCCGGTGGCGGACGGCGCTGCTGCGCAGCCGGGGGCCGAAGCGGTGGCCGTCGATGCCGAAGCGCACGAGGCCGCGGGCGCGCAGCATCGCCTGCGCGGACAGCGCCGCCTGCTGGGGGACGTAACCGATGTGCCGACCGGCGTCCCGGGGAGGGCGGCCGAGGACGCTCAGCGTCCCGGCCGACAGCGGCTGCCGACCCAACAGGGCTTTCACCAGGCTCGTCTTGCCTGATCCATTCGGCCCGAGTACGGCGAGGAATTCCCCGGGCCGTACGTCCAGGTCCAGATCGCGCCACACCGTCCGCGTGCCGTAGGACACTGCGGCGCCACTGAGACTGATCAGCGGGTCGGTGCCGGTGCTGACGACGCGGCTGTCCTTCCTGCTTTCGCGGGCCCGGGGTACGGAGGCCACCTCCGGTCGCCTCACTTGGCCAGCGCGCTCGCGAGCGCGTCGACATTCGAGGTCATCCACCCAACGTAGTCCTTGCCCTTGGGCAGGGTCTCGGTGACGGGGACGACGGGGAGGCCGGCCGTCCTGGCCGCGTTCTCGGCCTTCTCGGTCTGCGGGCCGGAGGTCTGCGCGTTGTAGACCAGTGCCTTGACCTGCTTGCCGGTGAACAGCGCCAGGGTCTGCTGGAGGACCTTCGGGGAGACGTCGTCGCCCTCCTCGATGGCCTCGCTGAACTCCGCCGGGGTCTTGTTGACCAGGCCGCTCGCCTCGGTCATGTACAGCGGCACGGGCTCGGTGATGGCGATCGCCTCGGCGCCGTGGTCCTTCTTGATCTGCGCTTCCTTGGCCTGAAGCGGCTTGAGCTTCGCCTTGAAGGTCTCGGCGTTCTTGGTGAAGGTGGCCGCGTCGGCAGGATCGGCCTTGCCCAGGGCCGCGGCTATACCGTCGGCGATCTTGGCGACGGTGGGGAAGTCGTACCAGACGTGCTCGTTGAGCTCGCCGCCCTTCGGGGCGGTCTTGCCCGAGATCTTGACGGCGTTGATCACCTCGGCGGAAGAGTTGCTGCCCTTGAGCATCCGGTCGATGAAGTCGTCGTAGCCGCCGCCGTTCTCGATCACGAGCTTAGCCTTGGAGAGGGCCAGCTGATTCTGGGTGTTGGCCTCGTACGAGTGCGGGTCCTGGTCGGGGTCGCTGATGATCGACGTGACGTCGACCTTGCCGCCGCCTATCTGCTCGACGATGTCGCCGTACACGTTGGTCGAGGTGACCACCGTGACCTTGGACGAGGCGGCAGCGGTCTGCGAGGCGCTCCCGTCGTTCTTGGAGTCCGAGGAGTTGCCGCAACCGGCCACGAGGGCCAGGGAGGCGCCCACCAGCAGGGCGAGGCGGCGGGACGGGGACGCGGGCATGGTTCCTCCACGACGGCTTGTTGCGCGAGTCCGCGCGAGACAGTGGTGCGAGTCCGAGTGGTTCGGGTGCAGGCACCACGCTAGATGGAAATGAATGTCAAAACCATGGCCTGATTCGATCGATATGACAATCGTTGCCGAGGATTGACATACGGGCTACCGCTGCGGCGGGACCGGCTGTGATCGACAGTGGCCGCAGACGCCGGTGAGCTCCAAGGTGTGCTCGACCTCGGTGAATCCGGTCGCCGCGGCCACGCTGTCGGCCCAGTGCTCGACGGTCTCCGAGTCCACGGGGCGGCTGAGGCCGCAGCGGCGGCAGACGAGATAGTGGCGGTGGCCGTCGGCGGGGCGTGGCCGATAGAGGCGCTCTCCGGTCCGTTCCCGCACGACGTCGACGTGGCCGGTCCGCTCCAGCATCCGCAGCGTCCGGTACACGGTGGTCAGACCGACGTTGGCGCCGCTTGCGGTCAGCCCTGCGTGCAGATCATTCGCGGAGACGAAGTCGGGGGAGTCGCGCAGGGCGCGCAGCACCGCTGCCCGCTGCCGGGTCGACCGCCAGGACGGCGGACGCCCCCTGGTCGGCGAGTCGTCCATGACGCGTGCCCTCCCCGCGCTGCTCGTGCTGATCTACGACCACACTAGTTGAACATGATTTCCATGACTACTGGCTGGGCTGGTTCAAGGGCAACTCGTCGACGTACCGCCCACTTGCGGACGTACACGGAATAACCCGACGGTGGGTGGGAAGGGTGTCGTATGGCGCACCGCGGGGAGTGGTAGGCCGAGCCGGGAAAGTTGGGCGCGGCCTGTTGGGGGAGGGGCCATGTATGGGCGGGCAGCCCTTGTATCTCGAACCGCGGCTGGGGCGGCGTCTGCGCTCCGTCCTGGAGTCGCCCGGATGGTTGCACATGCTCACGGACGCCCTCGGCTCTCCGCTGCATGTCGTCATTCCCGATCAAGTCGTGGAAAACGTCGATGATTTTCGGTCGACCTGCGGCAGGCGTCACCTGTCCGGCCAGGTGTTCTTTGCCCACAAGGCCAACCAGTCCCATGCCGTGCTGCGGCGGCTGGCCGCGACCGACGCCGGAGTCGACGTCGCGTCGCTGGGTGAACTCCAGCGTGCGCTCGGTGCCGGCTTCGCGCCCGACCGGATCATGGCCACCGGACCGAAGAACCCGGAGTTCCTGTGGCTGGCCGCTCGCACTTCGGTCACCGTCGGCGTCGACTCCCCGGAGGAGTTGGAGCAACTCGCCGCGCTGGTGCGCAAGTACACGCTGCCGCGAGTCCGCGTGCTGCTGCGGCTTTCCGGATTCGAGGCGGCCGGTGTGCGGGTGCTGAGCCGGCGCAGCCGTTTCGGGACGCCCGTCAGGGAGTTGGCAGCTCTGCTGGACATGATCGAGCGGTACGGCGACGCGGTCGACCTGACAGGGGTGGCGTACCACCTGGACACGACGAGCGTCACCGAGAAGGCGACCGCACTCGAAGGCTGCCTTCTTGCGCTGGAGGAATGCAGAAGCCGGGGGCTGCGCCCGCGGGCGGTGGACGTCGGCGGGGGGTTCGGGGTGAACTACCTTGCCGACGGCGAGCAGTGGGAGCGGTACACGACCGAACTCACCGGTGCGGTCCTGGGCACCCGGTCGCCCTTGACCTGGGGCGGGCACGGCTACGGCCTGCGCAACGAGTCCGGCACGCTCCGCGGAACGCTCAGCCTCTATCCCGCGTACCGGCCGGCGGCAGGGACCCGGTACCTCGACGAGCTGCTGACGCACCCGGCCCCTGCCTTCGGTGGCCGCCCACTGGCCGAACTCCTGCTGGAGCACCTGTACGACCTGTACGCCGAACCCGGACGAGCGCTGCTCGACCAGTGCGGGCTGACCCTGGCGAGGGTATTGGAGGTGCGCACCCCGCGGGACGGCGGAGCCCTTCTCGTACGGCTGGCGGCGAAGGCCGACGACGTGGCTCTGGAAGAGCACGGGGTACTCATGGACCCGATCGTCGTGCCACGGGGCGCCGAACGCTCCGGCTCCGCTGTCGAACCCGTCGCGGTCCATCTGTTCGGCAGTCTGTGCCTGGAGAGCGACCTGATCACGCGCCGCACGGTCTTCCTGCCCCGCCGCCCCGAGCCGGGAGACCTCATGGCCTTCGCCAACACCGCCGGCTACGGCATGGACTTCCACGCCACGCGCGCCCAGAACCAGCCCGTCGCCCGCAAGATCGCCGCCTGGCAGGAGGGCGGCTCGTGGCGGTGGTGCCTGGATGATCAGTACTGGCCGATATCTGTGGGGGGAGCACAGTGAGGTACGACAGCATCACAGAAGCCATCGGCAACACTCCGCTGGTGCGCATCGACCCGGACGTGCACGGCCTTTCGCATATCGACCTGTACGCCAAGCTGGAGCTGCTCAACCCGTTCGGATCGGTCAAGGACCGGGCCGCCTGGAACATGGCGCGCCCGCACCTGGCCGCCGCGGCCGAGCACGGCAGCCAGGTCGTCGAGCTGTCCAGCGGCAACACCGCCAAGGCCCTGGCCGTCCTCGCGGGCATGCACGGGTTGACCTTCAAGAGCGTCACCAACCGGATGCGGGTCCCCGAGATCAAGGACCTGCTGCTGTTGCTCGGCGCGGAGATCGAGGAGCTACCAGGTCAGAGCGAGTGTCTCGACCCGACCGCCACCGATGATCCGCTGACCCTCTTCCACCGGACGCTGTCCGAGCCGGGCAGTGCCTACCTGCACACCGACCAGTACTTCAACCCGCGCAACACCGAGGCCCATCTGGCGGGCACCGGCCCGGAGATCGTCAAGGACCTGGACGGCCGTGCCCCGGACTGGTTCATCGCCTGTGTCGGTACGGCCGGTTCCTCCTCGGGCGTCGCCCGGGTGCTGCGCGAGCACGATCCTGCCGTGCGGGTCGTCGGACTGGTCGCGGACAAGTCCGACTTCATCCCCGGCATCCGCACCATCGACGAGGCTCACCAGGTGGGCCTGTTCGATCCCGGTACGTACGACTCGATCGAAGCGGTGAGCTCCGACGAGGCGATCGAGGGCATGCTGACCCTCAACCGTCGGTGCGGCATCCTGGCGGGACCCACGGGAGGCGCCGCGTACTTCGGTGCCGTTCGCCAACTGCGCGACCTGGACTCCGAACCGGCCGAGCGGCAGTCAGCGGTCTTCATCGTCTGCGACCGCGTCGAGAGCTACGTCGGCTACGTCCGCGAACGGCGCCCCGACCTCTTCGGCCGTCCCCGCCGCGCGAACTCGCCCGCAGACCTGACCGACTCCGAGATACGCCAGGCCCCGTCTGCCGGCGTCACGGAGGCCCGGGCCTGGATCGGCACCGGTCAGCCCCTCGTGGTGGACCTGCGCAGCTCCTTCGCCTACGCCGCTCTGCACATCGACGGCTCGGTCAACATCGTCGACGAGCTGTTCGAGGAACTCCTGCGTGGCGGCCTGCCCTTCAGTCGCAGCCGACCGGTTCTGCTGGTCTGCCCGGTCGGCGAGAAGTCCGCGCGGTACGCCGCCCTGCTGACCCGCATGGGCCATCACGATGTCCGCAGCCTGGCCGGCGGCATCGTCGCGTGGCGGGACGCAGGCGCACCCCTGGTGCGGGACTGAACTGCGAAACGAAGCGACGACTATGACGGCATCCAAAAGCCACACTCAGGCAGTCGCAGCCATAGAGGAGCTGGGAGAGTGGCAGCGAGCCCTCCGCGCCCAATTCCCCATCATCACCGGGCACCCGGAACTGGCCTACCTGGACAGCGCGGCCACCGCCCAGAAGCCAAAGGCCGTACTCGACGCCGTCCAGACATACCTCACCACGGCCAACGCCAACGCCGGGCGCGGCACGTACCCCTGGGCCAACAGGACCACGGCACTGGTCGAGGAGACGCGCGACCGCGTCAAGCAGTTCCTCGACGACCCGGACCCGGAGCAGTCGGCCGTGCACTTCACCAGCGGCGCCACCGAGGGCCTGCGCACCATCGCACGCGATTGGCTCCCCCAACTCCTCGCCGACGGTGACGAGATCGTGATCCCGGTCGCCGACCACCAGGCCAACATCGAGCCCTGGCTGGAGGTACGGCAGCAGCTGGCTCGCCAAGGCGTACACGTCCGCGTGCTGCCGATGCCGTACCAGCGGGCATCGGGCGACTACGACCACACGGCGCTGGCGTCCCTCTCCGGGCCGCGCACCAGATTCGTCGCCGCCACGCACGTCCACCACGTCTACGGCGGCAACATGAACATCCACCGCGTCCGCCGGGCGCTCGGCCCCGACGCCGTCATCTGCCTGGACGCGGCCCAGAGCATCGGCCACCTGCCGGTTTCCGCGGCCGAACTCGACGTCGACTTCATCGTCTTCTCCGGTCACAAGGCCATGGCCCTGCCTGGATCCGGGGCCGTCTGGGCACGCCAGGCTCGCGGACCGGCGTTCACCCCCGGCGGATGGTCGGGCACGCCCAACACCGCCGGCATCGCTTCCCTGGCCACGGCTCTGGACTGGCTGGAAGCCGCTGGGACGGACCGGATCGAGCGGTGGACGGTAGCACTGGCCGCCAGGCTGACCGATGGACTGCGTCACCTGGAGGCCTACGAGATCCTCGGCTGCCAGACCAGCCTGGCCGCCGACTCGCCAGTGCAGCCACGCCAGGGCATCGTCACCTTCCGTCACCGCGACATCGACTCGGGCGACCTCGGCTTCGTCCTCTTCAGTCACGGCTTCATGGTCCGATCCGACAGCCACTGCCAGGGAAACGCAGGGGAGAGGACCGGCTCGGTGCGGGTCAGCTTGCACCTCTACAACACCTTGGAGGAGGTCGACCGGCTGCTGTCGGTGCTTAACTCGCTCGGGTGACGGGACTCCCAGAGCCCGTAATGGGAACCGTTTCCACCAGTAGGGTCTCGGCATCGGAAGAGGCGGATGCGAGACAGCGAGGTGGAACGACCCGATGGGGCTGAGCCTGGCCACGGCCGAGCGATGGGTGGAACGCTGGGAGCGCCAGCAGCAGCGGTATGCCGTCGATCGCGAGGAACGCTTCACGGTGATCGCGGACGTCGTGGAGCACATCGCCGCGGGCAGTCCCGGCCGGCCTCTCGTCGTCGACCTCGGCTGCGGTCCCGGATCGCTGGCCGCCCGGCTGGCTCGGCGACTGCCGGATGTCGACATCGTGGCGGTGGACCGGGATCCGCTGCTGCTCGAACTGGCCCGCGCCCATCACCCGGACGCGGCCCGTTACGTCGACGCGGTGATCGGTGAGGAGGGCTGGACGGAGTCTCTGGGCCTCGATCGCCTGCTGGACGCGGCAGTGTCGACGACGGCGCTGCACTACCTGAGCCCGGACGGCCTGCGCCGCACCTACCAGCAGCTCTCCGAGTTGATGCGACCCGGCGGTGTCCTCGTCAACGGAGATCACCTGCCGCAGGGCGAAGCCGCGCTCGCAGGCATCTCCGGACATGTGGGACGTCGCCGTGCCGAACGGCAGAAGGTCTTCGCCCACGAGGACTGGGCCTCTTGGTGGACGGCCGCCGCCGCGGACCCAGAGCTGGCCGACCTGCTCGCCGTACGCCGGAGCCGGCAACCCGCTACGGGGACCGACGGCGCCGTCGGTCTTTCCCTGGTCGCGCATCTCGAGCTGCTGCGGCAGGCGGGGTTCGGCTGTGCCGGTGCCGTGTGGCAGTACGGCGACAGCTACGTCGTCGTAGCGATCCGCTGATCCTCTGCCCCACCTTATTGAAAATCGTTTTCGTTTCCTGTTAGCTTGCGCGCAGTGGCCTGACGCATCCGTCTGGCCGGATCGGTGCGAGCGAAGGGAACGACGGTGGGGGATCAGCGCATGGGGCGCAGGGCGGTGCTGCAGGGCATCGCGGGAGGGGCGACCGTACTCGCGGGCGCCGGGCTGCTCACCGGCTGTGGCGGCGACGGCGGGAGCGGTCAGCAGCCCGCCGCGGACGACGGCAAGCCGCGGCGCGGCGGACGGCTTCGTGCGGCCTTCACGGGTTCGAGCATGGAGTCGGCCAGCGTTGTGCAGGCGACAGCGACGCCGGTGGACTACGTACGGGCCCGGATCGTGTGGGACACGATCGGCGAGATCGACGGCAGCAAGCCGGTGTGGCGCGTCGCCGAGTCCGTCCAGCCCAACGCCGACGCCACGGTGTGGACGGTGCGCGTTCGCGACGGCGTCACCTTCAGCGACGGCAAGGCCGTCACCGCCGACGACCTCCTGTTCTCGCTGCGCACCTTCGCCTCGCAGCCGACCACGCAGAGCGCCTTCCTGGCGGGGCTGGACGCCAAGGCGTCCAGGGCGCGGGACAAGCGCACCGTCGAACTGCGTCTGAAGAGCGCGGACGGCTTTTTCGACCTCGCGCTGGCGCAGTCGATGTTCGTCTTCCCCGACGGTACGAAGGACTTCGCGAAGGCGCCGGGTTCGGGTCCCTTCGTGCTCAAGCAGTGGTCGCGGGGCAGGAGCAGCCTGCTGACCGCGAGGAAGGACTACTGGGGTGCGGGCGGTCCGTACCTCGACGAGATCGAGCTGCTGTCCGTCACAGACGCCGACGCCCGGCTGAACGGGCTCAAGGCGGGGCAGTTCGACTACGCGGGCGCGCTCACCCTGCCCACCACCAGGTCCGAGACGAACAACCCCCGCCTGCGCATCACCACCGCGCCGCGCGAGTTGTGGGGTGAGCTGTCCTTCTCCATGAACCTGTCCACCGACCCCTTCACGCATGCCCAGGCCGTCGAGGCCGTGCGGTACGCCATCGACCGCGAGGCCATGGTCCGCACAGTCACCCTGGGCAAGGGTGAGGTCGCCGACGACGCCCTGGGCCGCCACCAGTCCTGGTACGACAGCTCCCTGCGGCGCGTCGGGTACGACCCCGACCGGGCGCGACGACTGCTGTCCTCAGGCGGACTCAAGGGTACGAAGCTGTCGATCCGTACCAGCAACTACGAGTACGGGCCGCTGGAGGCCGCCACCGCCTTCGTCGAGCAGGGGCGGAAGGCGGGCCTGAACGTCGCCGTGGACAAGGTCCCGGCCGCCGACTTCTACACCGACATGAAGTCCCTGCTGGGCGCCCCGATCAAGACCAGCTTCTACCACCCGCTGCCGCTGCCCCTCGCCCTGAACTCGTACTACGGCCGGCAGGCGTCCTACCCCTTCACCGGCCCGTCGGACAGCACCTTGGACGGGCTGATGCGCGCCATGCACACCGCCGTCGGCGACAAGCGGACCAAGGCCGTGCACGACGTGCAGCAGTACCTGTACCAGCACGGCGGTGACGCGGTGTTCGTGCGCGTGCCCACCGTGGCGGGCGCGACACCGGCCGTACGCGGGGTGCAGGCGTACGGTTTCTTCGACTACCCGTCGCTGCGTGACGCCTACCTCGCCTCGTGAACAGTCCGACATCCATGGTGCGGTGGGCGCTCCGGCGAGTGGGCGTCGCCGCCGGAACGCTGCTCGCCGCCTCGGCGCTGGTCTTCGCGGCCACCCAGCTCGCGCCCGGCGACGCGGCGGCCGCACGCCTCGCCGGGCAGAGCGCGAGCCCGGCGCGGATCGCCGAGCTGCGGCACGACCTCGGCCTGGACCGGCCTGCGTGGGAGCGGTACGGCGACTGGCTGTGGAGCGCGCTCCACGGTGACCTGGGCCACTCCTACGCCACCGGCGAGCCGGTCTCCGCTCTGATCGCCGAACGGGCGGGCAACTCCCTGGTGCTGGGCCTTGTCGCAGCCGCGCTGCTGGTGCCCTCGGCCGTCGGGCTCGGCCTGTGGGCAGGGCTCCGTGCGGGGCGGAGCGCCGACCGTGTCGTCACCACGGCCACGCTGGCGCTGGTCAGCGTGCCCGAGTTCGTCATCGGCACACTGCTCGTCCAGGTCTTCGCCGTCGGCGCCGGGTGGCTGCCGGCCGTGTCGGTGCCCCCCACGGGCCAGGGCCCGTTGTCCCAGCCGCAGATACTGGTGCTGCCGGTGCTCACCCTGCTGTCGGTCTGCATGGCGCAGAACGTGCGTCTGGTCCGAGCGGGCGTGACGGAGGCGGCAGCTTCCGACGCGGTGCGGACGGCTCGGCTCGGCGGCGTGCCCGAGCACCGCGTGGTGCTGCGCTGGGTGCTGCCGGCCGCGCTCGTCCCGGCCATCCCCGTCCTCGCCCGCTACCTCGCCTATCTGCTCGGCGGGACGCTCGTGGCCGAGACGCTCTTCGGCTACCCCGGGCTGGCGGCAGCGCTGGTCAACGCCACGGCCACCCGGGACGCCCCCGTCGTCCTGGGCGTCGGCATGCTGGTCGCCACCGTGACGGTGTTGCTCAACCTGCTGGCGGACGTGCTCGCCACAGCTCTCAATCCAGCTATGAGGAGGCCGAGTTGATTCACCGGTACCGGTCGGCTGGCTGGCTTCGCCGCCGGGCGGGTGCGGTGACCGCGGGCGCCGCGCTCGCCGTCGTCGTGCTGTTCGCCCTGCTCGGCCGGTGGCTCGCGCCGCATGCACCCGGCGCCGTCCTGGACATGCCGTACGCACCGGCCGGTGGTGACGCCCCCCTGGGCACCGACCACCTCGGCTCCGACGTGCTCAGCCGCTTCATGGCCGGTGGACGGTCGCTGGTGCTGTCGGCGGTGGGTGCTCTCGCCGTCGCGTACGTGCTCGGTGCGGGGCTCGGAATGATCGCGGCCCTTCGTGGCAGGGCAGTCGACGCGGCCGTGCTGCGCCTGGTCGACGTGCTGCTCAGCCTGCCGTCGTTCCTGCTGCTGAGCGTGGTCGTGGTGGCCGTGGGGCGGGGCAGCGGCGGGGTCGCGGTCGCGACCGCTGTGGTGCTGTTCCCGGAGGTCGTCCGCATGGTGCGGGCGGCCACGCTCCAGGCGTTGCAGCACGACTACGTGGAGGCCGCCGTCGCACGGGGCGAACCGACCCGGTACGTGCTCGTCCGCGAGGTGCTGCCCAACCTGCTGCCGGTGCTCGCCGCCGACGCCGGGGTGCGGTTCGTGGGTGCGGCGTTCACCGTCGCCACTGCCGCGTTCCTCGGGTACGGGGCCCAACCCCCGGCGGCCGACTGGGGTTTGATGATCCTGGAGAACCGCGACGGGCTCGCGCTCCAGCCCCTCGCCGTCCTGGCTCCGGCGACGGGAATCCTGGTGCTGTTGCTGAGCGCCAACCTCCTCGTCGACGCTCTGTTGCCGACGGCCAGGACGCCCGGACGGCACCGGGGCACCGCGTCCGCCACGACGGCCGCCGCCGAGACCGGCGGCTGCGCGCTGCGCATCCGGGACCTGACCGTCGAGGCGGACGGGTCGCGCGTCCTCGACGGTGTCGACCTCGACGTGCCCCGTGGCAGGGTCCTCGCGCTCGTCGGGCCGTCCGGCTCCGGCAAAACGACGATTGCACTCGCCGCGTTCGGCGAGCTGCGCCCAGGACTGACACTGGTCTCCGGAGAGGTGCGACTGGCCGGGCTGTCCGTGCTCGGGCTGCGACCCAGGCGGCTGCGGACCGTACGCGCCCGGCACGCGGCGTACGTGCCCCAGGACCCGCGCACCTCCCTGGCACCGACACTGCGCGTGGGCGCCCACGTCGGGGAGTTCCTGCGGGCGCGGGGAGTGCCGCGCGCGGAGCGGCGTGGCCGCGTCCGTGCGGCGCTGCGCATGGTGCAGCTCCCCGACGACGATGCCTTCTTGCGGCGGCGCCCGCACCAGCTCTCCGGCGGACAGCGGCAGCGCGTGGCCCTGGCCGCCGCGCTCGCGCACGACCCCGACCTGCTGGTCCTCGACGAACCCACCAGCGCCCTCGACCCGGTCACCGCCGCCTCCCTGCTCGCCGACCTGGCCCGTATCCGGGACCGGGGCGGCCCGGCGATCATCCTGATCGCCCATGACCTCGCGCACGTCGCGGCGGTGGCCGACGACGTCGCGGTCCTGGAGGGCGGCCGAGTGGTCGAACGCGGCCCAGTGGACCAGCTGTTGGCCGCGCCGGCGAGCGAGCCGGCCCGGCGTCTCGTTGCCGCCACCCGGTCGGCCGGGACGCCCCGGGCCGGGGAATCGTCCGGCGGGGGCGAGCCCGCGCTGTCGGTGCGCGGCCTGGCCGCCGACCGCGCCGGGCGCACCGTACTTGACGGTATCGACCTGGACGTGAGGTTCGGCGGCTGCCTGTCGGTGGTGGGGCCGTCCGGTGGCGGCAAGACCACTCTGCTGCGCTGCCTGGCGGGCCTCCACGCCGACTGGAAAGGCGAACTCCGCCTCGGCACACATCAGTTGCCACTGCGTCTGCGCTCGCGCCTTCGCGAGGACCTGCGTCGGCTCCAGCTCGTGCCGCAGGATCCGTACGACTCTCTCAACCCCCGCCACACCGTGGAGCGGATCGTCGCCCGCCCGCTGCACCTGTTCCGGCCGGCCCTCGACGCCGACGCGCGCCGCGCCGAGGTGCACCACCTTCTCGAACGCGTCGGACTGAAGGCTTCCCACGCCGCGCTGCACCCCGGCCGGCTCTCCGGGGGACAGCGCCAACGAGTCGCGCTCGCACGAGCGTTGGCTGCCGAGCCCCGGGTGCTGCTGTGCGACGAGGCGACCAGTGCGCTGGACGCCCCGACCGCGGCCACCGTCCTGGCGCTCCTCGACGAGCTGCGCCGCGACCTCGGACTCGCACTGGTCGTCGTCACCCACGACATGACGGTGCCCGTACGGCTGGGCGGGCACCTCGCGGTCCTCGCCGACGGACGCATCAGGGAGTCGGGCCCCGTCGAACGCGTCGTGGCCGCCCCCTCCGACGAGGTGACCGCCCGACTCCTGTCAGCCATACCCAAGGTGCCGAACCCGGCGCCGTACGAGAGGACCGTCAAGTGACCCACCACCCCGCGAACCCCTGGGTGCGCCGCCCCCGCCCGCAGCCGCGCCCGGCGATGCGCCTGCTGTGCCTGCCCCACGCGGGCGGCTCCACCTCGCTCTACCGACTGTGGAAGGACTTGCTGCCGCCTGAGGTGGAACCGGTGCTGGTGTGTCCCCCTGGCCGCGAGGACCGGCTGGACGACCCGCTGCCTGACGGAATACCGGAGCTGGTCGCGGACCTGGGACGGGCCGTGGTGCCGTTGCTCGACCGGCCGTGGGCGGTGTTCGGGCACAGTATGGGCGCGACGGTCGCGCACGAGCTGGTCCTGTGGCTGCTCGGGCAGGGCCACCCCGCCCCCGAGCACCTCTTCGTCTCCGCGCGGGAGGCTCCGCAGTACCACCACGGGGGCAGCGTGCACCTGCTGGACGACGACGCTCTGGCCGCCGAGCTGATCCGGCTCGGCGGAACCGCGCCCGAACTGCTCGCGATGCCCGAGGTGCGACAGCTCGTCCTGCCAGCGGTGCGTGGCGACTACCGGCTCATCGAGACCTATGCCGCCGCCCCCGCCGGGCCCGTGCCGTGCCCGCTGACCGCGCTCGTCGGCGCCGCCGACACGGAACTGACCGCCGAGGAGGCCGCCGGCTGGGAGAAGTGGACCACCGGTCCCTTCCAGCTGCTGACCTTCCCCGGCGGCCACTTCTACCTCTCCGAGAGCCCGTACGCGCTCGTCGACGTCGTGTGCCGCCGGCTGCTCACGCCTGCGTAGCCGCGGTCTCCGGCTCGGCTTCCGCGGCGTTGTAGGTGTCCCTGTCCCGGACCAGCACCAGGCTGGCCGCAGCCGCCACCAGGGCCGCGATGCCCGCGATCAGGAAGATCTGCGACAGCGCCTCGGTGTAGGCGCTGCGGGCCAGCGCGAGCACCGGATTCCGGGCCGGTTCCGGTACGGCCGCGGCGACCGCGTCGAACCGGCCCGCCGTCACCAGACGGCGCAGCTCCCCGGCGGCGGAGCCGGGAACGGCGTGCTCTCCCAGCGCGGCCGTGGACATCACACTGTTCACCTTGCCCGACAGCACCACACCGAAGACGGCCACACCCGTGGCCGTACCGAGCGGGAAGAAGCTGTTGGCCGCGCCCGAAGCCGTGCCCGCGCGAGAAGGCGGTACGACGTTCACGGCGAGCGCCAGCAGATGGGGCAGGGTCAGGCCCGCTCCGACGCCGATCAGGACCAGCATGGGCAGCAGCGCCGTCCAGTCGTCCTCCGGCGAGATCCCCACCGTCAGCAGCACGCCCACACCCACCGCGGCCATGCCCAGTGCCAGCACCCAGGCCACCGGCACCCGCTTGGCCAGCAGCCCGCTGAGCGGAGCCCCGATCACGATGGCCACCGACTGCGCGAGGAGGACGAGGCCGATCCGGATCGGCGTCAGATGCAGCATGCCGCCGAGCCAGAGGGTGAGGAACGGCAGCATGCCGAAGCTGAAGATCCGGGCGGCGAAGCTGAGCAGCAGCGCGCCGGCGAAGGTCGGGATCGCGAACAGCCGCAGATCCAGCATCGCCCGCTCGCCCAGCCGCCACTGCACCACCACGAAGGCCGCTGCCAGCAGCGCGCCCGCGGTCAGTGCGGCCAGCACACGCGGCTCGGACCAGCCGTCCTCCGCGCCTGCCAGCAGGCCGTAGTTGAGGAGGAAGAGCGCGAGCACGGCCAGCACCGCCCCCGCGTAGTCGATGCGGTGCGATCCGCCGCCGGCCCCGCTCTCGGGGACCTTGCGCAGCGTGCCGTAGATGATCAGCAGGCCGATCGGCACGTTGACGGCGAACAGCCACGGCCAGCTCAGCCACTCCACGATCGAGCCGCCGACCAGCGGTCCGAGGGCCGCCGACACGGCGCCTCCGGCCGTGAACAGTCCGATGGCCGTCGTACGGGCCCGCGCGGGAGCGCCTTCGAAGACGCCGGAGATGAGGGCCAGCGAGGTGCCGAGCACCATGGCCCCGCCCGCTCCTTGCACGGCGCGTGCCGCGATCAGGGCGCCCGCGCCGGGGGACAGCGCGCAGGCGGCCGAGGCGAGGGTGAACACCGCCACGCCGGTCAGGAATATCCTGCGGCGGCCGATCAGGTCCGACACCGATCCCGCGGTCAGCAGCAGGGCGGCGAAGCTCAGCGTGTAGGCGTTGACGACCCACTGCAGGCCGTCCAGGGAGGCTCCCAGGTCGGCGCCGATCTCCGGCATCGCCACGTTGACGACGGTGATGTCGAGGGTCATCAGCGCCGCCGCGAGCGCCGTGACGGCGGTTGTCCAGCGCCGTGCGCTCCGTACTTCCGGTGGCACCTCCCTTGGTGGCTCGGTCCCCAACTCCTCGGCGTCGCCGCCGTGTTGGGTGATCTCTGTTTCCGTCATGGACCTTCCTCTCCGGTGGTTCGTGCGGGCGACGCTAGCGGGAAACTCAAGACTTGTAAATGAAAATCGTTTCCATTAGGTTGGGCTCGTGGCCGGAACGGGCCGGGTCCTCGGCCGTGTCTTCACCGGTTCTCACCGGTCTCTCCACCGGTCTTCGACGGTGTCTTCAAGGGGGATGAATCCAGGTGACGCAGGAACGCGCCGACGCGGCGCTCGATCTGCCCGGAATCGTTGGCGAACTGCTCGGGCTACCCGTGACGGACATCGACGAAGACGCGCATCTCATCCAGCTCGGGCTGGACTCGCTGTCGATGATGAGGATCGCCGGGCGATGTCGCCGCGCCGGCCTCGGCATCGCCTTCGCCGACCTCATGACCGAGCCGACGCTCGCGGCCTGGCAGCGGCTGGTCGAAGAGCGGGGCGCGAGCGGTGAGGCGACCGTGACCCGGCATGTGGACGAGACCGAGCTCTTCGAGCTCGCCCTCATGCAGCACGCCTACTGGGTGGGCCGCGCCGAAGGGCAGCAACTCGGCGGCGTGGCCGCGCACTTCTACAACGAGTTCGACGGGTGGGACGTGGACCCGGCCCGCCTCGAAGCAGCCGTACGGGCCGTCATCGCGCGGCACGGCATGCTGCGCGTGAGCATCCTCGACGACGGCAGCCAGCGCATCCTCCCCGAGAGCCCCTGGCCCGGACTGCGCGTGCACGACCTGCGCGCCCTGGACGCGGCTGACGCGGAACACCGGCTGGACGAGCTGCGCCGGACCCTCTCGCACCGCCGGATGGACATCGCCACCGCCGAGGTCTTCGACGTCCAGCTGTCGCTGCTCGCGGACCGCCGCACGCGCCTGCACGTCAACCTCGACATGGTCGCCGCGGACGCGCTCAGCCTGCGCGTGCTGCTGGCCGACCTGGCCCGCGCCTACTCCGGCGCACCGCTGCCCGCCCTGGCCTACAGCTACCCGCGCTACCTCGCCGAGCGCCGAGCCGTCGCCGAGACGCCTACCCGCAAGGCCGCGCTGGAGGCCGATCGCGCGTACTGGCACGAGCGGCTGCCCGAGCTGCCTGCCGCGCCCCGACTTCCCGCGTCCACCGGTGGGACGGAAGCCGTCACCGTCGTACGGCGCCATCTGCACCTCGGCGCCGAGCAGACCCGGCGCTTCGAAGAAGCCGCCCGCCGCCACGGGCTCACGCCCGCCATGGCGCTCGCCGCCGTGTTCGCCGAGACACTGCAAGCCTTCAGTGCCGAACCGGACCTCCTGCTGAACCTGCCACTGTTCGACCGGGAGCCGCTGCACGACGACGTGGCCTCGCTCGTGGGCGACTTCACCTCATCGGTGCTGCTCGCCTGGCACGGAGCGGCACCCGGCACCTTCGCCGAACGCGCAGCCCGCCTGCAGAAGCGATTCCACGAGGACGCCGCGCACGCCGGCTACTCGGGTGTCGAGGTGCTGCGCGACGCCTCCCGGCTGCACGGCGACCGCGTCCTCGCCCCCGTCGTCTACACCAGCGCCCTCGGCCTGGGCGAGCTGTTCGCCGACGCCGTGCGGGAGAGCTTCGGCGAGGCGTCCTGGATCATCTCCCAGGGACCGCAGGTCTGGCTCGACGCCCAGGTCACCGAGGTCGGCGGCGGGCTGCTGGTCAACTGGGACGCGCGCGAGGACGCGTTCGCGCCCGGTGTCCTCGACACGATGTTCGCCGCCTACCAGGCTCTTCTGGAGCGGCTGCCGGACGATCCGGCGGCTTGGACCGCTCCCGTGCCGTCGATGCTGCCCGAAACCCAGCGGGCGGTGCGGACCGCCATCAACGCCACCGACTGGAACGCCGGCACGGCACGCCTGCACGACGGCTTCTTCGAGCAGGCCGCCGCCCACCCCGACGCACCCGCGCTGCTGTGGGGAGGGGACTGCTCACTGTCGTACGGCGAACTTGCGCAGCAGGCACTGACGCTGGCCGGGAGTCTGCACGCACGTGGCGTCCGGCCGGGGGATCTGGTCGCCGTCACGCTGCCCAAGGGGCCTGACCAGATCATGGCTGTGCTGGCCGTCCTGGCAGCCGGTGCCGCCTATCTGCCCCTGGGGATCGACCAGCCCGCGGTCCGCCGCGAGCGCATCCACGCATCGGCCGGGATACGTCTGGTCCTGGACGACATCGCCGTGCCGGAGGGGACCGAGCCCCTGACCGCGCCCGTGCCCGGGACCGCGGGCGACCTCGCATACGTCATCTACACCTCGGGCTCCACAGGAGAACCCAAGGGCGTCGAGGTCCCCCACGCGGCCGCCGTCAACACGATCGCAGACCTCAACCACCGCTTCGGCATGGGTGGTTCGGACCGCACCCTGGCCGTCTCCGCGCTCGACTTCGACCTGTCGGTGTACGACGTCTTCGGCACACTCGCCGTCGGCGGCGCCGTCGTGTGCGTCGAGGAGCCTGCTCGCAGGGACGCCACCGCCTGGGCCGGCCTGATGCGTGCGCACGGGGTGACCGTCGTCAACTGTGTGCCCGCCCTGCTGGACATGCTCGTCACCGCCGCCGGAGCCGACGGGCTGCCGTCCCTGCGGCTGGCGCTGCTGGGCGGCGACTGGGTTCCCCTGGACCTCCCGGGGCGGGTGCGCGCGGTGGCGCCCGACTGCCGGTTCGTGGCGCTGGGCGGTACGACCGAGACCGCGATCCACTCCACGGTGTGCGAGGTCGGCGAGGTCCCGGCCGACTGGGTGTCGGTGCCGTACGGGACGCCGCTGCGGGGCGTCAGGTGCCGGGTCGTCGACGCGCTCGGCCGGGACTGCCCGGACTGGGTGCCCGGCGAGCTGTGGATCGGCGGGACAGGGGTGGCGCGAGGCTACCGTGGGGACGCGGCGCGGACCGCCGACCGGTTCCTGGAGGCCGACGGGCTGCGCTGGTACCGCACCGGCGACCGCGCCCGCTACTGGCCCGACGGCACCTTGGAGTTCCTCGGCCGCACCGACCACCAGGTCAAGATACGCGGTCACCGGATCGAACTCGGCGAGATCCAGGCCGCATTGACCGCCGTGCCCGGTGTGGAGCGGGCACTGGCCATCGTCGGCGAGGACCGGCGGCTCGCCGCCGCCGTGACCGGCGTCGCCGAACCCGCACAGCTGCGTGCCTTCGCCGCAGAGCGGCTGCCGTCCGCGATGGTGCCCGAACGCGTGATCGTCCTCGACGAGTTGCCGCTCACTCCGAACGGGAAGATCGACCGCAAGGCCGTCGCCCGCCGCGTCGCGCAGTGCACCGAGGCCGCCGCCAGGCCCGTCACCCCACCGCGCGGCGCACGCGAACAGGACGTGGCACGGGCCTTTGCCGACCTGCTCGGCGCCGACGAGGTCGGACGGGAGGACGACTTCTTCGCCCTCGGAGGCGACTCCCTGCTCGCCACCCGCCTGATCGCCCGACTCCGCGCCGAGGGCTACGGCGAAGTGCGACTGACCGACCTGTTCGCCCACCCCGTGCTGGCCGACTTCGCGGCTCGCCTTCACCCCGACGGCACGCGACGCACCGCTCCGACGGTGACTGCCGATGCCGAACACCGCCACGAACCGTTCCCCCTCACCGACGTGCAGCGCGCCTACTGGCTCGGCCGCGGCGAGGACTTCACGCTCGGCGGCATCGGCTGTCACTTCTACCGCGAGTACGACGTCGAGGACCTGGACGTGGCCCGGCTGGAGTCGGCGCTCAACCGGCTGATCCAGCGGCACGAGATGCTGCGCGCGGTCGTCGACGGCAGCGGCGAACAGCGGATCCTGCCCGAGGTGCCGCGCCTCACCGTGGAGGTCACCGACGCGGGACCCGATCCGGACGCCGCCTTCGCGCAGCTGCGCAAGACCGCATCGCACCAGGTGTTCGACCCGGCCCAGTGGCCGCTGTTCGCCGTCCGCGGGGTTCGCGCCGGCCGCCGTACGCGGGTCGCCATCGGCATCGACAACATCGCGCTCGACGCGCTGAGCATCCTCATCTTCTACGCGGAGCTCGCCGCCCTGTACGCCGACCCGGACGCCGAACTCCCGTGCGCCGACGTGTCGTTCCGCGACTACATATGCTCCACCGCCCCGGATCCCGAGGCGGTCTCCGTCGCCCGCGCCTACTGGACCGACCTGCTGCCGCAGCTGCCGTCGGCGCCCGCGCTGCCTCTCGCAAAGGACCCGGCCGCCGTCGAGCGTCCTCGCTTCACGCGTCGCGAGGCCCGTGTCGCCCCCGAGCGGTGGCGGGTGCTGACCGAGCGGGCCCGGGTACACGGTCTCACCCCCTCCGGCGTTCTGCTGACCGCCTTCGCCGAGGTGCTCGGCCGGTGGAGCGCCCGACCCGACCTCACGCTGAACCTCACGCTGTTCGACCGCCGTGACGTCCACCCGCACATCGGCAACGTCCTCGGAGACTTCACCTCGCTGATGCTCGTCTCCTCGCGCCCGAGGCCGGGAGAGAGCTGGGCGGCGCGTGCCAGGCGGGTCCAGGAGGAGCTGTGGCGCTCCCTGGACCATCGGGAGGTCTCCGCCGTGTGGGTGCTGCGGGAACTCGCCCGCCGGAGCGGTGAGGCGGAGAGCACCATGCCCGTGGTCTTCACCAGCGCGCTCGGTGTCGGGGGCCGTGTCCCGCAGGCCCCGTTCGACCGGCAGGTCTGGGGGGTCTCGCAGACCCCGCAGGTGTGGCTCGACCACCAGGTCACCGACGACGGTGACGGCATCCGCCTCAACTGGGACGTCGTCGAGGAACTCTTCCCCGACGGCCTCGTCGACGCGATGTTCGAGGCGTACGTGAGGCTGGTCGACTGGCTGGCCACCGGGGACTGGAACACTCCGGCGCCCGACCTGCTGCCCGCTGCCCAGAACGCGACGCGCGCCGCCGTCAACGCCACCGGCCCCGATGTCCCCGGACTGCTGCACGCCGGCTTCTTCCGCCGCGCCGCCGACCAGCCTCAGCGCGTCGCGTTGCTGTGGGGCGACGGCGACCGCCTGACCTACGGTGAGCTTGCCGACCGTGCCCTTCGCCTGGCCACCGTCCTCGTGGAGCACGGCGTCCGGCGGGGCGAGACCGTCACCGTCACCCTGCCCAAGGGGCCCGACCAGATCGTGGCCGTGCTCGGCGTGCTCGCCGCCGGGGCGGCGTACGTTCCCGTCGGCGTCGACCAGCCGAGCCCCCGCCGCGAGCGCATCCATCGCCTCGCGGGCGTCCGCCTCGCCGTCACCGAGCCCGGTGCCCGGTCGGTGGACGGGGTCACGGCCGTACCGGTCGACGCGGCGCCCGCGATGGACGTGGCCGCCGCTCCCGTCGAGGTGCCGACCGACGCGCTCGCCTACGTCATCTTCACCTCCGGCTCCACCGGCGACCCCAAGGGCGTCGAGATCACCCACCAGGCGGCCGCCAACACGGTCACGGACATCAACGAGCGCTACCAGGTCACGGACTCCGACCGGGGCCTGGCGGTGTCCGCGCTGGACTTCGACCTCTCCGTGTACGACGTCTTCGGGCCGCTGTCGGCGGGCGGCGCGGTCGTCCTGATCGGCGAGGACGAACGGCGCGACGCCCGCCGCTGGCTCGACCTCGTCCGCCGCCGGCGGGTCACCGTGTGGAACACCGTTCCGGCCCTGCTGGACATGCTGCTCGCCACGGCCGAAAGCGGCGCCCAGCCCCTCGACACGCTGCGGCTCGCGCTTGTCTCCGGTGACTGGGTGGGCCTCGACCTGCCGGGACGGCTGGCCGAGCAGAGCCCGTGGTGCCGGTTCGTCGCCCTGGGCGGGGCGACCGAGGCCGCCATCTGGTCCAACGCCCACGAGGTCGACGAGGTCGACCCGGCCTGGACGTCGATCCCGTACGGGCGTCCACTGCGCGGACAGCGCTTCCGTGTCGTGGACGCGCACGGCCGGGACTGCCCCGACTGGGTACCGGGCGAGCTGTGGATCGGCGGGGCCGGGGTCGCCCTCGGCTACCGCGGCGCACCGGAGCTGACGCGACGCCAGTTCGTGACCGGAAGCGGGGAGCGCTGGTACCGGACCGGTGACCTGGGCCGGTACTGGCCCGACGGAACCCTGGAGTTCCTCGGGCGCTCCGACCACCAGGTGAAGATACGCGGCCACCGTATCGAGCTCGGTGAGATCGAGGCGGCGCTACGAGAGGCACCCGGCGTCGGCCGGGCCCTGGTCACCGTGGCGGGCGAGGGCGCGGCGCGGCGCCTGGCCGCCGCCGTCGTTCCGGCGTCCGATGCGGGATCGGTCGACCTTCGTGGCACTCAACCGACCACAACGGCGCGCGAGTTCCGTGATCGGGCCCGGCGTGCGGAGAGCGCGGTGGCGGAGTCCTTCCTGGCCCGGTTGCTCGGCCTGCGCGATGTGACCTCCGGGCTCACCGCAGAGGGGTGGGCGGCCCGTCTGGGGGCGACCGAGGTACACCTGCCGGTCCTCCGGCTCTGGCTGCGGTGGCTCACGGAACGCAAGGTGCTCGTAGAGGACGCGGGGGCGTACGCCCCCGGACCCGAGAGCCCCGCAGCGGCACCGCCTGCGTGCGCCGACGACGCCTACACCTCCTTGATCGGCCGAGCGCACCAGCGGCTCACCGAGCGGATCGGCGACTACCGGGCGATTCTCGCCGGACAACTGGATGCCTCCGTCCTGCTCGACGACGACATCCTCGCCCCCGCACGTCTCGCAGCGGCCGACCCGGGCAGTGAGGCTGCCGTGACGGAAGTGGCCCGGCGCACAGCGCGGTTGGCGGAATCGCTGGGACGCCCGGTGGAAGTCGCGGAACTCGGCGGCGGGGACGGGACGTGGGCCGCTCGGCTGCTGGGCCGGCTGGCTCCCGAGCAGGTGCGGTACACGCTGCTGGACGGCGACCCCATCCTCGTGGAGGCCGCACAGCAGCGGTTGGCCGGGCTTCCGCACGAGTCCGCCTGCCACCGCCTGCACGGCCTGCTCGTCCCCGACGAGCTGCGGCACCGGTTCGACATGGTCCTGGCCGACCAGGTGCTGCACCGCCACGCGGACCCCTCCCACGGCCCCGCCCTCGCCGCCCTGCTGACGCGGCGCGGCGGGGTGCTGCTGGCCGTGGAACGGGCCGAGCTCACGCCGGTCGCCCTGCTGACCGCTGCCCTGCTGGACAGCGGGTACGCAGGCTTCGACAGGGAACGGCGGATCGCGGGCACGCCGATGCTGCCCGCCGAGCGGTGGGCGGAACTGCTGGGCACCGCAGGCTTCCACGACGTCACACACGACGCGCTGGGCGACTCCTTCACCGAAATGCTGCAGGCGCACCGGCCCGACGACGCCGTCGACCTCGACCCTGCCGCGCTGCGCACCCACGCGGCACAGCGCCTGCCCGCGCACATGGTCCCCGAGCGGATCACCGTTCTGCCGTGGCTGCCGCTCGGCGCCAACGGCAAGGTCGACCGCGCCACGATCACCGCTCTCGTCACGACCGCCCAGGAGGGCGAGGACCCCGACGAGCCGCCGCAGGGGCAACTGGAACAGGCCCTGGCCGTGATGTGGACCGAACTGCTCGGCGTACCGGCGGTGGGGCGCCGGCAGAGCTTCTTCACCCTGGGCGGCGACAGCCTTCTCGCGACCCGCTTCCTCGCACACGTCGCCCGGCGCTACGGCGTACAGCTGCCGCTGCGGCGCCTGTTCGCCGGCCCGACGCTGGAACGGGTCGCGGAATCCCTGGCGGCAGGGCTGGCCCAGCCCGGCGAGACCGAGGAGGGCGCGCTGTGATCGGTGTTCTCGGCGGATACGGCGCCGTCGGCGGCCATGCGGCCCGCCTGCTCGCCCGGTGGGGAGCGGGACTCTTGCGCATCGGCGGACGTGACGACGTACGGGCGAAGCAGCTCGCCGCACAGCTTCCGCACGCGGAGCCGGTCGTGGTCGACACCGGTGACCCGGCCTCGCTCGCCGCCTTCGTACGGGGCTGCGACCTGGTGGTGAACTGCGCGGGCCCATCGCACCGCACTTCGCAGCAGGTCACGTTCGCGGCGCTGATGGCGGGCGCCCATCTCGTCGACGCAGGAGGCGGTGGGCGGCTGGATCACGTCCGCACGGCCGTCGGCGAGCGCACCGCCCTGTACGACGCCGGCGCGCTGCCGGGCCTGTCGGGACTGCTGCCCCGCCATCTGGCGGCGGAGCACTTCGACTCCGTGCACGGACTGACCGCGTACGCCGGTGTGCTGGACCGCTTCACCCCGACCGGGGCCGACGACTACCTGGACGGCGTCCTCGACGGCGCCAACGAGCCGCTGGCCGCCTGGCGCGACGGCGCCCGCCGCTCGGG
Source organism: Streptomyces sp. NPDC023481 (assembly GCF_055560195.1). NCBI lineage: Bacteria > Bacillati > Actinomycetota > Actinomycetes > Kitasatosporales > Streptomycetaceae > Streptomyces > Streptomyces sp. NPDC023481. The sequence continues at coordinate 221,315 of NZ_JBVHJE010000011.1, forward strand.
CACACTCCACCGCCTGACCGATCACCGGCTGCCGTACTTCGTCCGCGAGGTGACGGCCTTCCCCTACCTGGACGCAGAGGCCGAGCGGCTCGCCCACGACCTGTCGCTCACGTACGGCGACTGGTACACGGCGGTGGACGGCGGACACCTGGCCGGTGCTCTCGCCGAAGCCCGTGCGGCGGACCGCGCCGAGGCAGTTGCGGCCCTGTGCCGGGCCACCGCCCTCGACACGGCGGGCCGCACCCCGTACGTGACGCTCCTCGTCCAGCTCGACGGCGTCCGCGCCGGACGGCCCACGACCCGTACGGCGGTCCTGCGCGCGCCGGGCATCGCCCGGCTCACCGGCGCCGTCACCGCCGTCGCGGCCCTGGCGGTCCTGCGTGGCGAGGTGCCGCACGGAACGCACTGGGCGGACACGGCCCTCGATCCGGTCACCGCCCTCGCCCGCCTGACGGACGAGCCGGGCCTGTGCGACCTCCATGTGCACGAGTCGGCGATCCATGAACTCACCACGGTTGAGGAAGGTGCCCTGTGAAGCGGCTTCGAACGGTCGTGTGCGGCACGACCTTCGGACAGTTCTACCTCGCCGCCCTGGCGATGCTGCCCGACGAGTTCGAGGTTGTCGGCGTTCTCGCGGCCGGCAGCGAGCGATCGGTCGAGTGTGCCGCCCGGCACGGCGTACCGCTGTACACGGACGTGGACCAACTGCCCGACGATGTGGACCTCGCCTGCGTCGTCGTCCGCTCCGGCGTGCTCGGCGGCACCGGCACCGACCTGGCGCTGCGGCTGCTGCGCCGCGGCATCCATGTGGTCCAGGAACAGCCCGTGCACCACGACGACCTTGCCGCCTGCCTGCGCGAGGCACGCAAGCACCGGGTGCGCTACCGGCTCGGCGACCTGTACGTGCGGCTGCCGGAGGTGCGGCGCTTCGTCCAGGCCGCCCGCACGGCGCGCGAACGGCAGCCCGTCGCCTACGTCGACGCCGCCTGCGCCTCGCAGGTCGCCTTCCCGCTGCTGCACCTGCTGGGCGAGGTGCTCGGCACGCTACGGCCCTGGCGGGTGACCGCTGCCGACGCGGACCCCGACGCGCCGTTCACCGTCCTGACCGGCACGATCGGCGGGGCACCCCTGACCCTGCGCGTGCACAACCAGGTCGACCCCGACGACCCCGACAACCACCTGCACCTGCTGCACCGCATCACCTTCGGCACCGCGGGCGGCAGCCTCACCCTCACCGACCCGCACGGCCCGGTGCTGTGGAGCCCGCGGCTGCACATCCCCGAAGCGGTCAAGAACCGCTTCGACTTCGACGCCCCCGGCACCGGACATCTCTCCGAACCCAGCACCTCCGTGCTGAGCAGTGGCGCCCCGGCCGCCTACCGGCACCTGCTGGAAGAGCAGTGGCCGGCCGCCATCGGCGAGGACCTGCGAGCCGCACGGGCGGCGATCCTCGGCGAGGCGCAGGCCGAACGGCCGGACCAGTACCACTTGACCGTGTGCCGGATGTGGCAGGACCTCACCAAGGAGCTGGGCTACCCGACTCTGCGACCGGGGCAGGCCCACCAGCCGCTCTCAGCGGATGAGTTGACCGGTGAAGTCTGCGTAGCCGGCCTGATCCGGCACGCCACCGCCCAGGCGGATCTCCACGTCGGCGCCGTGGACCGCCGTCTGGTGGACGACTTCGTACGACAGCTCGACGACGCGGTTCTCCTGTCGATGCTGGCCGCACTCCAGGAGGCCGGAGCCCTGCTCGACCCCCGATCGACCTACTCGGCCGAGGAGATCCTGGCCGACGCGCGGGTGGCGCCCCGCCACGACACGCTGATCCGGCGCTGGCTGCGGGTCCTCGCCGACCGCCAGGCGATCGCGCGTGACGGTGAGCGGCTCCGGGGCGCGGCGCGGGTGGACTCCAAGGCGGTGGACCAGGCGTGGGGTCTGGCTGCCCTCACCTGGCAACAGGCCCTTGGCACACGCGAGTTCGTCGCATACCTGCGGCGCAACGCCGAATGCCTGCTCCAGCTGATGAGAGACGAACAGCAGGCGGCCCTTCTGCTCTTTCCGGAAGGCCGGACCGACGTCGCGGACGCGGTGTACCGCGAGACCATCACCGCCCGCTACCTCAACACCGCCATCGCCGCCGCCGTACGCTCGCTGGCCACCGTACGCAACGCCACGCACCCGCTGCGGATCACCGAGGTCGGGGCGGGCACCGGCGCGACGACGGAAGCGATCACCACGGCCCTGACCGAGGACGGTCGCCGGAGGCCACCTGTGGACTACCTGTTCACCGACGTCTCCCACTTCTTCGTCACCGTCGCCAAGGAACGCCACGCCGACCGTCCCTGGATCCGGCACGGCCTGTACGACGTCGACAAGGATCCGGCCGGCCAGGGACTGGAGCCCGGCGCCGCAGACGTCGTCATCGCCGCCGGCGTCCTGAACAACGCCCGCGACACCGACGCGACGATGCGCTACCTGGCCGGGTTGCTGGCCCCGGGAGGCTGGCTGCTGGTCACCGAACCGACCCGCGAGCACCTGGAGATCCTCGCCTCGCAGGCGTTCATGATGACCGCCGCCGAGGACGCGCGGCGAGCCGACGACACCACGTTCCTCACCCGGGAGCAGTGGCTGGCGGCCCTGGAAGGAGCCGAGTTCCGGCAGATCGTCACCGCGCCGGACGAGGACCACCCGCTGGCGCCGCTGGGACAGCGGCTGTTCGCGGCCCGAATCAACTGAGTGCACCGTCCCATGGGGGAGTTGAAGATCGTGCTGCGTTGCAGCCATGTCCTGTGCAAGGTCGACGATGTCCGGTCGGTCGTACGGGACTACGAAGAGCTGGGTTTCACCGTCGAGTACGGCAGCGCTCCCGAGCGCGCCCACAACGCCCTGCTCTGGTTCGAGGAAGGACCGTTCATCGAGTTCTTCCAACTGCCGCCCGCCTTCCGCCTCGTGAAGTGGCCCATGGCGGCTGTGAACGGCAGGGCGGCAGGGGACCGGCTGGCCCGCTGGGCCCGCCCGGGCGAGGGCTGGCGGGACCTGGCCCTGGAGACCGACGACGTCGAACTGGTCCGTGTCCATGCGGCGCTGAGCGCCGGGGGAGTGCGGGTGTCGCGCGTGATGAAGGGCCGCCGTACCCGCCCGGACGGCGACCTGGTGCGCTACCAGTTCCTCGCCACGCGCCCGGTCCGGCTTCCGTTCGTGGTCTCCGCCTACGACCCGCCCCAACGCCCCGCCTCCGTGCACCACCCCAATGGGGCAAGGCGCATCGGCCGGGTCCGGATGGGCGTTGCCGAGCGCGACCGCGCCGCCTTCGACAGCCTCTACGCCCACGTCGATGCGGACACTCCGCTCGCCGTCGAGGCCGCCCCGGACACCGGTGTCGTCGCCGTCGAACTCGACGGTCTCACCGGCCCGTTGGATCCGGCCAGGCTCCACGGCGCGGTCCTGACCACGCCGGCCCGGACGGAGTAGCCCGTGAACACCCTTCCTGGATTCCGCGGCAGACTCCTCAGTCCTGGCGCCCCCGGCTACGACAGGGCCCGCCGCGTCCGCAACGCCCGCGCCGACCGGCGCCCCGCCCTGATCGCCCGCTGCACCGACGCCGACGACGTGATCGCCGTCCTCGCCCACGCCCGCAGCCACGGCCTGCCCGTCGCCGTCCGGGGCGGCGGGGCCCACGTGGCGGGCTGGGGCACCTGCGACGACGGCGTGGTCGTCGACCTCGGCGGCATGAAGCGGATCGACATCGACCCCCTCGCCCGTACCGCCGTCGCCGAGCCCGGACTGACCTGGGGCGAGTTCGACGCCGCCACGCAGGAGCACGGCCTCGCCGTGCCCGGCCCCCGCAACACCGACGTCGGCATCGCCGGTCACACCCTCGGCGGCGGCGTCGGCGACCTGTCCCGCCAGTACGGGCTCACCAGCGACAACGTCACCTTCTTCGACCTGGTCACCGCCGACGGGCGGCACGTGCGGGCCGATGCCGAGACCCACCCGGACCTGTTCTGGGCACTGCGCGGAGGCGGCGGCAACTTCGGCGTCGTCACCCGCTTCGGCTTCCGCCTGCACCCGGTGAACGGCGTCGTCGCAGGGGCTCTGGTCCACCGGGCGTCCCAGGCGCGCACCGCCCTGCGCACGGCCCGCGACTGGCTGGCCACGGCACCCGACACGGCATCGCTGATCGCCCTCGTCTGGACCGCGCCGCCGCTGCCGCTCATACCCGAGCACCTGCACTTCGAGCGGTGCGCGGTACTGATCCCCAGCTGGTTCGGGCCGTCCGACCGGGCGGACGAGGTGCTCGCCCCCCTGCGGCACGGCGCGGTCGCCGACGGCATCACTCACCTGCCGTACACCGCATACCAGCGACTGCTGCCCTCCCCGCCCGACGTCACCCGACAGCACGTGTACAACCGCGGCGAATTCCTCACCGACCTCACCGACGCCACCCTCGACCGCCTGCTCGGCCACTGGGAGGCGGCGGGCCCGAACTTCTCCGTGGTCCTCGGCGCCCTCGGCGGCGCCATCAGCCGCGCACCGGCCGGGCCCACCGCCTTCACGCACCGTGGCGCACGCTGGTTCGTGGAGCTGTGCGCCCAGTGGTACGGCGATGCGGACAGCCCCGAGCACCTTCAACCGGCGCGCAGCGCCTGGCAGTCGCTCCAGGACGTCACCGCAGGCCCCTACGTCAACCTCCTGCCCGACCCGGAGCCCCACTGGGTGCGCGCCGCCTACCCGGACGCCACGTACGCGCGTCTGGGCCGCGTGAAGAACACCTGGGACCCGGACAACCTCTTCCGCTTCAACGCCAACATCCCGCCCCTCACGGCCAAGGAGAACGCATGAACACCGCACCCACCCCGGCCGACCTGATAGCGGGCCTGCGCCAGGCGGGCATCCAGCTGTGGGAGGAGAACGGGACCCTTCGCTACCGCGCGCCCAAGGGCACTCTGAGCGCCGGGCAGCTCCAGTCGCTGAAGGACAGCAAGGCGGCCGTACTGGAGTGTCTGCGCGCCGAGGCCCGGCCCACCACGCTCACCCCCGACCCGGCGGCCCGGCACGACCCGTTCCCGCTGACCGACGTGCAGGCCGCCTACCTGCTGGGCCGCAACGAGGTCTTCGGGTACGGCGGCGTCGCCTGCCACGTGTACCTCGAGGTGAACTACCCCGGCCTGGACCCGGCCCGCACCGAGGACGCCTGGAACCGGCTCGTCGCCCGCCACGACATGCTGCGAGCCGTCATCGACCCGGCGGGCCACCAGCACGTCCTGCCGACCGCGCCCCGGCTGACCGTCCCCGTGGGCGAGACGGAAGAAGACCTCCTGCGGTCCCGCGAGGAGATGGGCCACCGCGTGTACGACACCACGCGCTGGCCCCTGTTCGACGTCCGCCTCACCCGTACGGCGGACCGTGCGGTGCTGCATCTCTCGATGGACTTCCTGATCGCGGACTGGGCGAGCATCTGGCTCCTGCTCGGCGAGTTCGAGACCCTGCACGCCGATCCCGACGCCGAACTCCCGTCGCTCGACGTCCAGTTCCGTGACTACCTGCTGGCCGAGCGCTCCCTGCGTGACTCTCCGGCCCATCAGCGTGACAAGGACTACTGGTGGTCCCGGCTGGACACCCTGCCGCCCGCCCCGGATCTTCCACTCGCCGAGACGAACCAGGAGCCTCGTTTCCGCCGCCGTTTCCTGAAGCTGGACACAGCCGCCTGGGAGCGCCTGAAGGACCGCGCCCAGCGTCGCGGTCTGACCCCTTCCTCGGTCGTGCTCGCCGCCTACGCCGCCGTGATCGGCCGCTGGAGCCGCAGCCCGCGCTTCTGCCTCAATCTCACCGTCCTCAACCGCCTGCCGCTGCACGAGCAGATCGACCGCGTCGTGGGCGACTTCACCACCGTGAACCTGCTCGCCGTCGAGCCGACGCCCGGAAGCTCCTTCGCGGAGCGGGCCGGCGCGCTGTCCGGACAGCTCTTCGACGACCTCGACCACCGGCTGTACTCCGGCGTGGAGGTGCTGCGCGAACTCGCCCGCCGCCGGGGCCGCGAAGCCGCCCTGATGCCGGTGGTGTTCACCAGCGCCATCGGTCTCGGCGACGACGGCACCGGCCGCCGCACCGAGGGCCGCCTGGACGGCTTCGGCATCACCCAGACCCCGCAGGTCTTCATCGACTGCCAGGCCATGGACGACACCGAAGGGCTGCAGGTCAACTGGGACATCCGTGACGGGGTGTTCCCCAAGGGCCTCGCGGACGACATGTTCGACGCCTTCGACACACTCATACGGGCCCTTGCCGACGGCGAAGACCTCTGGGACGCGCACGACGTGGTGCCCCTGCCGGCCTGGCAGACCGAGGAGCGCCGCCGCGCCAACGACACGGCGGCCGAACTCCCCGACACCCTCCTGCACCATGCCGTCCTCGACCAGGCAGCCCGCATCCCCGACCGGCCCGCCGTCATCGCTCCGCGCACGACCCTCAGCTACGGCGACCTCGCGGTCCGCGCCACCGCCGTTGCCGAGCGGCTGCGGGCCGCCGGCTGCACCGCGGGGGAACGCGTCGCCGTCGTCATGGACAAGGGCCCTGAGCAGATCGTCGCCGTCCTCGGCGCCCTCCTCGCGGATGCCGTGTACCTCCCCGTCGACACCACGCAGCCGCCCCTGCGCCGTGCCGCCATGCTCGCCGACGCCGGCGTACGGCATGTCCTGACGCAGTCCTGGGTGGACACCGACGGCCCGGCGATCGCCGTCGACACGCTCGCGCCCGCCTCCCGTATGGCCCAGCCTGCGCAGGACGGCGACCCGGACGCCCCCGCCTACGTCATCTACACCTCCGGCTCGACGGGGCGCCCCAAGGGCGTCGTCATCAGCCACCGGGCCGCCCTCAACACCATCGAGGACGTGAACCGCCGCTTCGGCGTCACCGCCGACGACCGCGTGCTGGGCCTGGCCGGCCTCGGCTTCGACCTGTCGGTGTACGACATCTTCGGCCCCCTGTCGGTCGGTGGCGCCCTCGTCCTGCCCGACCCCGAGCGCCGCACCGACCCCTCCCACTGGACCGAGTTGATCGCCGAGCACGGCGTGACCGTCTGGAACTCGGTACCGGCGCTGATGCAGATGCTCGCGACCTACCTGGAGACCGAGCCGGGCCGTGGGCTCCCCACCCTCCGCCTCGCTCTCCTCTCCGGCGACTGGATTCCCGTCACCCTGCCCGGCACCCTCACCGCCAGGCTGCCCGGCCTGGAGCTGATCGCGCTGGGTGGTGCGACCGAGGCGGCCATCTGGTCCAACTACCACCGCTGCGGGGAAAGTTACGACAGTCACCACAGCATCCCGTACGGCCTGCCGCTCGCCAACCAGGGCTTCCGTGTGCTGGACGCCGACCTGCGCGACTGCCCGGTGTGGGTCGCGGGGGAGCTGTACATCAGCGGCCACGGTCTCGCCCAGGGATACCTGGGCGACCCGGAGACCACGAAGCGCCGCTTCGTCACGCGCGACGGACAGCGCCTCTACCGCACCGGCGACCTGGGCCGCTACCTGCCCGGCGGCGAGATCGAGTTCCTCGGCCGCGAGGACACCCAGGTGAAGGTGCGCGGTCACCGCATCGAGCTGGGTGAGATCGAGGCGGCGCTGCTGGAGCACCCGGCCGTGGCCTCAGCGGCAGTCGTCGTGGACGGTACGGGCGCGGATCGCGCGCTCCTCGGCGCGGTCGTCCCAGCGCCGACGGATCCGGCGGTCCCCGGTGCCGTATCCCTGAAGCCAGCGGTGAGTGAGGCTGCCGACGCCGCGGTCCCCGGCCTGGACGGCGACCGGGTGGCCGCGCACGTCGACTCTTTCGACGCCGCCGTCCTGTCCTCGATGGCCTGCGCGCTCGGTGAGCTGGGCCTGTTCCCGGCGGAGGACGGCAAGCCGTCGCAGCAGGCCCTCACAGAGGCCGGCATCGCCCCGCGCCACCACTGGCTGGTACGCCGCTGGCTCGCAGTGCTCGACGACCACGGCATCAGCGAGGCCGACGCACCGACCACCGCCCGCCTGTGGCAGCGGGCCCAGCAGACCTGGAGCGACGAGGTCGCCTCCCGCGACTTCCTGACGTACGTCAGGAACCACGCCGACCGCCTGCCCGACCTGATGACCGGCCGCCAGGACCCCGTCGAACTCCTCTTCCCCGACGGAGACTTCGCCACCGCGCACGCCCTCTACCGCCGGAACGCCACAGCCCGCTACCTCAACCGTGCCGTCGCATCGGTTCTGGAGGAGGTGACCGCCGCCCACCCGCTGCGAGTCCTCGAAGTGGGCGCAGGCACCGGCGGCACCACCGAGGACGCCCTGGCCGCCCTGGTGGACCGGGACGGCACGTACCTCTTCACGGACGTGGCGGGCTTCTTCCTGCCCGAGGCCCGCCGCCGCTTCGGCGACCGCGAGCGCCCGCAGCTGCGCTTCGGCGTCTTCGACGTGGATGCCGACCACCGCGCCCAGGGCCTGGTCCCGAACGCGTACGACGTCGTACTGGCCGCCGGCGTGCTGGAGAACGCCCGCGACATTCGCGCCTCCCTGACCCGCCTCACCGAACTCGTCGCGCCGGGCGGCTGGTTGATCCTCACCGAACCCACGCGCGAGCACCCGTGGATCCTGGCCTCGCAGGCGTTCATGATGACCGAGCCCGCGGACGACCGTGCCCTCGGTGGCAGCTCCTACCTCGACCGCGACCAGTGGCTCGCGCTGCTGCGCGAGGCGGGCGCCGAGCAGGTGCTGTGCCTGCCGGACGACGGGCACGCACTGGCCCCGCAGCACGTCCACCTCTTCGCGGCTCGCCTCAAGACGGACCGGGCGCAGGTCACCGAGGACGACCTCACGGCGTTCCTGCGCGACCGGCTGCCCGCCCACATGGTCCCCTCGCACCTCCAGGTCGTCGACGCGCTCCCGCTGACCGGCAACGGCAAGGTCGACCGACGCGCGCTCGCCGGCTGGCGGCCCACAGCCACCGACACCGCACCCCGGCCCGCCGACGAGACACCGGCGGACGCGCTGGAGTCCCGGCTCACGGCCCTGTGGTCCGGGGCACTGCCCAGCGGACGTGTGGGCCGCACCGACAGCTTCTACGACCACGGCGCCGACTCTCTGATCATGGCGCGGATGGCCGGACGGCTGCGCGAGGAGGTCCCCGAGGCTTCCGGTATCCCCTTCGACACGCTGTTGCGGCAGCTCCTCAACCACCCGACCGTCGCTGACCTGGCTGCCTTCCTGCGCGACCGCGCGGACTCACCGGCCGACCCCACCATGCGCCGCGCCGCGACCGGCAGCAACGCGGCTTTGATGTCCTTCAGCAGCTCCGGCGACGGCCCGCTGCGGGTGATGTTCCACGCCGGGCTCGGCACCATGGACTGCTACCGACCGCTCGCCGCCCGCCTGGTCGAGCAGGACCTCGGCCCGGTCCTCGGCGTCGTCATCGACGACACCGAGCGCTACCTCGCCCAGGACCCGGCCACCGTCATCGAGCGTGCCGCCGACGACTACGCCGAGCGCCTGCTCACCGAGGGCCACGACCGGCTCCAGCTCATCGGCTACTGCCTGGGCGGCCTGTACGCCACCGAGGTCGCCCGCCGTCTTGAGGAGCGCGGGGTGACGGTGGAGGACCTGGTGCTCATCAGCAGCCACCCGGTCGTCGTGGACGTCGAGGACGACCTGATGATCGAGATCCTCTTCGTGCCCAACCTGCACATCTCCCTCGCCCAGACCGGGTTCGGCGACATCGACGCGGACACCGTCGTCCGCGGGTTCATGCAGGTCATCGAACGCAACGGCGGAAAGGTCCCGCTCGGCTCACTGGCCGAGGCCGATGGCCCCGCCGGGGAGTTCTTCCGGCGCTTGTCCTCGTGCACGAGGGAGGAGAGGTTCGCCGAGTACGCCCGCGCCGCCACGGAGGCCGGCGGGGAGACGGTACCGCCGGAGATGGTCGCCGGGATGTTCCGCGTCTTCCGGCAGAGCTTCCTGTCCGCCCGCTTCACCCCCGAGCCGTACGCCGGCGACATGCGCTTCCTGCTGCCGCGGGGCGCCTCCGGCTTCGCACCCGGCATGGACGACACCACCCTCGCCTTCTGGCGGGACGTGTGCATCGGCGACCTGCCCGTCACCGGGATCGAGGGCAACCACTTCAGCTGCATCGAAGAGCCGAACGTCGCCCATGTCGCCGACCTCGTCGCCGCCCCGCTGCGCGCGCCGCACCGCCGCTGACCAGGAGACCAGCATGCATCAGCACTATCAGCACACCCGTATCGAGGGCGCGTTCGCACCGTTGGCCGTCGTAGCTCAGCTCGCCGACTCCGGCCTGCTCACCGACCACGTCGTCTACGAGCAGGACCAGCGGTGGTACATCGCCGGTAACCCGCTCCACGAAGTACGCCTCGACGCAGGGAACATACGCGTCGGCCAGAGGACCTCCCCCTGGTCGGGAACGCCCTGGGAACCCCTGCACTGCGCCCTGCACGAGGCACCGGTGGCCGACTGGCACGCCTACGGCTGGCTGTCCTTCGAGCTGGCGAGCGGCGGCCGTACGGACCTGCCCCTGGCCCACCTCATGGTCCCCAGCACCGAGGTGACGGTGACCGAGACGGAACTGAGCGTCCGTACACTCGAACCGGACTTCCCGGACCGCCTCCGTACGCTGGTGGCCCGGGCCCCGAGGCCCGCATGCGCCCCGAAGCCGGTCGACGTCCACGATCCCCTGCGCACCTACCAGGGCCATGTCGCCCACGCCGTCACCGAGATCGGCCGCGGCAGGCTCGACAAGGTCATCCTCGCGCGCACCGTCCCCGTGCCCTTCCCCGTCGACATGACAGCCACGTACGTCGCGGGCCGAACGGCCAACAACCCCGCCCGCTCCTTCCTCCTCGACCTCGGCGGCATCCAAGCCGCCGGCTTCAGCCCGGAGACGGTCATCGAGGCACCGGGCGACGGCACCGCCACCACCCAGCCGCTGGCCGGAACCCGCGCGCTGACCGGTGACCCGGACACGGACGCCGCCCTGCGCGCGGACCTGCACCGCGACCCGAAGGAGGTGTACGAGCACGCCACTTCCGTGAAGTTGGCGGTGGAGGAGTTGTCGTCGGTGGGCGTGCCGGGTGCCACCCACGTGGCGGACTTCCTCAGCGTCAAGCCGCGCGGCAGCGTCCAGCACCTCGCCTCCCGCGTCACCACCGACCTGGCCGAGGGCCGCACCGCCTGGGACGCTCTCGGCGCGGTCTTCCCGCCGGTCACCGCCTCCGGCATCCCCAAGCCGGCCGCGTACCGTCTGATCCGCGAACTGGAGGACGAACCGCGCGGCCTGTACGCGGGCGCGGTCCTGCGGGCCGGAGCCGACGGTTCGCTGGACGCGGCACTCGTGCTGCGTGCCGTCTACCAGCAGGGCGGCCGCGCCTGGCTGCGCGCCGGCGCGGGCGTCGTCGGGGCGTCCCGGCCGGCCCGCGAGTACGAGGAGACCTGCGAGAAGCTCCGCAGCGTCGCCCCCTACGTGGTCCCGAAGGAGGGCTGAGCCGTGCTGGAGGGATTCACGCCCTGGCCGAAGGAGTTCGCCGACCGCTACCGGGAACGCGGCTACTGGCAGGGCCGCACCCTGGGCTCCCTGCTCCGGGACCGGGCCGAGGCCACACCGGACGCGGTCGCCGTCGTGGACGGGCAGCGCCGCTGGACGTACCGCGAACTCGACCTGCGTGCCGACCGGTTGGCAGCCGGGCTGCACGGGCTCGGGCTCACGCCGGGCGACCGAGTCCTCGTCCACCTGCCGAACACCGCCGAGTTCCTGGAGCTGTCCTTCGCTCTGTTCCGGCTCGGCGCGGTTCCCGTCATGGCGCTGCCCGCCCATCGCGAGGCCGAGATCGCCCACCTGCTCGCCCTCTCGGAGGCGGTGGCGTACGTCGTCCCCGACACCCACCTCGGCTTCGACCATCGCCGGCTCGCCCGCTCAGTAAGGGAGAAGGCGCCAAGTCTGCGACACGTCCTGGTGGCCGGGGACGCGGAGGAGTTCACCAACCTTCCGTCCATACGGGCCACGCCCCGACCGCTGCCGGAACCCGACCCCTCCGACGTAGCCGTGCTGCTTCTGTCCGGCGGCACCACAGGCGCACCCAAGCTGATCCCCCGCACCCACGACGACTACCTCTACAACGCCTCCGCCAGCGCCGAAGTGACCGGTCTGACCGCAGACTCCCGCTACCTCGCCGCGCTCCCCGTGGCCCACAACTTCCCGCTCGCCTGCCCGGGAATCCTGGGCACCCTCCACGCGGGCGGCACGGTGGTGATGTGTCCCACCCCGAGCCCGGACACCGCCTTCCCGCTGATCGCCCGCGAACGCGTCACCGTCACCGCGCTCGTCCCCTCGCTCGCCCTGCTGTGGCTGGAGGCGGCCGAGTGGGCGGAGGACGATCTGAGCAGCCTGCAACTCCTCCAGGTCGGCGGCTCCCGCCTCAAGGCCGAGACCGCCCGGCGTGTCGCCCCCGAACTGGGCTGCCGCCTCCAGCAGGTGTTCGGCATGGCCGAGGGGCTGCTCTGCTACACCCGCCTCGACGACCCGGAGCACCTGGTCATCGACTCCCAGGGCCGTCCCCTGTGCACGGACGACGAGATACGCGTCGTGGACCCCGGCGACCGTGACGTACCGCATGGCGAGGTCGGCGAGCTGCTGGTCCGCGGCCCGTACACCCTGCGCGGCTACTACCGGGCCGACGACCACAACGCCCGGGCGTTCACGGCGGACGGCTTCTACCGCAGCGGCGACCTGGTACGGCGCCTTCCCACCGGACACCTCGTCGTGGAAGGCCGCATCAAGGACGTCATCAACCGCGGCGGAGAGAAGTTCCCCGTCGAGGAGGTCGAGAATCACCTGCTCGCCCACCCGGCCGTCCACGACGCGGCCCTCATCGGCCTGCCCGACGAGCATCTGGGGGAGCGCTCCTGCGCCTGCCTGATCTTCCGCGGCACCCCGCCCACACGGACCGACGTCACCGCTCATCTCACGGCACGCGGCTTGGCCGCCTACAAACTCCCGGACGAGATAAGGGCGTTGAAGTCCTTTCCTCGCACAGCACTGGGCAAGGTCGACAAGGCGGCACTGGCCCGGCAGGTGAGCGCATGAGCGGCCTCAGCACAGTCATGCGCCTGACCACGGCCTCCGCTCGGGCACGGCGGCGCCTGCAACAGGCGGCGACGCTCGGCCTGTTGAGCGGAGTCCTCAACGTCGTGGGCCTTGTCTGCGTGGCCTACGCCGTCGGGGAACTTCTCGCCGACCACCCCTCCGGTGCCGTCGTCACCCGCTGGGCCCTCGGCGCGCTCGCCGGACTTGTGGGCGGCTTCGGCGCCCGCTGGCTCGCCGAACACCTCGCGCACGAGGCCAGTTACGAACTCGAGGTCGTACTGCGCCGCCGCCTCGCCGACAGCCTGGCGCGCATGCCGCTGGGCGAGGTGCAGCGGCTCGGCGCCGGACGCATCAAGAAGATCGTCCAGGACGACGTGAAGTCCCTGCACAACGTGGTCGCCGACGCACTGCCGTTCCTCGGCTCGGGCGTCGCCCAGCCGATCGCGGCCCTGCTGGCTCTGGGCGTCGTCCAGTGGCGGTTGCTGCTCGCCGTCCTGCTGATCGTTCCCGTCGCCTTCGTCTGCTTGTCGCTGTTGGCCCGCGACTACGGCACTCAGCGCGAGCGCTACAACAGTGCCAACGAGAACGTGAACGCCGCTGTCGTCGAGTTCGTCCAGGGCATGCCGGTCGTGCGCACCTTCGACGACGGGCGCGCGTCCTTCGGCCGGTTCGCCGCCGCCGTGGAGGAGTTCACGGACGCGGTCGCCGCCTGGATGGCCACCACGCGCTCCTCCGGTCTGCTGCACCGGCTGTTCATCGTGCCGCTGCCCACCCTGCTCATCGTCGCCGTCACCGGCGTCCCGATGCTCGAAGCCGGATGGATCTCCCTCACCGACCTCCTGCTCGCCCTGCTCATCGGGACCCTGCCCATCGAGGCCGTCTCACCCCTGATGCACCTGACGAACCACATCAACGACGCCAGGGCCGGTGCCGTCCGCGTACAGGATCTCCTGGACGCACCGCCCCTCCCCGAACCCGAAGAACCGCGTGAACCGGAAGGCGCGTCGATCGTCTTCGAGAACGTCACCTTCCACTACCCGGGCCGATCGAGCAGCCCCGCCCTGGACGGCATCGACCTGACGGTCCCCGAGGGCACGGTGTGCGCCCTGGTCGGCGCCTCGGGCTCCGGCAAGTCCACGCTGGCACGCCTGATCCCACGCTTCCACGACGTCGCCTCGGGCGCGGTGCGCGTCGGTGGCGTGGACGTCCGCGACATCGCGAGCGACGTCCTGCTGCGGCAGGTCGCGCTCGTCTTCCAGGAGCCGTTCCTCGTCACCGGCACGGTCGCCGAGAACATCCGGCTCGCCCGCCCGGACGCCACGGACGCCGAGGTCCGGGAAGCGGCCGAGGCCGCCGCCGCCCACGACTTCATCGTCCGCGACCTGCCCGACGGCTACGACACCCAGGTCGGCGAACGCGGCACCCGCCTCTCCGGCGGACAGCGCCAACGCATCACCGTCGCCCGCGCCATGATCTCCGACGCCCCGATCGTCATCCTCGACGAAGCCACCGCCTTCACCGACCCCGAGACCGAGGGCGTCATCCAGCAGGCAATCGCCCGCCTCACCCGGGGCCGCACCGTCCTCGTCATCGCCCACCGTCTGTCCACCATCACCGACGCGGACCAGATCGTCGTCCTCGACCACGGTCGCATCGTCGAACGCGGCGGCCACGCCGACCTCGTCGCCGCCGGCGGCCGCTACGCCCGTCTCTGGGCAAGCCACCAGCAGGCCGCCGCCTGGGGCATGACCGGCCACCGCACCCAGGAGGTCACCTCGTGAAGCGCATCCTGCGCCTGATGCTCACCGCGGCCGGCCCGTACGCCCCGCAGTTCCGCGCCACACTCCGCGTCTCCCTCGCGGCGACCGTCCTCCAGGCCGCCGCCTACGCCTGCTTCGTCCCGCTGCTCGCGGAGCTGACCCGCGACGATGTACGCACCGGCCGCGCCTGGGGCTGGGTGGCTCTGCTGGCCGCACTCGTGGCCGCGGAAGGTGCCCTGCGGATGCGGGAAATGACGTTCACGTACGACTACTGGCACCTGGTCACCGGCTCCACGCGCCTCCGCCTGGGCGCCGCCCTGCGCGCCATGCCCCAGCAGGAGCTGAACCGGCGCGCGGCAGGGGACCTGACCCAGGTCGTCGGCGGCAACGCCGCCACTGCCGCCACTGCCGTCTCCTCCCTGGCCGCCCTCTTCGTGCAACTGGTCACCGTGCCCGCCGTACTCGGCCTCGTCGTCCTGGTGCTGGACTGGCGCCTCGGCCTGGTCCTCCTCGCCGGCACGCGCGCGGCGCTGCCGCTCGTACGGCAGATCCAGCGCCGCTCCGGCTCCGGGTTCCGCGAGGTCGACGAGGCGGAAGCGGAGACGGCGGCGAGGATCGTGGAGTACGTCCAGGGGCTGCCTGTCCTCAAGGCCACCGGCCAGGCGGGCGCCGACTCACCACGCCTGCTGCCCGTCCTGACCCGCCAGCGGCACACCCAGGCCGCCACCAACCGCTCCGCCGCCCTGCCCGTGGCCGGTGCCCAGCTCATCGTGCAACTCGCACTCGTGGCGCTGGTGTCACTCGGCGCCGCCCTGGTCCTCGACGCCCGACTGACCCCCGCGACGCTCCTCGCGATCACGGTGGCCGCGGCCCGCTTCGCCGAACCCCTGAGCCTGGCCGCCGTCATGACCAAGCTCTTCGAACTGTCCGAGGCGGCCCTGGCCCGCATCGACGACGTCCTCTCGGTACGACCGCTGCCGGTCCCCGCGGGCGGACAACCGCCGACCTCCTACGACATCCGCTTCGAACACGTCGGCTTCACCTACGACGGCCAGAACGAACCCACCCTGAACGACGTCGACTTCACCGTCCCCGAACGCAGCCTGACGGCGCTGGTCGGCCCCTCCGGCTCGGGCAAGACGACAGTGACCCGGCTCATCGGCCGCTACGCCGACCCGCAGCGCGGCAAGGTCCGCATCGGCGGCGTAGACCTGAGCCGTCTCGACCCCGACGAGGTCCTCACACACATCGCCGTCGTCTTCCAGGACGTGTACCTCTTCGACGACACGATCCGCGCCAACATCGCCCTCGCCCGCCCGGACGCCGCCGACGCGGAGATCGAGGAGGCGGCACGCGCCGCCGGCATCCACGACTTCGTCGCGACACTGCCTGACGGCTACGCCACCCGCGTCGGCGAGATCGGCTCAGCCCTCTCCGGCGGCGAACGCCAGCGCATCTCCATCGCCCGGGCCTTCCTCAAGGACGCCCCGATCGTGCTGCTCGACGAGCCGACCGCCGCCCTCGACAGCACCTCGGAGACGGTGGTCCAGGAGGCCATCGACCGGCTGGTGGACGGCAAGACGGTGATCGTCGTGGCCCACCGCCTGTCCACCGTCGTCGGCGCCGACCAGATCCTCGTCGTCGAGGACGGCCGCATCACCCAGCGCGGCACCCACACCGACCTGCTCGCAGCCTCCGGCGGGCGCTACGCCCGCATGTGGGCGGCGCAGGCCGCGGCGCGCCACTGGCAGCTCCCGGTGACCGCGGCGGGTACCGGAGGAACGGAAGGAACGCACGCGTGAGCCCCACCGCACGTGACCCCAGGAGCACTCCCTTCACCCTGGTCGTCTGCACCTCCTGCCAGGACAGCGCCGACGAACACGTGATGGATGTGTTGCGCCGGGCCGTCCGCGCCTGCTCGCACGGCGTCATGGTCTCCACCGGATGCCTGGACCGGTTCCTGCACTGCCGTGCCGGCCGCGGACTGTACGCGGCCGTACAGCCGTGCGCAGCGGACCGGCGGCCCACCGGTGCGGTGGTGCGGCTCGGCCCGATCGCCAGCCGGACGGACGCGGAGACGGTCGCCGTGTGGCTGCGAGCGGGAATGCCGGCAGACGGCAGCCTTCCCGAACCTCTGCGTGCAGCTCCGGCGCCGCGGCAGGCCGCCCGCCTCAATTGACGGAAGTCCGCATGTCCAAGGTTCTGTTGAGCGTGGTCACCGGCAACACCCCCGGCATCCGCGGTGCCGTGGTCGACCAGGTGCTGCGTCTCTCCCCGGAGGCCACGGTGCTCGCGGTGTCGGTGGAGGGCCGGGAGGACGGGGGATACCCGGTCGTCCAGCGCTTCCTGTCCGGCACGGGCACGAGCGCGCGGGAATCCAGACCGCAAGGTGTGACGGGGGACCCGGTGGTGGTCCTGCGCCAGGACCTCCTGGCACTGCGGCGGGCGCCGGGCAAGGAGCGGACACATGTCGTACTGGCCCTCCCCGCCACCGTCGAAGTCATTCCCTTCCTGGCGGAGTTGTGGCGCGCGCGGGTTGCGAGCGGCCCTCTGACGGACTTCTACGACCCGGCTCCCGTCGTGGTCGGCACAGACCCGGCCACGTTCATGGCCGACCTCGGCTGCGTGCACCGGTCCGTACGTCTGTGGAACGGGCGCGACCTCGGCGAGCCGCTGACCACCGCCGAGGCCGCGGCCCGCCAGGTGGAATCGGCGGACGCGGTGGTGGTGCGGGCCACGTCGGCCGGAGACGGCCGCAAGGCGTCCGGCGTCGCCGCCCTCATCGGCCACCTGAACGGTGAGGCACTGGTTGTCACGTCACCGGGCGGAGACGCGCCGGCGCCGGCATCGCTCGCCGAGGCCCTGCCGTCCGGCACGGCCCACGCATGGCAGGCGCGACTGGAGCCGGTCCTCGCGCCGCGGTCGCCGCGGGTGAGCAGGCATGGCGTGGAGTCGGTGCTCTGGCGGGCCCGCCGTCCTCTGCATCCCGGGCGGCTGGCCGACGCGCTCGACGCCGTGATGGCCGGCGTGATGCGCGGTCGCGGTCACCTGTGGCTGTGCAGCAGCCCCGACGCCGTTGTGACCTGGCACTCGGCCGGCGCGTACCTGGAGCTGAGGGAGGCGGACCGCTGGCTGGAGGCGCACTACACGACTGCCTGGGAGGCCGCCTCGCCCCAGCGGCGGACGCTCGCCTCCTGGTTCTGGCACGACTACTACGGCGAGCGTCGCAATGAACTCCTCCTGACGGGCACAGACCTGGATGAGCGACGGATCCGCTCCGCGCTGGACGCGGCCCTGCTCACCGATGCCGAACTGGCGCTCGGCCGGGACGGCTGGAGGACCGTCCCGGACCCACTCCTCGGTGGCATCGATCCCCGGTGACCCGCGGTCACCGCTCGCAGGGCCTACCGGCTCAGTCTCGTAAGGCTGCCCGCGAGGCCGTACATCCGCGGCGGAAGGCTGCTGAGGGTGTGCGAGGCGAGCACCGTCAGTCCCGGCAGCCACTCGGCGAGTTCGGTCGGGCCAGTACAGGTCCACAGCATCCGGGCGGCCACCTTGCTCAGCGCGTCGTGCTGCTCCTGGGCGGAGACGATGCCGGGACCGGCGGTGTCCAGAGCCAGCAAGGAACCAGGGAAGCGGTCGACGAGCAGGTCGAGGACATGCCGTACGTCCGCCTCGTCCAGGAATGGCAGGACGGCTTCGGCGGCGACGAAGTACGGGCCGGCGGTTCGGGACGCGACCGTGTCGGCCCAGGCCGCGTCCGCCACCGAAGCGGCGATGGTAGTCCGGCGCGGAGTGTCAGCGAAGACGGTGCGGCGCAGGTCGATCGCGCCGGGCGGGTCGAGATCCAACCAGCGCGTGGGGCCGTTGTCGGGGCGCTCGTACCGGGTGTTGAGTCCGGCCGCGATCTCGACGGCCGGTGCCGGTGGGGTGGGCGGCGAGGAAGCCCGTGACCCACCGGTCGAAAAGGCTGGTGCG
Organism: Streptomyces sp. NPDC023481; assembly: GCF_055560195.1. Lineage (NCBI taxonomy): Bacteria > Bacillati > Actinomycetota > Actinomycetes > Kitasatosporales > Streptomycetaceae > Streptomyces > Streptomyces sp. NPDC023481. The sequence goes on from NZ_JBVHJE010000011.1 coordinate 240,169, forward strand.
CAGCACCGTGCCGGTGAGGCTCGGCAGGGTGTCGAAGCGAGAGAAGTCGTAGTCGATCGAGGCGACGATCTCCGCGGCGCGGGTGTCGCGCAGGATGGCGTCCGGCTTCCAGTCGTCCACCGCGCGCCCGTAGAGCGGGATGAACAAAGTCTCCTGGACTGTGCCCAGACATACACCGTGCCCCGTCATGACAGCCAGCCTTGCGATTCACTGTCTGTGTAGCGGATGTACCGGGCCGGGCGGTGCCGTGGCTGCGTCTACCGCCCGACCCGGAGTTTTAGGCCCACGCCACGAGTTCCTGAGATTCGTGGTCGCAGGCGTCGTCGACGCCGTAGGTGTCCCAGGCGGGGAACGGATCGTCCGCCAGCAGGCGCTCGCCATCCGCCAGCAGGCAGTCGGTGAGCGCGGCGCGGAGCGCCTCGGCATGCAGGTGCGAAGCTTGACTGCGCCTTCGGCAGGGCCGCCCCCCTTGAGTGCCGCGCCGTCGAGTGAGACAGGGCGACCGAGAGTCGGGCACGGTTATGAAAGCGACGGACAGCTGCCGTTCGGGTTGAACGGCCCTGCGAGCTTGCATGCCGTACGAGGGCATCCGGCTCTCGAAGGCCGGCTGCCGCGGAGGGTGCCGTCGGGCAACGGTCGTCGATGCCCTGGTGCCACCTCCCGCGGTGTCAACCGGATCGGGTGGGGGTCACCAACTGCTCTTGGTCACGCCCGGGAGTTCACCCGCGTGGGCCATTTCGCGTACGCGGATGCGGGACAGACCGAAGGTGCGCAGGTGGCCGCGGGGGCGGCCGTCCACGGCGTCCCGGTTGCGGAGGCGGGTGGCGCTGGCGTCACGAGGCTGGCGGCGCAGTTCGCTCTGGGCGGCGGCGCGTTCGTCGTCGGACGTCCGGGGAGACGAGATGATCGCCTTCAGTTCGGCGCGGCGTGCGGCGTATCGGGCCACGATGAGGCGCCGCTGTTCGTTCTTCGCGATCTTGCTCTTCTTCGCCATCAGACCTTCCCTCCCCGGGCGCGGATGCGGGCCACGGCTGCCTCGACGCCGATCGTGTCGACCGTCTTGATGCCCTTGGTGGAGAGGGTGAGCCGGACGTGGCGGCCTTCGCTGGGCAGCCAGTAGCGCCTGCGCTGGATGTTGGGGTCGAAGCGACGCTTGGTGCGTCGGTGCGAGAAAGAGATGTGGTGGCCGAAGCCGGGCTGTCGGCCGGTGAGTTGGCAGTGAGCGGACATGGTTCCTCCTTGCTCGGTGGTAGCACCGTATCAGCTTAATGAAAATGAAAACCAATCTCCTGTATGGTGCCGTCCATGGCCCGTAACGAACTGCGCCCGATCATCAAGCTGAGGTCCACCGCCGGGACCGGCTACACCTACGTGACCCGCAAGAACCGCCGTAACAACCCCGACCGGCTGACGCTGCGCAAGTACGACCCGGTCGCCGGCCGCCACGTCGACTTCCGTGAGGAGCGCTGAGAGCCGTGAAGCCCGGAATCCACCCCGAGTACCGCCCCGTCGTCTTCCGTGACCGGGCCGCCGACTACGCCTTCCTCACCCGGTCCACGGCCACCAACGACAAGACCGTCGAATGGGAGGACGGCAACACCTATCCGGTCATCGACGTCGAGACCTCCTCGGCGAGCCACCCCTTCTACACCGGCACCCAACGGGTCCTGGACACCGCGGGCCGGGTCGAGCGCTTCGAGCGGCGCTACGGACACGGAGGTAGCAAGCAGTGAGCGAGGACCGGACGCGGCTGCCGGTCGCGATCGTCGCCGGGTTGCACGCCGACGCTCGCAAGGCCGCCGTGGAGGAGATCCTGCGCACGGTTCCCGGCTCGATGGCGCTCCACCACGACCTGACGTCCGCCGTGGACAGCGCCGTGCACCGCACGGTACGCGACGCCAGCGGCCTGCTGGGCAGCGGCGACGCACCCCTGGTGAACGACTGCGCGTGCTGTGCCTTGCGCGAGGACCTCGTCCCTGAACTGCTGCGCCTCGCGGAGGAAGGCCGGTGCCGGCTGGCCGTCGTGGAACTGTGGGACTCCGTCGAGCCCCAGGCCATGGCCGGGGTGATAGTCGCCGCGGGCGCACCGCTGGCTCTGACCGGCGTTGCCACCGCAGTCGACCCGGCACTCGTCCTGCCGTACCTCTCCAACGGCGACGACCTGGCCGACGTCGGCCTCGCCGCCGCGCCGACCGACCAGCGCACCGTCGCCGACACCTTCGCCCGGCAGCTGGAGTACCCCACGGTCGTCGCCCTGGCGGAGGACGGCTCGGGGGGAGGGGACGGCGAGTGCGCCGACGACGGCGACCGCGCGCTGCTCGCCCAGCTCACACCCGGCGCACGACCGATACGTGTCGGAAGAGGTGGCACTCTGGGCGCCGCTCTGCTGGCGGGGTTCGATGTGGCGGCGGCCGCCGCCCGCCTGCATCCCGCGTGCGCGCTGCTGCCGCAGGAGTGCGACGAGCACGGCGTGAGCACCCTCGTCTGGCGGCGCGAGCGGCCCTTCCACCCGCAGCGCCTCTACGCGGCGCTGGAGGATCTCACCTGCGCCGCCGCCCGCAGCCGTGGACGATTTTGGCTGGCGGATCGTCCCGACACGCTGCTGTCCTGGGACGCCGCGGGCGGTGCGCTGTGCGTGGAGTCGGCCGGGCCCTGGCTGGCCGCCCTGCCAGAGGCCGCTTGGGAGATGGTTCCGGCCGAACGGCGCGTCGCGGCCTCTCTGGACTGGCACCCCGAGCACGGTGACCGCTGCCAGCACCTCACCTTCACCTCGCCCGGCCTGGACCGCGACGGTCTGCTGGCCCTGCTCGACTCTTGCCTGCTCACCGACGAGGAGTACGCGGCGGGCAGGGACGGCTGGAAAGAACTGCCGCACGCCTTCGACGACTTGCTCGACTCAGTGGTCTGAACCTTGGCTGCCCCATGGCCCGCCTGTCCGACCGCATCCCATAGAGAGAGGACCGATCCGACCGTGCCCCGAATCAAGACCACCCGGCGGCAGACAGCCAAGCGTCAGCGGGCCAACCCGCTGGACGCCGCCGGCATCACGTACATCGACTACAAGGACACCGATCTGCTGCGGAAGTTCATCTCCGACCGCGGCAAGATTCGCAGCCGTCGGGTGACCCACGTGACGCGTCAGCAGCAGCGGCAGATAGCGCAGGCCGTCAAGAACGCACGCGAGATGGCTCTGCTGCCCTACAGTTCCCGATAGTCGGCGCGCGTCAGCGCTTTGTTGCGTCCGGGTCCGACGGCGCCGCAACCTGCCTGGCCGTCGTGGCACCCAGCACCGGTGGCCAGGCTGTCGACGACCCCGGCCCCCCCTGGGACGCAGGTGCCGGTCACCCGTCACCCACGTCCACGTGCACCCACGTGTCCGTCTCGCCGGCGTCCGCGCCGCGGACCTCCGCCGTGCTTGTCGTCGCGTCGGGCCGCGCAGCAAGGGGCCACGCGGCCGGGTCCACCTCGGAACGATCGCTGCTACCGCTTCCGCCGCCGCCCTCTCCCGCTCCGGCCTGCAGCCGGTCCGCCGGCCGCCGCCTCCGCACCTGCTGTCGCCGTTGCCGCCTGCGGGCCGGGTCGGTCGGCCGAGACCACCAGGGCGGCGAGCAACGTGGTGATCGGGACCGAGGCGACCAGACCGATCGAACCCACCAGTGTCCGCACGATCTCCTCGGCCACCAGCTCGCTGTTGGCCACCGTCCCGACGCTGCTCTGGGCGATCGAGAACAGCAGCAGCAGTGGCAGCGCGGCACCGGCGTAGGCGAGGACGAGGGTGTTGACGACGGAGGCGATGTGGTCGCGGCCGATCCGGATGGCCGCCCGGTACAGGCCGCGCCAGCCCATCGCCGGGTTGGCCTCGTGCAGCTCCCAGACCGCCGACGTCTGCGTCACCGTCACATCGTCGAGGACACCGAGCGAACCGATGATGACGCCGGCCAGCAGCAGACCGCTCATGTCGATCGACGGATAGAGGCCGTGGATCAGGCCGGTGTTGTCGTCCGTGTTCCCGGTGAGTGCGGCCCAGTCGATGAACTCCGCGCCGAGGATGCCGATCAGCAGCAGGGAGACGAGCGTGCCGAGCACGGCGACTGAGGTACGGGCCGACAGTCCATGGCACATGTAGAGCGCGATGAGCATGATCGCGCTCGCCCCGACGACAGCCACCAGCAGCGGATTCGCGCCCTGCAGGATCGCGGGCAGGATGAACAGGGTCAGCACGAGGAAGCTCACGGCCAGTGCGACCAGCGCCATGACACCGCGCATCCGGCCCACCACGACGACCGCGAGGGCGAAGATCCCCGCGAGCAGCGCCATCGGGAACTTCCGGTCCACGTCGGCCACCGAGTACTGCAGGTCCTTCGGCGCCGAGGGCTCGTAGGCGACCACGACCTTCTCACCCTGGTGAAGCTGCCGTGACTGGTCGGGCTGCACGATCTCGGTGAAAGTACGGCCCTTGTCGTCGCCGGTGTCGACCCTGATGGTCGCCTTCTTGCAGGTGCCGTTCGCTTCCTGGACTGCCGAGTTTCCCTCGGCGGTGGAGGTGTCGCCGGTCGGGGTTTCTCCCGAGGCGTTCACCGACTTGCAGCTCACCTCGACGACCTTGGTGACCGTGGCCTGCTACGTCTGCTGGTCGAAGCCGACGCCGGTGCGCTTGTGTGACGGGGCTCCGCCGGGCCAGAGCACCACCAGCCCGGCCAGGACCGCCGCGGTGAACGGGATCAGGATCGCCGCGATGACCTTGCGCAGGTGCTTCGAGACCGGCGCGGCGGGCCTGTGACTGTGGCTGTGCGTGTGTCCGTGACCATCGGCGCCCCATTCGGGGCCGTGATCGGGGCCGTGTCCGGTGCCGGTCACTGTGGCGCGCTCGTTCCCATCAGGGGAGTATTCCCGTTGCCCGTGGCGGGAGACGGAAGGTGGCTCGCGCCAGGAACGGCTCCGTAGCCGGAGTGAGGTGCCGGCTCGGAAGGATTGCCGTACCCGTAGTCGTGGCCGTAATCGCTCGCGCGATCACCCCTGACTCGGAGCCGGTTGCCGACCCCGCTCCGGTCTCCGGCCCACTGCCGGTCAGCGGCTCCCGTGGCGTCTCCCTCGCGATTGTCCGTCCCCCTCCGGAGCCGGACCTGCGCGGCGGCTCCAAGGAAGGGTACGTGAACGGCTGTGCCATGGTCTCAACCTGATGATCGCGAGAATGTCGGGGCAGCTGTCCGCGTCCGTACCCCTTCCGGCGGCGCAACCAGCGGACAAGAAAGGTCCCCGCTCCGACGCTCGTGGTGTGCGTACGGCCGACCTGTGTCGTCCCGGGTCAGCGCTTCTCGTACGGGTCCGGCGGCTCCGTGACCTGTCTGACCGCCTTGGCGTCCAGGAGCGGGGGCCAGGCCGCCGACGATCTCGGCTTGCCCTTGGGAAGCCAGGTGCCTGTCACTGTCACCCACGTGTCCGTCTTCGGTGCGTCCGTACCGCGGACTTTTACCTTGCTCGTCGTCGCGTCGGCCGCGCAGCAAGAGACCAGGAGCCGGGTCACGTATCAGGTGCCGTCGTCGCCGCGTGTGACGAAGCCGGTCAGCCGGACCGTGCGGCCCCTCAGCGACTGTCCGCTGTCGTAGATCGCGCGGGAGCTGTAGCCGACCACGTTCAGGTCCACCGGGTCACCGGCCGGCAGTGCCGGCAAGGTGCCGACACCCTCCGCCGCGCGCTGGGCGTCTTCGCGGGCTGCGCTGCAGGAGCCGAGTGCGGGCGACGGGAAGAGGAGTAGTGCGGCCGCGGGCAGCGTGAGCAACCAGGCGAGGCGCGACCCGCCCGGGTGGGAGGGGCCGTGGTCGTGCGCGTCCTCGTCCGGGTGCGCATCCCCGTCCGCGGTTGAGGCACCTCCCCGGGCCGCTCGCGATGTCATCCCCACCCTCACCAGCCCGAGCAGGCCCAGCAGCAGCCCGGACGCGATGAGGTACGGCCGCAGCCCGGGCTGCACGTACCGCAGGTACAGGTCGCTGAACAGCGAGATCCGCAGCACGGCGGCGTCCACCAGGAGCAACAGCACGGCAGGCCCATACCGTCTCACAGCAGCCACCACCCCACACGAGCGACCAGGTGTCGGCTCACGGACGTGGCGGCGTGCGTCGTCGCCACGATCCGCTGCCCCGCCGAGCGGCTCAGCAGTCGCGGGACTCCGGCGACTGGTTGAGGATCTGCGCGCGCAGAGAGGTGAAACGCGTGTGGGTCTCGCCGCCGCGTGCCTCGGGGCTGAAGACGGCGACGCGGTGCCAGTTCTGGAAGGCGAGGGTGACACCGAAGTGGCGTTCCAGGCTACCGCGGATCGCATCGCTGGACAGGGCACGCAGCAGCTGACCGCGCTCACTCTCGGAGGGCGGCGCGGTCTGATTGTCCGCGAACTCCGCCGTGCCGGCACGCAGTTCGTCAGCCAGGCGGGCGATGAGGTCGTAGGCGTACGGCAGGGAGGTGCGGATCGTTTCCACGAAGTCTTGCTCCGGTACCTCGCCGTTCTCGGCTTCGACGAGCAGCTGCGGGGAGACGTCGAGCGACATGAAGGTCTGTCCTGTTCTGTGGTTCTGTGGTTGCGGTGGCTGGGGGTCAGGGGCGGGCGGCCAGGGCCTCGGGTCCGTGCTGGAATTCGGGGTCGACCTGGGTCGTGAGATCCTGGCCGGTCGCCTCGTTGGCCCAGGCGGTGGCGTTGCGCAGATGGAACTCGACAGCGTGCCGCTGGAAGGCGCCCCAGTCCTTGCGGCGGGCGTCGACGGCTGCGCGCAGTCGGTCCAGGGTGCGGGTGTTGTGGGGCTCCAGGTCGCCGTGGCAGCGGCCCTGCTCCTGGGCGCGGACGTACGAGGACTGCACGCAGTGGGCGTGCAGGTCGTCGCCGACGTGCGTGCGGAGGAAGGCGAGATCGTCCTCGCCGGTGACCTTGTTGCCGACGACGGCGACCGGGATGCCGAACTCGGCCGCGTGGTCGCGGTACTGGCGGTAGACGGAGACGCTCTTCCGGGTCGGTTCGACGACGAGGAACGTCATGTCGAAACGGGTGAACAGGCCGGAGGCGAATGCGTCGGCGCCGGCGGTCATGTCGACGACGACGTATTCGTTCGGTCCGTCCACGAGGTGGTTGAGGTAGAGCTCGACCGCGCCGAGCTTGGAGTGGTAGCAGGCGACGCCGAGGTCGCTCTCGTCGAAGGCGCCGGTGACCATGAGCGGTACGCCGCCGACCTCCTGGACGTGGTGGGAGTGGACCTCGTCCTCGTCCAACAGCCGTAGCAGGCGGGAGCCGCGGCCGGGCGGGGTTGTCTTGACCATGGCGTCGCGGGACGAGATCCGCGGGTTGGTGCCCCGCAGGTAGTCCTTGATCTCGCCGGTCCGCGTGCTGAGCGGCGGCGCGGCGAAGAACTCGTCCTCGTCGAGGCCGAGGGCGTACGCCAGGTGCTGGTTGATGTCGCCGTCGATGGCGATGATTGGCGCGCCCGCGCGCGCCAGGTGACGGGAGAAGAGAGCCGACAGGGTCGTCTTGCCGCTGCCGCCCTTGCCCACGAACGCGACGCGCATGGCTAACCACTCCTGTTGAAAATGGATGTCATGAGCACAGGCTGGTGGTGCGACGTGGTGCTGTCAAATCGCTCGCGCCTCAACTGACCTACTCAAGGGGCGCGTTGGGTCGACCATTGTTCAAACAGGGGATCCCATTGTGACTTTCGTGGTAAACGTGGAAATGAGACACGTTAAATGCGGCCCTCGGGTCAGCCAGTCGCCCTTGTCATTTGCGGCTCCTGTCGTGCTGCCGGTCAGGTGAGGGACGGGCTACGCCGCCTGGCCCGCCCGCACGTGACGCCCCCGCGACGAGGGTTCGTGAACCCCGCGGTGACGACCGGCATAGCGTTGACGGACACGTTCGCCGGCATTGTGCTCGGCTCGGTCGCCCCGTTCATCGCGGCTCAGGTAGTCGGTGTCGTATGCGTGGGGGTGGCCGGCTCGGGCTCGAGCTGAACGACTGGGACACCGGCCTGGGCAGGGGCGGCCGGACGTCCGAAGACCCCCACCACGAGTACCAGCCCTGCTGGTGTCGCAGGGAGCGCTACGGTGAGTGACGATCTCTGGTACCTGCCATCAAGCCCCACAGCCAGCCAGATCGAGCACGGCCTCGTCTCCCACCCAGCACGAGATTTCCCGGTGCTGGTTCGGTGCTGACTGCGAAGGGTCAATGGCGGAGAATCCGCAGGTCGTAGCTCTGGTCGGATGAGTTGTCGTACCACTCGATGGTGGTCCCGATGAGGCTGGCGGCGACGATTCTGGGGAGGCTGGCGGGGGGTGGGGGAGCGGTGGTTCCGGAGGCCATGTGCGCCACTTCCTCGTGTGCGGTGGGGACGGGTACGTGTCGGCACACGGTAGGAAGACGCAGGTCAGGGGCACATGTGGTGGGGCAACATAGTTCCGGGGGCGGCTATGCGTGCGGCCACCATGCCGGGCCGGGGGAGGGCGGTTCACGGGCTCGGCAATGGTCGAGACCAGCGCTGTCCGGGAAGCGTAGTCGGGGATGATTTGACGGTGCGGTGCTGACTCCCGTGCTGGTTCGGTTCTGACTGAAAGCCCATGTCATCACCCGTCTTCACCCCCTCCCGTCTCAGGGGTCCGGTCTCAAACGATCTGGTCCCCCTTGTGGCGACTGCACAGCGCACAGGTCACCATTTCCCACCCGAGTCGTTATTCGATCATGAACAGGATGCATTCCATCGCCAGGGCCATGGCGGCAGCCGGCGGGGCTGCGGTGCTACTTGCCGCGTTCATCAGCCCTGCCAACGCCGCGGACGGCCAGTTCCCCTACACCAAGTTCGACACCGGGACCCTAGACGCACTCGTCAACCCGCCCAACGGCGTCTGCCTGCAACTGCCAGGCGGAGCAGCTCACGCGGGCAACGACACGAACGCCACCGCCTTCGTGTACGCCGACGGCAACTGCCAACAACTGCTCACCATCGTTGGTGTCGGAGGCACCTGGGACGAGACGGACCCGCCGCCGCTGCCCGCCCGCAGTGTGAGCTTCGGATCCGGCTGATCGGAGGCCGCCCGATCCGTCTGTCCCTCCTTCGGATCAACCACAACGCCGTAGGCGCTTGCCGCGCCTACGGCGCTCTGCTTGTCCCTTCTCAATGAGGTTCGTTGGCTGGCGGGCTCTGGGCTGGGGAATGTCATCTTGGAGTGAGACAGTCCTGTGGGTCGTGGTGTCACGGGCGGTGCGGGTTGCTCGGATGATGACTGGTGTGTCAACGAGGTTGGTGGCGGTCGCGGATCTGAGCTGGGGAATGACAACCTTGCTGGCGGAAGGTGCTTGTTTTCTCAGGGTATTTGTCAGTTTCCCGAAGCGGCCCAGCTGAGCTGTTCTCCCGGAGGTTGCGGCAGGAGCGCGTTTCGCAACTGGGAGAGGCCCCTTCGCCAGGGGCCGGTGCCCTCTGCGTCGCCCCAGAGTTGCAGGAGTTCGGACGGCTCGGTGACGACTCGGTCGAGGGCTTGGACAGCAAGTTCGCGGAGGCCGGCGGAGACCTCGGGGAGCGGTTGCTTCGGTCCGTAGTGGGGGCTTACGGGCTCGCCCGCGGGGCATCGCGCGGCAACAATGGCTGCGGCGGCGACTGCCTCTTGTGAGACGTCCGCGTCCAGGTAGTCATGGGTGTTGATCACATGGATGAGCGCGGTGTGGAGGATGCCTTCTCGTTCGTCTTCCGCTGCCATGTCTAGGCTGCCGCAGAAGTCGCCTGCGCTGTCGTTGTCGAAGGGGCCGACGTCCCAGGTGCCCATGGTCTCTCCTGATCGTGTTGGTGTTCGGACATGGCGCCAGTTGACACTGACAGTGGGCGGAGCCGTGGGTGTGGCAGCGACTCAATGATGAAAGGTCACTCTGACCTATGGTTCATCCGGGGTTCCAGCGTCGGCATGACGCTCGGCGAAAGAGTGCCGGAAGGCGTAGGGGTAGATCAGCGACCGGTCGAAGCCGGACGCGTTGCCCTGGGAGTCCACGGCGTCGCTGTCGAGGGTGGGGAGGCTGTTCACCCCACGCGCGCATTGCTTGGTTGAGGTTGATGCTGGTCAGATGGTCCGATCCGCCCGTGCACGTGATTGTCGGAAACAGGTAGAGCTCGCTGACCTGCGGTGCCTCGACCATGCCGTCGCGGATCGTCTGCCAGTGCTCCATCACTCGGACGGTGGAGGAGGTGATGGCAGACGGCGTCGCATCCGGCGGCCCTTGTGGTTGTTCCAGATCAGGGAGACCCGACCCGCACACCACAAGCCGGGCACGAAGCCCCGGCGAACTGAATGAACAGTAAGAACGGCAGACTAAGGCCCATGGACTCAGGACTCGCCGCGCTGCTGGGCGCCGCCATCGGCTCCGCCACCACCCTCGGGGCCGCAATCGTCAACGGCCGTGCTCAGGCACGGTCCCAGCACGCCCAATGGAGCCGCCAGCACCGCCGCGACGCCTACGTCGGCTACCTCAGCGCTCTCCACGACCGCGACATAGCCATGGACGCCGTCCTCGACGCGTTGCGTTCAGACCAAACCGACCTGCCCGACCTCGACGAGAAGATAGGCCGCTTCATCACCCTGGCTCGCGAGGTCCACCGCGCCTGCGAAATCGTCATCCTCGAAGGGCCAGCGCCTCTCACGGAAGTCGCGAAACGCGTCACCGTCGCCTCCCGCGACCTCTCGGACGTCGTGCGACGGATGACCGAGAACGCCCACGCGGGCAACACCACCCACAAGGCCGAAGACATCGCCCTTGCCGCCGAACGAGAGCGAACCCTCTACCAAGCAGTCAAGGACTTCCGCCTCGCGGCACGCAGCACCATCAGCAAGACCAACTGATCCAGAACTCCTAACAGAATGGGCTGCCCTCCGATCCGCCGCCGGTAGGGCGAGGCGATCGCGAAGGAACATCACTACTCTGCACGGGTGCTCTCATACGACGAGTTGACTGCACCGGAACGTGAGCTGTGGGATGCGTTCCCCGAGGGACGCCACGCGGACCTGCGCACGGGTGTGCCCGAGGACGACCGTGTCGCCGAGGGCGGGCAGTGGGGCCCCGGGCGGACGGTTCGGGCCGCCGTGATCGTGGCGCTTCTCCAGGGCGCGAACACCACGCAACCGGGCGCCGTCGCGTGTCTGAGGCTCACGGGGGCGCGGATATCCGGGCACCTCAACCTGGCCGGCGCGCAGATCGCTCACGCGCTCTGGCTCGAGGATTGCTGGTTCGAGGAAAGCGTGGACCTCTCCGGAGCGTCGACCCAGTCGATTGCGGTCGTGGGCAGTCGAGTGCCGGGTGTGGAAGCGGGCTTGATCCGTATGGAGGGACGCCTCGACCTGCGGCGCTCTCGCCTGGAAGGCGGCTCCGCCTCGCCCTTGCACCGCAGGGTCACCGCCTTGTCGCTCATCAACGCGCACGTGAGCGGCGCCGTAAACCTCAGCGGCGCCGAGATCACCGCACCTGAGGAATGGGCTGTGTCCGCTGGTGGACTCGTCGCTGAGGGCGGTGTCTACTGCCGGGACGGATTTGTCGCGCACGGTGAAGTCCGTCTCATGGGAGCACAGTTGTCAGGCGGACTGCACATGCGAGGTGCACTGCTGGAACGCCCTGGCCGGCGCGGAGTGGTGCTCGCCCTGGACAACGCCGTGGCCTCGACGCTCGACTTCTCCGACGGGTTCACCGCGAACGGGACCGTACGGCTGCGGGGTACTCGGATCTCGGACAACCTGACCTTTGAAGGAGCCGTACTGAACGCGCCGCCCGACGGCCACGGCCCGTCCTTGGTCGCTCCACTGATGCAGGCCGTCGACTTCGACTTCACCCTCGCCCGGCCACCGTCCGGCACCGTGGACCTGCGGGCCGCGCAGGTGTCCTACCTCCACGACAACAAGCACAGCTGGCCAGGGGTGGTGGAGCTGGACGGTTTCGTCTACGGCTCCATCAAGGTAGACGAGGCAGGTGAACGACGGGAGGCAGTGGGGCGGCGGGACTCTGTGGCCCACCGTGTGGCATGGATACGACGCAGTCCGGGCTACAACCCCCAGCCCTACGAGCAGTTGGCGAGCTGGTACCGAAAGGCCGGCCACGACGACGACGCCCGCCGCGTACTTCTCGCCAAACAGCGCCATCGGCGTCGAACTCTGCCTCCGGCCGGACGCGTGTGGGGGCACCTGCTCGACGTGACCGTCGGTTATGGCTACCGCCCCTGGCTGGCCGGCATCTGGCTCCTCCTGCTGACCGTGCTGGGCACAGTGTCCTTCGGCACACACGCCCCCAACCCGGTTCAACGAGGCGAAGGGGCCCCCTTCCAGCCCCTCGTCTACACACTCGACCTCCTGATCCCCATCGGAGGTCTGGGTCAGCGCACGGCCTGGTATTGGTCGAACGGCAGCCTTCAGTGGCTCGCCTACCTGCTGATCGCCTTCGGCTGGGTACTGACGACCGCCGTCATCGCAGGTGTCACACGCACCCTGCAGAAAAGCTGACGGGCGACAGCTGAGTTCAAGCGTCGCCGGCAGAGCAATGCACAGGAGCGTGAGAAAAGCCTGGTGGATGTCGTCGCGTTATCACCCAGCGGATTCGCAGCCGGGCTGCGGCTCGGAGAACAGATACGTGCCGCCGCCGAGCCAGGCGTCACCCGGCCGCCAGGGCGCGGGATGCCGGGCGTCCCGTACCGCCACCACCGTGTTCAGGTCCATGACCGCCAGTGAAGCAACGCGAGCAGGCCCGGACGACTGGTTCACCACACGGAAACACCGACTTTTCCAGCCCCGGCCCTGGAGGATCAACCAAGAGGCGTACCGCCCATCTGATCTCGCACTTATGACGGGATGACTCGCATACACCTGGTGAATGTGAGATGCCGGGCACGCGCCCCCGTGCCCGGCTACCGCACAGGGAGCAGAGCACACATGCACGTCGAACACCTCCTTCAGGACGAGTCCCTCGGCCTGCGCCTGCTGTGGGCCGAGCACGCCCTGCTGCGGCGGGAGATCAGCGGGGTGACCGTCACCGACCTGGAGGACCCGGCCCGCTTCGTCCGGCCGGGTGAGGCCGTGCTCAGCGGACTGGTGTGGTGGACGCCGAAAGGCGGCGCGGAGAAGGCCGAACGCTTCGTCGCCGCACTCCGGGAGGCGGATGCCGCCGTGCTGCTGGCGGGCGAGGAGACGCACGGCGCGGTGCCCGACAGCCTGGTCGAGGCATGTGTGCGGCACGGCGTGCCGGTGGCGGGGGTGCCCGCACACGTCATGTTCCGCGCGGTCACCGACACCGTGTACCTGCGGCACTGGGGCGAGCTGAGCCGCCACCACGCCCTGCCCGAGGTCGTACGCTCCACCCTGACCCGGCTCCTGGCACGGGACGCGGGCCCCGACGCGATCCTGACGGCTGCCGTCGCCCACCTCGGCCGGGCCGTCGCGTACGTCTTCACCGCTTCCGGGCGGACCGTCGCGGCTACGCAGGGAGCCCCAGCGGTCCCGGCCGAAGCGGCGATGGCCCTGATCGATGCGGGCACGGTGCCCGTCGAGGCCGATGCGCTCTCGGCGTACCAGCGCTGGCACCTGCACCTTCCCGATCCCGACGCCGTACCGCCCCGGATGCTCCAGGAGATGGCCGCGATCCTGGGCCGCTGCCAGGAGTCACAGGCCCGGCACCGGGTCGCGGCCCACCAGGCCGCCGACGGCCTCGGAACGCTGCTTGCCCAGGCCGTGGAGGATCAGGCCGCGGTGGCAGCCGGCCTTCGTGCCTGCGGACTTCCCTCGCAGGGCCCCTACCGTGTGATCGTCGCCGACACCGGAGTGCGGAGCCCGGGACCGGCGGAGGGGGCGCTTTCCGAAGTGGTGGCTCACCTGGGTCCTGGGCCTGCCGCGGTGGGGCGTCTGCCGGAGGGCCCCGCGTTCGCGGTCATTCCCGACACCGATGCCGCTCCCGTGGAGCTGGGAGAGGTCTGGCCGCCGGTCGCCGCCGGCGAGCCGTCCCTGCCGCTGCATGGCGGCGTCGCAGCACCGGCCGCCGGCCCGGCCGAGTTGGCCGGGGCGCTGGCCCAAGCCCGTTACGCGCTCGCCTCCGCCCGCAGCACCGCCCCGGACGCTTCACTCCTGATCCACGCTTCGACCCTCAGCAGTCTCGGCACGCTCCTGGCCGGCATCCCGGTGGAGGTCGCGCCCTCTACAGCCAGTCCGTCCTCGGCCCCCTGCTGGACACCGAGAACGCCTCCGCGGCTTCCCTGCTGGCCACCCTGAAGTCCTTCCCCGCCTGCGACGGATCGTGGGCGCGCACGGCCGAGGCGCTGCACCTGCACGTCAACACCGTCCACTACCGCGTCCAGCGCATCGAGCACTTCACCGGCCGCGACCTGTCCCGCCTCGCCGACCGCCTCGACCTGTGGACCGCCCTGCTGTGCCGGGACACCCCGCCGCCGGCGGCTACGAACCCGCCCGCTGCGAACGCTCGACGTGCACGCTCGTCGACTTCACGCGCGCGGTGACCGTCACCCCGACCGCGAGGTCCAGCTCCTCGACCGCCTCGCGCGTCACCAACGACACCAGCCGGTGCGGCCCCGACTGGATCTCCACCCGGGCCACGACGACGTCCACACTCATGGCGGTGACGATGCCCGTGAACGCGTTGCGCACGGAGGCAGGCCCTGCCTCGTCGGGGACGCCCCGCACGTCATCCGCCACACGCTTCTTGGCGAACCGGGCCAGCCCCACCCCGTCGATCACCCGGTTCCCCGCGCCGTCCCGCCCCATCGGCAGCCGACCGGCGTCCGCCCACCGGCGCACGGTCTCCGGACTCACCCGCAGCAGGCGCGCGGCCTGCCCAATGCTGTACGTCGGCACACCGAAACCCTAGGCCCTCTCTTTCGGATCTTGCCGGCGTCGCGGGGCAGCAAAGGCACCGCCGTCCCAGGCCGACCTGATCCGAAAGAAAAGGACCCAGGCCCTGCCCCCGCAGTCTCCCGCGGAGATCGTGCACGCCGCTGCGCCAGCCGCTGAACGGTCTGCTGCCACCGACACCGCTGAGCGTCCGCCGTCCGCCCTGCGGGCCGGGCAACCGCCGTTGGTTCACTCCGACCGGCGCGCAGGCGACAGTTCCGAACTCCGGTCGCGGAGCGGGCAGGTCGCCATCCGTCTCCCGGGTCGGTCCACGGGGACACAGACGGACGGCGACCCGGGTCTCCTACCGCTTCTGGCCGTTTCCGTGTCCGTTGGGGTGCAGGACCACCTTGGTCCAGCCCTCGTCGCGGGCGTCGAAGTGCTCGTAGGCGGTGGGGGCCTCGTCCAGGCTGAGCTCGTGGGAGACGACGAAGCTCGGCTTCGCCTTCCCGCCGGCGATCAGGTCCCGCAGCGCCCGATTGTATTTCTTCACCGGAGCCTGCCCGGTTCCCATGCGCTGGCCCTTGAACCACATCATGCCGAAGTCGATCGGGACCTTGCCCTGGGCCTCCAGCTCGCCCTGGGTTTCCGCGCCGCCGGGATCCTGGGGCAGGAACACGCCCACCACGCCGATGTCGCCGGTGAACCTGACCGAGTCGATCAGTCCGTTGAGGGTGAGGCTGGCGTCCTCGTGTCCCTGGGGGTCGTGTGCCTGGTAGCCGACGCACTCGCAGCCGTTGTCGGCGCCCAGACCGAGGGTGGCCTCCTTGACGACCTCCGCCGGGTTCTGCTCGGCGGTGTTGATCGGGATGGCCCCGATCTCCTCCGCCTTACGCAGCCGGTCGGGCTGGTGGTCGACCGTCCAGACGCGGCCGGCGCCCTTGAGGAGCGCGGAGTAGGTCGCCATCAGTCCGACGGGGCCGGCCCCGAAGACGACGGTCTGGTCACCCGGTTTGACGTGGGCCATCTCCGTGGCGTGATACCCGGTGGGGAAGATGTCGGCGAGCATCACGTAGTCGGTCTGCCGCTCGGCGGCGTCCTCGCCCAGACGCAGCGCGTTGAAGTCGCCGTAGGGCACGCGCAGCAGCTCCGCCTGGCCGCCCTGGTAGGGGCCCATGTCGGCGAATCCGTAGGCGGCTCCGGCGAGGGCCGGTTCCGGCTGCATGGTCAGGCAGTAGTTGGTCAGACCCTGCTCGCACTGCTTGCAGAAGCCGCAGGCGATGTTGAAGGGCAGGACCACGTACTCGCCGACCTGGACCTTGCGGACGGCCGAGCCGACCTCCACGACCTGGCCCATGTTCTCGTGTCCGAGGGTGCGGCCGGACTCGAACGAGGTGCGGCCCTCGTACATGTGCAGGTCCGAACCGCAGATGTTGGTAGTGGTGATCTTGACGATGATGTCGCAGGGATGTTCGATCTTCGCGTCCGGTACGTCCTTCACGGTGACCGTTCGCGGTCCTTCGTATACCGCTGCCTTCATGATGACTTCTCTCGGTGTCGCGGCATGAGCGCGACACAGCGATGAGGAGAGCGCGAAGAGCCTGACTCCCGGGAACCGCTATGAGGGGGTCCCATGCTCCGGCGCGCCTCCGCGGGCCGTTCACCCGGATCAGATGGAACGGTGGTGCCGCCGCCGGTCCGCCAGGCGGAGCTTCGGCGCTCCGGCGGCGTGCCGCCCGGGTCCCCGTCGACCCCTGACGCAAACAGCCACGCACCGATCGATCAGCGGATCTCCGGACCCCGACGACGACCGACCGACGGCACATCTCCGACCGAGGTCACCGGCTGGTCACCGTGGTCGTCCTGCAGCGCGCTGCGACGCTCCTGTTCGCGCTTGGAGTAGGCGGCTGCCCGGATCGCCTCGTCGCTCTCCAGCCCCGATCCCAGCGCGCCGCCCACCGTGGCGACCGAGGCGACGAACCAGGACAACGTCCAGTACTCCGTACCGTGAAGCGGGGTTCGTGTCATGGATGCGAACACTCGGTCGTTGAGGATGAACAGCGCCCACACCAGGTTGACGAGCATCAGACCCACGTAGCAGACGAGCACCCCGATACCCACGGTCACGACCGTCGAGGCGTTGTAGAGAGCCGCCCTCTTCCTCGCCTCCGGCGAAACCTCATCCGTTCGATGCCACAGGTTCGCGTCCAC
Organism: Streptomyces sp. NPDC023481; assembly: GCF_055560195.1. Classification (NCBI taxonomy): domain Bacteria; kingdom Bacillati; phylum Actinomycetota; class Actinomycetes; order Kitasatosporales; family Streptomycetaceae; genus Streptomyces; species Streptomyces sp. NPDC023481. The sequence goes on from NZ_JBVHJE010000011.1 coordinate 257,209, forward strand.
GACCAGCCAGCCGATCATGAGCGCGACGGACCCGACCATGGCGATCACCAGGCGTGGCGTGCTCAGGGACGCGGCCAGGCTCCAGATGGTGGAGTTCACGGTGGCGACCGCTCCCGTGGCGAGCGCGGCAGCCAGGGCTTTCGACAAGCCCGGCACCAAGCGCCACGGCCGGTTGGCGCGGACCATACCGAGGAGCACCCTCAGGTAACCGCGCGGCCCGGCGACGACGTACCGGAGATCGGCGATCTCCTCCTCACTGACCTGGTCCGGACGGATGGGCGCGAGACGACCGACGAACGGCCCCCGCAGCGGCTGACTCCCCGAAGGCCCCTCGGCCTCGGTGGTCTGCGGGCCCACCAGACTGAGCACGGCCTCTTCCACGGCCTGCCGGGCCCTTGTCTGCAGCCGGAAGCCCCCCAGCGGGGGAAGAGACAGCAGCGCCAGGCCGTGATCGTGACTCAGGTCCACCACGAGCTTGCGCCCATGCGAGTGCAGCGGAAGGTCGGTGAGGGCCACCACGATGTCCCAGTTCCCCTCACTTCTGCGGTCCCTGATCCGCTGCATCAAGGTGGACGGGTCCTCGGTCCCCGCGGTGAAGGGCTCACTGACCACCTCGACGTCGAACCGTCGTCCCTGACCCGACCTGTCGGCGAGCCGGTCGGGAAGTGTCAGGGCCATGCGCTGCGCGATCTCCGTCGGCGCATCCGGATCCGCCAGGAGAGTCACGACCGTCACGCCCTGAGACGACACCGGTATGACTCCTTCTCGTCGGCTGCTCCCGCGATCGCACGTGCCCCCAGGATGCCCCCGGACAACGCCGACGCCGCGTGACACGCTGGCCTCTGCCGGCAGGTGTAGGCGGTAGGGTCAGATCTCCTCGTCCTCCCCGTGCGGGAACTGCTCCACCGTGGGCGGTGCCGGGGCCGTTGTCGCCGAAGCCGCGATCCGCTGGACGCTCGTGTGAGCGAGACCCGGTGACGGCGCCTGTCGCGCGGTTCCCGGCGCGATCAGGTAATCAGGAACGGTGAACAAGGACGCGACGGACCCCTTCGTGCATGTCCGGGGCGCCGGTGAGAACAACCTGCGCAACGTCGATGTCGACATACCGCGGGACGCGATGGTCGCCTTCACCGGCGTCTCCGGTTCGGGCAAGTCCTCGCTCGCGTTCGGCACGCTCTACGCGGAGGCCCAGCGGCGCTACTTCGAGTCCGTGGCGCCGTACGCCCGAAGGCTTTTGCAACAGGTCGGCGCGCCGCACGTGCAGGAAATCACCGGGCTGCCACCGGCCGTGGCCCTGCAACAGCGACGCGGGTCGGCCGGCTCGCGCTCGACGGTCGGCACCCTCACCACACTGTCCAATCTGCTGCGGATGCTGTACTCCCGCGCCGGCACCTATCCGCCCGGGGCCGCACGGCTGGAAGCCGAGTCGTTCTCACCCAACACCGCGGCCGGCGCCTGCCCGGAGTGCCACGGACTGGGCGTCGTGCACGACGTCGCCGAGGACCTGCTCGTCCCGGATCCCTCGCTGAGCATCCGCGAGGGGGCGATCGCCGCCTGGCCGGGCGCCTGGCAGGGAGCCAACCTGCGCAGTGTCGTGAGCGGCCTGGGGATCGACATCGACCGGCCGTGGCGCAGGCTCAGGAAGAAGGACCGGGACTGGCTGCTGTACACGGACGAGCAGCCCTCCGTGTACATCGAGCCGGAGGAGGACCGCGTCGACTACGGCTACCAGGGCAGGTTCTGGAGCGCCCGCAAACACGTCATGCACGTCCTCGCCGACTCCAAGAGCGAGAGGATGCGCGAACGGGCGCTGCGGTTCGTCAGGAGTGTGCCCTGCCCCGCGTGTCACGGCAGCGGACTGCAGCCCGAGGCGCTCGCCGTGACCTTCGCCGGACGTTCCATCGCCGAGATCAACGCGATGCCGCTCACCGGGGTCGTGGCGCTGCTGCGGCCCGTCGCGGGGCGGTCCGAGGCCGACGCCACCACGTCGACCGCCCGGTCCGGTGAGACGACCGAGGTCGCGGTCCGGATCTGCGGCGATCTGGTCGCGCGGATCGACGTACTGCTCGACCTGGGCCTCGGATACCTCAGCCTCGGGCGCCGCTCGACGACCCTGTCGCCCGGCGAGGCGCAACGCCTGCGCATCGCCACGCAGCTGCGCTCGGGGCTGTTCGGCGTCGTCTACGTCCTCGACGAACCCTCCGCGGGCCTGCACCCGGCCGACGCGGAACCGCTGCTGGACGTGCTGGACCGCCTCAAGGCGGCGGGCAACTCGCTGTTCGTCGTGGAGCACGACATGGACGTCGTACGGCGGGCGGACTGGGTGGTCGACATCGGCCCCGGCGCGGGCGAGGGCGGCGGTCGCGTGCTGTACAGCGGCCCGGTCGCCGGTCTCGAGCGGGTCGGGGAGTCGGCCACGAGCCGGTACCTGTTCGGGCGCGCCCAGCCGCTCGATCACCGCCCGCGCACACCGCACGGCTGGCTGCACCTGAGCGGCGTCTCCCGCCACAACCTGCGCGACGTGTCCGTCGACGTACCGCTGTGCGTACTGACGGCGGTGACGGGCGTGTCCGGTTCCGGAAAGTCGACGCTGGTGACGCAGGTGCTCGCCGAGGTCGTCCGCGGCCACCTCGGACTCGTACCCGAGGAGCCCGACGAGGCGCAGCTGGAGGTCGACGTCCAGGACGCGTCGGGGGTCGAGTCGTTCGACCGGCTGGTGCGGGTCGACCAACGGCCCATCGGCCGCACTCCCCGGTCCAACCTGGCCACGTACACGGGGATGTTCGACGCGGTGCGCAAGCTGTACGCGGCGACGGACGAAGCCGGGGCGCGCGGCTACTCGGCCGGGCGGTTCTCCTTCAACGTGCCCGAAGGGCGGTGCGAGACCTGCCAGGGCGAAGGATTCGTCGCGGTGGAACTGCTGTTCCTGCCCGGCACCTACGCGCCGTGCCCGACCTGCGAGGGCGCCCGGTACAACGCCGAAACGCTGGAAGTCACCCACCGCGGCAAGAACATCGCCGAGGTGCTGGCGCTGTCCGTCGACGCCGCCGCCGAGTTCCTGTCCGACGTCCCGGCGGCCTCCCGCAGTCTGGAGACGTTGCGCGAGGTGGGACTGGGGTACCTGCGGCTGGGCCAGCCCGCGACGGAACTCAGCGGCGGCGAGGCGCAACGCATCAAACTGGCCACCGAACTGCAGCGAGCCCGTCGCGGGCACGCGCTCTACCTGCTCGACGAGCCCACGGCGGGGCTGCACCCCTCGGACATCGCGCTGCTGCTGCGACAGCTGCACCGGCTCGTCGACGCCGGCAACACGGTCGTCCTCGTCGAGCACGACCTGGACACGATCACCACCGCCGACTGGGTCATCGACCTCGGGCCGGGCGGCGGCGACGCGGGCGGCCGGGTGGTCGCGGCGGGTCCGCCGGCCAAGGTGGCCAGGGCCCGCCGCAGCGCCACCGCGCCCTATCTCGCGGCTCGGCTCGCGCGCTCCTGACACCGGCGAGGGGCTTGACCACCGGCCAGCCCAGTTCGGCGCGCAGGGTCGCGCGCGGCGCCGTGCTGCGGTGCGGCTGGTGGCGGATACGGCTCGCGAGGCGCCCCGTTCGGGCCCGTTCCGCCGGATCAGCTGGGCATGGGTCGGTGCGCCCGGCCGAACTGCTCCACGACGGCGGCGCAGAAGGCGGGCAGGTCGGCCGGGCCGCGGCTGGTGACCAGTTGCCCGTCGACGACCACCTCCTGGTCGGCGACGTCCGCGCCGGCGTTGCGCAGGCCGGTGCGGATGCCGGGCCAAGAGGTCAGGCGACGGCCGCGCACGGGGGAGGCATCCCTCGGCCAGCTGGCTGGCCGTCCGTGCGAGGCTGCACGGTGTTGCGACACCGCCCCGCACAGGGCGCCGCCCTGTCGACTCCGTCAGAGCATCTCCAGGGGCGTGGGCCCGCTGGGCGGCGGGAACCCGTCGTCGAGAGCGTCGAGCGCCTCGGCAGGAAGGTGGAGGTCCACCGCGCCGCGGTTCTCCCGAACGTGGTCGGGTGATCCGGAACGCGGGATCGCGGCCACCCCCTGTTCCAGCACCCAGGCGAGTGCCACCTGGGCCGGCGTGGCGCCGAGGGCCCGGGCCACGGCACCCAGAGCCTCGCCCTTCAGCAGCCGCCCCTGCTCGATCGGGGAGTAGGCCATGACCGTCACCCCGGCTTCACGGCACCAGGGGAGCAGATCCCACTCGATGCCGCGCCGGGAGACGTTGTACAACACCTGGTCGACGGCCACGGCGTCGCCACCGGGGAGGGCGGTCAGCTCGGCCATGCCGGCGGCGTCCAGATTGCTCACGCCCCAGTAACGGATCTTCCCCGCCTCCATCAGGTCCGTGAAACCCGCAAGGGTCTCCTCGAGTGGCCACCGCCCCCGCCAGTGCAGCAGGTAGAGGTCCAGCCGTTCCGCACGGAGCCGCCGCAGGCTGCCCTCGCAGGCGGCGACGGTGCCCTTCCGGGTGGCGTGGCCGGGTAGCACCTTGCTGACGAGGAAGACCTCCTCCCGGCGTCCCCGCAGGGCCTCCCCGACGAGCTCCTCGGCTGCGCCGTCGCCGTACATCTCCGCCGTGTCGACGACGGTCATACCCAGGTCCACACCCAGCCGCAGCGCGGCGATCTCCTGTTCACGCCGGGCCGGGTCCTCGCCCAGGTACCAGGTGCCCTGCCCGAGCGCCGCGATCTCCTCACCGGAGGGGAGCGCGATCGTTCTGGCCGATTCCACGGACATCCCTGGCCTCCCGGCTACCGCGGATCCGCGTCACGCGCGCCCGCACCGGGTGCCCGGGTACGCGCCTCCCAGACAACCGGTGGTGGACCTGCCTGCGCTCCTCGGGCAGCTGCACGGGCGGCATCCGGCGATCGACGTCCGGCTGCGGCTGGCGACGACCGGATCGGCGGGACTGGCGCGCGCGCTGCGCAGCGGCGAACTGGACGTGGCCTTCCTGTCGCTGCCCGAACGCAAGCCCGCCGGGATCGACGCACGGGAGCCGGCCACCGTGCCGCTCGTCCTGGTGGTGAGTGCCGGCCATCCGCTCGCGCAGCGGGAAAGGTGGCACTTGCGGACCTCGCGGGGGAACCCTTCGTGGACTTCCCGCCGGGCTACGGCAACCGCGGGATGGTCGACCGGGCGTTCGCGGCGGCGGGCGTCTTACGCCGGGTGGCACTGGAAGTGCCCGACATCGACATGGGGGCGGCACTGGTCCGGCACGGTCTGGGCATCGCCTTCCTGCCCGCGTTTCGCCGTTGCCCGCACCCCCGGCCTGCACATCCTGGACGCCATGCTCCGCTGGAGCACGCATCTCGGCACGTCGTCGACCCGGCGGCCCACCGCGGCTCTGCGGGCGCTGCTCGACCTGGTCGACCTCCACGTCATCGCCCTGTGACGTCCGGGCCTTCCCGCCCGCCCCGAGGCCGGTGCCAAAGACCACGCCGGTCATAGCGCCGGCGGTGGCCAACCAAGGCCCCCGTCTTCTGGCGTGAGCCGTCAGCCCGGTCCGCCCAGCACGATCTTCCACACTCGGGTCGCCACCTGGAGGTTCAGCCGAGCCTCGACGTTCGCGAGGTCGTGGCCGCTGAGGTCACGAATGCGCTGGAGCCGATAGCGCAGTGTGCTGCGGTGGATCGCGAGGGAGTCGGCGGTCTCGTCGTAGTTGCCGCCGCAGTCGAAGTACCGGGACAGGGTCTCCACCATGGCCGTGTGGTGCCGGGAGTCGTAGTCGATGAGCTGCCCGAGCCACTCGTCGACGAACGTCTCCAGTTCCCGGTAGTCGTTGCCGGGCCCCAGGATGCGGTAGAGGCCGAGCTCGTCGAAGAACGTCGTGCCGTAGCGCTCGCGGGAGTGGCGGCGCACGTCCAGGGCGCGCTGCGCCTCCTGGTAGTGGTGCGGGATGTCGTTCAGGGAGTCGGAAGGGGCGCTCACCCCGATCGTCCCGGACCGTGTTCCGGTCTCCCGGGCGAGCGCCTCGTACAGCGCGCGGGCGTGCGGCCTCTCGTCGGCGATGAGGACGACGTGGTCGGAGCGGCGGGTCAGCAGCGAGCGCATGCCCACGGCAGAGGCCGCCCGCCCCACGGTCTGTGCGAAGGAGTCGTCGGGGGTCCGGTTCGACCACTGCACCACCACGATGTAGTGGCTGCGGTGCAGGTCGTGTCCGACCGCCTCGGACCGGGCGTAGGCGCTCGGTTCGTCCGTCCCTGCCAGGAGGTCGTCGGCCAGCTCCCGGTGCAGTCTCAGCTCCGTTTCGGCCAGATTGCGCAGGTGCGTCATTTCCAGGGCGAGCGACGCGGCGGCGTGTTCCAGCGCGAGGACGGTGTGCTCGTCGGCTTCGTCCCGGGCATCGACCAGAGCCAGCACGCCCAGGATCTCGCCGTGCGGGCGGATCAGGGTGATCAGCCGGTCCCTGATCCGCACCGGCCCCGTCTCTTTGGCGACGGCGTGCAGCATCTCGTCCTGGCGCACGGGGTCCGGTTCGGGATAGGGGATGGGGCGGCTGGGGCCGGTCCAGGCCTTCAGCCGACCGAAGCGGTCCTCGACCAGCGCGGGAAGTCCGGTGAGCCCGTGCAGTGCGCGGGTGACGGCTTCGTCGCCGCCGCCCGAGGCAGCGACGTCGGCCATGAGAGCGTGAACGGCTCGTTCGTAGCCCAGCTCGGCCACCACAGAGATCAGCTGCCGCTGGAGGGCTGTGCGTTCCTCCCTGAGCCGGCGCAGCTCCAGCTCCTCCTCGCGTTGGCGGCGGTGTGCGAAGACGACTGCCAGTGCAGCAGTGGTGTGCCGCACGAGCAGGGCGAGCAGGGACCGCTCGGCCAGGGTGGGCTGGGAGCGGGAGGACGTGACCACGAGGTAGCCGTGGAGTCCTCCTGGTCCGCGCAGCCCCAGGGCCCGGCCCCAGGGCCTGCCGGCTACGGTCACGTTGCCGTCCTGCCCGGCCAGCTCCCGCACTCTCCGGCCCACGGCCAGGGCATGCGGCTGCCTGTTCCTCGGGCTGGGGACCAGGTCGTCGTCCATCGTGAGGTACCCGGCCTCCGCGCGGTATGGCCCCGCGGCGGCTATGTGGTCCATGGCCAGGCGCAGGATCGCGCCTTCGTCCGGAGCGTCGAACAGGGCGCGGGAGAGCGCGACCAGTTCGTTCAGAGCATGGTCGACCGGGGTGCGAGCTGGCAGGCGGGCCCCCCTGCGCGCGGCAGTGGGGTGCCGCCCGACGCTGACCCGCGGAAGGCTGCCCTTGCGGTCGGAGTAGCGGTGGTACGGACTGTACGCCCGACTGCCGACCATGGGATCACTCCGTCCTTCGGAGATGAGCGGCTTTCGCGTACCCGCTCCCGGGCCGGCTACCCGAGACGTGTGCGTTCTTTGTCTCGTCCTCGTGGGGCGACCGGACCCGCGCATTCCTGACTCGCCAGGCGCAGGCGTGGAGCCACCCGGTTCGTCACCCTGGAGAGTGCTCGAGACCCTCCGCGCCCACCGGTGGGAAACCGGCGGAGTCCCACCCCTACCCGAGCGAACGTGACCGGAGAGTCGACGCAGGCGCTGCACCGGGAGGAGTTCCTCATGGCCAAGGCAGTGGGCATCGACCTGGGCACCACCAACTCGGTGATCGCCGTGTGGGAGGGCGGCGAGCCGTCCGTCGTGCCCAACAGCGAGGGCAACCGCACGACACCCTCCGTGGTGGCCTTCACCGACACCGGGGAACGTCTGGTGGGCCAGCTGGCCCGGCGCCAGGCGATCCTCAACCCCAAGGGCACCATCTACTCGGCCAAGCGGTTCATCGGCCGGCACTTCGACGAGATCTCCGACGAGGCCAGGGCGGTGGCGTACGACGTCGTCGAGGGCGACGGCGGGGCGGCCCGTTTCAAGGTGCGCGACAAGCTGTACGCGCCTGAGGAGATCAGCGCACAGGTGCTGCGCAAACTCGCCGACGACGCGTCCAAGCAGCTGGGGGAGCGGGTCACGGAGGCGGTCATCACGGTGCCGGCCTACTTCAACGACGCTCAGCGCACCGCCACCAAGGACGCCGGACGGATCGCCGGACTGGAGGTGCTGCGGATCATCAACGAGCCGACGGCGGCCGCCCTCGCGTACGGCATGGACAAGAAGGAGCACGAGACCGTCCTCGTCTTCGACCTGGGCGGCGGCACCTTCGACGTGAGCATCCTCGACGTCGGCGACGGCGTGGTGGAGGTGCGCTCCACCGCCGGTGACAGCCACCTCGGCGGCGACGACTTCGACCGGCGTCTGGTGGACCACCTGGCGGACGACTTCCAGAAGGAGAACGGCATCGACCTGCGCAAGGACCCGCAGGCGCTGCAACGACTGTTCGAGGCGGCGGAGAAGGCCAAGACCGAACTCAGTTCGGTGACGCAGACGCAGGTCAGCCTGCCGTTCATCACCGCTGACGCCTCGGGCCCCAAACACCTCACCGACTCGATCATGCGGTCCACGTTCGAGCAGATCACCGGCGACCTGGTGGAGCGTTGCCTGGGACCGGTACAGCAGGCCATGGCCGACGCCAAGGTCGGCGAGAGCGACATCGACGAGGTCATCCTCGTCGGCGGTTCCACCCGCATCCCCGCCGTCCAGGCTCTGGTCCGCCGGCTGACCGGCGGCAAGGAACCCAACATGAGCGTCAACCCCGACGAGGTCGTGGCCCTGGGCGCCGCGATCCAGGCCGGGGTGCTCAAGGGCGAGGTCAAGGACGTCCTGCTGCTCGACGTCACACCCCTGTCGCTGGGCGTGGAGACGCGCGGCGGAGTGATGACGAAGATCATCGAGCGCAACACCACCATCCCCGTGCGCCGCAGCGAGACCTTCTCCACCGCCGAGGACAACCAGCCGGCCGTCGATGTGGTGGTCCTCCAGGGCGAGCGCGAGCGGGCAGCCGACAACCGGGTGCTGGGCCGGTTCCAGCTCACCGACATCCGGCCGGCACCGCGGGGCGAACCACAGATCGAGGTCACCTTCGACATCGACGCCAACGGCATCCTCAACGTCAAGGCCCGCGACCGGGACACCGGCAAGGAACAGGGCATCACCATCAGCGAGAGCTCCAACCTGGACCGCAGTGAGGTCGAACGCATGGTCCAGGAGGCCGAGCGCAACCAGGGTCAGGACCAGGCACTCCGCGAGGCCGTCGACGCCCGCAACGAACTCGACGCCGTCGCGTACCAGGTCGAGAAGCGCCTCGCCGAACTGGGCGACGCGGCGCCCGCCCACGAGAAGGCACGCGCCGACATGCTCGTGTCCGACGCCCGGGCGGCGGTCAAGGAAGAAGCGGGCGTGGAGCGCGCGCGGCCTCTGACCTCCGAACTGCAGCAGGTACTCGCCGGGCTGGCGGCCCATCAGGGCGCCGCCGCCACGGGCGGCGGTCCCGGCCAGGACACCGCCACCGACGGTCCCCCGAGTGGCGGTGGCGGTGAAGATGACGTCATCGACGCCGAGTTCGACAAGAGCTGAGGCGCGCCATGCCCACCCACCCCCAGGAGCCCGGCCGGGCCGCGTCGGATCCGGACGCACGGGCCCCGGAAGCCGCCGGACCTCCTCCTCGCGCGGATCTGCCCCCGCCGGCCCCGCCCCGGCCCGCAGCGGCGAACGGCGAACCGGGGCCGGATGCCGCCGGCCCCGTGCCTGCCGAGGACGAATACCCGACCGCGATCCAGGAACTGGAGGACCGCTGGCGGCGCGCACTCGCCGACCTCGACAACCTTCGCAAGCGTCACGCCAGGGAACTGGAGCGCGAACGGGCGGTCGAGCGGTCCCGCACGGCGGCCGCCTTCCTACCCGTCCTCGACAACCTCGAACGCGCCCTGACCCACGCCGGCGCCGATCCGGGCGCGATCGTGGAGGGCGTCCGGGCCGTACGCGACCAGGCGGTGAACGTCCTCGAACTGCTTGGCTACCCGCGGCACGCGGAGACCGGCGTCGCCTTCGACCCGGCCCGGCACGAGGTGGTCGGCGTCGTCCAGGACCCCGACGCCCCGCCGGGCACCGTCGTCGAGGTGCTGCGCCCCGGCTACGGGGACGGCGAACGGCAGCTCAGGCCCGCCGCCGTGACGGTCGCGAAGCGGGAGTGACCGGTCATGGCACGGGACCTCTACGAGGTGCTGGGCGTGTCGCGGACCGCGAGCCAGGACGAGATCCAGCAGGCGTATCGCAAACTCGCCCGCAGGTACCACCCGGACGTCAACAAGGACCCCGAAGCGGAGGAGCGTTTCAAGGACCTCAACGAGGCGTACAGCGTCCTGTCCGATCCCAGGACCCGGGCCCGCTACGACCGCTTCGGCGAGGATTTCCGGAAGATCCCCGAGGACTTCGACGGACGGGTCGCGGCGGGAGCGGGCGGCGGCTTCCGCGCTCGGAGGACCGCGGGCGGTGGCGGTCCTCGCGTCCGGTACGCCACCGGCTTCGGCGACGACTTCGGCGCGGAGGGCATCGACATCGAGGACCTGCTCGGCTCCATGTTCGGAGCCGGCGCCACCCGAGGCGGCGTCCCCGGAGCGGACCAGGAGGCGGAACTGCCGCTCACTGTCGAGGAGGCGTACCGAGGCGGCCGGCGCACCGTCACACTCGCCGGTCCCACCGGCCAGCCGCGGCGGTACGAGGTCGACGTGCCGCCGGGCGTCACCGACGGGCAGCGCATCCGGCTGGCGGGTGAGGGTGGCCGGGGCAGTGGTGACGCCGCCGCGGGCGACCTGTACCTGCGGGTGCGTGTCCGGCCCCACCCCCGGTTCCGGTTGGACGGCCGTGACGTGCACGTCCAGGTCCCGGTCGCCCCGTGGGAGGCGGCCCTGGGCGCGACCGTGCCGGTGCCCACGCCCGGCGGCGGCACGGCGAAGGTCACGGTGCCCGCGGGCTCGTCCAGCGGCCGGCGGCTGCGGCTGCGCGGCGAGGGCATGCCGAACCCGCGGGGCGCGGACGGCGACCTGTACGCCGAACTTCGCGTCATGGTGCCTCCCGCCCTCGGCGACCGGGAGCGCGAACTGTTCGAGGAGCTCGCCGCCACTTCCTCGTTCGACCCCAGGAGGATGCGATGAACGACCGATCCGCGGGAGCGGGGGGCATCGGCCGGGCCGGCGTGGGCGCCCGTCCGGTACGAGCGGACGCCGACATCACCGCCTCGACGGCTGTCCGGTACGCGCTCGTCCCCGTCCCCAGGCTCTCCCTGGCCGCCGTGGCCCTTCGCTCGGGCCTCCACCCCGATCTGATCCGCCGCTTCGTCGCCCTCGGCCTGGTCGACGCCGAACGCGACTCCGCGGGGCGACTGGTGTTCGACCCCACGGCCCCGGCGGTTCTCGCCCGTGTCCAGCGGCTGCGCACCGGACTCTGCCTCAACTACGCATCCATCGGTCTGGTGCTCGACCTGCTCGACCGCATCAGCCTGCTCGAAGCCGCCCTGCGCGGCCGCGGCACGAGGAGGGAAACACCCCCATGGACATGAACCGTCTCACCCAGAAGTCCCAGGAAGCCCTCCAGGAGGCCCAGAGCGCGGCCGTCGGCATGGGGCAGACCGAGGTCGACGGGGAACACCTGCTGCTCGCGCTTCTCGATCAGGAGGACGGTCTGATCCCACGGTTGCTGCGACAGGCCGGCACCGAGCCGAAGGAGCTGCGCGCGGCCGTGCGCGAGGAACTCTCCCGCCGCCCGAAGGTCACCGGTCCCGGCGCGGCACCCGGCCAGGTCTTCGTCACCCAGCGCCTGTCCCGCCTGCTCGACGCCGCCGAGCGGGAGGCCAGACGCCTCAAGGACGAGTACGTGTCCGTGGAGCACCTCCTGCTCGCCCTGGCCGAGGAGGGCTCGGCGACCGCCGCCGGACGCCTGCTCAAGGAGAACGGCGTGACCCGGGATTCGTTCCTGAGCGCGCTCACCCAGGTCCGCGGCAACCAGCGCGTCACCTCCGCCAACCCCGAAGTGGCCTATGAGGCTCTGGAGAAGTACGGCCGCGACCTGGTCCTCGAGGCCCGGTCCGGGCGGCTGGACCCGGTCATCGGCCGTGATGCGGAGATCCGCCGCGTCACCCAGATCCTCAGCCGCAAGACCAAGAACAACCCCGTCCTCATCGGCGATCCCGGCGTCGGCAAGACCGCCATCGTCGAGGGCCTGGCCCAGCGCATCGTGCGCGGCGACGTCCCCGAGGGCCTGCGCGACAAGACGGTGTTCGCTCTCGACATGGGCTCCCTGGTCGCCGGCGCCAAGTACCGCGGCGAGTTCGAGGAACGCCTCAAGGCCGTGCTGTCCGAGGTGAAGGCCGCCCAGGGGCGCATCCTGCTCTTCGTCGACGAACTGCACACCGTCGTCGGCGCGGGCGCCGCCGAAGGGGCCATGGACGCGGGCAACATGCTCAAGCCGATGCTCGCCCGTGGCGAACTCCACATGATCGGCGCCACCACCCTCGACGAGTACCGCAAGCACATCGAGAAGGACGCCGCCCTGGAACGCCGCTTCCAGCAGGTGCTGGTCGACGAGCCGAGCGTGGAGGACACCATCTCCATCCTGCGCGGACTGCGCGAACGCCTGGAGGTCTTCCACGGCGTGAAGATCCAGGACACCGCGCTGGTCTCCGCGGCCACCCTCAGCCACCGCTACATCACCGACCGGTTCCTGCCCGACAAGGCCATCGACCTCGTCGACGAGGCGTGCGCCCGGCTGCGTACCGAGATCGACTCGATGCCCGCCGAACTCGACGAGATCACCCGCCGCGTCACCCGCCTGGAGATCGAGGAAGCGGCCCTGTCCAAGGAGACCGACGCCGCCAGCAGAACGCGCCTGGAGGAACTGCGCAGGGAACTGGCCGACCTGCGCGGCGAGGCCGACGCCAAACACGCACAGTGGGAGGCCGAACGGCAGGCCATCCGCCGCGTGCAGGAACTGCGCCAGGAACTGGAGCAGGTCCGCCACGAGGCGGAGGAGGCCGAACGCGCCTACGACCTCAACCGCGCCGCCGAACTCCGCTACGGCCGCCTCCAGGACCTGGAGCGCCGGCTGAAGGCCGAGGAGGAGCAACTGGCCGCCAAGCAGGGGCGGAACCGGCTGCTGCGCGAGGTCGTCACCGAGGAGGAGATCGCCGAGATCGTCGCCGCCTGGACCGGTATCCCCGTCGCCCGCCTCCAGGAGGGCGAACGCGAGAAACTGCTGCGCCTCGACGAGATCCTGCGCGAGCGCGTCATCGGCCAGGACGAGGCCGTCAAACTCGTCGCCGACGCCATCATCCGCGCCCGCTCCGGCATCCGCGACCCGCGCCGCCCCATCGGCTCGTTCATCTTCCTCGGCCCCACCGGCGTCGGGAAGACCGAGCTGGCCAAGACCCTCGCGGCGGCCCTGTTCGACTCCGAGGAGAACATGGTCCGCCTCGACATGAGTGAGTACCAGGAGCGGCACACCGTCAGCCGGCTCATGGGCGCACCACCCGGATACGTCGGCTACGAGGAGGGCGGCCAGCTCACCGAGGCCGTCCGTCGCAAGCCGTACTCGGTCGTGCTGTTCGACGAGATCGAGAAGGCGCACACCGATGTCTTCAACACCCTGCTGCAGGTCCTCGACGACGGCCGCATCACCGATGCCCAGGGCCGCACCGTCGACTTCCGCAACACCGTGATCATCATGACGTCCAACATCGGCTCCGAGTACCTCCTCGACGGCGCCACCGCCGACGGTGAGATCAAGCCGGATGCCCGCGCCCTGGTGATGGGCGAGCTGCGCGGGCACTTCCGCCCGGAGTTCCTCAACCGCGTCGACGACATCGTGCTGTTCAAGCCGCTCGGTGAGCGGCAGATCGAGCGGATCGTGGAGCTGCAGTTCGACGAACTGCGCCGCCGCCTCGCCGAACGTCGCATAACCGTCGAACTCACCCAAGCAGCCCGGCAGTTGATTGCTCACCAGGGCTACGACCCGGTGTACGGGGCACGGCCGCTGCGCCGCTACATCTCCCACGAGGTCGAGACGATGGTCGGGCGCGCCCTGCTGCGCGGTGACGTCCAGGACGGCGCGACGGTCCATGTCGACGCCGAACACGGAGAGCTGGTGGTCACCTACGACCGGCCCGAGGACGTGAAGGGAGCGCGGGCGGCATGAGCACGATGCAGGCGACGACCGTCAGTTGTCCCCACTGCGGGCGCACCAACCGGGTGCCCGTGGCCGCGGAGGGCCGCCCGAGGTGCGGCCACTGCAAGCAGCCCCTTCCGTGGATGGTGGACGCGGGCGACGCCGACTTCACCGAGGTCGCCGAGCGGGCCGATGTCCCCGTCGTGGTCGACCTGTGGGCCACCTGGTGCGGCCCCTGCCGCATGGTCAGCCCCGCACTGGAGAAGGTCGCCACCGATCTCGCCGGCCGAATCAAACTCGTCAAGGTCGACGTCGACAAGAACCCGCGACTGTCGCAGCGTTTCGAGGTCCAGGTCGTACCGACACTGCTGATCCTCGACCGAGGCGAGACGGTCGCCCGGCAGGCGGGGGCGGCGCCCGCCCCCGCTCTTCGCTGGTGGGTGGAACAGTCGATCACCGCCCGGAAAGGGTGATCCGGATGACCCTGCACGCAGACCCCCACCTCGCGCTTGTCCGGCCGGTCCAGCCGCTGACCCCACAAGGGTGTCAGGAGTGTCTGTTGCTCGGCTCCCCGTGGGTCCACCTGAGGCTCTGCCTGACCTGCGGGCACGTCGGCTGCTGCGACTCCTCGCCGAACAAGCACGCGCGCAAGCACGCAGCTGCCGTCGCCCATCCGATCGTGCGGTCGTTCCAGCCCGGCGAGGAATGGCGCTGGTGCTACGTTCACGAGGCGTTCGTCTGATGTCCGGCGACCAGTCGCTGCCGGGCGCAGAACCGGTGCCGGAGAAAGCGGACGAGGCCGCCTTCTGGGAGACCCCGGACACCTACGGCGCGTACCCGCGCCTCACGGAGGACCAGACAGCACGTCTGGCGGAGCACGGGCAACGCCGGAACATGGCTCCGAACGACGTGCTGATCCGGGAGGGGGAGCGCTGCGAGACGTTCCTCGTCGTCCTCAGCGGTACCGTCGCCGTCCTCGAGGACTACGGCACTCCCGAGGAGCACGTGCTGCGCGTGCACGGCCCCGGTCGCTTCATCGGCGAACTCGGCCTGCTGCACGGACAAGTGGCCTTCTACACCGCTGTCGCCAGGGAACCGGGCGAGGTCCTCGTCGTCTCCTTGGACCGGTTGCGCCACCTGGTGTCCCAGGACTCCACCCTCGGGGACATCGTGCTGCGCGCCTGTCTGTGCCGTCGCGCGCTGCTCGTCGGACAGGGCGCCGGCTTCCGCATCATCGGCTCGCGCTACTCGCCCGACACCAGACGGCTGCGCGAGTTCGCCGTCCGCAACCGGCTGCCGCACCGCTGGATCGACCTGGAGACCGACAAGGAGGCCGAGGAACTGCTGCGCCGCTTCGGCGTCGGCCCGGCGGAGACACCACTCGTCATCTGGCGGGACACCACCCTGTTGCGCAACCCCAGCAACGCGGAACTGGCCCGGCTCATCGGCCTGCCGTCACTACCCGCGGGAAACCGTCACGGCGACGTCCTCATCGTGGGCTCCGGACCCGCCGGCCTCGCTGCCGCGGTGTACGCGGCCTCCGAGGGCCTGAGCACCACGGTGGTGGAGGCGATGGCCACCGGCGGCCAGGCCGGCACGTCGTCCCGCATCGAGAATCTGCTCGGCTTCCCCTCCGGCATCTCCGGCGCCGAACTCACCGAACGCGCCGTGCTCCAGGCCGACAAGTTCGGCGCCAGGATCAGCCTTCCGCTGGAGGCGACCGGCCTCCATCCCAAGAACGACGACCACTACGTCGTGGCGTTCGCCGACGGCAGCGAGATCGCCGCCCGCGCCGTCGTCCTGGCCATGGGTGCCCGCTACCGCCGGCTCCAGGTGCCCGGCATCGAACGCCTGGAGGGAACGAGCGTGCACTACTCGGCGACCGTCTACGAGGCCCAGCAGTGCCGCACCGACCCGGTGGCCGTCGTCGGCGGAGGCAACTCGGCGGGCCAGGCGGTGCTGTTCCTCGCCGGGTACGCGCCGAAGGTGCACCTGCTGGTCCGAGGAGCCAGCCTCGAGGCCAACATGTCCCGCTACCTGGTCGACCAGGTCGAGCGCCATCCGCGGGTGGAGGTCATGCTGCACACCGAGGTCACCGAGGTCATCGGCCGGGACGTGCTGGAGGAGCTCGACGTGGTCGACAACCGCACGGGCGGGCACCGTCGGCTCGCGGTACGGAGCCTTTTCGTCTTCACCGGCGCCGAACCTCACACCGAGTGGCTCGCCGGCATCATCGCCCTCGACTCCCGCGGCTTCGTCCTCACCGGGCCGGAGGCCCAGGAAGCCTGTGCCCACCCCGAGGTGTGGCACGGCCGCGGGCGCCCGTGCATGACCCTGGAGACCAGCCTGCCGGGGATCTTCGCGGTAGGGGACGTGCGTAGCGGCTCGGTCAAGCGGGTGGCCTCCGCGGCCGGTGAGGGCGCGATGGCCATCCACTTCGTGCACCGGCACCTGGGGCACTCGGCCGTACCCGGCACCACGGGCACGTCAGCTGTCGCGGGCCATTCGGACGTCTCCCCACGCATCCGTCACAAGGAGTCCGCGTGGCTCGCATGACGCGTGGCGGACGATGACATCACGAGAAGGAAGAAGGAGGCGATGGCGACGGCCGTGCCGGTCCGGCGCCATCGTGAAGGTCGGCCCGAAGAAACTCACCCGGATCAAGAACTACGCCCACCCGTCAAGTCAGCATGCGCGCCCGGTTTTTACGAGCCCGGTGGATGCCCAGACCGATGAAGCCGACCCAGACCAGAGTGATCAGACCGACGAGGGCATCCGCGCCCCACCCGTTGACGGCGTAGAAGTGGGTGGCGTCCATGCCGAAGTAGAGCGACGGGATGGCCAGCAGGTTGATGACTCCGACGACGATGGCACCGCGCAGGGTCCACCGTGGCACCATCGGTGACGCGGCTGTCGCGAACTGCTGCGCGCCACGGGCGAACCCGAGGAAGAACATCGCGATCCACAGGTGCGCGATCGGACCGTGAGCCAATGCCATGGCCGCCGCCAAAGGGCCGTCCGTGGTCGGGTCCATCCCTCGATCCGGGAAGGCCAGGGGAGTTCCGGCCTCGAGCGAGGTGGCGAAGAGGATCACCGCGACGTAGGTGAGCAGCGACACGATGGCGAGTTGACCGGCGAGGGCACGCCGGCCCGTGCCGTCCCTGGGAAACAGGCGTGCCAGAGCAACCCCGAACGCCGTCAGCCCAGCCATGATCATCAGCGTGAGCAGGCTGCGCGTCAGGACGTTCCACTGCGGAGGCGGTCCCGAGTAGACGAAGTACAGGGCCACCATCGGCACCGAGAGGGCACCCACTGCCATCCCCGCCCGGCCGGCGAACGTGGTGGTGGGCAGGTCGGATGCATCGGCTGCGTGACGAG
Organism: Streptomyces sp. NPDC023481; assembly: GCF_055560195.1. Taxonomy (NCBI): domain Bacteria; kingdom Bacillati; phylum Actinomycetota; class Actinomycetes; order Kitasatosporales; family Streptomycetaceae; genus Streptomyces; species Streptomyces sp. NPDC023481. The sequence continues at coordinate 274,642 of NZ_JBVHJE010000011.1, forward strand.
ACGGGGCAGACGGGTTCTGCGGGGTCGATGGCGTGGTCACAGTGACTCCCGGGTGGCGTCGTCGGTACGGAGGTTTCGGGTCTGGAGGCGGTGCGATGAACCTGCGCGTGGCCACTGGCCGCGTATATGGTCCACGGACAGCAGCGCAGCGTTGATGAGGAGGGCGCTGCCGGGCGTCCACAGCCACCACGGACCGTCGAGTTGAGTGCGGAAGATGCCCATCAGCAACCAGGCGATGATCTGCACGACGGTCGCGAAGGCGGCCATCGTGGTGACGGCGAAGCGGGTCCGGGTCGTGGAGCGCTGGTCGGGCGGGTCCAGCCCGAGCAGCGTCATCAGGTACTGGCGAGGATGTGTGGTGTTCATGCCCTCAACCATGTCGGCCGGCCGATGGCCAAACGTCTGCCGATCGGGCCCGATCGAGTCCACGAACGGCCGACACCTTCTACGACTTTCGTTGACTGCTTCGTCGAGGCGCCGGCCGTCTACAGTGGTCCGGTGTCGTCTCCTCCTCTCGCCGTCGCCGGCGGTCGCAGCGACGAGACCCCGGTGCGTGGAGGGGCGTGGATCGAGCGCGGCCGGTCGGCGTTGCTTGTTCTCTCCTCGTTCGCCGGTGGCCTCGCCATGCTCTTCCTGGTCCTCGAGCAACGCCCGGGAGGAGGGTGGCGCGTCCTCGACATCTCGGTGGGCGCGGTCGCGAGTCTCGTGCTGCTGGTCCGTTACCGTGCTCCGGTCGTGGTCGGTCTGGTGATGGCGGTCGCCGGGGCGTTCTGCGCCACCGCTGGTGTGGCCAACTACGTGGCTCTGTTCGCCGTGGCACGCAGCCGACGCATCGAAGAGGCGTTCATCGTGGCGCTGGCCGATATCGCCGGCGCCCTGGTCTTCTGGCTGCTGTATCCGGCCAACTCCGTGCTGAGCCTCACCGTGGTGGTCAACACCGCGATCGCACTCGCCGTCGTGGCCTGGGGCGCGCTGCAGCAGAAGCAGCAGGACCTGGTCGCGGTCTACCGGGACCGAGCAGCCCGTATCGAGCGCGAGCGAGAGCAGCGTGCGGAACAGATCCAGATGGCCGAGCGCGCCAGAATCGCCCGGGACATGCACGACTCGGTCGCGCACTACATCTCGCTGATCGCGCTCTACGCGGGCGGGCTCGCGGTCGCCGGGGACAACGCCAGAAATGTCGGCACCACAGCCGCGACGATTCGCACGACCGCGATCAGCGCACTCGACGAGCTGCGCACGGTGATCGGCATACTGCGCGACGGCACCGTCGTGACACCGCGAAGCTCCGAGCACGAGCACACCGTCGCGGGATTGATCGACGAAGCCAGACAAGCCGGTCAGTTGATCGTCGCGCGCCTCGACCTGCCCGACACCAGCGGCAACACCGGCAGCACAGCCGCGCTGCAGGGATCCCCGAACGCCGAGCACATCTACCGGGTCGTGCAAGAGGGGCTGACCAACGCGCGCAAGCACGCCCCTGGCGCACTGGTAACGGTGCATGTTCGCCGCGAGGACGGTGATGCCGTCATCACGATCACCAACCCGATCGAAGAATCCGAGTCGGCATTGCCCGGAGCCGGCGCCGGGCTGAGCGGTCTCGTCGAACGGATCGCCACCGTGGGAGGCGTCGTTGAACACGAGGCCGTCGACCGCGGTGAGAACGCCCACGAGTTCCGACTGTCTTCGCGGGTGCCCCTGCGATGACCACCTCTCCCTCTTCAGGCAGCATCCCCGGCGCACCCACGTCGGTGCTCATCGTCGATGACGACGCGATGGTCCGGGCCGGGCTGTCGATGGTCCTGTCGGTGGACCCCACCATCACCATCGTCGCCGAGGCGTCCGGCGGAGCCGAGGCCGTCATCGCGGCAACGCAGCACCGGCCCGAGGTCGTGCTGATGGATCTGCAGATGCCGGAGATGGACGGCGTCGAGGCCACCCGCCGTGTCCGTGCGGTGATGCCGTCGGTCGCGGTGTTGATGCTGACCACCTTCCACCTGGACACACACGTCCTCGACGCACTGCAGGCCGGCGCGAGCGGATATCTACTCAAAGATGTCGCGCCGCAGGAGCTCTGCCACGCGATTCACCTGGCCGCAGCAGGGGAGTCCGCGTTCTCGGCAACGATCACCCGCCAACTCGTGGCACGCCACACTCGCGCAGCCAACGACTCCTCCACCGCCAAAGCGCAGCAGACACTGGAGGCGCTCACCGATCGAGAACGCGCCGTCGCCGAGGCCGTCGCTGAAGGCGCTTCCAACGCGACCATCGCGAAAGCCCTCTTCATGAGCGAAGGCACAGTCAAGACGCACATCTCCCGCGCGCTCACCAAGACCGGCTTGGACAACCGGGTCCAGCTGGCACTCATGGTCTTCCAGGCACAGCAGAACTCCTGAAAGAGAGTTCTGCCCTGGCGAGGACGTCTGATAACTGAGCCTCCGCCAACCTGAGATCAGCTGCAGCCAAGAAGCGCACTCTTCCGCCGATGTGAGGGCGTTCGAGAACTGGAATCACCGGGCTGATGGCCGCCGCGGCGGGGTGTCGGGCGTGTGGCGCGTCCGCGTCGGTGCCTGCTGGCGCATGTGGCTGAGGCCGTCGAGGATGAGATCGAGTCCGAACTCGAACTCGCCGTCGAAGTCGAAGCCTGTCTTGGCGAGTTCCGTGACCACCTCGGCGAGGTACGGGTAGTCGTCGATCTCCGACGGTTGTCGGTCGGCGACGGCTTTCCGTCGTCGCGCCGCCTCGGCCGGGATGTCGCCGGCGAGGGTTTTCTCCTGAAGGGCGAACCCGTAGATGTAGGCGTCCATCAGGTTGTACGCGTGCACGGCCATGGAGAACGGGAAGCCCGCGTCGCGGCGGAGGCACCGCAGCACGGCGTTGTGGTGGCAGAGGTTCGCCGGCCCCGGAGTGCCTGTCTCCATCCGGCCGACTGCCCACGGGTGACGGAGCAGCGCCTGCCGCATCGACGAGGCGCGGGTGCGCAAAGCGGTACGCCAGTCGACGTCGACGGGCATCTCGACCTCGGCGAAGACCAGATCGACCATGCCGTCGAGCAGTTCATGCTTGTCCGCCACATGTTTGTAGAGCGCCATGGGTACGACGCCGAGCCGGGCCGCCAGCCTGCGCATAGTGAGCGCGTCGAAGCCGCCCTCATCCGCCAACTCGGCGGCCGCACGCAACACCTTGGCGCGGTTGAGCCGCTCTCGGCCGGCGGCTGCGGCGCTGTCCTGCATCTGGTTCCTCTACGGCCTGTCCGGTGTCCAGCCTTGACAGGTGTACAGGGTACACCTAGCTTGGCCGCAGCGAAGGTGTACGTCGTACACCTCACGGAGGAGGCACAGCATGAGCTCGACGCCAGGACGCATCGGGACGAAGCGACCCTTGCCGATCATCACCGCCACGAGGCTCACGCGGGCCGCCGGAATCGCTGCCGCGATCGCCGGACTGCTGTTCATTGGTGTCCAGGTCAACCACCCACCTATGGATGTCTCGTCGGTCACCACCACCGACTGGGTGGTGCGCAGCACCGCAAAGGCGGTCATGGCGGCGCTGGCGCTTGCCGGCATCACCGGCATGTACCTGCGTCAAGTCCGGCAGACAGGGATCCTCGGCTTCATCGGCTACGTGTTGTTCGCGGCCGGCTATCTGCTCATGCTGAGCATCGAGGTCGTCGCGGCCACGGTTCTCCCTTCGGTGGCGCACACGTCGCCCGGCTACGTCAGCGACGTCCTTGCCGTCGCCTTCGGCGGCACCGCCACCCATGACATCGGCGCCATGCAGACGGTCTTCGTCCTCAGCTCCGTCGGTTACCTCGCGGGCGGGTGCCTGTTCGGTATCGCGCTGTTCCGGGCGCGTGTCCTCGCCCGGTGGGCCGCGGCGCTCCTCGCCGCAGGCACCGTCGCCACCGTCGCGCTCGCGGTGCTTCCGGAGTCGTTCAACCGGCCGTTGGCCGTTCCGACCGGAGTGGCCTTGATCGGTTTGGGCATCTCGCTGTGGCGCGACCAGCCGCCCACCGTCGGCGACAACCCACCGCCTCCCCGCGTCGAATACGCAGCCGCGTGATGATCGTCCAGCATCGGGTGGACACGGGGCGCTGGGCGCACAGGAACAGGGCTTCCTGAACAGCTCGTTGGTGTCGAATCACCGAGCAGGAGGAGGCCCTGGTGCAGCAGTCCTGCGTGCCGACGGCGGGGCAGCCCCGCAGAGAACCAAGGGCAGCACCGCCCCTTCCGCCCTCTCCGATGTTGGATGTGGAGCGCTTGATGGTTCGAGCGAACCCGTCTGCTCGCTCGCGGAGGCCGACGACGCTGCAGCACTCGCTCGGCCCCTGGCGGGCTCAGGGAACTGTTCCTTATCAGCAACTGTCCTGGAGTCGCCGCATGCGACGAAGGACGGGACTGGCGACAGCTGGGGTTGCAGCCCTGGCCTGGGGCGAGTGGTTGAACTGGCGCTGGTCTCGAGCGCTCGTGGGGAGAGGCGGGGGCACCTCCGAGGCCGTGGTGGTGTTGGGGTACCGGAATCCCCAAGCGACGGCGAACTTGATCAACCGATGGCGAGTACGGGCTGGAATCCGCTCCATCGCCACTGACGGTGCGCAGGGGACCTGCGTGATCTTCAGCGGCGGTGCGACCAGCAGCGGCGCCACGGAGGCCCAACTGATGGCTGACTATGCGAAGTCGGTGCTTGAGTTCGACGGCACGATGCTCCTCGAAGACCAAAGCGCGACGACGTGGGAGAACATCACGAACGTGATCCCACTGCTTGAAGACGTGGATCGCATCAAGATCGCCTCCCAGCCGGCTCATGCGCTCAAGGCCCGTGCGTACCTGCGGCGGCAGCGCCCCGATCTTGCAGAGAGGCTGGTGCGCGCGGACGACTACCGCCCTGGCGAGTGGACGGTCGTCAAACCGTTTTTGGCGCTGTACGGACTTTGGACACTCCGTGGCCTCAAGGCCGAAGAGCGGAAGGACTCGCTGTAGACAGCCGCTGGCGCTTGGCCTCACGCATGTCAGGACGGGCAGCAAGCATCACCTGATCACCGATGCCACGGGAATTCCGCTCGCGTTCGCTCACCTGCACTGGTTCCCCCGCCTGCGAATCCGCTGGGAGATCCGCGACGACATCCACGAAGCCTTCCTCACTCTGGGGGCAGCATCATCTGCTGGCGTCGGCTCAAGAACCATGTGGGTGTTCCCAAGCACCCTCGTGTGCGGCACGAACAGGATGCCTCGGAACACCAGCCGATCCGGATGCCGCTTGCTGTCGATGTCGCCGAATGCCAGGTCGGATTCCCGCCAGCTTCCGCTGGCGGGGACAGCGATGCTCGACGGCATGAACCGACTCGAAGGAAAAGTCGCCTTGATCACGGGCGGAAGCCGGGGCATCGGCGCCGCCGCTGCGCTCCGGCTGGCGGAGGAAGGCGCCGACATCGTCGTCACCTATGAGAACAGCGCGGAGCGTGCCGCCGACGTCGTGGAGCAGGTGAAGGCCCGGGGGCGTCGAGGGCTGGCCATCCAGGCCGACAGTGCGGTCCCGGAGGCGCTGACCGCCGCGGTGGACGAGGCCGCCGCGACATTCGGCAGGCTGGACATCCTGGTCAACAACGCCGGCGTCTTTCTCGTCGGCTCGCTCGACGACCTGGGGCCGGCGGAGATCGACCGTACCCTGGCCGTGAATGTCCGGGCACCGTTCGTGGCGTCACAGGCGGCGGCGCGTCACATGGGCGAGGGCGGCCGCATCATCAGCATCGGCAGCAATGTCGCCGAACGCGCGCCCTTCCCAGGCCTGGCGCTGTACTCGATGAGCAAGTCGGCCCTCGCGGGCATGGCCAAGGGCCTGGCCCGAGAACTCGGCCCGCGCGGCATCACCGTCAACGTGGTCCACCCCGGCCCCACCGACACGGACACCAACCCGGCGGATGGCCCGAACGCCGAGACGATCGCCGGCTTCACCGCTGTGGGCCGTTATGCGGAAGCGGCCGAGATCGCGGCCACTGTCGCCCACCTGGCAAGTGCGGACGGCAGGTACATCACCGGCGCCTCGATCCACGTGGACGGCGGTTTCACCGCCTGACAAGGAGCGCCTGTCGGGCAGCGGTGGTGACGGGACGTGCGCAAGATGGCCGTACGAGGCGCGTGACACCTCCGGGAGGACAGGTGAAGCCCACCCGCACTGCGTCCGCACTGCCCAACAGACCTGCCCGGCGCCTGCCGCCGTGGCGGTTCGTCGTGGTGTTCGGGGCCGTCAGCCTGCTCATGGACTATGCCTACGAGGGCGCTCGCTCGATCACCGGCCCGCTCCTCGCCCATCTCGGAGCCTCGGCGGCCGTGGTCGGCGTGGTCACGGGGGCGGGGGAGGCTGCCGCGCTCGGACTGCGGCTGGTCTCCGGTCCGCTGGCCGACCGCGACCGCCGCTTCTGGGCCTGGACGATCACCGGATACGTCCTGACCGCGGTCAGTGTTCCGCTGCTCGGTCTGACCGGCGTTCTGTGGGGGGCCTGCGCCCTTGTGGTCGCCGAACGGGTCGGCAAGGCGGTGCGCTCTCCGGCCAAGGACACGCTGCTCTCGCACGCCACCGCCGCTACCGGACGGGGCCGGGGATTCGCCGTGCACGAGGCGATGGACCAGGTCGGCGCGCTGCTCGGACCGCTCACGGTGGCCGGCATGCTCGCCCTCACCGGTGACGACTACGCGCCCGCACTCGGGGTGCTCGCCCTGCCCGGCGTGGCCGCCATCGCCTTGCTGCTGTGGTTGCGGGCAAGGGTCCCCGACCCGATCGCTTACGAGACGGACGCCGGCACACCGGCGTCCGACGTCCCTTCCCCCGCGGAAACCCAGGAGTCGGTGCTGCCCCCGCGGTCCTTCTGGGCCTACGCGGCCTTCACCGCAGCGACCCTGACCGGTTTCGCCACCTTCGGTGTGCTCTCCTACCACTTGGTGACCCGCCATCTGTTGGCCACCGCGACGGTGCCCGTGCTGTACGCGGCGGCCATGGCCGCGGATGCGCTGGCGGCGTTGGCCACAGGCTGGCTGTACGACCGGTTCGGCGCCAGGGTCCTGGTCGTCCTTCCGCTGCTGTCCGCCGCCGTCCCTGCCCTCGCCTTCACCGACACGGTGGCGATCGCGGTGGCGGGTGCCCTGGTGTGGGGAGCGGCTGTCGGCGTCCAGGAGTCCACTCTGCGCGCCACCGTCGCCGACCTGGTGCCGACCGGTCGCCGGGCCACCGCCTACGGCGTCTTCGCCGGGATCATGGGCGGCGCCGCGCTGGCCGGTGGTGGACTGACCGGGGCGCTGTACGACGTCTCCGTCCCCGTTCTGGTCATCGTGGTCGCCTCCATCCAGGCCGCGGCGCTCGTCCTGCTGTGGACCACCCGGGCCGCGCGCTCGGATACGCGGACCTCTCCCCGTGGGCCGGCCTGCTCCCGAAGAGCCGACGGAGATCATCCGGGGCCCTAGCAGGACGCTGACCAGGGGGAATGGAGAACTCTCGCCGGAGTGCCTAGGGTCACCGTGTGGCTTCTATCGTGGTGTGTGAAGACGACGCGGCGGTCCGTGACGTACTCCGGCGCGCACTCGAGCACGACGGCCACAGGGTCGCAGTCGCGTCCACGGCGGACAGTCTGCTGCGGAACCTTGATCCGACTCCTCACCTGGTCGTCCTCGATCTGGGGCTCCCGGACGCCGACGGCCGCGATGTCTGCCTGGCGCTGCGGGCACGTGGCGTCGACGCCCCGGTGCTGATGCTCACCGCTCTGGACGGCATGCATCACAAGGTGGGCGGCTTCGAGGCGGGAGCCGACGACTACATGACCAAACCGTTCGACATCCCGGAACTGCTGGTGAGGGTCCGCGCCCTGCTACGCCGGACAACCGCGACGACCCCACCGGACGGCGTCATTCTCGATCCGGCGAAACACGTCGTGAGCCACGGTTCGGCAAGCGAGAGCCTGACGCCGACCGAGTTCCGGCTGCTGGGCAGGCTCATCGCTTCACAGGGCGACGCTGTACGCCGCCACGCCCTCGTCGCTGCCGGCTGGCCGCACGGCGCGCAGGTCAGCGACAACACCCTCGACTCCTTCGTTCGCCGGCTACGCACCAAACTCGGCGCGCTGGGCGTGGCGGATCGCCTCGCGACGGTCCGTGGGGTGGGCTACCGATGGGAGTGACGGGCTTCCGGGGGAGAGTCGTCGCGCTCGCGGTTCTGATCGCGACAGCGGTGGCCGCCGTGCTGGTGGTGGTCTCGCACGTCCTGCTGAGCCGGGTGACCGACGCTGACGCGAACGCTCTGGCGCATACACGCGCAGAGGCGGTGGCGGCGAACGTCACCGTACGCGGTGGTCACGTCGTGCTGATCGAGAGCGGCAATGAAGCGCTGGACACGGTCTCGTGGGTGTACGCCGACGGCCGCCTCATCGACGGGATCGTGCCGGGCGGCCTTCGTCCCCGCGTCGAGGCGCTTGCCGACGCCGGGCAGTCGCAGACCACCACGATCGGCAGATACCTGCTGTATGCCCAGCCGATCCGGTTCGAAGGCCACCGCGTCGTGGCGGTCGTGCGGGTGGATCTGACGCCGTACGAGACGTCGGAGCAGCGCAGTCTGGGGATGTCGCTCATCCTGGGCGGCATCACGATCCTGCTCGCGGGCGTCGTCGCGTACCTCGTGGTGGGTCGTGCGTTGCGGGTGGTGCGCGAGATGGCCGCTCTTGCCGACGACTGGGGCGATCACCAACCCGGGCGCCGATTCGACCTCGGCGTTCCTCGCGATGAGTTCGGGGAGCTCGGGCGAACCCTCGACCGCCTGCTCGACCGCATAGACAACACGCTCGCGGACGAGCGCCGGCTCACCGATGAGATCGCCCACGAGTTGCGGACGCCGTTGACGGCCCTGCGGGGCGAGGCACAGCTGGCGCAGCTCTCCGATCACCATCTGGCACCCGAGGCCGTTCTGACGGAGGTCGACCGCCTGAACACGGCGATCACGACGATTCTGAGTGCCGCCCGTACACGGATCGACGGCGGTACCCGCTGCGATCTCAGGGAGGCGGCGAGCAAGGCGATCGCCGGCCGCTCCATCGAACTCTCCGTGCCGGCCGACGTCGATGTAGCCGTGGCGAGCGAACTCGTCGTCGCCGTGCTGTCACCCCTGCTGGAGAACGGCCTGCGCCACGCGACTTCGCGCGTCTGGGTCAAGGGGCACATCCAGCCCCAGGGCGTGGTGATCGATGTCCTCGACGATGGCCCGGGATTCCGTCCGGCGGAGGTCGACCGAGTCTTCGAAGCCGGTGTGACCAGCGGCGACGGGCACGGGTTGGGACTGGCCGTGGTAAGGCGTCTCGCCGCGTCCGCAGGAGTGGCAGTCCGTGCGATCGCGGATGGTCACGGTCGCGTCGAGGTGACCTTCCCCACACCGTAAACGATCGCGTAGTCAGGTTGTGTGCAGATTGGCCAAGCCAACCTCGCCGCATGACAACGACGAGCGAGGCCCGCACGCGCCGAGGCGGGCGGCTGATGCTGAACAAGGTTCCCGAGGTCACCATCTGGTTCTGGGTGATCAAGATCCTGTGCACGACCGTCGGTGAGAGCTTCGCCGACTGGATCAACATGAAGCTGGGCGTCGGCCTGGTGAACACGGCCTGGATCTTCACGGCGGTGTTCGTGGTGGTCCTGGGCGTCCAGCTGCGGCTGAAGCGGTACGTCCCGTTCCCGTACTGGCTGACCGTGGTCGTTGTCAGTGTCACGGGCACGCTGTACACCGACATCCTGACCGACCAGCTCAACGTACCGCTGTGGATCAGCTCCGCCGTCTTCTCAATCCTGCTCGCCGTGGTCTTCGGCGTGTGGTGGCTGCGCGAGCGCACCCTCTCCATCCACTCGGTCACGACGCTGCCGCGTGAGTCGTTCTACTGGCTCGCCGTTCTCGTCACCTTCGCGCTCGGCACCGCCACCGGCGACTGGACCCTGGAGCTCACCGGCTGGACCCCGGGAGTCTCGGTCCTGCTGCCGCTCGGCCTGATCGCGGCGATCACGCTGCTGTGGAAGTTCGGCGCCAACCCGGTGCTGTCCTTCTGGCTCGCCTACATCCTGACCCGCCCGCTGGGCGCGAACATCGGCGACTGGCTCGCCTCCCCGAAGGTCGCTCAGCCGGGCGAGCCGACCGGTCTCGCGCTGGGCACCTTCACCACCAGCCTGATCTTCCTCGGCCTCATCCTGGCGACCGTCATCTACCTGACGGTGACGCGCTCCGACGTGACCGAGACCTACGAGGCCACGCACACCTCGCAGGACACCGCCGACCCGCGTAGGGAGCGCGTCGCACTGGCGGGCTTCTGCCTTCTCGCCGTCGCCACGGGGGGCCTGCTGATCTGGGCGCACAGCCGGCCACACGTCGGCCCGGCGCCGGAGACCGACGCCACCTCCACCGTTCACCTCGCCCCCGGCCAAGCCGTGAAGAAGTTCCCGCCCGCGAAGGTCCACGCACTGAAGGCACTCGCAACGACCTCGCTCAAGGACGCACGCGCAGGGAACGCGACCGGGGCCCACGCCGCTGCCCAGTCGCTGCGGGACCTCTGGGACGCCGACCAAGCCTCGTTGCAGCCGCTGGACAACACCGGCTGGACGTTCATCGACGCCCAGATGGACCAGGTCCTGAAGACCTTCGGCATCGACCACCCGAACCCGCCGATGTCACCGGCGCGACAGGAAGCCGAACTCAACACCCTGCTCACCGACATGCGCTGACGGACCTGACCGGCGCCGGGATCACCGTCGCCGTCGGTGGGCCAAACCGTCGGGGACGAGGGAGCCGACCCTGACGGGCCGACCCCTTGAGGCCGGTATCGCGCCGAGCAGCGCGATACCGGCCCCGACGGTGGGAACTCCCGGCTGCGCAAGTCACCGGTCGTGCGTGCCGGGATCCGCGTCCGCGACGGTTTCACGCCCCTCGGTGACTGATCCGGTCCTCTGGGCCGACGACATGGTGGCCCTTTCGTGCCCGGGACTCGACGCAGGCGCACGGCGCCGTTCTACGCGGGTCTAGGCTGCGGCCCGTGGTGGTAGATCACGCCGGGGTGTACGCCTCCGGACGCGGCGAACAGCTGCGGGACGGTGACCAGCACGTAACCGCGGGCCTTCAGAGACCGGACAATGCTCGGGACGGCAGGTGGGGTGGTCGCGTACCGGTCGTGCAGGACGACGATCGCGCCCGGTCGCACGCGGCCCAGGACGCGCTCCTCGATGAGCCGTGGGTTGCGGGACTTCCAGTCCTTCGAGCTGACGCTCCACATCACCACCGACAGTCCTTGCTCACGGGCCGCCTCCCGCACTTCGGAGTTCCATGCACCGAACGGCGGTCTGAAGAGGGTGGGCCGATGCCGCGTGACGGAGGCGATGGCCGCCGCTGCGGTCTTCAGTTCGTAGTCGATCCGGGCGGGCGGCAGGAGGGTCAGGCGGGGATGGGTGACGGTATGGTCGCCGACCGCGTCGCCGTCCCGCAGCTCCCTGAGCACGTCCGTGCGGTACCGGCGAGCGTGGGGACCGATGAGGAAGAACGTGGCCACGGCGTGCTGGTGCTCCAGTGTGCCCAGAATGGCCGCCGTGCTCTGGGTCGGGCCGTCGTCAAAGGTCAGCGCCACACACTTGGTGCGCCTGCAGTCGACGGCGTGAGCCGGCGCGCTGACGGCATACCCGGCGGACACGGGAGCCGGCGCAGCGCTGCCGGGCAGGGGCAAGGTCGGCAAGGGCAACGCGTATGCGCCCGAGGTGACGGCGACCGTGGCTGCCACAGCCCATCGCCATGCTTTTCTGACCGACATCACGGGCACCTCCCATCCAGAGGCGATTCCGCCGGCCGCACTCGATGCCGGTCGCGGCCGGTGAAGACGGCCTTCGTGCCCGACCGGCGCCGTCATCGCTTGACGCTCCGTCCTCGACGAGCGCACGACCGCCGGGACGCCCGCCCAGACCAGGCTCACCGATCCGATCACCGTCGGCATCTCGAAGCAGGCATGAGATGTCCTAAAGCCAGCAAAGGGCACGGTAAGAATCGTGGTTGACGGGCCCGAGTGCGTCCCTCATCTCTTACCGATTACCGACGTGAAGCCTGCCGGCCGCCATGCCGCGATGGCGTGGGTGTTCGTCCCCCGCCATGCTGCTCGACCATGGCGTCGAATGCCTGAACACATCCTGACCGCCGCCGCGTACCGGTGGCCCCACTGGTCATGCGCGAGCAGCATGGCGGCATGCACTCTTCCGCACAGCTCTGCCTTCCCGGCATAGGCGCCTTCCGTTATAGCCCTGCCCTCGTAACGGAAGAAGACCACCTTGCACGCCCCTACCCAGACCCGGGCCCACTGCCCCAGTGATCGCGTGACCGCCTGGCTGCGCCGCCGACTGGGGCGAGCCGTCCTCCTTTCGTACGCCGGCGCCCTGCTGTTGCCGGGTCCCGGCCTGTGGCTGCGCCAGACCCGGACCCTGCCGCTCGGTTCTCGCTTCTGCCTGCCGCTGTCCACCGCCCCGCTCCTGCTCGCGCTGGTGCTGTTCTCCGCCGGTCTCCAGGTCCCGGTCCGCGAACTGGGCCGCGTGCTGCGCCGGCCGAGTGCACTGCTGGCGGGGCTCGTACTCCATCTGGCGATCCCGCTGCTGGTCATCCCGTTCATCGCGTTCCTGTTGCACCGGTCACCCGATACCGACGGCGGCAGCGGTCTGGTCACCGCGATGATCCTGATCGTGGCCATGCCCGTCGCTGCCGGGGCCACCGTGTGGACCGGCAAGGGCGACGGCGACCAGCCGACGATGGTGGGACTCGTCCTCGCCTCCACCCTCCTCAGTCCCCTCACCATCCCCGTGATGATCCGGCTCCTGACACCGCTGCTCAGCGGCGGCTACGCGGACGTGCTCGCTGCGAGTGATCGCAGTCTCGGCGGCGGCTTCACTCTTGTCGGCGTGGTCCTGCCCTGCGCGGTGGGCATCCTGCTGCGGATCGCTCTGCCCGAGTCGTGGCTGGGCCGGGCCTTGATCGGCGTGCAGCCGGCGGCTCTGATCGGCTCGCTGGTCCTGACCTACGTCAACGCCAGCGGCGCCCTGGGGTCCTTCCTGGCCCAGCCGCGTCCCCTGCTGTTCGGTGCCGCACTGGCCGTGGCGGCACTCGTCTGCCTGCTGTCGTTCGTGCTCGGCCGGTGTGCGGCCCGCGTGCTCGGGCTCGATCCGCCCGCTGCCTCGTCCGTCACACTCGCGTGCGGGATGAACAACAGCAGCGCCAGCGCCGTGCTGATCACCGCCACGCTCCCCGACAAACCGCATCTGCTCCTGCCGGTCCTCGCCTACGGACTGCTGCAGAAGACGGCCGCGAACCGCGTTGTCCGGACGCGGCTACGGCAGGTGTCACGCGCGTCACCGGGCTGAACCGCTCTCCCGGCACGGAAACGGTGAGCTGGTGGGGCTCGGCTGTGCGTGCGGCCAGCATGCCGGCACGCGGGACCACGGTTCCGGGGAACGGCCGGGGGGTTCTCGCCCGCCGGGCCGCGCCCTAGGTGTATGGCCCTGTGAGGTTGGGGATGCGGCTGGCGGGTGGTTGGCCCTTCAGCGCGGTGTGTCCGCGGTGGTGATTGTAGGTGTG
>NZ_JBVHJE010000012.1:0-286608 GCF_055560195.1 Streptomyces sp. NPDC023481
CACCGAAGTGGTTCATCGTTCGACTTGCATGTGTTAAGCACGCCGCCAGCGTTCGTCCTGAGCCAGGATCAAACTCTCCGTGAATGTTTTCCCGTGATCGGGATGACACCACGATGAGCGGAACAGTCAGGCGGAATAAGCCCGACCGTTCACAGCGTCCTCGCTGTGTTTTTCAAAGGAACCTCGTCCCGGTCGTGATGACCGATGGACGGGGTATCAACATATCTGGCGTTGACTTTTGGCACGCTGTTGAGTTCTCAAGGAACGGTCGCTTCCTTTGTACTCACCCTCTCGGGCTTTCCTCCGGGCGCTTCCCTTCGGTCTTGCGTTTCCGACTCTATCAGATCTTTTCTCGATCCGATTTCCTCGGTGCTTTCCAGGTTCCCGCTTCCGCGTTTCCCTTTCCGGCGGTTCCGACTTTATCAGAAGTTTTTGGCCGGTCTGACCGGCCGCTCATTTCTGAGTATTCGGAGGGCTTCTCGGAAATGTCGTTCACGACTTTGGAGAAGCGAGTAGATTCTATCGGCTGCCTGCCGGACCTGTCCAGTTCCAGGCAACTGTTTGAATCTACCTCCCCACTCCCTCCGTGTCAACGGCTCTCGCGGGGCGAAGAGGAGACTAGCAGCTCGCGGGAGGCGAGCGCACATCCGGCGGGGTCAGGCCGCCGTGGGGACGGAGGCACTGCGGTCCGCCGCTTCGAGGTCACCGGTCTCGCCGTCGCGCGCCGCGCGACCGCCCATGACGTAGACGTACGCCAGGAACGCCAGCTCGGCGGCGACTCCTGTGCCGATGCGCGCCCAGGTGGGCAGGCCGGACGGGGTGACGAAGCCTTCGATGGCGCCGGAGACGAGCAGGACCAGGGCGAGGCCGATCGCCATGCCGACGGCGGACCGTCCCTCCTCGGCGAGCGCGGCGCGCCGGGTGCGGGGGCCCGGGTCGACGAGGGTCCAGCCGAGGCGCAGGCCCGTGCCGGCGGCGACGAAGACCGCGGTCAGTTCGAGCAGGCCGTGCGGGAGGACCAGGCCGAGGAAGGTGTCGAGGCGGCCGGCCGAGGACATGAGGCCGAAGCCGACACCCAGGTTGAGCATGTTCTGGAAGAGGATCCAGAGGACGGGCAGCCCCAGGAAGACGCCCAGGACCAGGCACATCGCCGCCGCCTGGGCGTTGTTCGTCCAGACCTGGGCGGCGAAGGCGGCCGCGGGATGGCTGGAGTAGTAGGTCTCGTACTCGCCTCCGGGACGGGTCAGCTCGCGCAGCCGGCCGGGCGCCGCGATGGACGACTGCACCTCGGGGTGGGTGCCGATCCACCAGCCCAGAAGGATGGCGATCGCGGTGGAGACGAGTGCCGTGGGCACCCACCAGTGGCGGGTGCGGTAGACGGCGGCCGGGAAACCCCGGCTCAGGAAGCGCGTCACGTCGCGCCATGAGGCGCGGCGGGTGCCGGTGACGGCGCTGCGCGCGCGTGCCACGAGTTGGCTGAGCCGTCCCGTCAGCTGTGGGTCCGGGGCGCTGGACTGGATGAGGGACAGATGCGTGGCGGTGCGCTGGTAGAGGGTGACGAGTTCGTCTGCTTCGGTGCCGGTGAGCCGGCGCCTTCGGCGGAGCAGTGCAGCGAGCCGGTCCCATTCGGCTCGGTGTACGGACACGAAGACGTCCAGGTCCATCGGGTCTGCCTGCTCCTCGGCTGTCGTTCACGGCTCGTTGGAAGCTCGTCGTTGCGGTCAGCTTGTCGTACTGGGGCGCGGTGCGCCCACAGCTTGGCAGACTTGCGGTTCAGGGGGCGGACCAGGGAAGGGCGGCGGGCGTGAGTGAGCTGGTGACGGGCGAGGCGGTGGCCGTTGAGGTGCGGCCCGCGAAGCTGCCGAGCAGGGCGCTGGCCGTGTTGCTCGACCTGGCGTTGACGATGGTCGTGTACCTGGTCGTGGTCGTGCTGCTGGTGGCGTCGACGGCTTCGCTGGACGATGCCGCGCAGGTGGCGTTGTCGATCGCGGCGTTCCTGCTGGTGCTGGTCGGCGGGCCGATAGCCGTCGAGACGCTCAGTCACGGGCGTTCGCTGGGGAAGCTGGCGTTCGGGCTCCGGGTGGTGCGGGACGACGGGGGGCCGATCCGGTTCCGGCACGCGCTGGTGCGGGGCGCGATCGGAGTGGTCGAGATCGTGATGACGTTCGGGGTGGTGGCCTGTATCGCCTCGCTGGTCTCGGCGCGTGGGCGGCGGCTCGGGGACGTGTTCGCCGGCACTCTGGTCGTGCGTGAACGGATACCGGCCGGGCGGACCGGGGTCGTCCCGCCTCCGCAGCCGTGGCTCGCGGGACGGTTCGCCGGACTGGACCTGTCGGCCGTTCCGGACGGGCTGTGGCTCGCCGTCCGTCAGTATCTGACCCGGATGCACCAGCTCGATCCGCAGGTGTCGGCGGACATGGCCCAGCGGCTGGCGGCCGATCTCGTGGGCCGTACCGGGGTGCCGACGCCGCAGGATCTGTCCCCGGTGGTCTTTCTCGTGGCCGTGGTCCACGAGCGGCAGTCCCGCGAGGCCCGGCAGGCGTTCGGCCACGGTGTCGCGGGGTCCGGCGGCTTCCCGCCGCCGGGGGCGCAGCCGGGTGCGCCGGACACGTATCCGGCCCAGGCCGCGTACCCTTCCCCGTCACCGGTCGCGTACCAGTCCCCCGGTGAGCCCGGGCTCTCCCTTGAGGTTCGGGCTTCCTACCGGCCCGACGCCCGCTGGTCGTCGCCACCGCAGGCGCCGCCCGCTCCCGCGCCTGTGCCGCAGAACGGAGAGTCGGGGCGTGAACGGCCGGCCACCGGGTTCGCGCCGCCTGCGTAGCGCGAGCGGGTCAGTCGAGTCTCGACGGGGGTGACTCCAGGTCCTCCAGCTCGATCCCGGGCGCCGCCAGGACCACGTCGCCGGCGATGTGGACGGTGTGCTGTTCGCCGGTGTCCAGGGCTGTGACCTGGTATTCGTCCACGGTCAGGGGTCCGTTGTCAGTGGCGTGTGCTTCGCTGTTCACCAGAGCCCAGGACTGGTCCACGGTGCGGGGGGCGAGGACGGGGTCGGTGAAGGCCACGAGACGTACTCGGGTCGCGGCGGAGGAGGGGGTGAGGCGCAGGAGCCGGGCGGTCGCGACGAGGAACGCGGGGGACGTGCCGGTGAAGGTGTGCGCGCGCACGTTGCCTTCGGTGGCATGGGCGCCGGTGGGGTCGGTGCGGACCCAGGTGACGCCGTCGAGGGCGGCACCGCGCACCTGCCAGCCACCCGCGTGGAGTTCGAGGCGGATGGGGCGGCCGAGGTCGTCCAGGGCGAGATCGACCGAGCCGCGGTCGTCACCGGCGGGGCCGGTCAGCCGCGAGACATAGCGCCAGCCGGACGGGCCGGGGGCGCACTGGAAGTGTTCTTCTGCGAGGGGGGTTCGATCGTGTGGATCGTGGAGCGAATAACGGCCGCGGGGCATGGGGGTCCTGGGTCTTGACGGGCTGGGCCGGCCGACAGCCGTAGGCCGGGTCCAGCAGCCATGGGCCGGGTCGAAAGGGGCAGGCCCCCGGCACGGGGGTGCGGGGGCCTGCCTCTGGGGACCTGCTGTCGGGGGAGTGCGTCGGTGCACCGGCTGCACTCCCCCGGCGGGCCGGCTGGGAAATCGCCGGCTCAGTAGCGGTAGTGGTCCGGCTTGAACGGGCCGTCGACCTCCACGCCGATGTACGCGGCCTGCTCCGGGCGCAGCTTGGTGAGCTTGACGCCGAGTGCGTCCAGGTGGAGGCGGGCGACCTTCTCGTCGAGGTGCTTGGGCAGCACGTAGACGCCGATCGGGTACTCGTCGGGCTTGGTGAACAGCTCGATCTGGGCCAGGGTCTGGTCCGCGAAGGAGTTGGACATCACGAACGACGGGTGGCCGGTGGCGTTGCCCAGGTTCAGCAGGCGGCCCTCGGACAGGACGATGATCACCTTGCCGTCGGGGAACTTCCAGGTGTGGACCTGCGGCTTGACCTCGTCCTTGACGATGCCGGGGATCTTGGCGAGGCCGGCCATGTCGATCTCGTTGTCGAAGTGGCCGATGTTGCCGACGATGGCCTGGTGCTTCATCTTGGCCATGTCCGAGGCCATGATGATGTCCTTGTTGCCGGTCGTGGTGATGAAGATGTCGGCCTTGTCGATGACCTCGTCGAGGGTCGTGACCTGGTAGCCGTCCATCGCGGCCTGGAGCGCGCAGATCGGGTCGATCTCGGTGACGATGACCCGGGCGCCCTGGCCCCGGAGGGACTCGGCGCAGCCCTTGCCCACGTCGCCGTAGCCGCAGACGACGGCGGTCTTGCCGCCGATCAGGACGTCGGTGGCGCGGTTGATGCCGTCGATCAGGGAGTGGCGGCAGCCGTACTTGTTGTCGAACTTCGACTTGGTGACGGCGTCGTTGACGTTGATCGCCGGGAACAGGAGGACGCCGTCGCGCTGCATCTCGTACAGACGGTGGACGCCGGTGGTGGTCTCCTCGGTGACACCGCGGATCTCCGAGGCCAGCTGGGTCCACTTCTGGGGGTTCTCGCCCAGGGTGCGGTGCAGCAGCTGGAGGATGACGCGGTGCTCGTCGGACTCGGCGGTCTCCAGTGCGGGGACCTCACCGGCCTTCTCGTACTCGACGCCCTTGTGGACGAGGAGGGTGGCGTCGCCGCCGTCGTCCAGGATCATGTTCGGGCCGCCAGTGGGGGCGTCCGGCCAGGTCAGCGCCTGCTCGGTGCACCACCAGTACTCCTCCAGGGTCTCGCCCTTCCAGGCGAAGACCGGGATGCCCTGCGGGTTGTCGGGCGTGCCGTTCGGGCCGACGGCGATGGCGGCAGCCGCGTGGTCCTGGGTGGAGAAGATGTTGCAGGAGGCCCAGCGGACCTGCGCGCCGAGGGCGGCCAGGGTCTCGATGAGCACGGCGGTCTGCACGGTCATGTGCAGCGAGCCGGTGATGCGGGCGCCGGCGAGGGGCTGGGCCTCGGCGTACTCCTTGCGGATCGCCATCAGGCCGGGCATCTCGTGCTCGGCGAGGGTGATCTCCTTGCGGCCGAACTCGGCCAGCGAGAGGTCGGCGACCTTGAAGTCCTGTCGGTTCTCGACAGTCGTCATTGCGAGCTGCTCCTCGGGGTTGGGGCGAGGTGGGTACGGCTGGTCTGCGCGGCGGCGGACACAGGGGTGCCCGAGAAGAGGACACAGGCATGCCCGCGTGCGCGCAGCGCAGTCCGTCGGAGGCCCTCTCTCCCTCGGTCGGTCCGCTGGGGACCGCCCGACCGCCATCAGCAGCGACGTCTGGCTCCGTCCCAAGCTACACCGGACGGCCCGGTCGGCCCCAGCCCGCCTGGGCATCCGCGGGGTCGTATTCAGGGCAGGCGCGGGCCCGGGGCCGGGAGGGGCGCGGGTGCCGGAGGGCGTGCGGAATCCGTGGAGACGGGCCGGTCAGACCCGCGCGAACAGGACTTTCACGGCTTCGAGTGGGGGGTGGGGTGGTGCAGGATGCAGGGGGCCGGGAGTACCGGTTCCGCTCGCGTGGTGTCGGGGACGACACCCCGTGCGACGACAGTGTGAGGAGACCGATGTGACCAGTCCGGCCGGGCCGCCCGCCACGGGTGGCCGCGATGACGGGGGGCTTCCGCTGCGGCTGCTGGCGGTGACCGCCTGCCCGACCGGCATCGCGCACACCTACATGGCGGCGGAGAAGCTCGCGCAGGCCGCCGCCAGCCGGGGCATCGAGATGAAGGTGGAGACGCAGGGATCCATCGGGGCCGAGAACGTCCTCGATGACAACGATGTCAGCAACGCCGACGGCGTGATCGTCGCCGCCGACAAGGACGTCGACCTGAGCCGTTTCGTGGGGAAGCGGGTGCTCAGGGTCGGGGTGGCCGAGGGCGTACGCCACCCGGAGCAGCTGATCGAGCGGGTGCGGTCGGCGCCCGTGTACCGGGCGGACGGGGCCGGTGACGGCCCGGGGGTGACCGCGCCGGGCGGGGGTGGGGAGCGGGGCGCGGTGTACAAGGCGCTGATGAACGGCGTGTCGTACATGATCCCGTTCGTGGTGGTCGGCGGGCTGCTGATCGCGGTCTCCCTCGCGCTCGGCGGCCATGCCACGGCCAAGGGCTACGTGATCCCGGAGGGCACCTTCTGGGCGCACGTCAACGCGGTCGGCGGGATCGGCTTCCAGCTGATGATCCCGGTCCTGTCCGGCTACATCGCCTACGCCATCGCCGACCGGCCCGCGCTGGTGCCGGGCATGATCGGCGGCTGGATCGCCAACACGGGCGCGCTCTACGGCTCCAAGGCCGGCGCGGGCTTCATCGGGGCGATCGTGACCGGGTTCCTCGCCGGGTACCTGGTGCTGTGGATCAGAAAGGTCCGGGTGCCGAAGTTCGTGCAGCCGATCATGCCGATCATCGTGATCCCCATCGTGGCGACGACGGCGCTCGGGCTGTTCTTCATCTACGTCATCGGCAAGCCGATCTCCTGGGTGTTCGAGCATCTGACGAGCTGGCTCGGCGGGATGACCGGAACCAGCGCGGTCCTGCTCGGGGCGATCCTGGGCCTGATGATCGCGTTCGACATGGGCGGGCCGGTCAACAAGACGGCGTTCCTGTTCGGGGCCGGTCTCATCGCGAGCGGCAACCAGACGGTGATGGGCATGTGCGCGGCGGCCATCCCGGTGATGCCGCTCGGTCAGGGGCTGGCCACGCTGGTCCGCCGGCGGCTGTACACCGAGCAGGAGCGGGAGACGGGGCTCGCGGCCCTGTTCATGGGCTGCTTCGGTATCTCGGAGGGCGCCATCCCGTTCGCCGCGGCACGGCCGGCGCAGGTCATCCCGGCGAACATGCTGGGCGGCGCGGTGGCCGGCGCGGTCGCGGGGCTGGCCGGGGTGGAGGACGCGGTGCCGCACGGCGGTCCGATCGTGGCGGTGCTGGGCGCGGTGAGCGGGGTGCCGGTGTTCTTCGTGGCCGTGGCGATCGGCACGGTGGTGACGGCGTTGACGACGGTGGCCCTGGTCGATGTGAGCGTGCGCCGGGGGCGTACAGCGGACGCGGGAGAGGAGGCCGAGGGTGCCGGGATGGTCGTACCGGGACAGGCGGGGCCCGAGCTCTCGCCGGTCGGGGCCGCTGCGGTCGGGGCGAGGGCGGCGCAGCAGGGTCCGGTCGCCGGGAGTACGGCGGCCGGGGCCGCGGGGGTGCGCGGGCCCGAGGTGCTGTCCGGGTATCTGACCGAGCGGACCGTGCGGGTGGAGCTCGGGGCGGCGGAGAAGGGGGCCGCGATCCGGGAGATGGCGCAGCTGCTGGCGCGCAGTGGCCGGGTCGCCGATGTGGCCGAGCTGGTGGCGACCGCGCTGCGGCGCGAGGAGCAGGGGACCACCGGGCTCGGCGAGGAGATCGCGATACCGCACGCCAAGACGGACGCGGTGACGGCGCCGGTCGTCGGCTTCGCACGGTCGGCGGAAGGCGTCGAGTGGGGTTCGCTGGACGGTACGAAGGCCCGGCTGGTCTTCATGATCGCCGTACCGGAGGCCGCCGCCGGTGACGAGCACCTGCGGATCCTCGCGCTGCTGTCCCGCAGGCTGATGGACCCCGGGTTCCGTGAGCGGCTGCTCGCGGCGCCGGACGAGCGGGCGGTGCTGGACGTGCTGGCCGAGGTCGAGTGAGAGCCGGGCCTGACGGCGGCTGAGGAGGAAGGCCCGTACGGCACCGGTCCCGCCCCGTGGAGCGGGACCGGTGCCGGTCAGTGCCCGGCGGGGTGGGGGGTCGGGCCGCCCGGAGTCGCCTCCGGGTCCGGGCCCTTGGCGGCCTCGGCCTCGCTGTAGATGTCGGGCTCCAGGTAGATGACGCGGGCGATGGGAACGGCGGCGCGAGTGCGGGCCTCGGCGGCGTTGATGGCGCGCGCGACCTCGGCGGCCGTGTCGTCGTGCCGCACGGCGATCTTGGCGGCGATCAGCAGTTCCTCGGGGCCGAGGTGCAGCGTGCGCATGTGGATGATGCCGGTGACCGTGTGGCCGTCGACGATCGCGGCCTCGATCTTCCTGACGTCCTCGATGCCGGCGGCCTCGCCGAGCAGCAGCGACTTGGTCTCGGCGGCCAGCACCAGGGCGATCAGGACGAGCAGGACGCCGATGCAGACGGTGCCGATGCCGTCCCAGACGCCGTTGCCGGTGAGCACGGCGAGGCCGACACCGGCGAGGGCGAGGGCCAGACCGATGAGCGCGCCGAAGTCCTCCAGCAGGACGACGGGCAGCTCGGGCGCCTTGGCGCGGCGGATGAACTGGGCCCAGGAGAGCTTGCCGCGCAGTTCGTTGGACTCCCGTATGGCCGTCCGGAAGGAGAAGCCCTCGGCGAGGATCGCGAAGACGAGGACGCCGACCGGCCAGTACCAGTGCTCCAGTTGGTGCGGGTGGCGGATCTTCTCGTAGCCCTCGTAGATCGCGAACATGCCGCCGACGGAGAAGAGCACGATCGAGACGAGGAAGGCGTAGATGAACCGCTCGCGGCCGTAGCCGAAGGGGTGCTGCGGGGTCGCCTCGCGCTGCGCCTTCTTGCCGCCGACGAGCAGCAGGAACTGGTTGCCGGAGTCGGCGAGCGAGTGGACGCCCTCGGCGAGCATCGAGGAGGAGCCGCTGAACGCGAACGCCACGAACTTCGATGCCGCGATCGCGAGATTGGCGCCGAGTGCCGCCACGATCGCCTTGGTACCGCCTGACGCGCTCATGTGTCCGCGTTGTCCCTTCGCCTCTGTCGCTCGTGGCTCCGTCCAGGCGTGTGCCCGGTTTTGCCCGGCCTTTGCCGGTGGGCCATTCTTGCAGCCCGGCCGGGCACCGGCGCGTCAGGTATCCACAACCCCGGTCATATGATCCGCAGACCGTCCAGGGTCCTGGTCATACGATCACCGTGGCGCGGAAGACCGTGCCCGCGCCCGAGATCTCCGCCCGCTCGCCGGCCGGGACGAAGACGGACTGGCCGGGGCGCAGTTCGTGTTCGCCCGCGCGGACGGCACCGGCCGTGCAGAGCAGGATCTGCGGGGTGTCCCGGGTGAGGTCGTGGGTGCTGCCGCCGGCGGGAAGGACGTACCGGGAGAGCCGGAACTCGTCTGTCGGCGTCTCGTAGACCTCCTCGCCGTCCGGGGAGGCCTCGGGGCGCAGCACGCCCGGGTCGGCCGGCTCGAAGCGGACGATCCGCAGGAGTTCCGGGACGTCGACGTGCTTCGGGGTCAGGCCGCAGCGCAGGACGTTGTCGGAGTTGGCCATGATCTCGACGCCGAGGCCGCTCAGGTAGGCGTGCGGGATGCCGGCGCCGAGGAACAGGGCCTCGCCGGGCTGCAGGCGGACGTGGTTGAGCAGCATGGCCGCGATGACACCGGGGTCGCCCGGGTAGTGGTGGGCGATGTCGGCGTAGGGGGTGTAGGCGCCGCCGAGGCGGGTGCAGACGGCCGTCGCCTCGGCGACCGTGTGGGCCATCTCCTGCGGGTCGGCGCTGAGGATCGCGGTGAGCACCTCGCGCAGGGCCGCGTCCCCGGGACGGGCGTGCAGCAGGTCGACGTACGGCTTGAGGGAGTCGACACCGAGCCCGTCGAGCAGGTCGGCGGCCCGGGCCGGGTCGCGGAAGCCGCACAGGCCGTCGAACTCGGTGAGCGCGCAGATCAGTTCGGGCTTGTGGTTGGCGTCCTTGTAGTTGCGGTGCGGGGCGTCGACCGGGATGCCGCGCCGCTCCTCGTCGGCGTAACCCTCCTCGGCCTGCTTGAGGTCGGGGTGCACCTGGAGGGACAGGGGCGCGCCGGCGGCGAGGATCTTGAGCAGGAACGGCAGGCGCGGGCCGAACCTGGCGACCGCGCGGGCGCCGAGTTCGCGCTCCGGGTCGGCCTCGATGACCTCGACGAGGGTGCCGCGCGCGGTGCGCGAGGGGGCGCCGGGGTGCGCGCCCATCCACATCTCCGCCTGGGGTTCGCCGGTCGGCTCGACGCCGAGGAGGTGCGGGAGGGCGGTGGGGGAACCCCAGGCGTAGGGGCGGACGGTGTTGTCGAGGCGGTCCATGTCTCTTCTCTGTCTCCGGTACGTACGCTGCTCGGCCGGCGCTGCCGCTTGCGCTCGCGCCACGGGCGGGCGCGGGCGGCCGGCCTGGAGTCAGATCAGGCCCCCGAAGCGAGCGCCAGGTAAACGGCGGCGAAATCCGTGACGGCGATCAGTTCCGCGAGGGTCTCCAGTTCGCCGCCCTCCTCCGGTTCGAGTTCGCTGATCGGCGTGTCGTGGCTGAGGGCCACGTCACGGGCGGTGGGGGCGGCGGTGAGTCCGCCGATCGGGCGGTCGCGGAGCAGCACCACGCGCGCGTGCAGCGCGGGCGGCTCCTCCACGCGGTCGCGGAAGAAGTCGTCCGGGTCGGCGCTGGCGGCGAGCGGGCCGGCCAGCAGGGCGCTGTGCGCGGCGAGCGCCTCGGGCAGTTCGGCGACCAGGGCGGGGCGGCCGGCGAGTTCGGCGAGGGCGGCGGCGAACCGGCGGCCCGCCGGACCGGCCGAGGTGCCCTCCGTCCACACCACGGGCAGGGAGTCGGCCAGCTCGGCGGCGAGGGTCTTGGCGGGGTTGCTGTAGGTCGCGATGGCGGGGCCGCAGCGCTCGGCGACGTGGTCCAGGCGGTCGGCGACCTTCTCCAGGGCGTCCGGCGGGGCGGTGATCAGGCCGATCCGGCCCAGCAGCGTCAGCAGCGGGGTCAGCAGCGCCCAGAAGACGCCCGGGGCGGACGCGGTGAGCGGTTGCTCCTGGTCGTAGGGTGCCGTCGCCATCGGTACGAACAGGCCGTGCGCGCCGGCGATCGCCTCGGCGAGCGGGGTGTCCGGCGGGGCCACGGCGACGACCGAGCAGCCGCGGCGGTAGGCCTGGTCGGCGAGGAGGGAGAGGCTCGGTTCGGTGCCGTCCGGGGTGGCGATCAGCAGCAGGTCCACGGAGCCGGCCCAGCCCGGCAGCTCCCAGCGCAGGGCGCCCGCGGCCGGGGCGACGCCGATGGGGGCCAGCCGGACCACGGGGCTGCCGGGGCCGGCCAGCGTGCCGAGGAGGTCGGCGGTGTGGGTGGCCGCGGCGCCGGGGCCGGCGATGAGGACCGCGCGGGGGCGGCCGTCCGGCTTGAGGGCGCCGATGCCGGCCTCGGCGGCGAGCCGGGCGGCGGTGCGGACGCGGGCGCCCGCCTCCGCCGCGCCCCGCAGCAGGCCGCGGTGGTCGGCCTCGGCGAGGCCCTGCGGAGTGTCGAGCAGCGATTCGTCCAGCATGGGCGGCAGCCTCCGGTCGCCGGGGATCTCGGGGTCCTACGCGCTGCGGGGCCTGGTCACTCGGGGCGGCGGGCCTCGTCGACCAGCAGGACGGGGATGCCGTCGCGGACGGGGTAGGCGAGGCCGCAGTCCTCTCCCGTACAGACCAGCTCGGTGTCCTGCTCCTTCAGGGGGGCGTGGCAGGCCGGGCAGGCGAGGATCTCCAGGAGGCCGGCTTCGAGCGCCATGGGGTGTCCCTTCGGGGGGCGGGTGTGTCTGTGGATATGCCTGGTCAGCGTACCGCTGTCGGGCAGGGCGCTCAGCCCCTGATGATCGCCAGTGCCTCGTCGCGGATCTTCGTCATCGTGGCCTCGTCCCTGGCCTCGGCGTTCAGGCGCAGGAGGGGCTCGGTGTTGGACGGGCGGACGTTGAACCACCAGTCGTCCCCGGCGACCGTGAGGCCGTCGAGGTCGTCGAGGGTGACGCCGGGGCGGCCCTCGTACGCGGCGCGGATCGCGGCGAGGCGGGCGGACTGGTCGGCGACGGTGGAGTTGATCTCGCCGGAGCCGGTGTAGCGGTCGTACTGGGCGACCAGGGCGGACAGCGGGCCCTGCTGGCCGCCGAGGGCCGCGAGGACGTGCAGGGCGGCCAGCATGCCCGTGTCGGCGTTCCAGAAGTCCTTGAAGTAGTAGTGGGCCGAGTGCTCGCCGCCGAAGATGGCGCCGGTGCGGGCCATCTCGGCCTTGATGAAGGAGTGGCCGACCCGGGTGCGGGCCGGGGTGCCGCCGTTCTCCCGGACGACCTCCGGGACCGTACGGGACGTGATCAGGTTGTGGATGACCGTGCCCCTGCCGCCGTTGCGCGCGAGTTCGCGGGCGGCGACCAGGGCGGTGATCGCGGACGGGGAGACCGGGTCGCCGTTCTCGTCCACGACGAAGCAGCGGTCGGCGTCGCCGTCGAAGGCGATGCCGAGGTCGGCGCCCTCCGCCGGGACCCGCTTCTGCAGGTCCACGAGGTTGGCCGGGTCGAGCGGGTTGGCCTCGTGGTTGGGGAAGGTGCCGTCCAGTTCGAAGTACATCGGGACGAGGGTCAGGGGCAGGCCGGCGAAGACCGTGGGGACCGTGTGGCCGCCCATGCCGTTGCCGGCGTCGACCACGACCTTCAGGGGGCGGATGGAGGCCAGGTCGACGAGGGAGCGGAGGTGCGCCGCGTACTCCTCCAACGTCTCGCGTGACGAGAGGGTTCCCGGCCGGTCAACGGGTTCCGGGGCGCCCTGCGCCAGCCAGCGCTCGGCCAGCTCGCGGATCTGCGTGAGGCCCGTGTCCTGGCCGACGGGGGCGGCGCCCGCGCGGCACAGCTTGATGCCGTTGTACCGGGCCGGGTTGTGGGAGGCCGTGAACATCGCGCCCGGGAGGTTCAGCGCGCCGGAGGCGTAGTACAGCTGGTCCGTGGAGCACAGGCCGATCTCGGTGACGTCCGCACCGCGGTCCGCCGCGCCGCGCGCGAAGGCGCGGGACAGGCCGGGGGACGAGGGCCGCATGTCGTGGCCGACGACGATGGCCGTCGCCCCGGTGACCTCCGCGAAGGCGGCGCCGAAGAGCCCGGCCAGGGTCTCGTCCCACTGGTCCGGAACCACTCCGCGCACGTCGTACGCCTTCACGATCTGCGACAGATCAGCAGACACGGCCAACCCTCCTGAAGTCCTATGGGTGCCCACAAACTACCCGTCGGGAGTAAGGGCGCGGTGTGCGTACACCGTGCGGACCCCCGTTGGGTCCCCGTCGTCAACGCCCGGAAGGGCCGAACCGTTACTCCGGTGGAGGGTGGCGCTCAGTTGTCCGGGGAGCGCAGCACCCTCAGGTGGCCGCGGCGGGCGACCTCCATGGGGTCCGCGCCGCGGCTGCCGCCGCCGCCCGCCTCGGCCGCGCGCTCCTGGGGGCGGGCCGCCTCGCGCACGGCGTTGGCAAGCGCTTCCAGGTCGTCTCCGCTGGGCCGCGCGGGCGCGGAGGCGTCCAGGAGTCGTACGACCTCCCAGCCGCGCGGGGCGGTGAGGCGCTCCGAGTGCTCGGCGCACAGGTCGTAGCAGTGGGGTTCGGCGTAGGTGGCGAGCGGGCCGAGGACCGCGGTCGAGTCGGCGTAGACGTACGTCAGCGTCGCGACGGCGGGTCGGCCGCAGGCGGTGCGCGAACAGCGACGTACAGGGCTCACGACGTTGGACGGTACCGCACTCTTGAGCGGGCCGCGACGACTCTCCCCCAGGTCACTCCCCCGTGTCGTGCTGTGAGACGCCCCACATACCCCTTCGGGCAGGGCCTGTTGACCTGCGTGGACGGGGGCGCGGCGGGCGCCGGGCGGGGCGGCGTCCGGTCATGAGTCGGTACAAACACCGTCAATTGGCTTGAGTCGGTGGTCTCGGAGAGTTACGGAAACGAGCCAGACCTTGGCCGGAATGGTCATCCTGCGACAGGGGGGCCGTGGGCCGGTTGGCGCGTGGAGCCGGACGGGCGGAGGGCGCGGGGACTACGCTTCGTCAGTGATGGACAACCGTGTACCGCCCCGTGCCGCCGGCCCTGGGCCCCGCCGCCGTGACCGCCACGGGCGGGGCATGCGGGGGCCGATCGCCCCGCCGCAGGTGCCGCTGGCCGCGAGCCGTGCCGAGGTGTTCGCGGACCTGGTGCAGGACTCCGTGGAGCGTCTCGAGCGGCGGTGGCCGCAGCTGGCCGACATCGATTTCCTGGTGCTGGAGGTGCCCCGGCTGGAGGGGCCGGCGGATCAGGTGCCGTGGTCGGACGACGCGGTTCCGCTCGGCGGGACCGTCCCCGCGCGGGACGGGCGGCGGGCCCGGGTGGTCGTGTACCGGCGGCCGGTGGAGATCCGGACCAAGGGGCGGGACGAGCGGGCCGCGCTGGTCCACGAGGTGGTGGTGGAGCAGGTGGCGGAGCTGCTCGGGCTGACGCCGGAGACGGTGGATCCCCGGTACGGCGAGGACTAGGTCCTTTCTCTCGGATCAGGTCGGCTCGGGATGGCGGTGTCTTTCGGCCGACCCTGCCCCGCGACCCCGGCAGGATCCGGAAGAGAGGGCCCGGCCGCGCCTCGCCCCGGGCTCCCTGCGCGCGCCTACTTCTGCAGGATCGACAGGTCCTCCTTCGTCTGCGGTACCGCGACCGTTCCGTGGTCGTCCGGGAGGGTCTGGATGGTGAATGCGGGGACGCCTCCCTCGGTGGCGGCGAGGGTGCGGGCGGCGTAGACGGGTCCGCCGGAGACGGGTTCGACCGTGAGGGCGTACGTGCCCTTCAGGCCGGCCGGTACCGGTGCGTCGACGTTCTGGGTGGTGCCCGACTTGACGGTGAAGGTCTTGCTCGCCGGGGTGCCGCCCTCGCTGCCGGCGGAGGCGGTGACCCTGACCGTGGCCGTGCCGCCGGGGGCGGTCAGGGCGAGCGTCGTGCCCTTGGCGCTGTTGTCGGCGGAGGTCGCGCGCGCGCCGACGGCGGCGGTGGCCGGGATGAACGCCGTCTCCCGTTTGTCGCCCTTGCCCCGGACGACCTGGAGGGCCGCCACGACCGGGACCGTCTGGTCGGTGGGCGTGAGGACCAGGGAGCCGGCCTCCCCCCGGGTGACGTCGCCGAGGTCGACCGCCGTCGTCATGCCGGACTTGACGTGCACGGACTCGTTCCCGGCCGGGGTGATCAGGCCGTCGGGCGAGGCCAGGCGGATCTTCAGGTCGGCGTCGTCGTCGCCCGGGGTGAAGGCGATCAGGCGGACGTCGGTGGCGTCCTTCGGGATGCCCGGCAGGACGAGGTCGGCGGCCGGGTCGGTGGCGGCGGCCAGCCAGTCGCCGCCCGCCTTGTCGTCCAGGGCCTGCACGGCCGCGCCGACCCGGCCGCTGCGCACGCTGACGTGCACGGTGAGGTCGCCCTGCCGCTCGTCGGTGAGCGTGGGGAGCAGGATCGGCTCGCTCGCGTGCGGCTTGACCGTGAGGTTCTCGCCGAGCGGGGACTTGATCGCGCCGTTCTTGCCGTACAGCTCGATGTCGACCACGGCGGCGGAGTCGTCGGGGTTGGTCAGATGGACGTAGTCGGTGCGGCCGGCGGCCGTGCTGGCGCCGGGGAACCAGAACTGGGTGTCCGCACCGGTGCAGTTGACGCCGAGGAGGCCCCGGCCGGTGCCGGCGGCGACCTCGGTGGTCTCCTGGACGGTCCAGCCGGGCGCGGAAGCGCCGTCCGCGGTGCCGATCAGCGCGGGCGCCTCGGCGCCGGAGGTCTCGCCGGTGGCCGGCGTGCCCGGTGCCTTCGGGGTGAGCACCGGCTCACCGGCCTTCTTCCCGGCCCCCTTGGCCCCCTTACCGCTCTTGCCGTCCGTGCCGTCCGCCGACTGCCCGTCGGCCGCCTGGAGTTGGGCCTTGCCGTTACCGGTGGCGCCCTTGGTGACCGGGGTGAACGACGTGTACGCCGTGTCGGCGATGTCCGACATGCTCGGTGCCGGGCACAGCAGACCGGTGCGCTCGACGGGCAGTTGGGCCGCTGTCCCGGGGGCGGCTCCGGACGCCGCCGGCGAGTCGAACGCGGCGAACGCGGTGACGGCGGCCAGCGCGGTCGTACCGGCGATCAGGGACAGGGTGGTGCGGTTCACTGCTGGCTCCCGTCGGGGCGCTGGCTGCCGGTGCCGTGGGGGTGCCGGGCCGGGTCGTACTCCTGCTGGGCGGGGTCGTACGCCGGGTCGTAGCCCTGCTGCTGGTAGGCCGCCGGGTCGTACGGCGTCTGGTCGGCGGTGCCGGGGTAGGCGTACGGGTCGTAGGGGGCCGTCTGGTAGGGGTCGGACTGCTGGTACGCCTGCTGGTCGTAGCCCGTCGCGGTCTGGTACGGGTCCGTGCCGTAGCCGGCGTATCCGGTGTCCCCGTAGGTGGCCGGGTCCCACTCGTCGTAGTTCTGCTGGTGCGGTACGGCGGCCGGGGGCTGCTCGGGCTGCGGGGGCGCGCCGGGGTGTTCCTCGGCGGAGGCCTCCTCGGCCTGGGCGCGCAGGCGGCGGGCACGTCGGCCCTCGCCGGCGGTGGCCTGGGCGGGTACGGGCTCCTCCTCGGGCAGGTCGTCGTCGACGTCGCGGCGGCGGCCGGGCAGGGCGAGGACGACCAGGACGACGGCGAGCGCGCCCTGCGTCCACAGCCAGGCGGTGTGGGCGAGCGGGGCGTCGTAGGTGACGTCCAGCCTGCCTCCGGCGGAGGGCAGTTGGAAGCCCTGGGCCCAGCCGTCGACCGTGGTGCGGGTGAGCGGCTTGCCGTCGAGGGTGGCCGTCCAGCCGTCGGCGGCGCTGTCGGCGAGGCGCAGGACGCGGCCGCCGGAGCCGGCGGGGATCGTCGTGTGGATCTCGACCGGTCCCGCGGTGACGGGCAGGGCCCTGCCCGGGCCGGAGGCCGGCACGATGGCCGCGCGGGAGACGTCCTGGTCGACGCGCCACAGGGCGTTGCCCTGCTGCTCGCTGAGCCGGGACAGACCGGGGGTGGCGTCGAGGATCCGGGTGATGTCGCGCGGGGCGCCCTTGTGGACGAGGACGTAGCGCACGGCGAAGCCGCCGAGTTCGCCGGCCTGGTCGGCGCCGGAGCCGGCGACGAGGTTGGCGACGATCTTGTCCAGGCGGGCGTTCCCGCCGTCGGCGGCGGCTACTTCGGCGTCGCCCATGCGGGCGCCCGAGCCGCGGACCAGGGTGTAGCGCACGCGCGCGGTGGAGTCGCTGTCGAGGATCAGGGTGCGGGCCTGGGCGCCGCCGGAGGAGTCCTCGGCGACGAACGCGGGCACCTGGGCGGGGTCGCGGCGCTCCAGGGGGCCGTCGGCGCCGCCGATCATCCAGCCGGCGGCGATGAGCAGCGGCCCGGCGGCCGAGGCGAAGGCGATCAGGGCGGCGACGGGCTGGCGCCAGCCGAAGCTCTGCTCGGCCACGCGCGCGCGTGCGCCGTCGGCACCGAGGGCGGCGGCGGCCAGCAGGGCGATGCCGTAGACGAGGGTGGCCGGTCCCGCCCAGGCGGACTTGTTGGACAGGACCGCGAAGACGAGGCCGACCAGGGCGACGGCCCACGCGGCGCGGATGCCGAGCTGCCGCTCGGAGCGCAGCAGGGCGGCGAGCGCGGCCAGCACGATGCCGACGAGCATCAGGCCGTCCACCGTGCCGGGACCGCCGGGGGCGGCGCCGAGCAGGTCGAGCGCGGAGGCGGCCGAGGGGCCGTACGCCAGGCCGGCCTGCTGGAAGAAGCCGGTCGGCAGGAGGGCCAGCGACCAGGGGGCCAGCACCAGCAGCGGGGTGCCGAGCTGGGCCAGGAGGCGCAGGCCGCGGGCGAGGAGGTCGCCGCGGCGCAGCACCAGCACGGCGAGGCCGAGGATCAGCGCGATGGGCCAGACGATCGGCGTGAAGGCGGTGGTGAGGGTCAGCAGCAGCGCGTACGCCCAGGTGGCGCGCCAGCTGCCACGCGTGCCGGTGCGGTTGGCCAGGCCGCTCGCGGCGACGCCCGCGCGCGCCATGAGCGGAAGCAGTACTGCGAGGACGGCGGTGCCGACGCGGCCACCGGCCAGGGCGCCGGTGATGGCGGGCAGGAAGGCGTAGGCGATGGCCGCCCACGCGCGCAGCAGCCGGGAGGTGACCAGGGGCCGGGAAACGAAGTAGGCGGTGCAGCCGGCGAGCGGGACCGAGCCGACCAGCAGGACGGTGACGGCGAGTCCGGTGGAGCCGAACAGGAGCGAGGCGAGGGTCGCGACGACCGCCAGGTAGGGCGGTGCGGACGGGGTACCGCCTGCGCCCACCGGGTGCCAGGCGTCCAGGTAGCGGGACCACAGGTCGCCTGCGCCGGCCGGGGCGGGCAGCAGGGCACCGCCGGCGAGCGCGCCGCCGCCGAGCAGGGCGCGGCAGGCGACGAAGGAGATGAGCAGCAGCGCGAGGAAGAGCACCGGGCCCGGTTTGCGGGCGATCCGCTTGAGCCGGGCGAACTGCTCGACCTCCAGGAACTCGGCGTCGTCGCCGCCCGGCCCGGACTCCACGGCGCCGCCGTGCCGGCCGGCCGAGGAGGTGTCGGTGTCGCCGCCGCTGGTGAAACTGCCCGCGATCTGTTCCACGGTGGCCCGGACGGTGGCACCGGGCGGCGGGAACAGCTGGCGCAGTTCGCCCTTGTCGATCCGGGCGGGGCCCCGGCGGCTCCGGGCGGCGAGGATCCGCTCGGGCCGCAGCAGGGTGCTCAGCAGGCCGCGGATCTCGTCGAGGGCCTGGCCGGGGACCTTGCCGACGAGGTAGGCGAGGGTGCGAAGGACGGTGCCGAGGACGAGCCGCAGCAGCACCCAGGGCAGCGCGGCCGTACGGGTGTTGACGAGCAGGGTGTAGACGGCGCCGGCCTTGTCGACCTTGTGCGGGGAGGCGGTGGTGCGGCCGGCGCAGTCGACCGTGCGGCGCTCGCGGGAGGCGGCCTCGGCGTGCCGGACGACCGCGTCGGGGGCGATCAGGACGCGGTGGCCGGCCGTGTGGGCGCGCCAGCACAGGTCGACGTCGTCGCGCATGAGGGGCAGCCGGCGGTCGAAGCCGCCGAGCTGCTCGAAGACGTCGCGGCGGACGAGCATGCCGGCGGTGGACACGGAGAGCACGGTGCGGACGTGGTCGTGCTGGCCCTGGTCCTGTTCGCGGCGGTCGAGGCCGGTCCAGCGGCGGCCGGAGTTGGCGATGGAGACGCCGACCTCCAGCAGCTGGCGGCGGTCGTACCAGCCGCGCAGCTTGGGGCCGACGACCGCGACGTCGTCGCGGCCGAGTTCGAGTTCGTTGTCGACGACCCGCAGCAGCTGGGCGAGGGCGTCGGGTTCGGGGGCGCAGTCGTCGTGCAGCAGCCACAGCCAGTGGACGGGCTCGCCGTGCGGCAGCTCGGGCAGGTCGTAGGCGTCGTCGCGCCACGTACGCGTGACGGGGTCCCAGCCGCTGGGGCGCTTGAGGTACGGCAGGTCCTCGGGGGTGAGGAGGGGTGCGGTGCGGCTCGCCTCCTCCACCGCCTGGCCGAAGCCGGTGCGGCGGGCCAGGTGCAGCACCTGGGCGTCGCCGAGGGCCTCGGTGAGGAGCTGGGCGGAGTCGTCCGCGCTGCCGGTGTCGGCGGCCACCGCGTACTGGACGGGGCGCTCCTGGCCGAGCAGCCCGGCGAGCGCGTCGGGCAGCCAGCGGGCGCCGTCGTGGGAGACGAGGACCGCGGTGACCACGTGACGCGGGAACTCGGGTGGCCGGGTCGGGTCAAACCCAGCGGTGGCGGCGCCGGTTCGGGCGGCCGTATGGCTGTGCACGGACATCGAGGTACGGGCCCCGGTTCGATGGACTGCGGTGGACGCCCGCGTCCTCTCGGGGGCCGAGGGGACAGCGGGCGTCTCGGACGAGCGACCACACTATCGGCTGGCCATGACCTCGGCCCGCCGCCTGTGGACAACCCACGGGCGACGGGCCGTTCGTGACGTCTGCGGCCGTGTGTACGGTCACACGGCGGCCTTCTTCAGGCGGCGGCGTTCGCGCTCGGACAGCCCGCCCCAGATGCCGAAGCGCTCGTCGTTGGCCAGGGCGTACTCGAGGCACTCGGAGCGGACCTCGCAGGCGAGGCAGACCTTCTTGGCCTCTCTGGTGGAGCCGCCCTTCTCGGGGAAGAAGGACTCGGGGTCGGTCTGGGCGCACAGCGCGCGCTCCTGCCAGCCGAGTTCCTCGTCCGCGTCGTCGACCAGCAGTTGCTGCACCAGCTCGGTCATGTGCGCCCCTCGTCTGTCTTTCGCGTCCCCGTGCGTGGCCGTTACCGATTCCGGCTGAACGACACGAGTGAAATTACAAGTGTGCTGCTCCGGGCGAGTCAAGCCGAGATCTGCTATTGAGCCCGTTATTCACTCTGCGGAACCAAGGCCATGCGGAAAGTGTTCAAATCGGCATAAACCTTGACACGCAGCGGGGCCCGCGGGGGCGGCCGGACCCCCGTACAGAACCCTGTACGGAGAAGGACGTCTCCGTGTTCGATCGCGTTCCGCGAGGCTCGAGCGCTCGGATGTGCCCCATGTGTCCCGACCTCCCGGTGAGCAAACCTTTCATCGCGCAGATCAACCGGATGAGGTGAAACATGTCCCACATACCGGGCGCGGAGTTGACAGTGCGGGTGTGAACCGGTGTCCTAGTGGGCATGCTCGCGAACTTGGCGCTCACCTCGACCCGCACCGCCGGGTCCCTCGGTGCCGCCCGCGCGCGCTGTAGCTGTTGTTGCTGTCCCAGCTGTTGAGCCGAGCCCGCTCCGGCTGTCCCCGAGTCCATCCCGGCTCGGTCGCGTCTCCCGCTCAGTGATCCCTCATCCAGGGCACCCTGCCCGCCCGTGATCCGGGCGGACCGCACGCGTCACCCCAGCATCAGCCCCCACTCTTCCGCCGAGGACCAGCGCACCCTGATGAACAGCGACAACGATCTGCAGATCGCCGGCGACATCCTCGAGGTCCCGCACCTGCTCCAGCCGCCGCGCGAGCACCCGGCCACCGTCGCCGAGTTCGTGGGGTTCGCCCGGTCCCTCGCCGCCGATCGCGCCCAGTGGGCCCACCTCGTCCGGTACGACGCCACCACCCGCTGGTACCACCGGCTGCGCACCGGCCCCGGCTACGAGGTGTGGCTGCTGTCCTGGGTGCCAGGCCAGGGCAGCGGGCTGCACGACCACGGCCACTCGTCCGGCGTACTCACCGTCCTGGAGGGCGCCCTCACCGAGCGCACCGAACGCGGCACGCGCGCGCTGGCGGCGGGTTCCCAGCGGGTGTTCGCGCCGGGGTACGTCCACGAGGTCGTCAACGACGCGCTGGAGCCGGCGGTCAGCCTGCACGTGTACCACCCCGGCCTGACCGCGATGCCGATGCACACCTCCCCGTACTGCGAGGCGCGGACCGCGCCGGGGACGCTGACCGCCTGACGCATTGTCGGACCCGCCTGCCAGACTTGCTCCCATGCGCATTGTGGTTCTGGCAGGCGGCATCGGCGGTGCCCGTTTCCTGCGCGGTCTGAAGCAGGCCGCGCCGGACGCGGACATCACCGTCATCGGCAACACCGGCGACGACATCCACCTCTTCGGGCTGAGGGTCTGCCCGGACCTGGACACGGTGATGTACACGCTCGGCGGCGGCATCAACGAGGAGCAGGGCTGGGGGCGGTCCGGGGAGACCTTCGCCCTCAAGGAGGAACTGGCGGCGTACGGCGTCGGCCCGGAGTGGTTCGGGCTGGGCGACCGGGACTTCGCCACGCACATCGTGCGGACGCAGATGCTGGGCGCCGGCTATCCGCTGAGCGCGGTCACCGAGGCGCTGTGCGACCGCTGGAAACCGGGTGTGCGGCTCATCCCGATGACCGACGACCGCGTGGAGACGCATGTGGCCGTCGAGCTGGACGGTGAGCGCAAGGCGATCCACTTCCAGGAGTACTGGGTGAAGCTGCGCGCCTCCGTCCCGGCCGAGGCGGTCGTCCCGGTCGGCGCCGAGCAGGCCAAGCCCGCCCCGGGCGTGCTGGAGGCCATCGCGGAGGCGGACGTCATCCTCTTCCCGCCGTCCAACCCGGTCGTGTCCATCGGCACCATCCTCGCCGTGCCCGGCATCCGGGAGGCCATCGCCGAGGCGGGCGTGCCGGTGGTCGGCCTCTCCCCGATCGTCGGGGACGCGCCGGTGCGCGGCATGGCCGACAAGGTGCTCGCCGCGGTCGGCGTGGAGTCCACGGCCGCCGCGGTCGCCGAGCACTACGGCTCGGGCCTGCTGGACGGCTGGCTGGTCGACACCGTCGACGCGGGCGCGGTCGAGCGGATCGAGGCCGACGGCATCCGCTGCCGGGCCGTCCCGCTGATGATGACCGACGTCGAGGCGACCGCGCGGATGGTGCGGGAGGCGCTGGCGCTGGCCGAGGAGGTGCGAGCGGCATGAGCGCAGTGACATCCGGCGGGCCGGCCGAGCGGCCCGGGTACCGGGTCTGGGCCCTGCCCGGCATCCCGGAGGTACGGCCGGGTGACGATGTCGCCAAGCTGATCGCCGCGGCCGAGCCGGACCTGGCCGACGGGGACGTGGTGATCGTCACCTCCAAGATCGTCTCCAAGGCCGAGGGGCGGATCGTGCAGGCGGCCGACCGGGAGGCCGCGATCGACGCCGAGACGGTCCGGGTCGTGGCCCGGCGCGGCACGCTGCGCATCGTGGAGAACCGGCAGGGGCTGGTCATGGCCGCGGCGGGCGTCGACGCGTCCAACACCCCCGCCGGGACCGTGCTGTTGCTGCCCGAGGATCCGGACGCGTCCGCGCGCGCGATCCGGGCCGGGCTGCGCGACTCCCTCGGCGTCGACGTCGGTGTCGTCGTCACCGACACCTTCGGCCGGCCCTGGCGGGCGGGGCTCACGGACGTGGCGATCGGCGCGGCCGGGGTGCGGGTGCTGGACGATCTGCGCGGGGGCACGGACGCGTACGGCAACCCGCTCAGCGCGACCGTCGTCGCCACGGCGGACGAGCTGGCGGCCGCCGGTGACCTGGTCAAGGGGAAGGCTGCGGGGCGGCCGGTGGCCGTGGTCCGCGGACTGGCCCACGTGCTCGCCACCGAGGCCGGCGCCGTCGGCGGTGAGGGCGACGGCGAGGACGTCGGTGGCGAGGTGGGCGCCCGCGCGCTGGTGCGTAACGCGCAGGACGACATGTTCCGGCTCGGCACCTCGGAGGCGGTGCGGGAGGCCGTCACCCAGCGGCGTACCGTGCGGGCGTTCACCGACGACCCCGTGGATCCCGGCGCGGTCCGCCGCGCCGTGGCCGCCGCGCTCACCGCGCCGGCTCCGCACCACACCACGCCCTGGCGGTTCGTGCTGCTGGAGTCGGAGGAGTCGCGGGTACGGCTGCTGGACGCGATGCGGGACGCCTGGATCGCCGACCTGCGCCGGGACGGCCTGGGCGAGGAGGCCGTCGCCCGGCGGATCCGGCGCGGTGACGTGCTGCGCAACGCGCCGTACCTGATCGTGCCGTGCCTCGTCATGGACGGCTCGCACACCTACGGGGACGCCCGGCGGGACGGCGCCGAGCGGGACATGTTCGTGGTCGCCCTGGGCGCGGGCGTGCAGAACCTGCTGGTCGCGCTGGCCGGGGAGCAGCTGGGCTCGGCCTGGGTGTCGTCCACGCTGTTCTGCCGGGACGTGGTGCGCGAGGTCCTGGAGCTGCCGGCGGACTGGGACCCGATGGGCGCGGTGGCGGTCGGCCGCCCGGCGGAGGAACCGGGGCCGCGGCCGGAGCGGGACGCGGGGGCGGTCGTGACGGTGCGCTGAGGGCCTAGTCTCGTAAGACAGCTCCGGCCACCCCGGTGGCTGATCGGCACCCTAGGACTCACTCGTGGCAGGACGTTTCCCCCAGCGGCCCACGCGGACGACCGTACGCGGCGGGCAGGTCGCCGTACCCGCGGCGGCCACCGCCGGGATACCGCGGCAGGCGGTCCCCGCGCGGGTACGGCGGTGGGTGCCGGACGGGCCGCTGGACCTCGGGCTGACCCTCGGGCCGCTGCGGCGCGGGCCCGCCGACCCGACGTTCCGGGCCACGGCGGACGGCTCCGTGTGGCGGGCCTGCCGTACGCCCGCCGGGCCGGGCACGCTGCGGGTGCGCGCGTACGGCGGTGAGGTGCTCGCAGAGGCGTGGGGGCCGGGTGCCGGGTGGCTGCTGGAGCAGTTGCCGGAGCTGCTCGGTGCCGCCGACGATCCCGGCGCGTTCGTGCCGCGGCACCGGGTGGTGGCGCTGGCGCGGCACCGGCGGCCGGGGCTGCGGCTGCCCCGGACCGGACGGGTGCTGGAGGCGCTGATCCCGTCCGTGCTGGAGCAGAAGGTCACCACCGACGAGGCGTACCGGGCCTGGCGGCGGCTCGTACGGCGGTTCGGGGAGCCGGCGCCGGGGCCCGCGGGGGCGGGCGAGCGGCCGATGTGGGTGATGCCGGCGCCGCGGACCTGGGCGCTGATCCCGTCCTGGGAGTGGCACCGGGCCGGCGTCGACGACAAGCGGGCGTCCACGGTGCTGCGGGCCGTACGGGTCGCCGCGCGGCTGGAGCAGACGGTGGGGATGCCGGCGGGCGAGGCACGGGCGCGGCTGGAGGTCGTGCCGGGGGTGGGGCCGTGGACGTCGGCGGAAGTGGTGCAGCGCAGTCACGGGGCGGCGGACGCGGTGACGGTCGGGGACCTGCATCTGCCGGGCATCGTGGGGTGGGCACTCGCGGGCGACCGGGACGCGGACGACACGGAGATGCTGCGGCTGCTGGAGCCGTATGCCGGCCAGCGGCACCGGGCGGCCCGGCTGATCCTGCTCAGCGGGTGCGTACCGGCTCGACGGAAACCGAAGATGCCTCGGGTGGATATCGGGTTGCTCTGAGGCGCGGTGGGGTGGGGCGGGGTGGTCGCTTGCCGGCGCTGTGGGGACCGGGTTGGCCGAGGGCGGTCGCTTGCCGGCGCTGCCAGGGTGCCGCTGCGCCCACCCGTGCCGCCCCAGCGGCACGACTGCCCGCAGCCAAGGCGGCCAAGGCGGCACGAAGACCGCTGGCATGCGGGCGCCAACCCCACCACACGCAGCCGCAGCCAAGGCGGCCAAGGCGGCACGAAGGGCGCTGCGGCTGTGGCGGCACCCGTGCCCGCAGCCGTGTCGGGGGGTTACTGGTCCGAGGAGAAGCGCACCGCTCCCGCCGGGATGTGGGCGTCGCACCATACTCGGACGCCCTCGCGGAGTTCGTTGTCGGGGCCGATGGTGGCGCCGTCGCCGATGACCGTGCCGGTGAGGACGGAGCGTTCGCCCACGCGGGCGCGGGTGCCGACGAGGGAGTCGGTGATGACGGCGCCGGGTTCGATGACGGCGCCCGGCAGGATGGTGGAGCCGGAGATCCGCGCGCCCTCCGCCACGAACGCGCCCTCGCCCACCACCGTGCCGCCCGTCAGCTTGGCGTCGGGCGCCACCGTGGCCGTGGGCAGCACGAGGCGGTCGCCGCAGCGGCCCGGCACGGCCGGGGACGGCGCGCGGCCGAGGACCAGGTCGGCCGAGCCGCGGACGAACGCGGCCGGGGTGCCGAGGTCCAACCAGTACGTGGAGTCGACCATGCCCTGCAGGTGCGCGCCGGCGGCCAGCAGCCCGGGGAAGGTCTCCCGCTCCACCGAGACCGGGCGCCCCGCCGGGATCGTGTCGATCAGCGAGCGGCGGAAGACGTACGCCCCCGCGTTGATCTGGTCGGTGACGATCTCCTCCGGGGTCTGCGGCTTCTCCAGGAAGGCCAGGACGCGCCCGGTGTCGTCCGTGGGCACGAGACCGTACGCGCGCGGGTCGGTCACCTTCGTCAGGTGGAGCGAGACGTCGGCGCCCGTCGACTCGTGGGTGTCCACCAGGGCCCTGATGTCCAGGCCCGTCAGGATGTCGCCGTTGAAGATCAGCACCGGCTCGTCGGGCCCGGAGTGCAGGCGGGAGGCGACATTGCGGATGGCCCCGCCGGTGCCGAGCGGCTCCTCCTCCGTGACGTACTCGATGTGCAGGCCCAGCGCGGAGCCGTCGCCGAAGTACGGCTCGAAGACCTCGGCCAGATAGCTGGTCGCGAGGACGATGTGCTCGACGCCCGCCGCCCGCGCCCGCGCCAGCTGGTGCGTGAGGAACGGCACGCCGGCGGCCGGGACCATCGGCTTGGGTGTGTGCACCGTCAGCGGTCGCAGCCGGGTGCCTTTGCCTCCGACCAGGAGGATCGCTTCTGTCACCTGTCGTCTCTGCTTCCTGCCGGTACCGGCCGAACTCTCGCCAAACACTCGTTTCGGCCGGTCAGTGTATGCAGACCGTGCGACGGACGTCCCGGCGGCCGCGCGGTGTCCCGGGATCGGCCTGCGGATTCCCCCACCCCGCCCGTCCCCCGACGGCGGTGGACGCGGGCTCCGGCCTCAGCGCCCCTGGTACGTCGCCGCGCCGGCGCGGACCGTGCCGAGCTTGGCGTAGAGCCGCTTGCCGGGGCACGCGGTGGCGAACCCGTCGCGGTGGCCGGAGATCACGTTCAGTCGTACGTTCTTCCCTTTCGGGTAGAGGTTGCCACCACCCGACGTGAGATACGTCTTTCCGAGCGGGTTGGCCCCATAGAGCCCGAGCTTCCACGCGGTGAGCCGGGCGACGGCCGTCACGGCGCTGCTCGACGGCTTGGTCGACCCGTACGTGCCGATCACGGCGATGCCCGTGCTGTCGGTGTTGAACCCGAGGGTGTGCGCGCCGAGCACCGCCTTGGCCACGCCCCCGGCCCGGCCCTCGTAGATCGTTCCGCACTTGTCGACGAGGAAGTTGTAGCCGATGTCCCGCCAGCCCATGCTCTTGACGTGGTAGCGGTAGATACTGCGGATGACGGACGGGGCCTCGGCGCAGGTGTACTTGTTGCCCGAGGCGGTGTGGTGGACGAAGGCCGCCCTGACCGTCCTCGTGTAGACGAACCCGTGTTCGCGCAGTGACTCGTTCGCGCCCCAGCCCCGGCGCGTGACGATCCGCGGGCGCGGTCCGATGTACGGCTTCGCCCGCGCGGGGTCGTCCAGCGTGGTCCCCTGGAGGCGGCCCAGCTCGCGTTCGGTGGCCTCCCGGTCCAGTTCCGGGATCGCTACGGCGCCGAAGTCGGCGATGTCGGCGTTGGCGCCGGACGCGGCGATCGCGGCCTCCGTGTCCAGAGCGGTGTGGGGCGGGTCGTCGTCGCCGGCTTCCCTCGCCTTCTCGGCTCCGGCCGCATCCGCCTCCAGCGCCTCGCCGACATCGCCTGCATTGCCCCTCACACCAGCCGCATCAGCCGCATCAGCCGCTACGGCCTCCCCCGCGGCCGTGTCGCCGTCACTCCCCGGGTCGACCAGTTCCAGTCGCAGCCCCGACGGCAGCGGCGACCGCGCCCCTCCCGCGCGCCCGCCGGACGCCCGCTCCGCCCGCACCCGCACGTCCACCCCGTCCGACTCCCCCACCCACAACGGCGCGGTCGCCCCGCGCACCCCCGGGGCCGAGCCCTCCGCCGTACCCGGGTCGGCGCCGTGGTCGGCGGTGTGCGTCTCGACGTCCTGCCAGCCGGACCACTCGCCCGTCGCGGCGGACCGGGTGCGCACCCGCACCCGGCCGTGCAGCTCGCTGCCCGGGTCGTCCCAGACGACGCCGACCAGCGCGAACCGTGCGAGGCCGGTGCGATGCAGCCCCTGTTCCGGGGCGGTGCCTAGGTCGCGTGCCCGGGCGAGGGGGGCGAGCGGCAGCGACCGGGTGCTGCCGGGCACGGCCGGGTCGGCCGCACCGGCCGGCACGGCGGACCCGGCCGGTGCCGTCGCGGCGGTCGCCGGCGGGGCCGGGGCGAGCGCGACGGCCGCGGCGAGGGTGACGCCGACCGAGCAGGCGGTGAGCGGGGAGACGCCAGGACCGGAAGTGAGGAATCCACGCATGGGCAGGATCTTGGACATAGTCAGACAAATATGTCCATCAGCCAACTGATGGAGTGTCGGAAACGGTTCCGCCGATCCAGTGGCCCCACCGCCCGGCGCGCCCTCCCGCCCGCGCGTACCCTGTGCCGGGTGAACGCCACCGATCGCACCCCTGCCGACCTGCTGACTTCCGCGCTCGCCGCGGATCCCGGCCGCCCGCTGGTGACCTTCTACGACGACGCCACGGGCGAACGCGTCGAACTGTCCGTGGCCACCTTCGCCAACTGGGTGGCCAAGACCGCCAACCTCCTCCAGGGCGACCTGTCCGCCGGCCCCGGCGACCGGGTCGCGCTGCTGCTGCCCGCGCACTGGCAGACGGCGGTGTGGCTGCTGGCCTGTTCCTCGGTGGGCGCGATCGCGGACGTCGGCGGGGATCCCGTGGCGGCCGACGTGGTGGTGAGCGGCCCGGACTCGCTCGACGCGGCGCTCGCCTGCACCGGTGAGCGGGTGGCGCTGGCGCTGCGCCCGTTGGGCGGGCGTTTCCCGCAGGCTCCGGCCGGATTCCTCGACTACGCCGTGGAGGTACCGGGGCAGGGCGACCGGTTCGCCCCGTTCACGCCCGTGGACCCGGACGAGCCGGCGCTGATCGTCGCGGGGCGGGAGTTCAGCGGGGCGGAGGTCGTCGAGCGGGCCGCCTCCGAGGCGGGAGCGCTGGGGCTGACGGGGCCTGGTTCGCGGCTGCTGTCCGGGCTGCCGTACGACACCTGGGACGGGCTGAGCGCGGGGCTGTTCTCGCCGCTGGCCGTCGGGGGGTCCGTGGTGCTGTGCCGGAACCTCCAGCGGCTGGACGAGGACGCCCTCGCCAAGCGGGTCGAGAGCGAACGGGTGACGACCGTACGGCGGTGACAACGCCCGCCCCCGACTCCACCTCCACCCCTGACACCCGGCCGCCCCGACTCCGCCTCCACTCCCTGGCACCGGCCCGCCCCCGGCGCACGGCACCGCGCCGCCCGCCGCCGCCCGTTCCCTCGATCGGAGTAGTACAGGGCGCTTCCGGCCCCCTCCCCCGCCATCGTCGTAAGAGCAGGACACGACGCTCGTACGCCGTGAGGGGATGGCCTCATCGTGACCGACACCGCAGGCAAGCCCCTCGGTCCCGGTCCCGGGTCGGGAGCCTCGGCGACCGGGGACGGGCTGATACGACGGCGGCGCCGGCGGTGGGTGCGCGGGGGCGCGCTGGCGGCGGCCGTCCTGGTCGCCGCGGCCGCCGGGACCGGCTGGGCGGTCTACGCCAAGCTGAGCGCCAACATCACCCCCGACGAGGCCGCCGCCGCCGAACTCGCCCGGTACGAACGGGAGCGGCCCACCGCGCTGGTGAAGGACGCGCAGAACATCCTGCTGATCGGGTCCGACACGCGGGCCGGGGACGGCAACAGCAAGTACGGCAGGGACCTGGGCAGCGAGCGGTCGGACACCACGATCCTGCTGCACCTGGCCGCCGACCGGCGCAGCGCCACCGCGGTCTCGCTGCCCCGGGACCTGATGGTGGACATCCCGAGCTGCCTGCAGGAGGACGGCAGGCGCACCGACCCGGTGTTCGCGATGTTCAACCACGCCTTCCAGGTGGGCGGTTCGGCGTGCACGATCCGGACCGTCGAGAAACTGACGGGTATCCGCGTCGACCATCACGTGGTCGTGGACTTCAGCGGGTTCAAGGAGATGGTGGA
This sequence comes from Streptomyces sp. NPDC023481, assembly GCF_055560195.1. Lineage (NCBI taxonomy): Bacteria > Bacillati > Actinomycetota > Actinomycetes > Kitasatosporales > Streptomycetaceae > Streptomyces > Streptomyces sp. NPDC023481. The sequence goes on from NZ_JBVHJE010000012.1 coordinate 29,339, forward strand.
CGCCGTCGACGGGGTGCAGGTGTGTCTGAAGGAACCCGTCGACGACAAGGCGGCGCAGCTGAGACTGCCCGCGGGGAAGGTCACGCTCGACGGGGAGCAGGCGCTCGGGTTCGTCCGGGCCCGCAAGTCGCTCGGCAACGGCAGCGACACCGAGCGGATGGAACGCCAGCAGCGGTTCCTCGGCGCGCTCGTCAACAAGGTGCAGAGCAACGATGTGCTGCTGAACCCCGTGAAGCTGTATCCGGTGCTGGACGCGGCGACGTCCTCGCTGACCACCGACCCGGAACTGGCAAGTCTGCGTGGCTTGTACCAGTTGGTGCGCGGACTGCGTGACATCCCCACGGAACGCGTGCAGTTCCTGACGGTGCCGAGGGAGTCGTACGTCTACGACGCCAACCGTGACCAACTCGTGGAGCCGGAGGCCGAGAAGCTGTTCGGACGGCTGCGGGCCGACCAGCCGGTGGTGGTGACCCAGGGGGGCGCACAGGACGCCCCCGGGCGGGACACGGGGGCGGGCGGGACGGACGGCCCCTCGCCCGCGCCGACGTTCCGCGGGAACACCGCCGCCGAACAGACCTGTGAGTAAGGTGCAGGGCAAGAAAAGGCGAACTTCCGTTCAGAAAATGAGGGGGATTGCCCGGTTGTAGGCAGGTGGAATTTGTCACCGGCGTCGCTCGACGCTGAACTGGGCGGATAGTGTGAGCGATCCGGTGCACCTGGCCGCGAGGTCCGACGGGCTTTGTCGGGGCCGTGCACCGATTCACCGAGACCCGAGCGCCTTGGAGGGGGAAGGCGCCGCGTGGCCCCGACGGAGGATTCGGACAACCGTGGACGCGCAAGGCCGTGGGCGGGCGGACAACATCGACCCCGCAGACCAGTGGGTACTCAATCCGAACACCGGCGAATACGAACTGCGACTGAGCCCTTCCGCAGCGCAGCCGCCGGTTCCCGGACCGCGCAGACCGTCCTCCCGGGACGGGGGCGGTCCGACGGGCGGCCGTACGCGGCAGCCGGCCGGGCAGGACCGGCAGTCGGCCGGGCGGGACCGGCAGCCGTCCCGGCCGCGCGGCACCGAGGTGCCGGCGCCGCGCTCGGCCCGGCGCCGGGGTAGCGAACCGGAGGCACCGCAGGGGCGGCGCGCCGCCCGGCGGCCGGTGAAGAAGAAGTCGACGGCGAAGAAGGCGCTGCTGTGGACCGGCGGGTCCATGGCCTTCGTGCTGGTCGCCGTGACGGCCGCCGGCTACCTCTACATCAAGCACCTCAACGACAACATCACCTCCGTCTCCGACGACGGCGCCGGCACCGGCGGCTTCCGCAAGGACGAGGCGATCAACATCCTGCTGATCGGCACCGACAAGCGCACCGGCAAGGGCAACGAGGGCTACGGCGACTCGGGCAGCGTCGGGCACGCCGACACCACGATCCTGCTGCACGTCTCCAAGGACCGGTCCAACGCGACCGCGCTGAGCATCCCGCGTGACCTGATCGTGAACGTGCCGGACTGCCCGACCCGGCAGGAGGACGGCAGCGAGAAGGTCATCCCCGGCGCGGAGAACGTCCGATTCAACACGAGCCTCGGGCAGGACGACCGTACGCCCAGCTGCACCATGCGCACGGTGACCGAGCTGACCGGGATCAAGCCGGACGACTTCATGGTCGCCGACTTCAACGCGGTCAAGACGCTGACCGAGGCGGTCGGCGGTGTCGAGGTCTGCCTGGCCAAGGACATCGACGACAAGGACTCGCACCTGAAGCTGTCCAAGGGCACGCACAACATCTCCGGTGAGCAGGCGCTGGCGTTCGTACGCACCCGGCACTCCGTCGGCTTCGGCGGCGACCTGAGCCGGATCGGGCTGCAGCAGCAGTTCCTGAGCGCGCTGATGCGCAAGCTGAAGGGCAACTCCACGCTCAGCAGCCCGACGAAGATGGTGAATCTGGCGGAGGCGGGCACCAAGGCCCTCACCGTGGACGACAAATTGAAGGACATCGGCAAGCTGAAGGACCTGGGTCTGGAGCTGGGCAAGCTCAACCCGAAGAACCTGACCTTCACCACGATCCCGGTCGTGGACAACCCGGCGGAGAAGGTCCACTCCACGGTCGTCCTCAACAACTCCAAGGCCCCGGCGGTCTTCGACGCCATCCGCAACGACGTGTCCTTCACCGACGTGAAGAAGAAGCAGAAGGCGGCGAAGGACGCCCAGGCCGCCCGGCTCAAGGGCAGCAAGGCGCCCGCCTCCGACGTGCGGGTACGCATCCTCAACGGCGGGGCCGTGGCCGGCAGCGCCCAGGCGGTGCTCAACTGGCTGCAGAACGACGAGGGCGTGACCAAGTCGGAGAACTCCGGCAACGCCCCCGCCCCGCTCGGCAGGACCACCCTGGAGTACGCGCCCGACCAGGCGCCCCAGGCACGCCGGCTGGCCGCGATCATGGGGCTGTCCGGGGCCGCCCTGAAACCGGGCAAGAGCGTGACCAACTCCCAGGGTCTGCCGGCGATGACGCTGACCCTGGGCAAGGACTTCAAGGGGGCGGGGATCCCCCTCATGACGCCGACGAAGGCGCCGGACGTCGACAAGTCCACGGCAGACAAGGTGAAGTGCGCCGCGTAGGTAACCCTAGGGGCCCGTCAAGCGTCTAACCGGACGCGGGACGGGCCCGTTGCTTGGCGCAAGGGTGGGGAGGGCAGGGAGTTTGGCGCAGAGCGAGGTGCGCGGGGAGGCTCCGGCGGTCGAGGACACGATGCCGCTGGCGGCGCGGGCCAGGGACGCCGCTGCGGGTTCCGGCCGGCACGGCGGCCGGCGGGGGGTCGGTGGTCCGCAGACCGATCCGCGGCGACGCAGACGGCGCGCACTGCGCTGGTCCGCGACCGTGCTGGCGGTGGTGATACTCGGCACGGCAGGCGCCGGATATCTGTACTACCAGCATCTCAACAGCAACATCCAGAAGGGCAGCCGCGCGAGCGGCGACGACTCCAAGGCGCACCGGACCGCCCCGAACGCGGCCGGCCAGACCCCGCTGAACATCCTGCTGATCGGCTCCGACAGCCGGAACTCCAAGGAGAACCTGAAGCTCGGCGGCAGCAGGGACCACGTCGGCGACCCACCGCTCGCGGACGTGCAGATGCTCATCCACCTCTCGGCGGACCGCAAGAGCGCCTCCATGGTCAGCATCCCCCGGGACACCCGGGTGCACATCCCCGAGTGCAAGGACCAGAACGGCAAGGACTATCCGCCGACGGACGACATCATCAACGTCACCCTGGCCCGGGGCGGTGCCGGCTGCACGCTGCTCACCTGGGAGGAACTGACCGGGGTCTACATCGACCACTGGATGACGATCGACTTCGCCGGCGTGGTCCGGATGGCCGACGCGATCGGCGGCGTCGAGGTCTGTGTGAACCAGAACGTCTGGGACCACTCGACCCCCGACCAGCGCGGCGGCTCCGGCCTGAAGCTGGAGAAGGGATCGCACAAGGTGAAGGGCGAGCAGGCCCTGCAGTGGCTGCGCACCCGGCACGCCTGGGGCAGCGACCTGATGCGGGCCCGCGCCCAGCACATGTACCTGAACTCGATGATCCGCACGCTGAAGCAGCAGAACGTGTTCACCGACACCGGCCGCCTGATGGACCTGGCCGAGGCGGCCACCAAGTCGCTGAAGGTCTCCGAGGAGATCGGCACGGTCAAGAAGCTGTACGACCTGGGCATGCAGCTGAAGTCGGTGCCGACCGACCGCATCACCGCCGTGACGATGCCCAACCTCCCGGACCCCGACGACCCGGACAACCACGTGGTACCGGACAAGGCCAAGGCCGACAAGGTGTGGCAGATGCTCCAGGACGACGTGCCGTTCGACAAGAACGGCAGCACGTCCGACACCGGGAAGGACGGGGGCAAGGACAAGGCCAAGGACAAGCCGGCCAGGACGCCCTCCCTGGACCCGGCCCGGCTCGGCGTGCTGGTGCAGAACGCCACCCGGACCTCCACCGAGGCCGCGGTCACGCAGCGGGCGTCGGCGATCGGCCAGGTCCTCGTGGGCAAGGGCTACGCCCGGGCGCAGGCTGACACCTCGGGGAGTCTGGCCGAGGACAAGACGGTCGTGCGGTATCCGAGCGCGGACCTGGAGGGTGACGCCCAGGCCGTGGCCAAGGCGCTGGGCATTCCGATGAGCCAGGTGCAGAAGTCCACCGACGTGTCGGGGGTCACGGTCGTCGTCGGCGCGGACTGGCGCACGGGCACCGCCTACCCCCAGCAGTCCGTCCCGAAGGCCGGGGACCTGCCCGAGGGCACCGACGCCGCCAACGCCTCGGACAAGCCGACCTGCATGGACGTGTACAAGCCCTACCAGTGGTAGTGACGTTCCGACGGATGTGAGAAGGGCCCCTCCGCACGCGCGGCAGGGGCCCTTCCCGTATCGGTCGTACCCGCCCGTCCGTCGTACCCGCCGTATCCGCCGTATCCGCCGTATCCGCCGTATCCGCCGTATCCGCCGTATCCGCGGTATCCGTCAGACGGTGTCCGGGACCTCCGTCAGACGGTGTCCAGGACCGCGGGCCGCCGGGACGCGATGACCTTCCGCGCCAGCGACTTCGGGCTGGTCAGGAAGCCCCAGCCCCAGGACATGTGCATGGTGGCGAGGGCCACCGGGATCTGCAGCCGGGCCTTCGGGGGAAGGCCCCTGCCGGCCGGGAGGGAGCCCGCGACGATCGCGGCCAGGTAGCCGCCGGGGACCACCAGGCCCCACGGGGTCAGCGCCGCGCCGACGACCAGGCCCGCCGCTATCGCGCACACCGCCGCCGGCGGGGCGAGGTAGCGCAGGTTGATGGAGCCCGAGTGGTAGCGGGCGACGACGTGCCGCCAACGGCCGTAGTCCTTGTACTGCCTGGCCAGCGCACGCACCGACGGCCGCGGCCGGTACGACACCCTCAGCTCGGGCGAGAACCAGATGAGCCCGCCCGCCTCGCGGATACGGAAGTTCAGCTCCCAGTCCTGGGCGCGGATGAACTCCTCGTTGTAGCCGCCCTGCTGCTCCAGCGCCTCGCGGCGGAACACACCGAGGTACACCGTCTCGGCGGGACCGGCCTGGCCGCCGGTGTGGAACGCCGCGTTCCCGACGCCGATCCTCGAGGTCATCGCGGCGGCCACCGCGTGCTCCCAGTCGTTCTCGCCCTCGGCGTGCATGATGCCGCCGACGTTCTGCGCGCCGGTCTCCTCCAGCAGGCGCACGGCGGTCGCGATGTAGTCCGGCGAGAGCATGCCGTGGCCGTCGACACGGACCACGATCGGGTGCCGGGACGCCTTGATCGCCGCGTTCAGCGCGGCCGGGGTGCGGCCGGTCGGGTTGGGGACGGTGTGCACGCGCGCATCTTCGGCGACCAGCCGGGCGGCGATCTCGTCCGTGCGGTCCGTGGACGGACCGAGGGCGATCACGACCTCCAGCTCGCCGGCGTACTCCTGCGCGAGGATCGCTTGGACGGCCCCGCGCAGATGCCGCTCCTCGTTGAGGACGGGCATGATCACGGACACAGCGGGGAGCCGCACGTCGGACTTGGCGTTCATAGGAGCCTCACGTTACCGCGAACGGGGGACAGGGATGCGCGCCACCGGGCCTGCGACGCGGGCTGGAGATCGTATCGGCCTACTGTGCTCACGGATCCCACGTACGGCCTCGTCCGGAGGTGTCCTCCTTGCCCAGCCCGCCTCGGTCCCCCGCGCCTCCGCAACGCCGCCAACCGCCCCGCCGTGTGCCGCGTCCACCCGAGCGTCCGGTACCGTCCGTCCGGCCGCCGCGGCGGCCCCGCTGGGCCATGCGGGCGGTCACCACCCTGTCGGTGGTGGTGCTCGCCTCCGCCGGGATCGGGCACGCGGTCGTCGCCAGCCTGGACGCCGGGATCGCCCGGGTCGACGCCTTCAAGGACATGAAGAACCGGCCACGGGCCGGCCACGGCATGAACGTCCTGCTGGTCGGCACCGACGGCCGCGACAAGATCAGCGCGCAGGACCGGCGCGCCTACCGGCTGGGCGGGCAGCCCTGCCACTGCACCGACACGATGATGATCGTGCACATCTCCGAGGACCGGGAGCGGGCCACCGTGGTGAGCCTGCCGCGCGACTCCTACGCCGAGATGCCAGCGCACATCGACATGAACTCGGGGCAGCGGCACGGCCCGCACCCGGTCCGGCTCAACGCGGCCTACGCCGAGGGCGGCCCCCAGCTGACCATCCGCACGGTCGAGAACATGACCCACGTGAAGATCGACCACTACCTGGAGGTCGACTTCACCAGCTTCATGAAGACCGTCGACGTGCTCGGCGGGGTCAAGGTGTGCACGCCGACCCCGCTCAAGGACTCGTACACCGGGCTCGACCTCGGGCCCGGCACCCACACCCTGCTGGGCGGGCAGGCACTGCAGTACGTACGCGCCCGGCACATCGACGGCGCCAGCGACCTGGGCCGGATGAAACGGCAGCAGCGGTTCCTGGCCGCGCTGCTGGAGAAGACGACCTCCTCCGGGGTGCTGCTGAACCCGATGCGGTTCCGGGACGTGACCCGGGCGGTGCTCGGCTCGGTCCGTGCCGACGCGGGCTTCGGCACCGACGAGCTGCTCGACCTCGGCCGCGCGATGCGCGAGTTCTCCCCCTCCTCCTCCGAGTTCGCCACCGTCCCCATCGGCCAGCTGAACTACCAGGTCAAGGGCATCGGCTCGACCCTGAAGTGGGACCCGGCGAAGTCGGAGGAACTGTTCCGGGCGCTGCGCGACGACAAGCCGCTCGCCGGGGACCGGCCGCACCGCGACCCGGCCGGGATGCCACTGCCGGTGGAGGTGGCGCCGGACACGATCCGGGTGCAGGTGGCGAACGGCAGCAGCACGGTCGGGCTGGGCAAGCGCGTCGACGCGGCACTCGCGGCGACCGGCTTCGCCACCACCCGCCTGCCGGTGACCGCACCCGCCCATGTGGCGCGCACGGTGATCTTCTACGACCCCCGCTGGGACCGCTCCGCCCGCTCCCTGGCCGCGGCGCTGCCGGGCAGCGAGCTGCGCGCGGTGCCGGGCCAGGGGCCGCTGCTGAAGGTGACGGCCGGCGCGGACCTCACCGACGTCCGCAAGGTACGCCGGGTGCGCTACGAGGACCCGGCCCGGCCGGAGCAGAACGTGGTGCGGGGCAACGAGGTGGTGTGCTGAGCGGTCAGGCCCAACAGGGCCCACCGCTCCGGTCCCGCCGCGGGTCCCCTCCACACCCTCTCCAGGCCCCGCGACGCCGGCAAGATCCGAAAGAGAGGGCCTAGTCCTCGAAGCCCTCCGCCGCCCTCTTCTCGCGCAGCTCGCGGATCGCGCGGCGGCGGGCCAGACGGTGAGTGCGGCGGATCTGGGCCTCCTGGTAGCGGCGGCGGTCCCGGTCGGTCTCCGGTATCACCGGCGGCACCGGGCGCGGCCTGCCGTCGGCGTCGACGGCCGCGAAGACCAGGTAGGCCGAGCCGACCTGGGTGGCCGGGGCCGATTCGTTCCAGCGCTCGGCGAGCACCCGGACGCCGACCTCCATCGAGGTCCGGCCGGTCCAGTTCACCTGCGCCTTGACGTGGACCAGGTCACCGACGCGGACCGGCTCGAGGAACACCATCTCGTCCATGGACGCGGTGACGGCGGGGCCGCCGGAGTGCCGGCCGGCCACGGCGCCCGCGGCGTCGTCGACCAGTTTCATGATCACCCCGCCGTGCACCGTACCCAGCAGGTTGGTGTCGTTGTGGGTCATGATGTGGCTGAGCGTGGTGCGTGAGGCGGACGTGGGCTTGCCCGGGATGTCCGGCCGTACGTCCGGAGCCGTGTCCGTGGCCTGGTCTGTCATGACCTCCACCTTATGCCGACGGCGCATTCGCGGACTTTGTGTCGGGTTCGCAACAGCGGGGCCCTGATTTCCCGACATCCCTTGTCGAGCGCATAGCGGCGCCCTGCACACTGGGGCGCATGAATGACTGGCCCGAGGGATGGTCCGACGACAACCGCGGCCCGCGCTACGGACGCGGCAGCGCCGGCGCAGAGCCGGAGGGGGCCCGCGCGATGCGTCAGGTGCGGCGCGGCCCGGCGGTACCGCCCGGACCGCGCTCGGCGTACGGCGACCCCGGCCCGGCGGCGCCGCCGTACGGGGCCGGTGTGCCGCGGCAGCCGTCGTACGTCGACGGCCGCGGACACGAGGACGGCGCCGGCCACGGCGGCTACGACAGCGGCTACAACACGGGCCAGGTCTACGGCAGCCCCGGCGGCCGGGGTCCGGGCGGCCCCGACGGCGCGTCCACGCGTGCCCCGCGGCCCGCGCCGAACTGGCGGCGCCGGATCAAGTGGACGACGATCACGCTGGCGACGGTGCTGGTCGTCACCTCCGTGGCCACCTACTTCTGGGCCGACTCCAAGCTGCGCCGCGATGTGGACCTGTCGACGGTCATCGACCGGCCCGACTCCGGCGCGGGCACGAACTACCTGATCGTCGGCTCGGACAGCCGCGAGGGCATGTCCAAGGCGGACGAGAAGAAGCTGCACACCGGCGGCGCCGAGGGCAAGCGCACCGACTCGATGATGATCCTGCACGTCGGCGACAACGGCGACACGCTGATCTCGTTGCCGCGCGACTCGGACGTGGTGGTCCCGTCGTACAAGGGGTCGACGTCCGGGAAGGTCTACCCGGCGCAGGGACGGCACGCGAAGCTGAACGCCACCTACGCCGAGGACGGGCCGACGCTGCTGGTCCGCACGATCGAGGCGAACACCGGTCTGCACATCGACCACTACGTGGAGATCGGCTTCCAGGGCTTCGCCAACATCGTGGACGCCGTCGGCGGCGTCGACATCGACATCGACAAGGGCTTCAAGGACAAGTGGTCCGGCGCCGACTTCAAGGCCGGCAAGCAGACCCTGAACGGTCAGCAGGCACTCGCGTTCGTCCGGACCCGGCACGCCTTCGCCGCGTCCGACCTGCAGCGCACCAAGAACCAGCAGAAGTTCCTGGCCGCGCTGGCCCACCAGGTGGCCACCCCCTCGACGGTGCTGAACCCGTTCAGGTTCTATCCGACGATGGGCGCGGGCCTGGACTCGCTGATCGTCGACAAGGACATGGGGCTGTGGGACCTGGCCTCGATGTTCTGGGCGATGAAGAGCGTCAACGGCGGTGACGGCACCTCCATGAACATGCCGATCTCCGGCTCCGTCGGCGGCAACCTGGTCTGGGACAAGGCCAAGGTGAAGACGCTGGTCGACCAGCTGAACAACGACGAGAAGGTCACCGTCTCCGGCAACTGACGGCGGCGCGCGCAGGGCCGGGGGCACCCCGCTGGGTGCCCCCGGCCCTGTGGCTCACATGCCTGCGGCCGCCATCGCCCGGCAGGTCTCCGCACAGCGGCGACACGCCTCGGCGCAGCGCATCATCTGCTGGTCGTCCGGCATGGACATACACGCCTCGGCGCACATCTCGCAGACCTTCGCGCAGAGCATGCACATCTCGCCGGCCATGGGCGAGCGCCGCATCATCATGTCGGCGCACATGCGGGTCGTCTCGGAGCAGTCCATGAGCGCACGCATGACCTGCATCTGCGCCGGCCCACCCTGCTGCATGCAGGAGCTCATGGTCTCCTCGCACATGTTGTGGCAGTTCATGCAGGCCTCGATGCAGTCCTGCATCTGCTGCGTGAGGGCGGGCATCATTCCGGACCGCGACGGGGACTGGGTCATGACTCCTCCAGGAAGGCGCTGGAACCCGGATCGGGTCCCGTGTGCTTCCGTCCTACGCCGAGGAGGAATGTCCCGCATGTCGGACTACGGCAGGTTCCGTGCCATCCTCCGCTGGACCTGGTCACCCCGGCCGCCTTGAAGCCGAGCCTGAGACGGCAACAGACGAGCAGGCTTGGAGGGCGTCACGCGGTTTCCCGTTCCGTCAACCGTGATCGCTTGACCCACACGCCCGGCCCTCGGGAGCATCGACCCAGACGCGAGGCACTGACAGCGGCATGGGAGGGGAACCCGGACCATGAAGGTCACCAAGCTCGTCAGCACGTGCGACATCAAGGACTGTCCGACGATCTACGCGACGGATCGCGGCACCTTCCTGGTGCAGGGCGAGACGCCAACGGACCACGGGCTCCGGATTCCCGCTCACGAAACCCTGGTCGAGGTTCCGATGGAACTGCTCCAGAAGGCCATCCGTGACAAGCTCATCTAAGTCCCTCGGCGACCTCTTCGACTCGTTCCAGCGTGAGGCTTTCCGTCTGGAAACCCTGGACGACTACAGCAAGTCCGGGAACGTCGACGCGTATCACGCCTACCTGGCCGGGGAGCCGCAGCCCGAGGAGTACAACGCAGGGTGGGTGGAAGAACTCCGCTCGCACACCGAGAACGGTAAGCGGGTCTATCAGGTGCACATTCTGTCGCGCCCGCTCACGGACTATCTTTGCTTCGAACTCGGGTGGGGCTACCGGAAGAACATGACCGGAGGTGAAGAGTTCTTCATCCTCGACGTCACGGAGGAACCCAATCCCCTGGCCGGCGTACCGGACTTCTGGTGCTTCGATTCCGAGTCCGTGGCCGTGATGAACTACGACGGGGCGGGAAAGTACCTGGGCTCGGAAGTGCTGGAGCCGGAACGGGCGGCGGAGTTCGCCAGGTACCGTGACACGGCACTCGCCCACGCGGAACCATTCACCGAATGGTGGGCCAAGTACAGTGCCCGGCCTGCTCCAAACCCCGGAGTACATCCAAGCCGTTCTGAAACGGCACCACTTGGGTGAAGACGCCCTCACGCGCACGATCAACGGAAGGCTCGAACGGCAAGCGGTTCTGTACGACAGCACGAAATCACTGCAGTTCGTCATCACCGAACCGGTACTGAGGTGGAGAATCGTCCCACCGCCGATGATGGCGGCGCAGCTCGACCGCATCGCCTCCATATCGCGCCTGCCTCACGTGGATGTTCGAGTGGTGCCGCTGGCGATTCAACAACACGACATCGCCAATCACGCGTTCGTTGTCCGCGATGACCATATGGTGACGATAGAGACCGTGCACACCGAATTGGTCGTTACGGACCCGAGAGATGTTGGGCTGTACGTGGACAAGTTCAATGGGTTCGCGGCCGTAGCCCTGTCGGGGGACAGAATGCGGGGCCTACTCGAAGACATCCGCAACGACTTTTTGCGGGAACAGGAAACAGCCTAGAGGCGCGCCCCCGGCCAGCCGAAGATGGCGTCATGGGGAGCGAAGAGAGAACTTCCGATCCGGAGTCGACCGCATCGGTAATCAGCCTGATGGACGGGAGAAGTGAACCGTCCCCTAAGCCTGGATGCCGTACGTGCCTGTCGCTGTCGGTCGCTCGCGAGAACGCTCGATCCGCAGGGGACTACAGCGGGGTTTCAGACGGCAACGTAAGGCTCCGCCGCCACCAAGCCGAGGTACACGCGTGACGCGCAAGGGAGCGGCGCAGCGTCGCTTCGCTGACCAGCCGCTGATGACGATGCGCGTTTCCCGTGACTCCGGGCGATCGTGGGGGCCCGAGCAGGCAGTAACCGCGAGCGATGATCTGGCACCTCTCATGACTTCCGCGTGGCCGCCGTGCGAGTGGCGCGCGGTGCGCCGGGTCCGGCAAGCGATCCAACCGCTGAAGTGCGGCTCTCCCCTTTTGACTCCCGCCCGTTCGGGCGGCGACGGCCGGCCATGGCCGTGATCAGTGAGCAGGAAGGTGCAGCGATGCAGAACGGAACCGACCTGTACGCGCTCGACATCAGCGGGGCCTCGTTCGTCCAGGCGTGTGGCGGCCCCTGCACGGAGGGGTGCGTGACCCTGGCCCGGATCGGCGACGGTCTCTGGGCGCTCGGTGACAGCAAGCGGCCGGAGGCGCAGCCGCTGCGGTTCACCACGGAGGAGCTGGACGCGGCCGGCATCGACCCGGCGCGCTTCGGCCTGAACGTCTGATCCTCCCCTTCCGCCAGTCGGGCCGGGTCCATCCCCCGTCCCTAGGGCCGGCCCGGCTGGCACTCATCGGAATGGAACGACTGGTGCACCACCACGGCTATCTATGGACCGGTCCGAAAGAGCGCTTCGACCAGGAAGCTCTGCGACGGCCCCCGCATCCTGAGCCGCCCCCTGTCGGCAGCAAGCACGAACTGATTCAGCGGTACCGCGAGGTAGCCGCAGAGTTCCCCGCCTCGGATCTGCCGCCATTGGAAACGGCGTACTGGCTGATCAAGCCCCGGTCCTTGGTTCGGGGCACGTGGGAGGAGACGAAGGGGGCCGCGTCATGGCTTGGCGAGCGGCTGGCCGAGTACGCGCCTCGGTTCGCGCCGGAGAGAGACCGCGACACTACGCGGCTGGCCCGGCTGGTCAACGCTGCTGCCGAACAGCTGCGCTCGGGTGCTGATGTGTCGTACGGCTTCTACCTGGAACGTCCCTCGTATCCGTCCCTGGCAGTGGTGACGTGTTCCCCGAATCGCGCGAACGCTGAACTGGTCTGCCCGGTCGCACAGTCGAAGCAACAAAGAAGCCCCGGACACAAAGGCCGCGGCTCGTTCGGTTGATCAGAGCAGTGCACGGAAGGGGAGCACTACCACTACATCTTCGAAGGGGCCGAGCAGTGTGGCCGGGCGACCATCGCGACGATGTTCACGCCCGGCACCGACGACCCGACGGAGGCATCAGAGGTCGCCTGATCTGCGTACGACAACAGCCCCCGGCGTCACGCCGGGGGCTGTGTTGTTTGTGCAGGTCAGTCGCCGTTTTCAGCCCGGCATCTGCCCAGGATTCCCCCAGCATGACGCCCAAGTACGGCCCTGATCATGCCGCAACGGACAGAAAGCCAGGGGCGTCCCTCCGGACCTTCGAAACAGCTCCTGACCTGCAAAAACCTTGCTAGGGAAGGTTCCTTGCCATCACGATGCGCTGGACCTGGTTCGTGCCCTCGTAGATCTGGGTGATCTTGGCGTCGCGCATCATGCGCTCCACCGGGTAGTCGCGGGTGTAGCCGTAGCCGCCGAGGAGTTGGACGGCGTCGGTGGTGACCTCCATGGCGATGTCCGAGGCGAAGCACTTGGCGGCGGCGCCCAGGTAGGTGAGGTCGGCGTCGCCGCGCTCGGAGGCGGCGGCGGCCTGGTAGGTGAGGGCGCGGGCCGCCGAGATCTTCATGGACATGTCGGCGAGCATGAACTGGATGCCCTGGAAGTCGGCGATCGCCTTGCCGAACTGCTTGCGCTCCTGGACGTAACCCTTGGCGTAGTCGAGCGCGCCCTGGGCGCAGCCGAGGGCCTGGGCGGCGATCGTGATGCGGGTGTGGTCCAGGGTCTTCATGGCGGTCATGAAGCCGGTGCCCTCCTCGCCGATCATGCGGTCGGCGGGGATGCGGACGTTGTCGAAGTAGACCTCGCGGGTCGGGGAGCCCTTGATGCCGAGCTTCTTCTCCGGGGCGCCGAAGGAGACGCCCTCGTCCGACTTCTCGACCACGAAGGCGGAGATGCCCTTGGAGCGCTTCGAGGGGTCGGTCACGGCCATCACCGTGTAGTACTCGGAGACGCCCGCGTTGGTGATCCAGCGCTTCACGCCGTTGAGCACCCAGTGGTCGCCGTCGCGGACGGCCTTGGTCTTCATGCCGGCCGCGTCCGAGCCCGCCTCCGGCTCGGAGAGGCAGTACGAGAACATCGCGTCGCCCTTGGCGAGCGGGGTCAGGTACTTCTTCTTCAGCTCCTCGCCGCCGGAGAGGATCACCGGGAGGGAGCCGAGCTTGTTCACCGCGGGGATGAGGGAGGAGGAGACGCAGGCGCGGGCGACCTCCTCGATCACGATGACGGTGGCGAGCGCGTCGGCGCCGGAGCCGCCGTACTCCTCGGGTACGTGGACGGCGTGCAGGTCGCCCGCGACGAGGGCGTCGAGGGCCTCCTGCGGGAAGCGGGCCTCCTCGTCCACGGCCGCGGCGTACGGCGCGATCTTCGCCTCGACCAGCGAACGGACGGCGTCCCGGAGCATGTCGTGCTCCTCGGACGGGCGGTACAGGTCGAAGTCAGCCGATCCGGCCACGGTGTCTCACGCTCCAAAGACGCAGTGATACTGACGCTAATTACCGTTAAGTAACTGAATTTTAGAGGGCTTGCGTGAACACGCCTACGTGAGCTTGGCGACAGCGGGAAAACTGCCCGCCGAGCGGCCCGACTATGCTCAGGCACCGCATGAGCGAGCAGGAACGACGGACCGGAGCTGGAGCACACCCATGAGCCTGAAGATCACCGTGATCGGCACCGGTTACCTCGGCGCCACGCACGCCGCGGCCATGGCCGAGCTGGGCTTCGAGGTGCTGGGCCTGGACGTCGTACCGGAGAAGATCGCCCTGCTGGAGCGCGGCGAGACCCCGATGTACGAGCCGGGGCTCGACGAGCTGCTGCGCCGGCACGTGGCCGGGATCGAGGGGTCCACCGGGCGGCTGCGGTTCACCACGGACTGGGCCGAGGCCGGTGCCTTCGGCGAGGTGCACTTCGTGTGCGTGAACACCCCGCAGAAGCACGGCGAGTACGCCTGCGACATGAGCTACGTCGACTCCGCGATCGCCTCCCTCGCCCCGCACCTGCACGGCCCGGCCCTGGTGGTGGGCAAGTCGACCGTGCCGGTGGGCTCGGCCGACCGGCTGGCCGCCTACCTCGCCGAGCACGCCCCGGCCGGCGCGGACGCGGAGCTGGCGTGGAACCCGGAGTTCCTGCGCGAGGGCTACGCCGTCCAGGACACCCTGCACCCGGACCGGATCGTCGTCGGCGTGCGCAGCGAGCGGGCGGAGAAGCTGCTGCGCGAGGTGTACGCCGGTCCGGTCGGGGCGGGCACGCCGTTCGTGGTCACCGACTTCCCGACCGCCGAGCTGGTGAAGACGGCCGCGAACTCCTTCCTCGCCACCAAGATCTCCTTCATCAACGCGATGGCCGAGGTGTGCGAGGCGGCCGGCGGTGACGTGGCGAAGCTGGCGGAGGCCATCGGGTACGACGACCGAATCGGGCGGAAGTTCCTGCGCGCCGGGATCGGCTTCGGCGGCGGCTGCCTGCCCAAGGACATCCGGGCGTTCATGGCCCGGGCGGGTGAGCTGGGCGCGGACCAGGCGCTGACCTTCCTGCGGGAGATCGACTCCATCAACATGCGCCGGCGCGGGCAGATGGTGGAGATGACCCGGGAGGCGCTGGGCGGCGGATCGTTCCTCGGCAAGCGGGTCGCGGTGCTCGGCGCCACCTTCAAGCCGGACTCGGACGACGTGCGCGACTCGCCCGCGCTGAACGTGGCCGGGCAGATCCACCTCCAGGGCGGCCAGGTGACGGTGTACGACCCGAAGGGCATGGAGAACGCCCGCAAGGTCTTCCCGACCCTGGGGTACGCCGACTCGGCGACGGCGGCCGTCCGGGGCGCCGACGTCGTGCTGCACCTGACCGAGTGGGGCGAGTTCCGTGAGCTGGACCCGGCGGCGCTGGGCGAGGTGGCGACGGCCCGGGTGATCCTGGACGGGCGCAACACCCTGGACCCGGAGCGGTGGCGGCAGGCGGGCTGGACGTACCGGGCGATGGGGCGCCCCACCGCCTAGGAGGCCTTCTCCTTCGGCTCAGGCCGGCTGCGGGCGACGCCGGTTCGGCCGAGGCTCAGTCGGCCGAACCGGCGTCTGCCCGCATTCTGCACCACGCGGCTGTGGCTCACGCACCCTTCGCCCGGTACCGGCGCATCTTCGCGCGGGCCCCGCACACCCGCATCGAGCACCAGCGGCCGCGGCCGGCGGGGCTGCGGTCGTAGTACGCCCAGTGGCAGGTGACGGCCTCGCACGCCTTGAGCCTGGTCCAGGTGCCGGCGACCAGTGCCTCGGCGACGGCGGCGGCGACCCGGGAGAGCAGCGGGCCGTCCTCGGCGGGGACGAGGCGGGCGGAGCCGTCCCGGTCGTCGACGGTGACGTGGAGCGGGGCGCGCGCGAGCAGGGTGCCGAGCGGGGTCACCGCGCGGTGCGGCGGATGGCCGGCGTGGGCGAGCAGCGCCGCCCGCAGCGACTCGCGCAGTTCGCGCGCGTCGGCCAGCCCGGTCCGGGTGATCCCTAGGCGTCCGCGGCCCTCCACCGTGTCCAGCGAGTCGGCGCCCGTCTCGATGTCCAGCGTGTTCACCAGGGACTCGACCAGGGCCAGGGCGCCGGGCGCGGCCGATCTGTCGCTCATGCTTGCGACGTTACCCCCTATGCGGGAGCATGCAGTAACGGTTACCGGTTACCCGGTTCTTCAGGTAACGAGGTTCTTCAGGTAACGAGGTTCTTCGGGTAACGCATGGAGGAGGTAGCGATGGCGCTCGCCAAGCTCGACGTCGTGGTCCTGGACTGTCCGGACCCCCGCGCGCTGGCCGGTTTCTACGCCGGGGTGCTGGGCGGCACGGTCGAGGAGAACTCCGGGGACGGCACATGGGTGGACCTCAAGGTGCCGGGCGGGCCGGCGCTGGCCTTCCAGCGGGCGCCCGGGTTCGTGCCACCGCGGTGGCCCGAGCCGGACCACTCGCAGCAGTTCCACCTGGACCTCACGGTGGAGGACCTGGACGCGGCCGAGAAGGGGGTGCTGGAGCTGGGCGCGAAGCCGCTGGACGCGGCGGACCGCGAGCGCAGCTTCCGTGTCTACGCCGACCCGGCCGGGCACCCGTTCTGCCTGTGCGCCTGCTGACCGCCGGTGCGCGCAACCGTCCCGGAAGTCCCCGAGGAGGACACCATGACGTCCGTGGCCCGTTTCCGTAACGTCGTGCTCGACTGCCCCGACCCGCACGCGCTGGCCGCCTTCTACGCGGCGGTGGGCGGCGGTACCCCGCGGGCGGAGGACGACGACTGGGTGGTGCTCCAGATCCCGGACGGCCCCCGGCTCGCCTTCCAGCGGGCCGAGGGGCACACCCCGCCGGAGTGGCCGCGCGCGGACCGCAACGGCCAGCAGCTCCACCTGGACTTCGACGCGGGTGCGACCTGGGCGGAGCTGGACGCGGCGCACGAACGGGTGCTGGCGCTGGGCGCCCGCCCGCTGGACCTGGAGGACCGCGAGAAGAAGGACTTCCAGGTGTACGCCGACCCGGCCGGGCACCCGTTCTGCCTGTGCCGGATCGAGGGGTCGGGGTCGTGAGGCCGTCACGCCCCGGGGCGCCTCCCGGGGCGTGGGCTAGGAGGCGTCCAGTTCGGTGATCCTGCCGGTGGGCGCCTCCCGGCGTTGTTGCGCGGCGCGGGCGACGAAGTCCGCGCCGCGCAGGACACGCTGTACGTTGCCCCAGGTCAGGAGGGCCAGCTCGGTCTCGGTCCAGCCGCGGCGGAGCAGTTCGGCGATCAGGTGGGGGTAGCGGGAGGCGTCGGCCAGGTCGCGGGGGTGGACGGCCCCGGAGTCGTAGGTGCCGGACAGGCCGACGCAGTCGGGGCCGGCCACGTCGCGCACGTGGTCGAGGTGGTCGGCGACGTCGGGGACGGTCGGGCCGGTCTGCTCGGCGGTCAGCGGCACCATGCACAGGCCCTTCGCCCGGCCGAGGGCGGCGAGCAGTTCGTCGGGCAGGTTGGCCGGGTGGGGGCGCAGGGCGCGGGCGGCCGAGCGGCTGCACAGCACCGGGGTCCTGGACAGGGCGATGGTCCGCTCGACGGTGTCCGGGGCGGCGCCGGAGACGTCGGCGAGCACCCCGAGCCGGTTCATCTCGCGGACGACCTCCTCGCCGAACCGGGTCAGCCCGCAGGGGCCCGCCCAGGCGGTGTCCGTGAGGGTGAGCACGCGCAGGCCGAGGGCGTGCAGGACGCGCAGCAGGGCGAGGGAGTCGTCCAGGGCGGCGCCGGGCGCGGGGCCCAGGACCACGGCGACCCGGCCGCGGTTGCGGGCGTCGATGACCTGCCCGGCGGTGCGCACCAGCCGCAGGCCCTCCGGGTGGCTGTCGACGACCGTGCGGACCAGGTCCAGCTGTTCCAGGGTCGCCGTCACGGCGCGTGCGCCGTCCGGTTGCTCGGGCAGATGCAGCGACCAGAACAGCGCGGCGACGTGCCCCTCGCGCAGCCGGGGCACGTCCGTGTCGATGGCGGCCTCGCCCAGTTCCAGGTCGTACCAGGGCAGATGGCGCAGCGCCCAGGGCAGGCCGCTGTAGCCGTCGGCGACCGGGTGGTCGGCGAGCAGGGCGTGCGCCTGTTCCAGCAGTTCGCCGGCCGGCTGTCCCGGACGGTGGTACACCGGGTCGAGCGGGGCCGGGGCCGCATGGGGGGCGTCCGGCAGGCAGTCGTCCTCGCCGACCTCGGTCGTGGCGGGGAGGTCGTCCTGGAGGTCGGCCATGGCGGGCTCCGTACGTCGTCGTCGGCTACGTCGGTAGTGAGCTACGGCGTGCTGTGGCTGGCGTACCGACACGGTCGCACGGAGCGGAGGGGGCCTTCCTGGTGAGTGGGGCGTTCGGGGGTACCCCGGTCAGCTGTCGCCGGGCGGGCCGTCGAGGGACTCGATGGTGGCGAGGGACGGCGTCCGGGTGGTCCGCAGGTCCCGGGCCACGTCCTCGGCGGCGCCCAGCACGCGGACCGCGTTCTGCCAGGTCAGCTTGGCCAGGTCGGCCGTGGACCAGCCGCGGTCGAGCAGCTCGGCGAGCAGGTTGGGGTAGCCGGACACGTCGTCCAGGCCGTCCGGGGTGAACGCGGTGCCGTCGTAGTCGCCGCCGATGCCGAGGTGGTCGATGCCGGCGGCCTCGCGCATGTGGTCCAGGTGGTCGGCGATCGTGGAGACGGTGGCGACCGGGCGCGGGTGGCTCTCCTCGAAGGCGCGGTGGATCGTCATCGCCTCGGGGCTGGTGTCCAGGTGGTGCAGGCCGTGGGCGCGCAGGTTCTCGTCGGCGGCGGCCGTCCAGTCGACGGCGGCCTGGAGCACGAACTTGGGCACGAACGTCACCATGGCCATGCCGCCGTTGGCGGGCAGGCGCTCCAGGACGTCGTCGGGGATGTTGCGGGGGTGGTCGCACACGGCCCGGGCGGAGGAGTGCGAGAAGATCACCGGCGCGGTGCTCGCGTCCAGCGCGTCCCGCATGGTCGTCGCCGCCACGTGGGAGAGGTCGACGAGCATGCCGAGGCGGTTCATCTCGCGGACGACCTCGCGGCCGAAGGCGGTCAGGCCGCCGACGGCGGGTTCGTCGGTCGCGGAGTCCGCCCAGTCCACGTTGTCGTTGTGGGTGAGCGTCATGTAGCGCACGCCGAGCGTGTACAGGCCGCGCAGGGTGCCCAGCGAGTTGGCGATGGAGTGGCCGCCCTCGGCGCCCATGAGCGAGGCGATACGGCCGTCCCGGCGGGCCGTCTCCATGTCGGCGGCGGTCAGCGCGGGCGCCAGGTCCGCCGGGTAGCGCTCCAGCAGCAGGCGGACGCAGTCGATCTGCTCCAGCGTGGCCGTGACCGGGTCGGGCTCCTCGCAGGGCACGTACACCGACCAGTACTGGGCGCCGACGCCGCCGGCGCGGAGCCGCGGCAGGTCGGTGTGCAGCCGCGCGCGCCGGTCGCCGGCGATGTCCAGGGCGTCCAGGTCGTAGCCGGCCTTCTTGCGCAGCGCCCAGGGGAGGTCGTTGTGCCCGTCGACCACGGGAAACTCGCGCAGCAGCGCGCGGGCTTCGTCCAGGGCGGCCACGGCGGTCACTTCCCGAAGCCGAAGCCGCTGCCCGCGCCCTCGACCTTGGTGCGCAGCCGCTTGCCCTTCTCGGTGGCCTGGTCGTTGAGCTCCTGCTGGAAGTCGCGCATGCGGTGCAGCAGGTCCTCGTCGTGCGCGGCGAGGATCCGGGCGGCGAGGAGGCCGGCGTTGCGGGCACCGGCGACGGAGACCGTGGCGACCGGGACCCCGGCGGGCATCTGCACGATGGAGAGCAGCGAGTCCATGCCGTCCAGGTACTTCAGCGGCACGGGCACGCCGATGACCGGCAGCGGGGTGACGGAGGCGAGCATGCCGGGCAGGTGGGCGGCACCGCCCGCACCGGCGATGATCACCTTCAGGCCGCGGTCGGCGGCCTGTTCGCCGTACGTGACCATCTCGCGGGGCATGCGGTGCGCGGAGACGACGTCGACCTCGTAGGCGATCTCGAACTCGTCCAGGGCCTTGGCGGCGGCTTCCATGACGGGCCAGTCGGAGTCCGACCCCATGACGATGCCAACAACGGGGCTCATTCGGTGATGGTGCCTCTCAGGTAGCCGGCTGCGTGACGGGCGCGCTCCAGCACCTCGTCCAGGTCGTCGCCGTAGGTGTTGACGTGTCCGACCTTGCGGCCCGGCTTCACGTCCTTGCCATACATGTGGATCTTGAGCTTGGGGTCGCGGGCCATGCAGTGCAAGTACGCGGAGTACATGTCCGGGTAGTCGCCGCCCAGCACGTTCACCATCACGGTCCACGGCGCGCGCGGGCGCGGGTCGCCCAGCGGCAGGTCGAGGACCGCGCGGACGTGGTTGGCGAACTGGGAGGTGATCGCGCCGTCCATGGTCCAGTGGCCGGAGTTGTGCGGGCGCATCGCCAGCTCGTTGACGAGGATGCGGCCGTCGCGGGTCTGGAACAGCTCGACGGCGAGGTGGCCGACGACGTCCAGCTCCTTGGCGATGGACAGGGCCATCTCCTCGGCCTTCAGCGCCAGGTGCTCCTCCAGGGCGGGCGCCGGGGCTATGACCGTGTCGCAGACGCCGTTCACCTGCTGGGACTCCACGACCGGGTAGGCGACGGCCTGGCCGTGCGGGGAGCGGACGACGTTGGCGGCCAGCTCGCGGACGTAGTCGACCTTCTCCTCGGCGAGCACGGGGACGCCGGCGTGGAACGGCTCGGCCGCCTCCTCGACGGAGTCCACGACCCAGACGCCCTTGCCGTCGTAGCCGCCGCGGACCGTCTTGAGGACGACGGGGAAGCCGTCGCCCTCGGCGGCGAACCGGGCGACGTCCTCCGGGTCGGCGACGATCCGGTGCCGGGGGCACGGGATGCCGATCGCGTCGAGCCTGGCCCGCATCACGCCCTTGTCCTGGGCGTGCACCAGCGCGTCCGGGCCGGGGCGCACGGGGATGCCGTCCGCCTCCAGGGCGCGCAGGTGCTCGGTGGGCACGTGCTCGTGGTCGAAGGTGATCACGTCGCAGCCGCGCGCGAAGGCGCGCAGCGTCTCCAGGTCGCGGTAGTCGCCGATGACGACATCGCTCACGACCTGCGCGGCGGAATCCTGCGGAGTGTCACTGAGAAGCTTGAACCTGATGCCCAACGGGATGCCCGCTTCGTGCGTCATACGCGCGAGCTGCCCCCCGCCGACCATGCCGACTACCGGGAACGTCACACCCCTAGGGTATCGGCCACGCCGGGGAGTCCGGATCCCGTCCCCGCTGCGGGCTCTTACCCGGGGTTTCCCCTGTTCTTTCCGTCCTGTTTCCGGGGAATGGGCCGGTGCACAGGCACCGGGGGCTCCGCCCGGCTAGCATGGCGGGGACGATTCAACCGGACGACGGGAGCTGCACAGCCATGGAACCTCGTTCCTCGGGGCTGCAACGGCTCGTACGCGAGGTCGTCAAGTTCGGGGCGGTCGGCGGTGCCGGCGTCCTGGTCAATCTCGGCGTGTTCAACCTGGTCCGGCATGTCTCGGACCTGCCGGTGGTGCGGGCCAGCATCATCGCGACCGTCGTGGCCATCGTCTTCAACTACGTCGGCTTCCGTTACTGGACGTACCGGGACCGCGACAAGGGCGGGCGCACCAAGGAACTCACGCTGTTCCTGCTGTTCAGCGCGGTCGGCCTGGTGATCGAGAACGGCATTCTGTACCTGGCGACCTACACCTTCGGCTGGGACAGCCCGCTGCAGAGCAACATCTTCAAGTTCGTCGGCATCGGCGTGGCCACGCTGTTCCGCTTCTGGTCGTACCGCAGCTGGGTCTTCCGCGCCCTCCCGGCCCGGGAAACCGTGGCGACCGCGGAGACCCTCCTGGAGCGGGAGTCGAAGAAGCAGCCCCCACGGCAACGCGTCCCGTAACCCGGGCCGGCACTCCGGCTCCCGCCGCCCCGCTCCCGGCGTCTACCGGACCGTAGGCCGGTCCTCGTCGAGTACCCGGGACGGGGGCGTGCGGGAGAGGAACAGGCCGAAGACCGGGGGTTGCGCCTGGAGGAGTTCCAGGCGGCCGCCGTCGGCTTCCGCGAGGTCGCGGGCCACGGCCAGGCCGATTCCGGTGGAGTTGCGGCCGCTGATCGTGCGCTCGAAGATCCGCGCGCCGAGGTCCGCCGGTACGCCCGGGCCCTCGTCGGTGACCTCGATCACGGCCTGGTTGCCGGTGACCCGGGTGCGCAGGGCGACGGTGCCGCCGCCGTGCATGAGCGAGTTCTCGATCAGCGCCGCCAGCACCTGGGCGACCGCGCCCGGCGTGCCCACCGCCGTCAGGTGCCGCTTGCCGGAGCTGACGATGGCCCGGCCTGCGCTGCGGTAGGCGGGCCGCCACTCGGCGAGCTGCTGCTGGATGACCTCGTCCAGGTCGAAGGTGACGGCGGAGCCGGTGCGCGGGTCGCGGGAGTTCGTCAGCAGCCGCTGCACGACGTCCGTCAGCCGCTCCACCTGCGTCAACGCGATCGTCGCCTCCTCCTTCACCGTGTCCGGGTCATCGGTGAGCGTGATCTCCTCCAGCCGCATGGACAGCGCGGTCAGCGGAGTGCGCAGCTGGTGGGAGGCGTCGGCCGCCAGGCGCCGCTCGGCGGTCAGCATGCGCCCGATCCGCTCGGCGGAGGAGTCCAGGACGTCGGCGACCCGGTCCAGCTCGGGGACGCCGTACCGCTTGTGCCGCGGGCGCGGGTCGCCGGAGCCGAGGCGTTCGGCGGTCTCGGCGAGGTCGGTCAGCGGGGAGGCGAGCCGGTTGGCCTGTCGTACGGCGAGGAGCACCGCCGCCACCACGGCGAGGAGCGCGACCAGCCCGATGATCAGCAGGGTCCGGCCGACCTCGCGGGTGACGGCGGAGCGGGGCTCCTGCACGGTGACCGTCTCGCCCTCCTCGCCGTGCTGGGTGTAGCCGATGGTGTCGCCCTCGGGCTTGGCGCCGATCTCTATGGGCTGCTTGCCGGGCAGCCGGATGACCGCGTACTGCTCCTTGCTGACCGGGTTGCGCAGGACCTCCGCGCTGACGTTCTCCGCGGCGAGGATCCGGCTGTCCACGATGCTGGCCAGCCGCACCGCCTCCGACTCCACCCGTTCCTGGGCGCTGTTGCTGATCGTCCGCGTCTCGACGATCACGAGGGAGACGCCGAAGACGGCGATCACCACGAGGACGACGGCGAGGGTGGACTGGATGAGACGTCGGCGCATGGTCCGCTACCTGGTTACCTGGCTGCTCGCTGGGGCCGGTCCGCGGTCAGCTCTTCTCGAACCGGAAGCCGACGCCCCGCACCGTGGCGATGTACCGGGGGTTCGCCGCGTCGTCCCCGAGCTTCTTGCGCAGCCAGGAGATGTGCATGTCGAGGGTCTTGGTCGAGGACCACCACGTGGTGTCCCAGACCTCGCGCATCAGCTGGTCCCGGGTCACCACCCGGCCGGCGTCCCGCACCAGCACCCGCAGCAGGTCGAACTCCTTGGCGGTGAGCTGGAGTTCCTCGTCGCCCATCCACGCCCGGTGCGACTCGACGTCGATCCGCACCCCGTGCGTGGCCGGCGGCTGCTGCGGCTCGGCGGCGCCGCGCCGGAGCAGGGCCCGCACCCGGGCGAGCAGTTCGGCGAGCCGGAAGGGCTTGGTGACGTAGTCGTCGGCGCCCGCGTCCAGGCCGACGACGGTGTCTACCTCGTCGGCCCGCGCGGTCAGGATGAGGATGGGCACGGCGTGGCCGTCGGCGCGCAGCCGGCGGGCGACCTCCAGGCCGTCCATGCCGGGCAGGCCCAGGTCCAGCACGACCAGATCGACGCCGCCCTGCATTCCGGCGTCGAGCGCGGTGGGTCCGTCCTCGCGCACCTCGACCTCGTAACCTTCCCGGCGCAGGGCGCGGGCCAGCGGCTCCGAGATGGACGCGTCGT
Organism: Streptomyces sp. NPDC023481; assembly: GCF_055560195.1. Lineage (NCBI taxonomy): Bacteria > Bacillati > Actinomycetota > Actinomycetes > Kitasatosporales > Streptomycetaceae > Streptomyces > Streptomyces sp. NPDC023481. The sequence continues at coordinate 53,315 of NZ_JBVHJE010000012.1, forward strand.
CCTCGGCGAGCAGTACACGGGTCATGAGGTGATGGTAGACCGCCCGGGCGCGGTGCCGGGGTGTGATCGGTTTCCGGTGTTCTTACCTTCCGGCCGTCCCGGTACGGACCATTGACCTGGGGATGCGATCCTGGAAGGGACCTTCGAATGCCCGCGTACGGTTCCCGCGACACCTGTGATCCGCGTCTCAAGTCCTTCCATATCCGGCGGTGTACTGCCGTATGGTGATCTGAACGCCTGTAGTACACCGGGGGCCTTCGGCGGGCAGTGGACGCTGAAGGTCTCTTTTGTGTACGGGCTGATCAAGATCAGCCTTGAAAGGAACGACCTCTGGCCGGGCTCCGGACGCTACTGAAGCGTCGCGGGGCGTGGATCCCGATGGTTGCCGTCCGCCGCTCCGTGATCCGGAGGGGGTCCCCCTGGGCGTGGGGGTGGACGACCGACCTGCCGGTGCCGGCCGCACCCCCACCGGGCGCGCAACGCTCCAGCAGCCGCGTCCCGACCAGCAAGGAACGACCATGGCGTCCAGCCTGACGAAGGACTCGGTCCGACCGGGCACCCCCGGTTCCGAGAAGACCTTCTTCGGCCACCCCCGCGGACTGGCCACCCTTTTCATGACCGAGATGTGGGAGCGTTTCTCCTACTACGGCATGAGGGCCCTGCTCCCGCTGTACCTGGTGGCCCCGGGTGGCCTGCACCTGAACGCGGGCACGGCGACGGCGATCTACTCCGTGTACCTGTCGCTCGTCTACCTGCTCACCCTGCCCGGCGGCTGGTTCGCCGACCGCGTGCTCGGCCCCCGCAAGACGGTCGCCGTCGCGGGCGTCGTCATCATGCTCGGCCACCTGTGCCTCGCGCTGCCCGCCGCCGCGAGCTTCTACGTCGGCCTGGTCCTCGTCGCCATCGGCTCCGGTCTGCTGAAGGCCAACATCTCCACGATGGTCGGCCATCTCTACAACGGTCCTCAGGACCCGCGCCGGGACGGTGGCTTCACGCTCTTCTACATCGGCATCAACCTCGGTGCCTTCGTCGCCCCGCTGACCATCGGCACCGTCGGTGAGAGCGTCAACTGGCACCTGGGCTTCGCGCTGGCCGCGCTCGGCATGGCGCTGGGTCTGGCCCAGTACCTGCTCGGCGGCCGCCACCTGAACCCGAAGAGCAGCGAGGTGCCGACCCCGCTGACGCCCGTCGAGAAGGCGGCCACCCTGCGCAAGGGCCTGATCTGGCTGGCCATCGCCGTGGTCTTCTACGGCATCGTCGGCGGCACCGGCAACTTCACCCTGAACTGGGCGCTGATCCCGCTCACCCTCATCGGCCTGCTCGTGCCGATCATGGTCATCTCCCGCATCCTGCGGGACAAGGACCTGGACTCCGCCGAGCGGTCGAAGGTGTCGGCGTACATCTGGTTCTTCGTCGCCGCCGCCGTGTTCTGGATGATCTACGACCAGGGTGGCTCGACCCTGTCGCTGTTCGCCGAGGAGCGGGCCGACAACACCATCTTCGGCTGGGAGTTCCCGGTCTCCTGGTACCAGTCGGTCAACCCGGTCATGATCATGGCGCTGGCGCCGGTGTTCGCGTGGCTGTGGCTGTGGCTGAACCGCCGCGGCAAGGAGCCGAGCACCATCGTGAAGTTCTCCTCCGGCCTGGTGCTGGTGGGCGCGTCCTTCTTCGTCTTCCTCGCCCCGCTGTCCATCGCGGAGGGCGGTCACAAGGCCGCGGCGATGTGGCTGGTCGCGATCTACTTCGCGCAGACCGTCGGTGAGCTGACGCTGTCCCCGGTGGGTCTGTCCGTGACGACGAAGATGGCGCCGCAGAAGTACGCCTCGCAGATGATGGGCGTCTGGTTCCTCGCCGTCACCGCGGGCGACTCGGTCACCGCCCTGCTGTCCAACCCGGCCGTCGGCGGCGTCAACCTCGACCGGATGAGCTTCGTCGCCCTGGAGGCCGTCCTCGCCGTGGTCGCGGGTGCCGCGGTGTGGATGTACCGCGGCAAGGTGAAGAAGATGATGGGCGACGTGCACTAAGTCCGCCCGCAGTCGCAGCCGGCAGGGCCACCGCATCCCCGGGATGCGGTGGCCCTCCGTTCGTGCGGGCCTCGGGCCGGCTATCGCGCCCTGCGCCGGGGAAGCACCGTGAAGACCGCGCCGCCCAGCAGGATCACCGTGCCCGCCACCAGGCCCAGGGCCTTCAGGGCGCCGTGGTCGCTCGCGCCCGTCTCGGCCAGGCCGCCGGAGCCGCCGTCACCGCCGGTCGTGGCGGTGCCGGAGGACCCGGTGCCGGAGGACCCGCCCGAGGTCGACGTCCCGCCGGCGGCCCCGCCGGGCTGCCCGGTGGTGTCCAGGGTGAGGGAGACCTCCGTCCTCGCCGGGGTGCAGGTCGTGGTCGTACCGAGGGCCTTGACCGTGAGGACGCCCGGGGACAGCGTCGAGGTGCCGCTCGCGCCCGGCTTGTAGGTGCCGGTGAGGTCGGGGATCTCGATCGGGCTGCCGGCCTTGACGGGGCCCGCGTTCGTCGGCCCCTCCACGTGCACGGTGCCCTTGTCGGCGCCGCCCAGCAGCACCTCCATGGACGGCTTCACGGAGTCCTTCGGGATGTCCACGGGGCTGTCCATCACCGACTTCCCGAACTTCACGGTCAGGGCGTAGCTCCCGCCGTCCTTCCGCGCGTCGATCCGCACCGGCGAGGTCGCGCTCTTGTCGCCGATCGGGGTCTTGCAGGCGTACGGGACCTGCACCTCCCTGCCGGGGAAGTCGGTCTGCCCGGTGCCGCCGGTCGCCGTGGGCGTGGCCGAGCGGGTGGGGGTCGCCGACTTCGTGGGGGTCGCCGAGCGGGTGGGGGTCGCCGACTTCGTCGGGGTCGCGGTCGGCGTGCCGCCGCCCGCTGCCACCTTGATCGTCGCCGCCTTCTGCACGGTCTCCTTGGGCGTGCACCGCGTGTCGGTCGACATCGCGTTGACGGTGTACGCGTCCGGGGTCAGCGTCACCTCGCCGGCCGCCGTCAGCTTCAGGCTGCCCTTCATGTCGGACAGCACCATGGCCCCGCCCTTGGGGATGGCGGGGTTCTCCCGCGGCCCCCGCATCGCGAGGTCGGCGGTCTGCGCGCCGGCCGCCTTCAGCACGCCGGACGGCTGGACCGAGTTCGCCGGCAGGTCGATGATGTCCGGGTTCCTGGACGCGGCCTGGACGAACTTCCACCCGATGTCCACCGTGTCGCCCACCTTGGCCGTGGCCGGCGCGGTGATCTCGACCTTCGTGGTGCCGTCGACGGGGTCGATGCCCGCGGGCGGCACGCAGTGGGTGGCATAGGCCACCTCGGCCGCCTGCGCGGGCGCCACCATCGGGCCCAGCAGGACGCCCGCCGCGCAGAGCACCAGCAGGGCGCCCGTGCTCCCGGCCGCTGTGCCTCTCCTTCGCATGCTCACGTGGGTCCCTTCGTGGGTGGTGTGGTGGGAGTGGTGGGGCTGGTGGGTGCGGTCGGTGTCGTAAGGCTCGTCGGGGTCGTCGGGCTGTCGTCGTGCGGTGCGCAGTCCGGGGTGAACCACGGCAGGGCCGGAGCCGCTGCGGCCCGGGGCGCCGGGGGCCCGGCGGTGCGGGAGCGCGGGAACGGCAGGCGCGGTCGCGGTCGCGGGTTCGGGTGCGGGTGGCGGGTTCCGCCGGGGCGGTGCGGGCGGATCCGGTCCACCAGGGCCATGCCGATGCGGAACAGGGCGGTCGGTACGACCAGGCAGAGCAGGATCCAGAACAGGGTCACGCCCCACGGCCGGCCCACGCCCCAGGGCTGCTCGGCGAGCACCCGGTCGCCGTAGCGGAGGGTGACGGTGTAGTTGCCGTGCGCCCCGGCCGACAGTTCGACCGGCAGCTTGACCTGCGCCTTTTTCCCCGGGCCCAGGGTGCCGTGCCACTGCCGCTCGTCCCACTCGGGGGCGAAGACGCCGTGCGCGGTGCCGACCTGGAACACCGGGTTCTCGATCGGGCTCGTGCCGGTGTTGCCGACGGTGAAGGTCAGGGTGCGGGCGGGTGGCGCCCCGAACCAGGTCAGCGGCCCGCTCGACCCGGTCAGCCGGGTGTCGGAGAGCACCGCCAGCCGGCCGGCGGAGCGCTCGGCGGGCAGCGGGGCCACGGGGTGCCCGGCGACCTGGAGGACGGCGTCCGCCTCGGCCGTGGCGCCGGTGACGGTGGTCACGTGGACGACGCAGGGGCAGGGTACGGGGGGTTCGGCGACCGGCAGTCTCCGGCTGAAGGCGCCGTCGGCGCCGGTGGTCACGGCCCGCCCGTCGCCGTTGGCGCAGGAGTTGGTGCCGCCGACGACTCCCCGGGCCGGGGTGGCCCGCCCGCACACCAGCACCGTCAGCAGCGTGCGCGGCCGCCAGCCGCTCCCGCTGACGGTGACCGACCCGCCGGCCCCGGCCTGCACCGCCGACAGCCGCACCACCGGCCGATCCGCTGCCGCCCCCTGTCCGACCGGCCCGACGACTCCCACCAGCAGCGCCACGAGAACCAGCAGCACACTCCGCCTCACGACACCGCCCCCGTCCGCTCGGGGGTGCCTGGTGCGCCGCCCGGGGGCGCGAGCCACCAGGACCGCGCGCGGGCGGTCGGCAGCGTGAGCGGCGGGAGCAGGGGGACGGGCAGCGGCATCCGCGGAGGGGGCGGCGGCGCGGGCGGCATGGGCGGCTCCAGCGGTGATGGCCGGACGGTTCGGCGGGCGGCGCGGGTGCGGCGGGATGCGGTCCGGCCGGCCCCGGTCAGCGGCGGGCGGTCCGGCCCCGCCGGGACAGCCACAGGGCGCCCGCCGCACCGGCGAGGAGAACCGTTCCGCCGAGCGTGCCGAGGGCGACCACGGAGTCCTCGGGCCCGGTCTGCGGCAGCTGCCCGACGCCTCCCGACGACGAGGACGAGGACGAGGAGGACGACGAGGAGTTGGGGGAGGACGAGGATGAGGACGACGAACCGCCTGCCGCCGTGACGTCCAGGGTGAGGGACGGCTTCGGGCTGTTGGTCGGCGTGCAGGTCGTCGTCGTACCGAGCGCCTTGATCGTGAGCGTCCCCGCCGTGAAGGTGACCTTGCCGCTCTTCTTCGGCGTGTAGGTGCCGCTCAGGTCGCTGATCTTGATGGGCGTGTTGGCCGGGATGGCGGCGGCGTTGGCGGGTCCGCTGACGGCGAGCGTGCCGCTGTCGGCGCCGCCCAGCCCGATCGTGGCGCTGGGGCTCATCGCCCCCTTGCCCAGCTCGACCGGGCTGGAGGAGACGCCCTTCTGCCAGGACATGGTGAGCCGGTAGCCGCTGCCGCTCCGGACGCCCTTGATGTCGATGGGTGAAACGGCGCTCTTGACACCGATCGGGGTCTGGCAGCGGTAGTTGACGTCGACGACGTCGGCGTGGGCGGTCGGCGCGGCCAGCAGCACCGCCGAGCCGGCCAGGGCCGCGGCGGACGCGAGCGCGGCGGTTCGTTTCGGGTACGACACGGTCGGTCCACCCCATCCGTTCCTGACGGCATATCAGATTCGGCCGTCAAGGTACGCCGGGGGCCGTGAGGTTGGAAGACGCGTCACACGCCGGAGTTGTGGCGGTCCGGCGTGCGCGGAGAGGGGTCGTGGGGGAGATCCCGTGGAAGAGGTGTCGTAGGGCGGACCGCCGGGCATGGCGGCCGATCGGCCGGCGGGAACCGGTGTGCACCGGCGCCCGGGCGGCCGTACGGGCTGCTCAGGCCGGGGCGCCCAGCTCGGCCCAGACCGTCTTGCCCGGCGTATCGGCCGTGCGGACCACGCCCCAGTCCAGGCACAGCCGCTGCACGATGAACATGCCGTGGCCGCCGGGGCGTCCGGCGCGGTGCGGGGTGCGCGGGGCCGGCTGGCCGGCGCCGCGGTCGGAGACCTCCAGCCGGATCACCTTGTTGTCGCAGGCCAGGCGGAGTTCGTCGGGTCCCTCGGCGTGCAGGCAGGCGTTGGTGACCAGTTCGGAGACGACCAGCAGCACGTCCTCGGCGGCGGCCCGCTGGTCGGCGGTGTCCGCCGGCAGCCAGCCCCACGCGTACAGCGCCTGGCGGGTGAAGTCACGGGCGAGCGGGACCACCCCGCTCTCGCCTTCGAGACGGAGTCTGCGGACCTGCCGCCCCCGGGCTCGCGGTGTGCCGTCGGCCGCTCCGGAGGGCACGGCGGCCCCGGAAGACACGGCGGCCCCGGAGGGCACAGCCGCCCCGGACGGCGCGGCTGCCCCCGTGGCGGCGCCGGTGGCCGGCGCCTCCCCCTCGGACGCCCCGGAAGCGCCGCTGGGCTCCGGGCCGCGGTCGCCCGGCGAGAAAGGCCGGGTGGTGCTCATCAGCGCTTCACCTCACCGAATCACCAGTTCAAGATTCAATAGTCCGGTCAGTGGTCCGGCCGGCGGCCGGGCCGTGCGTCCGGCACCGTCGGCGCCGGCCGGTCCGTACGCCGTCCGCGGGTCGTACACAGGTCGTCCCCGTCCCGCCCACCGGCGGGCCGTTCCGCCCTCCGCCGCCCGGCGGGGGCCTGGCCCGTCCGTGCGTCGGACGCGCGTTCCGTCAGGTCGTTCGCCGGCCACGGTGGATCCGGCGGCCGACAGGACGTCTCCTGCCTTCTTCTGCCCTCTCCTGCCCGGCCGATCCGACGGAACACCCCCGTTTTGGACGTGACGCGGACAACGCCCTCCAAAGCCGGTGCGCGGACCGGTCCGGGCGGGGGCGGCGGCTCAGTCGGCACGGTCGGCCAGAGCCGCCTCCACGGAATCGTGGACGGTGAAGACCGCCTCGGCTCCTGTGATCTCGAACACGCGGGCCACCACCGGCAGCATCCCGGCCAGATGGACGCCGCCTCCGGCGGCCTCCGCCTTCAGCCGGGCGCCCAGCAGGACGTTCAGCCCCGTGGAGTCGCAGAACTCCAGGCGCGAGCAGTCCACGACGAGCCGCGCGAAGCCCTTGTCCAGAAGGTCGTCGAGGGGCTCACGCAAAAGATCGGCGGTGTGGTGGTCCAGCTCACCGGCCGGTGTCACAACGGCGCTGGAGCCCTCTTCCCGCACCTCCACCAGAAGCCGGCCCGACTGTGCGCTGCCGACCGTCCCGTGGTCCATGCCGTCTCTCTCTCCCGAGGTCGTGGCTGCTGATGCCCTCGAACATTACGCCTTCCAAGCACACTCCGACACCCGAACATCCGCACACAATCGGACATATCGCCACAGAACGCACTTGCGACTCGCTCGGTACACCGGGTAGGGCTAGTAAGGCACACATTCCTACACGCCGGCTTCGGAGGCGCCGCACACCGCAGTTCACGTACTGGCTTCGGCAGCCTTATGCCGAGAACGATGGAGGACACCCATGTCACCCCGGCTCGACGCATCGCATACCCCGATCGCGACGTCGACACCCCCACCGGAACAACTGGATCATCCCATCGACACCCTCGACGTCTTCGAGGGACTCCCGGAGATCCCCCCCTACGACGAGATCGGCGCCGTCGACGCGCGCGCCCTGTCGAAGACCCTCTTCGAGCGGCTGGAGTCGCTGGAGGAAGGGACGTACGAGCACGCGTACGTCCGCAACACCCTGGTCGAGCTGAACCTCGCGCTCGTCAAGTTCGCCGCCTCCCGCTTCCGCTCCCGCAGCGAGCCCATGGAGGACATCATCCAGGTCGGCACCATCGGCCTGATCAAGGCGATCGACCGCTTCGAACTCTCGCGCGGCGTCGAGTTCCCCACCTTCGCGATGCCGACCATCATCGGCGAGATCAAGCGGTTCTTCCGTGACACCTCGTGGTCCGTGCGCGTCCCGCGCCGGCTGCAGGAGCTGCGGCTCGACCTCGCCAAGGCCGGCGACGAGCTGGCGCAGCGGCTGGACCGCGCCCCCACGGTCGCGGAACTCGCCGAGCGCCTCGGCATCTCCCGGGAGGAGGTCGTCGAGGGCATGGCCGCCTCGAACGCGTACACCGCCTCCTCGCTGGACGCCCAGCCCGAGGAGGACGAGACCGAGGGCGCCCTCGCGGACCGTATCGGGTACGAGGACCACGGCCTGGAGGGCATCGAGTACATCGAGTCGCTCAAGCCGCTGATCGCCGAACTCGCGCCCCGGGACCGGAAGATCCTCTCCCTGCGTTTCGTGGCGAACATGACCCAGTCGGAGATCGGCGAGGAACTCGGCATCTCCCAGATGCACGTGTCCCGGCTGCTCTCGCGCACCCTGGTCCGGCTGCGCAAGGGGCTCACCCTGGACGAGTGACACCGGCGTCGCTCGCGGACGCGGAAGGCGGCCCTGCGACGGCGGAAGGCGGCCCTGTGACAGCGAAAGCGCCCCTGTGACGGCGGAAAGCGGCTCGGCGGACGGCGCCGGGCCGCTTCGCCGTTCCCGGGACCTGCCCCTCCGGCTGGCGGGTGCCCCACGGCCCAACCGTTATGCGGTTACCCGCGGAAACATCTTTGCAGCGCCCGTCCCCTCCACCACTATGGCCCCCCGAACCGGCTGGTGTAACAGCCGCGTTCGCGGAACGGAGGGTGTCGTATGGCCGAGGAGGACGACCACGCCGGATCCGGGGGCCGCGAGGACGCACCGGACGCACGGCTGACCGAACTGCTGCGCTCCCCCACGCACACGGCGTACGCGGCGCTCCAGGAGCTGCGCCGCCGGCACCACCCGGCGGTCCTCGGCTACGCCCGGCTGTGCGCGGTGAGCGATCCCGTGGCCCGCCGGCTGGCGGCGGAGACCTTCGCCACGGCGGCCCGCGAGACGGCCCGGGGCGTCGAACCGCCCGTCCCGCTGCGCCACCGACTCCTGCTGCTCACCGCCCGGCTGGCGGCCGACTGGGCGCGCGACGAACGCTCCGTGGGCATCGACCCGGGCCTGCTGCTGGTGCTGAACGCCACCGGCCGCCCCGAGGGCCCGACCCCGCCACTGCTGCCGGCCTTCCAGTCGCTGCCGTCCCGCACCCAGGGCCTGCTCTGGTACGGCGTCCTCGACGCGGAATCCGTGGAGCGCACCGCCGCCTTCCTGGGCCTGAGCCGCGCGGACGTCGCCTACGGCACCCAGCAGGCCCTCAAGGCCCTGGCCCAGGCCTGTCTGAGGCACCGCCTGGCCGCCTCGGACGACCCGCGCTGTGCCGACTTCCGCCGGCTGATCGAGGAGGCGGTACGGCCGGACGCCCCGCGCCACAGCGCCGACCTGGACGCCCACATGGCCCGCTGCCCGCACTGCACGGCCGCGTTCGAGGACCTGCGGGCGCTGCGGGACGCGCCCCGGCAGACCCTGGCCGAGGGCCTGCTGCCGTGGCGCGGAACGGCGTACCTAGGCCGGGAGGAGCCCGCCGCGCCCCCAACCGCCCTGGCGGAGCAGCCCGGTGAGCCACCCCGGCGCCGCGTCCTGCTGGTCGCGGCGGCCCTGGGGGTGGCGCTGACCCCGCTCCTGGTGTTCGCGCTCGTCCCGGCGCACCACGCCGACCAGCAGCCGGCGGTCGCGACCCCGGCGCACCCCCCGGTGACGGTGACGGCCACGGTGTCCGTCACCCCGACCCCGTCCCCCACCCCGTCCCCGTCACCCAGCGTCTCCCCCACCCGGTCGTCGCCGTCGGCCACCCCGAGGCCGGCCTCCCCCCGCCCGGCCCCGTCACCGAACCGGACGACACCGACGCCGGCGCCGACACCCCGGCCGCCGGGCACCTCGCCCGCGCAGGTCGTCGACCTCGCCACGGGCCGCTGCCTGGACATCCGCTACGGCGACCTGTCCCAGGGCAACGACGTCGTCACCGCCCCCTGCTCCTCCGCGCCCACCCAGCGCTGGCGCGTCGACCCCTACCTCGGGGTGCTCCGCTCGGCGGCCGACGACCACTTCTGCCTGGACAGCCGGGGCTCGGTCGACCGGGGCGTGGGCATCTGGGAGTGCGACGCCGTCTACAGCGACAACGGCGGGAACCTCCGCTTCTCCGTCGATCCCGACGGCACGATCCGCCCGTACATCGCGATCGAGACGGCGGTCACCCCGCAGGGCCGGTGCGGCGTGGCCCTCAGCCCCCTGGACGGCGGCCGGGAGCAGCGGTGGCGGGCGGGGGCGCGCTGAGGGCGCCCGGTGTCCCGGCGGGGCCGCACCGTCCGGCTCACCGCACCCGAGCTCACACCACCCGGACTCCGCGTCGCCACACCCCGCTGACCAGGGGCACACCCGGCCGGTAGGCGAGGTGGACGTGGCTGGGCGCGTCCAGGAGGGTCAGGTCGGCGTAGGCGCCGGGGGTGAGGCGGCCCACGTCGGTGCGGCGCAAGGCCGCGGCGCCGCCCGCCGTGGCCGACCAGACCGCCTCGTCCGGGGTCATCCGCATGTCGCGGACGGCCAGCGCGATGCAGAAGGGCACGGAGGAGGTGAACGACGAGCCGGGGTTGCAGTCCGTGGACAGGGCGACCGTCACACCGGCGTCCAGGAGGCGGCGGGCGTCCGGCCACTCGGCGCGGGTGGAGAACTCGGCTCCGGGGAGCAGGGTGGCGACCGTCGCGCTGTTCGCCAGGGCGTCCACGTCCGCGTCCGTGAGGTGGGTGCAGTGGTCGGCGCTGGCCGCGTCCAGTTCGACGGCGAGCTGCACACCGGGGCCGTAGGAGAGCTGGTTGGCGTGGATGCGCGGGTGCAGGCCCTTCGCCTTGCCGGCGGTGAGGATCGCGCGGGCCTGGTCGCCGTCGAAGGCGCCCTTCTCGCAGAAGACGTCGATCCAGCGGGCGTGCGGCGCGCAGGCGTCCAGCATCTCGCCGGTGACCAGGGCGACATAGGCCGCCGGGTCGTCGGCGTGGTCGGGGCTGACGATGTGCGCGCCGAGGTACGTCACCTCGTCGGTGTGCTTCGCCGCGAGGCGCAGGGCCCGGGACTCGTCCTCGACGGTGAGGCCGTAGCCCGACTTGGTCTCGAACGTCGTCGTGCCCTGGCGGAGGGCCTCGTCGAGGTAACGGGTGAGGTTCGCCTCCAGTTCCGAGTCGCTCGCGGCCCGGGTGGCCGCGACCGTGGTGCGGATGCCGCCCGCCGTGTAGGAGCGGCCGGACATGCGGGCGTTGAACTCCTGCGTCCGGTCGCCCGCGAACACCAGGTGGGAGTGGGAGTCCACGAAGCCCGGCAGCACCGCCCGGCCGCCGGCGTCGACCCGGTTGTCAGTGGCGGGTGCTTTGCTTGACTCACCGGTCCACACGACCCGGTCGCCGTCGATGACGACGGCCGCGTCCTGGACCAGACCGAGGGGGGAGTCACCGAGGGAGGGGTCGTTGGTGACCAGCGTGGCGATGTTGGTGATGACGGTGCTGCTGCTCATGGTGTCCTCGTGGGTGATCGTCAGGTGCGGAGGGCTTCGACCGCCCGCGCGAGGGCCTGCGGCACGTCCGGCACGAGCGTGTGCGCCCCGTCGCGTACGACGTGCCGGCCGCCCACGACCGTGTGCCGCACGTCGGCCGCGCCCGCCGCGAATACGGCCGTCTCGGCGCCCAGCCTCGGCAGCGGCCCGGCCGTCCTGACCGAGTCCAGCGCGATCGTCGTCAGGTCGGCGAGCGCCCCGGGTTCGATCGTGCCGGCCTCGTCCCAGCCGAGGGCGGCGTGGCCGTCGGCGGTGGCGGCCCGCAGCAGTGCGGTGGCCGTCCAGTGGCCGCGGGTGCGGGTGCGCAGCCGCTCGTTCAGCTCCATCGCGCGCGCCTCTTCGAGCAGGTCGATGACGGCGTGGCTGTCGGAGCCGAGGGAGAGCGGGGAGCCGGCCCGCTGGAGGGCGACGGCCGGGCCGATGCCGTCGGCCAGGTCCCGCTCGGTGGTGGGGCACATGCAGGTGCCGGTGCCCGAGCCGCCGAGCAGGGCGATGTCCTCGTCGGTGAGGTGGGTGTTGTGCACCCCGGTGGTGCGCGGCCCGAGGACACCGTGGTCGGCGAGGAGCCGGGTGGGGGTGCGGCCGTGGGCGGCGAGGCAGGCGTCGTTCTCGGCGGTCTGCTCCGACAGGTGCACGTGCAGCGGGGCCCGCCGCTCCTGCGCCCAGCCGGCCACGGTCGCCAACTGGTCGGCGGGCACGGCCCGTACCGAGTGGATCGCCGCTCCGATCCGTGCGTGGTCCCGTTCCTTGAGAACTGCACAGCGTGTCGCCCAGGCGTCCGCGCTGCCGTCGGAGAACCGCAGCTGGTGGGCGTTCGGGGCCTCGCCGAAGCCGGCGGAGAGGTAGCAGGTGTCGAGGAGGGTGATGCGGATGCCGGCCTCGGCGGCGGCCGCGATCAGCGCCTCGCCCATGGCGTTGGGGTCGGCGTAGGGGGTGCCGCCGGGGGCGTGGTGGACGTAGTGGAACTCGCCGACGCAGGTGATGCCGGCGAGGGCCATCTCGGCGTACACCGCGCGGGCCAGGGCGTGGTAGGTCTCCGGGGTCAGCCGGTCGGCGACGGAGTACATCACCTCGCGCCAGGTCCAGAAGGTGCCGGAGCCGACCTGGACGGTGCCGCGCAGCGCCCGGTGGAAGGCGTGGCTGTGGGCGTTGGCGAGCCCCGGCAGGGTCAGCCCGCGCAGCACCTCGGCGCCGGGCGGCGGGGCGGGCGTCCCGGTGCGGACGGCACCGATCCGCCCGTCCGCGACCTCGACGGCCACGCCGGGCTCGACACGGCTGCCGAGCCAGGCGTGCTCCAACCAGTAGGTCCCCTTGGTCACCTGCGGGCCAGCCCTTCCAGTACGTCGGCGAGTGCGTGCACCCCGGCCACGCAGTCGTCCTCGGCCGCGAACTCGGCCGGGGAGTGCGAGACACCAGTGGGGTTGCGCACGAACAGCATGGCGGTCGGAATCCTCCCGGACAGGATCCCGGCGTCGTGTCCCGCGCCGGTGCCGAGGACGGGCACGGTCAGGCCGGTGTCCTTGCCGAGGATGCGGCCGAGTTCGTCGCGCAGGGCGTGGTCGAACTCCACGACCGGGGTGAAGGACTCCCGGACGACGTCGAGATCGATGCCGTGTGCGTCGGCGTACTCGCGGGCCGCCTTCTCGACGCCTGCCACCACCGTGTCCAGGGTGTCCTGGTCGGCGGCGCGGGAGTCGAGCCAGCCGCGCACCAGCGAGGGGATCGCGTTGACCCCGTTGGGCTCGACGGCGATCTTGCCGAAGGTGGCGACGGCACCGGCGAGTTCGGCCTCGCGGCGGGCGGCGAGCACCGTCTCGGCGTAGGACAGCATCGGGTCGCGGCGGTCCACCAGGCGGGTGGTGCCGGCGTGGTTGGCCTCGCCCCGGAAGTCGAACCGCCACCGGCCGTGCGGCCAGATGGCGCTGGCGACGCCGACCCGGTCGCCGGACAGGTCCAGCGCGCGGCCCTGTTCGACGTGCAGCTCCACGAAGGCGCCGATCCGGGCCAGCCGCTCGGGGTCGGGCCCGATGGCGTCGGGGTCGTATCCGGCGGCCTCCATGGCGCGCGGCAGGCTGGTGCCGTCCCCGTCGGTGAGCCGGTGCGCCTGCTCGACGGTCAGCTGCCCGGCGGTGAGCCGGGACCCGACGCAGGCGAGCCCGAACCGGGCCCCCTCCTCGTCCCCGAAGTTGACGATGGCCAGGGGCCTGGCGAACTGCGTGCCCCGGCCGCGCAGTTCGTCCAGCGCGGCGAAGGAGGACACCACGCCGAGGGGCCCGTCGAAGGCCCCGCCGTCCGGCACGGAGTCCAGGTGCGAGCCGGTGACGACGGCGTCCCCGGCGGCGGGGTCGCCGAGCCAGGCCCACTGGTTGCCGTTCCGGTCGACCTCGTAGGCCAGCCCCCGGTCCTCGGCCTGCTGCCGGAACCAGGCCCGGCACTCGGCGTCCGCCCCGGTCCAGGCGTAACGCCGGTAGCCACCGGAGTCGGGGTGCCGGCCGAGGGGGAGCAGCTCGGCCCACATCTCGTGGAAGGAGCCGCCCCCTGCGGGCCGCGACGGCCGGGCCTGCGTCACGCCTGGTCACCCTCACGCATCGGCACCCGGACCCCGCGCTCACCGGCGACGGACTCGGCGATGTCGTACCCCGCGTCGACGTGCCGGATGACGCCCATCCCGGGGTCGTTGGTGAGCACGCGCCGGATCTTCTCGCCGCCCAGCTTCGTGCCGTCGGCCACCGTCACCTGGCCGGCGTGGAGGGACCGGCCCATCCCCACACCGCCGCCGTGGTGGATGGACACCCAGGACGCGCCGGAGGCCACGTTGACCATCGCGTTCAGCAGCGGCCAGTCCGCGATCGCGTCGGACCCGTCGAGCATGGCCTCGGTCTCGCGGTACGGGGAGGCGACGGACCCGCAGTCCAGGTGGTCCCGGCCGATGGCCAGCGGCGCGGCCAGCTCGCCGCTCGCCACCATGTCGTTGAAGCGCTCGCCGGCCTTGTCCCGCTCGCCGTAGCCGAGCCAGCAGATGCGCGCGGGCAGGCCCTGGAAGTGGACCCGCTCGCCGGCCAGTTTGATCCAGCGGGCCAGGGACTCGTTCTCGGGGAACAGCTCCAGGATCGCCTTGTCGGTCTTGGCGATGTCGGCGGGGTCGCCGGACAGGGCCGCCCAGCGGAAGGGGCCCTTGCCCTCGCAGAAGAGGGGCCGGATGTAGGCGGGGACGAAGCCGGGGAAGGCGAACGCGCGGCCGTAGCCGGCCAGCTGGGCCTCGCCGCGGATGGAGTTGCCGTAGTCGAAGACCTCGGCGCCGGCGTCCATGAAGCCGACCATGGCCTCCACGTGCCGCGCCATGGACTCCCGCGCGCGCGTGGTGAAGCCGGCCGGGTCCTTCGCCGCCTCGGCGGCCATGTCCTCGAAGGCCACGCCCACCGGGAGGTAGGACAGCGGGTCGTGGGCGGAGGTCTGGTCGGTGACGATGTCGATGGGGGCGTTCATCGCGAGCAGCTGCGGGACCAGTTCGGCCGCGTTGCCGAGGACGCCGATGGACAGCGGGCGGCGGGCGTCGCGGGCCTCGGTGGCGAGCTGGAGGGCGTGGTCGAGGGAGTCGGCCCTGACGTCGAGGTAGCGGTGCTCGATGCGGCGCTCGATGGCGCGCGGGTCGCAGTCGACGCAGATGGCGACGCCGTCGTTCATGGTCACGGCGAGGGGCTGGGCGCCGCCCATGCCGCCGAGGCCGGCGGTGAGGGTGATCGTCCCGGCGAGGGTGCCGCCGAACTTCTTCGCGGCGACGGCGGCGAAGGTCTCGTAGGTGCCCTGGAGGATGCCCTGGGTGCCGATGTAGATCCAGGAGCCGGCGGTCATCTGGCCGTACATGGTCAGGCCGAGGGCCTCCAGGCGGCGGAACTCCTCCCAGGTGGCCCAGTCGCCGACCAGGTTGGAGTTGGCGATGAGGACGCGCGGGGCCCACTCGTGGGTCTGCATGACGCCGACCGGGCGGCCGGACTGGACCAGCATGGTCTCGTCCTGCTTGAGGGTCCTCAGCGTGCGGACCATGGCGTCGAAGGAGCGCCAGTCACGGGCGGCCTTGCCGGTGCCGCCGTAGACGACGAGCTTGTCGGGGTGCTCGGCGACCTCGGGGTCGAGGTTGTTCTGCAGCATGCGCAGGGCCGCTTCCTGCTGCCATCCCAGAGCGCTCAGCTCCGTGCCGCGCGGTGCTCGTACGGGGCGGGGTCCCGACATCGTCTGCCTCCTCCTGTGCCTACGTCTATTCACATCCTGTCTTTCTGAATAGAGCTAGTCAATACGCCGGAGGGCCGCGTCCGCGCGCGGCGGGTGTTTGGCTGGAAGCACCGGCACGGGAAGACCGGCGGCCGAGACAGGAGGGGCGACCCATGGCGGACATCGACAGCGAGACCCGGGAGCGGGCGGACCGGCGGGACCGGGCGGTGCGGGCGGCCGTCGAGCAGGGGCTGCTGGGCCCGGACGCGGCCGTCGCGGGCCTGCTGGACGTCACCGGGATCCGGGAGTCGGCGGCGGCGCTGCGGGCGGCGTTCGACGCGGTGACGGCGCCCGGCACCCCGGTGCTGCACGCCTTCGCGGTGAAGGCGACCCCGCTGGTGCCGGTGGTGCGGCTGCTGCACGAGGCGGGCATCGGCGCCGAGGTCGCCAGCCCCGGCGAGCTGGCGCTGGCCCGGGCCGCCGGCGTGCCGCCCGCCCGCACGGTGCTGGACTCGCCGGCGAAGACCACGGCGGAACTGCGCGAGGCGCTGGCCCTGGGCATCGCGGTGAACGCCGACAACCCGCAGGAGCTGGACCGGCTCGACGCCCTCGTGCGCTCCGCCCCGGCCCGGTCGCCGCTCGGCCTCCGGGTCAACCCGCAGATCGGCGCCGGCACCATCGGGGCGACCTCCACGGCGACGCCGACCTCGAAGTTCGGGGTGGCGCTGCGGGACGAGGGGGCGCGCGAGTGGGTCGTACGGGCGTACGCGCAGCGGCCGTGGCTGACCCGGCTGCACGCGCACACCGGCTCGCAGGGCATCCCGCTGCCGCTGCTGGCGCGGGGCGTGGCGGAGGTGTACGCGCTCGCGGAGGAGATCAACGCGGCCGTGGGGCGGCGGCAGGTGGACACGGTCGACATCGGCGGCGGGCTGCCGGTGAACGTCGCGTCGGAGGAGACGGCGCCGACGTACGCGGCGTACGCGCGCGTGCTGGCCGACGAGGTGCCGGGGCTGTTCGACGGGCGGTACGGGCTGGTGACCGAGTTCGGGCGGTCGCTGACGGCCCGGCACGGGACGGTGGTGGCCCGGGTGGAGTACGCCAAGAGCGCGGGCGGCCGGCGGATCGCGGTGACCCACGCGGGCGTGCAGGTGGCGGTGCGGACGGTGTACGTGCCGGGGACGTGGCCGCTGCGGATCGCCGCGTACGACGCGAAGGGGCGGCCGAAGACGGGCCCCGAGGTGGTCCAGGACGTGGCCGGGCCGGCCTGCTTCTCGGGCGACCTGCTCGCCGAGGGGCGCGCGCTGCCGCCGCTGGAGCAGGGCGACTACGCGGCCGCGCTGGACACGGGCGCGTACGGCTTCGCCCAGCACTACTCCTACAACTCCCTGGTCCGGCCGGGTGTCTACGGCTACGTGCCGGACGGCGCCGGGGATGTGGCCTTCGCGGTCGTACGCGAGCCGCAGACGCTCGCGGAGGTGGTGGCCGAATCCGGAGGGGCGCACGCGTCCACGCTCACCACCCTGTGCGCCCCGGGGCGCCGTTGACAGATCCCGGCCCTCTCTCGAACAAATGGTTCAACGAGCGTGGCACACACGCCAGTTGCCCCACACTAGTACGCCGGACGCATGTTCCACCGGAAAATGCCAAACGGCTCACCTCCCGCACACACGTTGCGTAGTGTCGGCGTCACTCAGCCGGAGTCCCAGGCGGGAGGGGAGCCCACGGTGCCCGGAATCGACGAGTGCTTACTGGAAGCGATGCGGCTGCCCGGTGCCCGGGGGGCCGCGCTGGTGGACTGGACGAGCGGACTGGCCCTCGGCACGGTCGGGCAGGCGCCCGGCGGCGACCACGAGACGACCGCCGCCGAGGCCGCCGAACTGGCCCGGATGGCCGCCGAGCACGGCACCTTCGCGGCGTCCGGCGACGAGCGGCCGCCCGTGGAGGACGTGATCATCAGCAACGGGGACAGCTACCACCTGCTGCGCTTCGTGGACACGTCCTTCGACAGCAGCGTGTTCCTGCACCTGTGGCTCGGCCGTGAGGAGGGCAACCTCGCGCTCGCCCGGATCCGGCTCGGCGAGATGGCCGCCCGGCTGGTGCTGGGATGACCGTGGTCAGCACCCCGCAGC
Source organism: Streptomyces sp. NPDC023481 (assembly GCF_055560195.1). Taxonomy (NCBI): domain Bacteria; kingdom Bacillati; phylum Actinomycetota; class Actinomycetes; order Kitasatosporales; family Streptomycetaceae; genus Streptomyces; species Streptomyces sp. NPDC023481. Next base: position 70,970 of record NZ_JBVHJE010000012.1, read on the forward strand.
CGGCGCTCCCCGTGCGGGACAGGACGGCCGTGCGCGCCCTGTCCCCGATGCTGACCCGGCTCGCCGAGGAGCGGGCCACCGGCGTCCTGGTCCGCGAACACGGCGTCCTGTACCTCGCCGAGGGCCGCGTGGTGCACGCCGAAAGCCCCTTCGCGCCCGGCCTGGAGGTGCTCCTCACGGCCCACGGCACGCTCGCGGGCGCCGCCTGGCAGCAGGCCGCGGCCCAGGCCCCGAGCCCCCTGCAGGCGGCCGAACTCCTGCTGCGCTCCGGGGTGCTGCCCACCGGCGCCCTGGAGCTGTGCCACCTGGACGCGCTGTACGACGCCGGCTACTTCGCGCTGGCCCCGAGCAGCACACCGGGGCGGTTCCGGTACGACCACCTGCCCCGCCTCGGTCCGCTGCCCTCGGTCCCGGTCGTCGCGCTGGAACGCGAGACGCTGCGCCGCCGGCTGCTGCTGCACCGGCTGTGGCCCGACCCGGCCGCCGACAGCGCTCCGCTGATCCGCGCGGACCCGGCCGCGGGCCGCGCCCCGGGCGCGCCGGTCACGCCCCGGCAGCGGGCCGTACTGGACCGGGTGGACGGCGTCCGCACGGCCACCGGCATCGCCCGGAACCTGGGCCGGCAGGCGTTCCACACGCTGGTCGACGTACGCCGGCTCACGGCGGCCGGGCAGATCGCGCCCACCGCGCCCGCCCCGCCGCCACCGCTGCCGCCACCGCCCCGCCAGGTCACCACCGACCCCGACATCGCGCTGCTGAAGAGGCTCAGGGATGCGCTGGAGGCGCTTTGAACGGCACCGCCCCGCCGAGAGGAGAGACCTGATGGTGGCCGAAGACGACCTGCGCACCGTCGTGGACGAGCTGCGCCGGCTGCGCACCCGGGTGCCGCAGCTCACCGGCGCCCTCGCGGCCGGCGTCGACGGCCTCGTCGTCGCCCACGACACCCCCGGCGTCGACCCGGACGGACTGGCCGCGCTCACCGCGGCCGCGCTCGGCGTCGCCGTACGGGTCACCGACGCCACCGGGCACGGCGGCTTCCGGGAGCTGCTGGTGCGCGGCGAGCGCGGCTACATCTCCACCTACGCGGCCGGCCGCACCGCCGTCCTGACCCTGCTCGCCCAGGACCGGGTCAACGTCGGCCGGCTGCACCTGGAGGGCCGCCGGGCCGGCGCCCGCATCGGAGAGCTGCTGGACGCCGCAGAGGCCCTGCGTCCGCTGCCCAGGACCACCCCCGCACGCACCCGCGCCCCGCGCGCGCCCCGCACCACGGCCGCCGAGGCCCGCACCGCAACCGACAGCTGAAAGGGACCACCATGGCCAACACCGAGACCGCACTGAAGGAAGCCCTCACCTCCATCGAGGGCGCCACCGGCGTCGCGCTCGTCGACTACACCAGCGGAATGGCGCTGGGCACGATGGGCGGCGGCAAGAGCTTCGACCTGAACGTGGCCGCCGCGGGCAACACCGACGTGATCCGCGCCAAGATGCGCACGATGGAACACCTGGGCCTCAAGGCCGAGATCGAGGACATCCTGATCACCCTGACGGACCAGTACCACCTGATCCGGCTGCTCAAGGGCCGCGGCGGCAACGGCCTGTTCCTCTACCTGGTGCTCGACGCGGGCCGGGCCAACCTGGCGATGGCCCGGCACCAGCTGAAGCGGATCGAGGAGGACCTGGAGGTCTGACGGCGGCTCAGACCAGTGCCGCGGGGCGGCGGCGGGCCCCGCCGGGGGCCGCGTCGCCGGCCGCGACACCGGTACCGCGCAGGCCCTTGACGGCGCTGCCCGCCGGGCGGCCGCCGCGCCGGTCGAGCCAGTCGACGCGCACCCACAGCAGCGTCTCGCGGGTCCGCTCCAGCCGTCCGAGCCAGGCGGCCTTCAGCCGCAGCCCGGTGCCGAGCCCGGCCAGCAGCATGCCGCCGGCCGCGGGCACCGCGAAGGCGGAGCCGAGGGCGAGGGCCCAGCCCAGCAGCAGCCACCAGCGGTGGCCCCGGCGCCAGGCGCGCACGGTCACCGCCCGGTCCTGCAGGATGTCGTACCTGCCCGCGCGGGCCGCCCCGCGGGCGAGGGCGGCGTACCGGCCGCGCCCGGCCAGCGCGACGACGGCCGCGCCGACCAGGAACAGCGCGGCCCCGGCCGTCACGCCGATCCGGCGCCCGGTCAACCCCTCCGGTACGGTCCCGATCCCCGCGGCGACCACACCGAGCCACCACAGCGGGGCCGCCCCGGCCCGTACGACGACGGCCACCCGGGCCAGTCCCTGTCCTCCGCGCGCCACGTCGGCCTCCCGTGTCACGTGTCCCTGCAGCGCATGTGTCTCGCAGGGACGCTACCGGCGGAACGTGAGACGAATCTGAGAACGGCGCGGCGCGGTCACTCCACGAACAGGCCGCGGGCCGCCGCCTTCGCGTCGAACTCCTCCAGCCGGGCCTGGGCGTCCGGCAGGTCGTCGCAGAGCGCCTCCAGCAGCACCCGGCCGAGCAGCATCGGCGCGCACGCGGTGTCGAAGGCGAGCCCGGTGCCGACGGCGGCGGGCAGCAGCAGGTCGGAGTGCTTGGCGACCGGCGCGAACGCCGAGTCGGCGACCGTGACCACGGTCAGCCCGGTGTCCTTGGCGTGGGCGAGGGTGTCCACGACCTCGCGGGGGTGCCGGGGCAGCGCGAAGCACAGCAGGGCGGTGGCGCCCGCGCGGACGGCGGCGTCGATGCGGTCGTGGATCATCGAGCCGCCCTCGTGGAGCAGCCGGACGTCCGGGTGGACCTTGGCGGCGAAGTAGGCGAAGCCGTACGCCTGGGAGGCGGCGGCGCGCAGGCCCAGCACCGGCAGCGGACGGGAGGCGGCCAGGATGCGGCCGGCCCGCTGCACCGGGCGGGGGTCGGCGAGCAGCTCGGCGAGGTGCTTCAGGTTCTCGATCTCGGCCTCGACGGCCTGCTGGTACTCGTTGTAGACGGAGGTCCCGGCGGCCGGTTCGGCCGGGACGACCTCGCGCAGGTGCCGGCGCAGGGCGGGGTAGCCGTCGAAGCCGAGGGCAACCGCGAACCGGGTCACCGAGGGCTGGCTGACCCCGGCCAGCTCGGCCAGCTCCACGCTGGACAGGAAGGGCACGTCGGCGGCCCGGCGCACCATGCTGTGCGCGATGCGGCGCTGGGTCGGCGTGAGCCGGTGGGCCTCGAAGAGCGCCTGCAGTCGGTTGGCAGGGCTGTCGGTCCCGCTCATCACGTCACTCCCCCTCCGGATTCCTTGACGCCCCGGGAGGGTACAGCGCCGGGACATCGCCGGACACGGGTCGGCCATTCAGGCAGCGTGTCACTGCATACCGTTATACAGCCCGGGGCGGGGTGACCGCATGGCGCGGGCGCGTGGAACCGGGAGACCGCATGGCGCGGGGACGCGGAACCGGGAGACCGCATGGCGCGGGGATCGCAGAACCGGGAGACCGTATGGCGCGGGGACGCGGAACCGGGAGACCGTGGGCCGCACGCCCGCGGAACCGGAGGCACGGCGGCCGTGCGGGCCGGGCCGGGCCGGGCCGGTACCGGTGTGCGGGAAGGGGTTTGCGCGGGGACCGCCGCACCCCCGTTGCCGGGGGGCGGGACGACGGCGGTCCCCGCGAGGGACGCGGTCCGGGTCGGGCCGGGTCGTCGCGTCCGTGGCGTCCGTGGAGGTCCGGGAGCCGCTCCGGAGGTCCTTGACGCCGTTCGGCGCCGGCCGGGACGGGGAGCCGCTCCCGCCCTGCCGACACCACCCAATGTGCCGGACGCGTGTTAAGCGGGTGCTGCGTGCACGTGACACGCTCGTACCACTTGCGCGAATCCCGCCGTACCCCAAGTCCCCCGAGGTCACGGGCGGTTCACCGGCCGTTCGGCTACTTGTCGCCGCCCTTGGCCAGGAAGGCCAGCAGGTCCTGCCGGCTGACCACACCGGTGGGCTTGCCCTCGACCAGGACGATCGCCGCGTCCGCCACGCCCAGCACCTGCATCAGGTCGCCGACCGGCTCGCCGGAGCCGACCTGGGGCAGCGGGGGGCACATGTGCTTCTCCAGCGGGTCCTCCAGCGAGGCCCGGTTGCTGAACAGGGCGTCCAGCAGCTCGCGTTCCACGACCGAGCCGACGACCTCGGCGGCCATGACGTCCGGGTGGCCGGCGCCCGGCTTCACGACGGGCATCTGCGAGACGCCGTACTCGCGCAGCACCTCGATGGCCTGGCCGACGGTCTCCTCCGGGTGCATGTGCACCAGGGACGGGATGGAACCGGCCACCTTGTCGTTCAGGACGTCGCCGACGCGGGCGCTGGGGCCCTCGTCCTCCAGGAAGCCGTAGTCGGCCATCCACTCGTCGTTGAAGATCTTGCTGAGGTAGCCGCGGCCGCTGTCCGGCAGCAGCACCACCACGACGTCGTCCGGGCCGAGCCGCTCGGCGACCTCCAGCGCGGCCACGACGGCCATGCCGCAGGAGCCGCCCACCAGCAGGCCCTCCTCCTTGGCCAGCCGGCGGGTCATCTGGAAGGAGTCCTTGTCGGAGACGGCGACGATCTCGTCCGCGACCCCGCGGTCGTAGGCGGTCGGCCAGAAGTCCTCACCGACGCCCTCGACCAGGTACGGCCGCCCGGAGCCGCCGGAGTACACCGAGCCCTCGGGGTCGGCGCCGATGACCTTGACCTTCCCCTGGCTGGCCTCCTTGAGGTAGCGGCCGGTGCCGGAGATGGTGCCGCCGGTGCCGACGCCCGCCACGAAGTGGGTGATCTTCCCCTCGGTCTGCTCCCACAGCTCGGGACCGGTGGAGTGATAGTGCGAGAGCGGGTTGTTCGGGTTGGAGTACTGGTCGGGCTTCCAGGCGCCCGGGGTCTCCCGGACCAGCCGGTCGGAGACGTTGTAGTAGGAGTCCGGGTGCTCGGGGTCCACCGCGGTCGGGCAGACGACGACCTCGGCCCCGTACGCCCGCAGCACGTTGATCTTGTCGGTGCTCACCTTGTCGGGGCACACGAAGATGCACTTGTAGCCCTTCTGCTGGGCCACGATGGCGAGCCCCACACCGGTGTTGCCGCTGGTCGGCTCGACGATCGTGCCGCCCGGCTTCAGCTCCCCGCTCTGCTCGGCGGCCTCGATCATGCGCAGGGCGATGCGGTCCTTCACGGAGCCGCCCGGGTTGAAGTACTCCACCTTGGCCAGGACGGTCGCCTGGATGCCCTTGGTCACGTTGTTGAGCCGCACCAGCGGGGTGTTGCCGACGAGGCTGATCATCGAGTCGTGGTATCGCACCGTTGTCTCCGGTCGCTGCAAAAAGAACTGTTCGTAGTGGTGCCGCCAGCCTAAGGCCAGCGGTGCGGCGGGCGCGGGCGTTCACGGACCGTTGAGATTGACGCACGGGCTGTACGGGGCAAGGAGTGGGTGTACGGCTACGAGGAGGTGGCGGCGACGCATGACGAGCATGTCGAGGGCACGGGTGGCCCGGCGCATCGCGGCCGGGGCGGCGTACGGCGGCGGCGGGGCCGGGCTGGTCGGGGCGGCCGCCGTCGGTCTGGTGCTGGCCGAGCTGCGGCTGGCGCGGCGCCATGTGGGCAACGGCGACGGCGGCCGGGTGCCGGTGGCCGACGGCGTGTACGGCCACGCGTACGACCTTCCCGGCGAACCGCCCCTGCGCCTGGCCATGCTCGGCGACTCCACGGCGGCGGGGCAGGGCGTGCACCGGGCGGGCCAGACCCCGGGCGCACTGCTGGCCTCCGGGCTGGCGGCGGTGGCGGAGCGGCCGGTGGAGCTGCGGAACGTGGCGGTGCCCGGGGCCCGGTCCGACGACCTGGACCGGCAGGTGGCTCTGGTGCTGTCGTCCCCGCCCCCCGCCCCGGACATCTGCGTGATCATGGTCGGCGCGAACGACGTGACCCACCGGATGCCGCCGACCCGTTCGGTACGGCACCTGGCGGCGGCGGTACGACGGCTGCGCACGGCCGGCGCCGAGGTGGTGGTCGGCACCTGTCCCGACCTCGGCACGATCGAGCCGGTGCAGCAGCCGCTGCGCTGGCTGGCCCGGCGGGCGTCCCGGCAGCTGGCGGCGGCCCAGACGATCGGGGTGGTGGAGCAGGGCGGGCGCACGGTGTCGCTGGGCGACCTGCTCGGCCCGGAGTTCGAGGCGAACCCGCGGGAGTTGTTCGGGCCGGACAACTACCACCCGTCGGCCGAGGGGTACGCGACGGCGGCGATGGCGGTGCTGCCGACGGTGTGCGCGGCGCTCGGCCTGTGGCCGGCCGAGGAGGAGCGGCCGGACGTGTCGCGTCGCGAGGGCTTCCTGCCGGTCGCCCGGGCGGCGGCCGAGGCCGCCTCGGAGGCCGGTACGGAGGTGACGGCGGCGATGCCCACCGGTCCCCGGGGTCCCTGGGCCCTGCTGAAGCGGAGGCGCCGGCGCCGGGTACCCGAGGCGGAGCCGGCGACCCCGTCGCTCTGACCGGCCCCCGCCCTGCCGCACGGCGCGGGCCGGCGCTGCCAAGCAAGCGCTTAGAAAGTGCGGCCAGTGTCACACCCGAACACCGATGACCTGTCAGGTACGGCCGGGTAACTTCCCAACCGGCCCTGCCCGACATCCTTCCCCTGGAGCCGTGATGCCCGAAGCCGTCATCGTCTCGACCGCCCGCTCTCCCATCGGCCGCGCGAACAAGGGCTCCCTGAAGGACCTGCGCCCCGACGACCTGACCGCCACGATCATCCAGGCCGCGCTCGCCAAGGTCCCCGAGCTGGACCCCCGCGACATCGACGACCTGATGCTCGGCTGCGGCCTCCCCGGCGGCGAGCAGGGCCACAACCTCGGCCGGATCGTCGCCGTGCAGATGGGCATGGACCACCTGCCGGGCTGCACGATCACCCGGTACTGCTCCTCCTCCCTGCAGACCTCCCGCATGGCGCTGCACGCCATCAAGGCCGGCGAGGGCGACGTCTTCATCTCGGCCGGTGTCGAGACGGTCTCCCGCTACGCCCACGGCAGCTCCGACATGCCGGGCACCTACAACCCGCTGTTCGCCGAGGCACAGGCCCGCACCGAGGCCGTCGCCCAGCAGGAGGGCACGAACTGGCACGACCCGCGCGAGGACGGCCTGCTGCCCGACCCGTACATCGCGATGGGCCAGACCGCGGAGAACCTGGCCCGCGCCAAGGGCATCACCCGCCAGGAGATGGACGAGTTCGGCGTCCGCTCGCAGAACCTCGCCGAGGAAGCCATCAAGAACGGCTTCTGGGAGCGCGAGATCACCCCGGTGACGCTGCCCGACGGCACGGTGGTCAGCAAGGACGACGGCCCGCGCGCCGGGGTCACCCTGGAGGCCGTCCAGGGCCTGAAGCCGGTCTTCCGCCCGGACGGGCTGGTCACGGCCGGCAACTGCTGCCCGCTCAACGACGGTGCCGCCGCGGTCGTCATCATGTCCGACACCAAGGCGCGCGAGCTGGGCCTGACCCCGCTCGCCCGGATCGTGTCCACCGGTGTCTCCGGCCTCTCCCCGGAGATCATGGGCCTCGGCCCGGTCGAGGCGAGCAAGCAGGCCCTCCAGCGCGCCGGCCTCACCATCGGCGACATCGACCTGGTCGAGATCAACGAGGCCTTCGCCGCCCAGGTGATCCCCTCGTACCGGGAACTCGGCATCGACCTCGACCGGCTGAACGTCAACGGCGGTGCCATCGCCGTCGGCCACCCCTTCGGCATGACGGGCGCCCGCATCACCGGCACCCTCATCAACTCGCTGCAGTGGCACGACAAGCAGTTCGGCCTGGAGACGATGTGCGTCGGCGGCGGCCAGGGCATGGCGATGGTCATCGAGCGCCTCAGCTGACCCACCGACCGTAGCGAATCGGCCACTTTATGTGGCAGAAGGGCCCAGAACCGAGGAAACGCCAAGGTTCTGGGCCTTTCCGTGATCCAATCTCCCCCAGGATGTGACCTATCTCGCGCGCTCGGCACATCGGTGCAGGTCAGCGCGGGTCAGCATGGCGCACGACGAAACAACGAACCGAAAGTCCTGTCCGTTTCGTGACGTTACGCACTGACAGCTGGTTAGTCCGCCCTTCAAGCTGATGTAGGAAGTCGGGGGTCGACTTTGAACCGGGAGTATGTCAGTGAGCGCCATGCCGATCGCCCTGCTGCTCACCACGGCAGCCACCGGCGCCGTGGGGGTCGCCGTCCTGCGCACCGTACTGAAGCTGCGCAGGCAGTTGACGGAGCTCCAGCGGCAGCTCGCGGAAAACCAGACCGCGACCACGCACGCCCTGGTGCCGGGCGCCCGTAGCGGCGCCGACGCCGACCGGATACGCGCGGCCGTGGCCGAGGCGCTCGCCGAGGAGCGGGAGCGGGAGCTGGCCGAGGCGCGCGCCTTCTGGGCGGCACAGGAGGCCCGCGACGCCTCCGACTCGCCCACGCTGTTCGGGCTGCCCGAGGCCGACGTGTTCCTGCCCCGGCAGGCGGACTTCGCCGGTCTCGAGCCGCTGGAGCCGGTGTCCGAGCCGGGCGGCGACGCCGACGAGTTCGCCGGGGAGTCCCCCGAACTCGCCGCGGCCCGCCGCCGGCACCCCTCGCACCCCGACTTCGTCCCCGTGCAGTCACCGGCCGTCAACGACCACGAGCGTACGGTGACGACACTGGAGGAGCTGGCCACCGAGCGCGTCGCGCTGTCCGACGTCCGCCCCGGCCCGCTGGGCACCCTCGACGTCTACGTCTTCGCCGACGGCACCACGCTGTGCATGACCCCGGGCCACCGCGAGACCGCGGAACGCCTGGCGGCGGCCCTGGAGTCCGGCGAGGCCCCGTACCTGCTGGGCGGCTCGGGCGTCTCCGGCGCCTACACGCTGACGTTCGCGTGCGGCGAGGAGACGGTGTACATCCTGGCCGACAGGGTGATCGCGTCCTTCTGACGACGGTCTCACCTTTTCGGGGGGTCCGCCCCTGACGGTGGCTCACCTTTCCGGTGATCCCGCCTCCGGCGGTGGCCTCAGACGCCCGCCCGCTTGCGCGCCTCCTCCACCAGCCGCACGGCCTCGGCGACCTGGTCGTCGCTCTGCAGGACGACCGCGAGGTCGTGCGCGGCCACGAGGATCTGGTCGGCGGCGGCGAACATCCCCGCGTCCGGCATCTCCCGGGGCTCGGCCCCGGGTGACTCCACCCGCTGCGCCCACCCGGACAACTCCCGGGCCAGCGCCAGCGCCTCCGCCGCGGCGCTCCGTTGCAGCCGGCTCTGCGGTGCCGCCCGCAACCGGTCGGCGAAGTGATCCACTGCTTGGGTCAAGGGCGTCGTATCAACCACGCGCCGAGCGTAACGTGCCGCACTGTTGCCAAGACGCGAACGCTCAGGCACGGTGACCTGAAGGACCGGCTTACATCCCCTTTGCGTTCGGAGGCGCCGATGTCCCACGTCTTCTCCGAGGAGACCCATCGCAATCTGCTCGCCCGCATCCCCCACTGCACCGGTCGTGAAGTCTCCGACTGGCTGCGCACCGTCGAAGAAGGCCCGTCCCTGTTCCGCTTCGAGGAGAAGGTCAGCTGGCTGCGGCACGAGTACGACCTGGCGTACGGCCACGCCAAGGCGATCGTGCACGAGTACGACCTGAGGAGGGCGGCGCGCAAGCTGCTCTGAACGGCACAGGGCCCCGGGCGGATCGCCCGGGGCCCTGCCGTCGACCGGCGTAGGCGCTAGTCGTTGCTGCTGAAGATCGCGACCAGCCGCAGCATCTCGACGTAGATCCACACCAGGGTCATGGTGAGACCGAACGCGGCGAGCCAGGACTCGTTGCGCGGGGCGCCGTAGGCGATGCCGTCCTCGATCTGCTTGAAGTCGAGGGTCAGGAAGAACGCGCCGAGCAGGATCGCGATGATGCCGACGAGGGCGCCGAGCGGCCCGAAGCTGCGCAGGCCGCCGTCCTCGGCGACACCGAAGGCGACCAGCAGCAGGTTGATCGCCATGACCACCATGAAGGCGATCGCGATGGAGATGCCGATGCGGGCGTAGCGCGCGGTGACGCGGATCCAGCCGGCCTTGTAGACCAGCAGGGTGGCGCCGGAGACCGCCATGGTGCCGAGCACGGCCTGGAAGGGCGCGCCGCTCCACCGGCTGTTGAACATCTCGCTGAAGACGCCGAGGAAGACACCCTCGAAGGCCGCGTACCCCAGGATCAGCGCGGGCGACGGGGTGCGCTTGAAGCTCTGGACCATCGCCAGGACGAACGCGATCAGCGCGGCGCCGACGGCCAGGCCGTAGCTGGTGCCCGAGACCGGCAGCAGCGCCCAGGCGAGGACGGCGCCGACGGCGACCGTGCCCAGCGTGAGGGCGGAGCGGACGACGACGTCGTCCATGGTCATCCGGTCGGTGCCGACCGGGGCCTGCGGCGGGGCGCCGTACTGGACGTCAGCCTGCGCGTAGGGGTTCTGCGCGTACGGGTTCTGCGCGTACGGGTTGCCCTGCGCGTACCCGGCCTGCGGTGCGGTGTTGAAGCCGGCGTAGCCGTTGTCGCGGCTGAACCCCCGTCGCGAGAAGACCGGGTTACTGCTCCTCATTTCACTCCTCCATGGCTACCGAGTGCAGCCTTGGCCTCAAGGGTAATGGGTTGGCAAAGGATCGACATGATACTTGAGGAGGATCTTTCCCTTACCGTGCTCGGCAACACGCTACGCGGACCATCGATTCCCGGCCACGGCTCGGTGGGGCCGGCGACCGGTGTCCTCGGGCCCCCGGCGCCCGGGACAACAGCTCGCGCACGGCGTCCTGCGGCTCCCGCCCGCCGTGGATCATGTCGACCACCGCACGGGTGACGGGCATGTCCACACCGTGCCGTTCGGCCAGCTCCCGCACGGCCCGGCAGGAGGCCACGCCCTCCGCCGTCCGGGTCGTGGCGGCCAGGGCCTCCTCCACGGTCAGACCGCGGCCGAGGCGGGCGCCGAAGGTGTGGTTACGGGACAGGCTGGAGGAACAGGTGGCCACCAGGTCGCCCATGCCGGCCATCCCGGCGAGGGTCAGCGGATCCGCGCCCATGGCCACCCCCAGACGCGTCGCCTCCGCGAGCCCCCGCGTCATCAACGCGGCCCTGGCGTTGTCACCGAGCCCCATGCCGTCCGTGACGCCGACGGCCAGGGCGATGACGTTCTTGATGGCGCCGCCCAGCTCGCAGCCCACCACGTCGCTGTTCGTGTACGGCCGGAAGTACCGGGTGTGACAGGCCGTCCGGACGACCGCCGCGGCGCCCTCGTCGGCGCAGGCGACGACGCTCGCCGCGGGCATCCGCTCCACGATCTCCGCCGCCAGGTTGGGCCCGGACACCACGGCGATCCGGTCCGCCCCCGCCCCGGTCGTCTCCGCGATCACCTCACTCATCAGCCGCCCGGTGCCCAGCTCGATCCCCTTCATCAGGGACACGAACACCGTGCGCGGCTCCCACAGGGACCGCCACCGTGCCAGCAGCGGCCGGACCTGCTGCGCGGACACGGCGAGGAAGGCGATACCCGCCCCGCGGGCGGCCTCCGCCGGGTCGGCCGTCGCCCGCACCCGGGCGGGGAGCGTCACCTGGGGCAGATAGTCGGGGTTGCTCCGGGTGCTGTTGATGGCCTCCACCAACTCCGCCCGGCGACCCCACAGGGAGACCTCACACCCGGCATCGGCCAGAACGAGAGCGAACGCCGTCCCCCAGGACCCGGCGCCGTAGACGGCAACACGACAAACCATGCGGTACCTCTCCTGTCACCCTCGGGCACCCTAATCCAATGACACCGGCCAGCACTGACGACCGGTCAGGGCGGGTCTCGTTCGATCTTGGGTGACGACCGCTTCGAGAAGGCGGTCGTGAGGGGAGGAAGGTGCCCGGAGCCGGACTTGAACCGGCACGCCCGCGAAGGGGCAGCGAGGTTTAAGCTCGCCGTGTCTGCATTCCACCATCCGGGCAGGCCATGGGCTCCGCGTCGAGGTTCGAGCCTATCGGGACCCATCCCCCGAACAGCGGACGGGTGGACCGATGTTGTCTTATTTTATTGACGTCTGAGGGTGCATCAGCCGACGGAACGCGCCATCCGCACTTGCCAATAGCGTGACGTGAGGCCTGTACGCGCGTACGCGAAATGACGGAATTTCACCGTCCGAACGAGGTCGCTCCACCTGTTCTCTGCAAGTGGTCCGCGCCCGACGGGTGTCAGGGTCGCCCGTCCTCCCCAGGTATGACACCGGGCCCCTCCGTCCGCCCCGAGTCGCCCCCCGGAACGGGAGCAGCGACTGACTCCGCGCGTGCTGTGCGCCGAGACGATGGAACGGTCCTCAGGAACACACGCCACCCCGACAGGAGCACCGTCCCGTGACCACCACACCCACCGCCGGCCGGACCACCGCCGTGGCCGCACGCGCCACGGAGTTGTCGAAGATCTACGGGCAGGGCGAGACCCGGGTGGTCGCCCTGGACCAGGTCTCCGTCGACTTCCGGGCGGCCGAGTTCACCGCGATCATGGGCCCGTCCGGCTCCGGGAAGTCCACGTTGATGCACTGCGTGGCCGGGCTGGACACCTTCTCCTCCGGCTCCGTCCGGATCGGTGACACCGAGCTGGGCTCCCTGAAGGACAAGCAGCTCACCAGGCTGCGCCGGGACAAGATCGGCTTCATCTTCCAGGCGTTCAACCTGCTGCCGACGCTGACCGCACTGGAGAACATCACCCTGCCGATGGACATCGCCGGCCGGAAGCCGGACCGGGCCTGGCTGGACCGGGTCATCGAGATGGTGGGGCTGTCCGGGCGGCTCGGTCACCGGCCCGCGCAGCTCTCCGGCGGCCAGCAGCAGCGCGTCGCCGTGGCCCGGGCCCTCGCCTCCCGGCCCGAGATCGTCTTCGGTGACGAGCCGACCGGGAACCTGGACTCGCGCTCCGGCGCCGAGGTCCTCGGCTTCCTGCGCAACTCCGTGCGCGAGCTGGGCCAGACCGTCGTCATGGTCACCCACGACCCGGTGGCGGCCGCCTACGCCGACCGCGTGATCTTCCTGGCCGACGGGCAGATCGTCGACGAGATGTACGGCCCGACGGCCGACTCCGTCCTGGACACGATGCGCCACCTCCCCGGGAACGGCCACACCGGCGGCTCCACCGAGCCGCTCCGGGCCGCCGGGTCCGACGCGAAGGGCCGTACCCACTGATGTTCCGCACCGCCCTGCGCAACGTCCTCGCGCACAAGGCCCGGCTGCTGATGACGGTGCTCGCCGTCATGCTCGGCGTGGCCTTCGTCTCCGGGACGCTCGTCTTCACCAACACCATCTCCGACGCCTACCAGAAGAGTTCCGCGAAGGGCTTCGACCGGGTCGACGTCGCCGTACGGCCCCAGTACCAGGACTCCGAGGGCGACAAGGTCGGCAAGGAGGCCGAACTGACCCCGGCCCTGCTGAAGAAGGCCGCCGAGGTCCCCGGGGCCGCCTCCGCCACCGGTGTCGTCACCGGCTTCACCGCCGTCGCCGACAAGCACGGCAAGCTCGTGGGCGGCGACTGGCAGTCCGCCGGCGGCAACTACTGGGGCACGAAGGACGCCCGCTACCCGCTGGTCGACGGCCGCGCCCCGCACGGCAGGAACGAGGTGCTGCTCGACTCCGCGACCGCCAAGCGGGCCGGCTACCAGGTCGGCGACACCGTCCGCGTCTCCGTGAACGGCCCGGTCCTGACCCCGACCGTCAGCGGCATCTTCACCACCGACGACGGCAACGTGGCCGCCGGCGGCAGTCTCACCCTGTTCGACACCCCCACCGCGCAGGCCCTGTTCGCCAAGAAGGGCACGTACGACGAGATCGACGTGCGGGCCGCCCCCGGCACCAGCCAGAGCGCGCTCAAGTCCGAGCTGGACAAGGCGCTGCCGGCATCGCTCGTGGAGACCACCACCGGCCAGCGGCTCGCCGACGACCAGGCGCGAGTGATCTCCTCGTCCATGAGCAGCCTGAAGCAGTCCCTGCTGGTGTTCGCCGGGATCGCCCTGTTCGTCGGCACGTTCATCATCGCCAACACCTTCACCATGCTGGTCGCCCAGCGCACCCGCGAGCTGGCCCTGATGCGGGCGGTCGGCGCCTCCCGCCGCCAGGTCACCCGCTCGGTGCTCGTCGAGGCGTTCGTGGTCGGCGCGGTCGCCGGTGTGGCCGGTCTGGCCGCCGGTGTCGGCATCGGCGCGGGCCTGCGGTCCCTGCTGGGCGCGTTCGGCGCGAGCATGCCCGACGGGCCGCTGGTGATCAGCCCCGGCACGGTGGCCACCGCCCTGGCCGTCGGCGTCCTCGTCACCATGCTGGCCGCCTGGCTGCCCGGCCGCCGGGCCGCGAAGATCCCGCCGGTGGCGGCCATGAGCAGCGTGTACGCCAAGGCCACCACCAGGTCGCTGGTGCTGCGCAACACGCTGGGCGCCCTGTGTGCCGCGGCCGGTGTCGCGGTGGTCCTGGCGGCCACCTCGATGGACGCGGACGCGGCCCAGGGGCCGATGGGGATCGGCGCGGTCCTGCTGATCATCGGCGTGTTCGTGCTGACCCCGCTGCTGTCCCGCCCGCTGATCGCCGCCGCCGCGCCGGTGCTGCGCGCCTTCGGTGTGTCGGGCAAGCTGGCCCGGCAGAACTCGGTGCGCAACCCGCGCCGTACGGCGGCCACCGCCTCGGCGCTGATGATCGGCCTGACCCTGATCACCGGCATGACGGTGATGGCGGGCAGCCTGCAGACGTCCATCGACAAGATGGCCTCCTCGGCGATCCGCGCCGACTACGTCGTCTCGATGGCCAACCGCGGCCCGCTCTCCCCCGAGGTGGAGAAGAAGCTCGCCGCCACCGACGGGGTCACCGAGAGCAGCCCGCTGCGCAACGGGGAGTCCCGCATCGACGGCGAGACGGAGTTCCTGACGGGCGTCAACGGCGCGGCCATCGGCAAGCTGACGGACCCGAAGGTGACCGACGGCTCCTTCACCGTGGGCGGCACGCGGGTCGTCGTGGACCAGGACCGGGCCAAGTCCTTCGGCTGGAAGACGGGTTCGCGGTTCACCGCGCACTTCGAGGACGGCACGGCGCAGCGGCTGACGGTCGCGGGGGTGTACGAGGGCAACGACCTGCTCAACGGGATCATCCTCGATGACAAGGTCCTCACCCCGCACCTGAGCGACCCGGCCGACATGCAGGTCATGGTGAAGACCGCGGCCGGCGCGTCCGACAGCACGAAGGACAGGCTGGAGCGGGCCCTCGGCTCCAACCCGGCGATCAAGGTCCAGGACAGGCAGGACATCTCCGACGAGACCGCGAAGATGTTCACGCTGATGCTGAACATGGTCTACGGCCTGCTCGGCATGGCGGTGATCGTCGCGGTGCTCGGCGTCATCAACACGCTGGCGATGTCCGTCTTCGAGCGCGCCCAGGAGATCGGCATGCTCCGCGCGATCGGCCTGGACCGCAGGGCGGTCAAGCGGATGGTCCGCCTGGAGTCCCTGGTGATCTCCCTGTTCGGCGGGGTGCTGGGCATCGGCCTGGGCGTGTTCTTCGGCTGGGCGGCCGGCGAGCTGCTGGGCACGAAGATGCCGACGTACGAGCTGGTACTGCCGTGGGGCCGGATGGCGGTGTTCCTGCTGCTGGCGGGCACGGTGGGCGTCCTGGCCGCGCTGTGGCCGGCCCGCCGCGCGGCCCGGCTCGACGTCCTGGCGGCCATCAAGGCCGAGTAGACCGAGCAGACCGAGCAGACCGAGCAGACGGTCGTACGAGGATCGTTCGTACGACGGTGAAGGGGGCCCCGCGGGACAAGGGGCCCCCTTCCTCATGTGCCGTAGCGCTGTCAGCCGTGCCAGGTGCGGGACCGCAGCGAGAGCCCGGAGGTGCCGGACTCGGGGGTACGGACGGCCAGCACCTGGTTGACGCCGATGCGGTTGCGTTCGAAGGCGAGCGCGCAGGCGGCCATGTAGAGCCGCCAGACCCGGGCGCGGCCGGGGCTGGTGAGCCGGACCGCGCGGTCCCAGTCGGCCTCCAGGTTGGCGACCCAGCGGCGCAGGGTGAGGGCGTAGTGCTCGCGGATGGACTCCACGTCCCGGACCTCGAAACCGGCCCGCTCCAGCTGCGTGACGGTGGTGCCGACGGGGGCGAGTTCGCCGTCGGGGAAGACGTAGGAGTCGATGAACTCGTCCACCTCGTACGCCGACTCGTCGCGCTGCGGGCGGCGGCCGATCTGGTGGTTGAGCAGCCGGCCGCCGGGCCTGAGCAGGTCGTGCAGCTGGCACGCGTACTCCAGGTACTTCTCGGCGCCCACGTGTTCGGCCATGCCGATGGAGGAGATCGCGTCGAAGGGGCCGTCCGCGACGTCCCGGTAGTCCTGGACCCTGATCTCCACCCGGTCGGTCAGACCCTCGTCGGCGACGCGTTTACGAGCGTACGCCGCCTGCTCCTGGGACAACGTGACGCCGACGACGTTCACGCCGTACTCGCGGGCCGCGTGGATGGCCATGGAACCCCAGCCGCAGCCGACGTCCAGCAGCCGCTGACCCTCCTTCAGGCCCAGCTTGGCGCAGATCAGTTCGAGCTTGTCGCGCTGGGCGGTCTCCAGGGTCCCGGTCTCCTCCCAGTAGGCGCAGGAGTACACCATGGAGGGGCCGAGGACGATCTCGTAGAAGTCGTTGCCGACGTCGTAGTGGTGGCTGATGGCCCGCTTGTCGGAGCGGCGGGTGTGCAGGCGCCGGCGGGGTCTGCGGATCTCCTCGCTCGGCGGGGCGGGCGGGATCGGGGGGCCGGCCAGTTTCAGCAGCTCGCGGGCGGCGGCCCGGACGTCGGGGTCGCGCACGGCCTGGACCAGGCCGCGGGCGTCCTCCCCGCGCTCCCAGACCAGGCCCGCCATCACGTCGAGCGCGGCGTACAGGTCGCCCTCGATCTCCAGGTCGCCGGAGACCCAGGCGCGGGCCAGGCCCAGTTCGCCCGGTTTGAACAGCATGCGACGCAGGGCGCGGCGGTTGCGCACGACGAGCGCGGGCGCGTCGGGCGGGCCGGCCTGCGACCCGTCCCAGGCTTTCAGGCGCACCGGGAGCGGGGCTCCCAGCATCTGCTCGGCAAGACTCCTCAGCCGCGACGCGGCGTCCGCCATGACGCACACCTCCAAGACGACGATCCCGGATGCCGGATACCACGTAAACACCGCGCGGCCCTCCCCGCAGTCCCGCAAAGGAGTTACGGCTGGGCAAAACGCCTGGAGAAACCATGCGGATGGGTGTGTGCGGATGGATGTGTCCGGAAAACGCCGGAAGACCTCCCGCACCACGGATGGCGGGAGGTCTTCCGGACCGGTCGGTGACCGGGGGTCAGGCGGAGGTCAGGAGGCCTTGGCCTTCTCCTCGGACTTGCTCGCGGCGGCGACCGGCGCGGGCTTGGCGGCCTCGTAGAACTCCTCGCGCGGGTTCTCCATGGCGCCCAGGGAGACGACCTCGCGCTTGAGGAACATGCCGAGCGTCCAGTCGGCGAAGACGCGGATCTTGCGGTTGAAGGTCGGCATCGCCATGCCGTGGTAGCCACGGTGCATGTACCAGGCGAGGCGGCCCTTGAGCTTGATCTTCATCTTGCCCATGACGATCATCGCCACGCCCTTGTGCAGGCCGAGACCGGCGACCGCACCCTTGTTGGCGTGCTCGTACTCCTTCTGCGGGAAGCCCCGCATGCCGGAGACCACGTTGTCGCCGAGGACCTTGGCCTGGCGCAGCGCGTGCTGGGCGTTCGGCGGGCACCAGGCGTTCTCGTTGCCCGCCTTGCGGCCGACGAGGTCCGGGACCTGGGCGTTGTCGCCGGCGGCCCAGATGTAGTCCGTGCCCTTGACCTGGAGCGTGGGCTCGCAGTCGACGTGGCCGCGCGGGCCGAGCGGCAGGCCGAAGCGGGACAGCGCCGGGTTCGGCTTGACGCCGGCGGTCCAGACGATGGTGTTGGAGTCGACCTCCAACCCGTTCTTCAGGACGACGTGGCCGTCGACGCAGGAGTCCATCGAGGTGGAGAGGTAGATCTCCACGCCGCGGCCCTCGAGGTGCTCCTTGCCGTACTGGCCGAGCTTGGGGCCGACCTCGGGGAGGATCTTGTCGGCGGCGTCGACGAGGATGAAGCGCATGTCCTCGCGGGACACGTTCTTGTAGTACTTGGCGGCATCGCGCGCCATGTCCTCGACCTCGCCGATGGTCTCCGCGCCCGCGAAGCCACCGCCGACGAAGACGAAGGTGAGCGCCTTGCGGCGGATCTCCTCGTCGTTGGTGGAGTCGGCCTTGTCCAGCTGCTCCAGGACGTGGTTGCGCAGGCCGATGGACTCCTCGATGCCCTTCATGCCGATGCCCTGCTCGGCGAGGCCGGGGATCGGGAAGGTGCGGGAGACCGCGCCCATCGCGATGACCAGGTAGTCGAAGGGCAGCTCGTACGCCTCGCCCACCAGCGGGGCGATCGTGGCGACCTTGCGGTCCTGGTCGATGGTGGTGACCCGGCCGGTGAGGACCTCCGCCTTCGGCAGCACGCGTCGCAGCGGGACGACGACGTGCCGGGGGGAGATGTTGCCGGCGGCGGCTTCGGGCAGGAAGGGCTGGTAGGTCATGTACGACCGGGGGTCGACGACCGTGACGGTCGCCTCGCCGTAGCGCATCTTCTTGAGGATGCGCCGAGCTGCGTACAGGCCTACGTACCCACCGCCTACTACGAGGATCCTGGGACGCTCCGTGGTGCTCATGCCATCGAGTATCCACCCGCCATCGGGGGGTCGCTCGTGCGCCCCTTCACAAGCTCTGACAGGGCCTGTGTTAAACTCCGCGACCCGCGTGACGCAGATCATGACGGCGACGGGGAACCGCGGGGCGCTTCGCCCCGTTGTCAAGGCCGCGTGAGCTGCCTCTCCGGCTTCTCGGGGGGTCCGTGAGGGTGCCGTGACGCCGCCGGAACACCCCCTTCCACGCCTGTCCCGCGCCCCTCATCTGAACATGTTCAAACGGCCTTTGATGCCCCGGAAGGGCCAATGGACCCCGCTCCGGGGACCGGTCGGCGGGAAATCCTTGTGAAGAACTTCACGAACTTTTCCGCCCGGCCACGACGAAGGGCCCCCGAAGGGGCCCCCGGTCGCGCTCAGACGTTATCCACCCTGCTCAGCAGGTAGCTACCAATGGGTAACAAAAGAGAGCTACGCCACCGACCACGCGATGCCGTCGAGGATGTCGTGTTCGCTCACCACGACCTCCTCGGCCCCGGTCCGCTCCATGATCGCCAGCAGGACGAGGGCGCCCGCGCCGATGACGTCGACCCGGCCCGGGTGCATGGACGGGATCGCGGCGCGCTCGGCGTGCGTGGAGCGCAGCAGCCACTCGGTGATCCCGCGGACGCGATCCCGGGAGATCCGGGAGTGGTGGATGCGCGCGGAGTCGTACGCGGGCAGCTCCTGGGCGATCGCGGACACCGTGGTGACGGAACCGGCCAGGCCCACCAGGGTGCGCGCCTCGCGCAGCGGGACCGTCTGCTCGGCGAGGTCCAGGGCGGCCTCGATGTCGGCCCTTATCGCGGCGATCTGCTCCTCGGCGGGCGGGTCGCTCACCCGGCCGTCGTGCGCCAGGTGCCGCTCGGTCATCCGCACGCAGCCGACGTCCACCGAGCGGGCGGCCCGCACGTGGTCGTCGCCGACGACGAACTCGGTGGAGCCGCCGCCGATGTCCACGACCAGGTAGGGCCGGGCGAGGTCGGTGCGGCCGCTGAGTTCCTTCGTGGCGCCGGTGAAGGAGAACTCGGCCTCCTGGTCGCCGGAGATGACCTCCGGCTCGACGCCGAGGATGTCCAGCACGCCCCGCACGAAGTCGTCCCGGTTCTCGGCGTCGCGGGAGGCGGAGGTGGCGACGAAGCGGAGGCGCTCGGCGCCGAACTCCTTGATGACGGCCGCGTACTCGCGGCAGGCCGCGAAGGTGCGCTCCAGCGCCTCGGGCGCGAGCCGGCCGGTGCGGTCGACGCCCTGGCCGAGCCGCACGATCGTCATCCGGCGGTCCAGCTCGGTCAGTTCGCCCGTCGCCGGGTCGGCGTCGGCGACGAGCAGCCGGATGGAGTTGGTGCCGCAGTCGACGGCGGCGACACGGGTCACTTGGCGTCCCCCTCGGGCTCGTCGAGCGTCACGCACGCGCCCTTGCTCCACCACTGCGGCAGCATCGCCAGGGCCTCGTCGCCGAGCGGGTTCACGCCCGGCCCGGCGGCCAGCGAGTGGGCGACGAGCACGTGCAGGCACTTGACCCGGTCCGGCATGCCGCCGGCGCTCGGGAAGCCCTGCAGGACGTCGATCTCGTCCCGGCGCCGGATGTAGTCCTCGTGCGCGGCCCGGTACGCGGCGGCCAGCTCGGGATCGGTCCCCAGCCGCTCGGTCATCTCCTTCATCACGCCGTTGGCCTCCAGCGTGCCGATGGCGGAGGACGCCTTCGGGCACGTCAGGTAGTACAGCGTCGGGAAGGGCGTGCCGTCGGGCAGGCGCGGTGCCGTCTCCACGACGTCCGGCTGTCCGCACGGGCAGCGGTGCGCGATGGCCCGCAGGCCCCGCGGCGGGCGGCCCAGCTGCTGCTTGAAGGCCTCTACGTCCGCGTCGGTGGGCTCGGTGCGCGGAGTGGGCGGCGGAGGGGTTTCCATGACTGCTTTCAGGGTGGCTTTCTGGTCGTACCGGCCGTGACGCCGGCTCACTGGTCGGAGGCGTCGGACTTGTCGACGCCGTCCCAGACGTTCGCGTACCAGGGCCGGTGGGCGGCCCCGAGGTCGGCGCGGGACGGTGTGGCCGCGCCCGGGTCGATGACCACGTACCCGGTCTCGCCGGGCTTCACGTAGTGCAGCCGGCGGCGGATCTGCTGCTCGGCGTAGGCGTCGTCCTGCCAGCGCGCCTTCAGGTCGCGCAGCTGTTCGACACGTTCGCGGGCCTGCTCCCGCTGCCGCCTGAGGTCGGCGATCTCCGCGCGCTGGGAGACGTACTGCCGCATCGGGTAGGCGAGGGCGACGACCAGGGAGCACAGCACCAGCGCGAGCAGTGCCGCGCGGCCGGTGAGGCGGGAGCGGCGGGCCTGCCGCTTGGTCTGGGAACGGTAGACCCGGGCCGCCGTCTGCTCGCCGAGCAGCCGCAGCCTGGTCGCGGTGGAGAAACGGTCCCGGTCCTTCACGGCCATCTGGCTCTCCGCCTCCCCTTTCACACGTGCGTACGTCCCCGGACACGGTACGGGACCGGTCCGGGGACGTACGTACGACTTGGCTGGGACTTGGCCCAGGTTCAGCCCTTGCCCTGGCCCTGTGGCTAGCGGTTCGCGGAGCGGAAGCGCGGGAAGGCGCTGCGGCCGGCGTACACCGCGGCGT
This sequence comes from Streptomyces sp. NPDC023481, assembly GCF_055560195.1. Classification (NCBI taxonomy): domain Bacteria; kingdom Bacillati; phylum Actinomycetota; class Actinomycetes; order Kitasatosporales; family Streptomycetaceae; genus Streptomyces; species Streptomyces sp. NPDC023481. The sequence goes on from NZ_JBVHJE010000012.1 coordinate 92,264, forward strand.
CGTCGAGGATCTCCTCGATGCGCAGCAGCTGGTTGTACTTGGCGACGCGCTCGGAGCGGGCCGGGGCGCCGGTCTTGATCTGGCCGCAGTTGGTGGCGACGGCCAGGTCGGCGATGGTGACGTCCTCGGTCTCGCCGGAGCGGTGCGACATCATGCACTTGAAGCCGTTGCGCTGGGCCAGCTCGACGGCGTCCAGGGTCTCGGTCAGCGAGCCGATCTGGTTGACCTTGACCAGCAGGGCGTTGGCCGCGCCGTCCTCGATGCCGCGGGCGAGGCGCTCGGGGTTGGTGACGAACAGGTCGTCGCCGACCAGCTGGACCTTGTCGCCGAGCTTGTCGGTGATGACCTTCCAGCCCGCCCAGTCGTCCTCGAACAGCGGGTCCTCGATGGAGACGAGCGGGTAGGCCGCGACGAGCTCCTCGTAGTACTCCGTCATCTCGGCGGCGGAGCGCTCCTTGCCCTCGAAGAGGTACTTGCCGTCCTTGTAGAACTCGGAGGCGGCCACGTCGAGCGCGAGGGCGATCTGCTCACCGGGTGCGTACCCGGCCTCCTTGATCGCCTCCAGGATGAGGTCGAGGGCCTCACGGTTGGAGCCGAGGTTCGGGGCGAAGCCGCCCTCGTCGCCGAGGCCGGTGGACAGGCCCTTGTTCTTCAGGACCTTCTTCAGGGTGTGGTAGACCTCGGTGCCCCAGCGCAGGGCCTCGGAGAAGGACTCCGCGCCGATGGGGGCGATCATGAACTCCTGGATGTCCACGTTGGAGTCGGCGTGCGAGCCGCCGTTCAGGATGTTCATCATCGGCACCGGCAGCAGGTGCGCGTTCGGGCCGCCCAGGTAGCGGAACAGCGGCAGGTCGCTGGCCTCGGAGGCGGCGTGGGCGACGGCGAGCGAGACGCCGAGGATGGCGTTGGCGCCGAGGGAGCCCTTGTTGTCGGTGGCGTCCAGGTCGAACATGGCCTGGTCGATCAGGCGCTGCTCGGTGGCGTCGTAGCCGACCAGCTCCGGGCCGATCTGCTCGATGACGGCGAGGACGGCCTTCTCGACGCCCTTGCCCTGGTAGCGGTTCGGGTCACCGTCGCGCAGCTCGATGGCCTCGAAGGCGCCGGTCGAGGCGCCGGACGGGACGGCGGCACGACCCGTGCTGCCGTCGTCGAGGCCGACCTCGACCTCGACCGTGGGGTTGCCTCGGGAGTCCAGGATTTCCCGGGCTACGACGACGTCGATGGACGGCACGAGCATCTCCTTCTTGGATGTGACGCTGGAAGTGCGGGGCTGGTGTGCCTTGCGCCTAGAGCCTAACCGTCCCGGGCGCGTCGGCCACCGACCGACCGTCCCGTGGACAAGGCGACGGTACCTTTTGTTTCTCGTCGAAACAAAGGGTTCGGGGACTGGGACGTGAAAAACCCCGCCCGGTGCGTACGGGGGAACACGCACCGGGCGGGGTGCCCGTGGGGGCCGGGGGGGAGTGGCCCGCACAGGGGTCTTCAGTGGGGCCCGCGCGGAAGGGCGGGCCCCGTGGTCCGGCCGGCGGCCGGGTGTCACTTCAGGTGCAGCTGCTGACCGGGGTAGATCAGGTTGGCGTCCTCGACGATGTCCTTGTTCAGCTCGAACAGCTTCTCCCAGCCGCCCTGCACGTGGTGCGCCTGGGCGATGGAGCTGAGCGTGTCACCGGTGACGACCTTGTACTCGCCGTCGCCCTTCTTGACCTTCTTGCCGGTCGGGGTGGTGACGGTCTTGCTCTTGCCCGCGCTCGGGGCCGGGCGCTCGGCGGAGCGGGAGGCGGCCTGGTCGTCGGTGGAGCGGCTGGTGGTACCGGCCGAGGTCGAGGGGGTGCTCGGAGCCGGGTTGCTCGGGGCCGGGGCGCTGTCGGTGGCACCGGACAGGCCCGTGCCGCAGACCGGCCAGGCACCCTTGCCCTGCGCGGCCAGGACCTTCTCGGCGACCGCGATCTGCTGCGACTTGCTCGCCTTGTCGGCGGTGCCGGCGTACTGCGTGCCGCCGTACGCGGCCCAGGTGGAGGCGGAGAACTGCAGACCGCCGTAGTAACCGTTGCCGGTGTTGATGGACCAGTTGCCACCGGACTCGCACTGGGCGACCTGGTCCCACTCGGAGGAGGTGGCGGCGGAGGCGTTGCCGGCCGCCATCAGCGGGGCGGCGACGGCGACACCGGTGACACCGGCGAGCGCGACGGCGCGGACGGCCTTGGACGGACGGCGGTGCTTGCCCTTGCCGGAAAACAGCATGGAAGGATCCCCTCACCGACGCCTGCGAGGTGAGCTGTCGGGTTCGGGCCGGTTGAGTTGCCCGGCCGCGCTCCCGCTCTCGCGGTCTGCGCGGCTTCACCCCCAGCCGGTTCCGGCATCAACTGCCGGGCCCGGCGACTTACCTTGGGTCCCCCGCTCCTGCCTACGGCGCTTGACGCGACGACTGTTCCCGGGCAACCGCTGGCAGGATTCGGCGTTGCGACTGCCGGGGCTCGTGGTGACGAGCGGTCTCGACCGTAGACACGTGATCGACGGAATTTCAAAGACGATCAGGGCTTCTGAGACTCATCCCACACTTTCGCCAATTCGGACATCAGGGAGTAAAACGGGGCGTCAACTCCGGCTGTTACGCGCCCTTTTCACCCTCTACTTCCAGGGTCTGACCGGCGCTGATGTGGTTCGGGTCGGTGCCGATGGCCTTCTTGTTGGCGGAGTAGAGCGCGTGCCACCCGCCGTCGACCTCAAGGGAGTCGGCGATGGAGGCGAGGGTGTCGCCCTCGCGGACGGTGTACGTGTCCGTTTCGCGCGCCGCGTGCCGCCCGGAAGCGGCGGAGTCCTGACCGTTTGTCACGTTTTCGTCGGCGCTCGCCCCGCGGTGACGTCCGCCACTGAGGGCCCCGGTGTCGACCAGGCTCCAAGAACCGGCGGCCTGCTGGGGGTTGTCCGCGACGCCGCCGGTGCCCGGGGTGGCCGCGGGGGCGGACTCGTGCGAGTCGCCCGCGCTCGACGAGGTGGACTTGTCCGTCTTGGGGGTGTTGGTTCCCGTGGAGCCGGTGCCCGCGCCGGCGCCCTTGTCCGACTTCCCGCCCGGCGTGGTGGCCGTGCCCGACGAGGAACCGGCGCCCGAGCCGGAGTTGGCGTCGGAGCCGGCACCGGTGGAGGGTGACGAATCCGGCGTACCGGACGAGCCGGAGCCTTCGGTGGAGCCGGAGCCGCCGGAGGAGTCCGTGCTGCCGGAGCCGGAGTCACCGGACTTCTCGGTCGATCCGGACGAGTCACCCGAACCGCCGGTGCCACCGGAGCCACCGACACCCGTGTCGACGTCCACGGAGCCCGAGCCCGAGGTCAGCCCGGACAGCAGGGCGCAGGTGGCCCACGGGGTGGTGCCCTTGTCGGCGAGGATCTTCTCGGCGACGGCGATCTGCTGGTTGCGGCTGGCCTGGTCGGGGCTGGCCGCGTAGTCGCCGCCGCCGTAGCTGTTCCAGTCCTCCTGCGAGATCTGCAGGCCGCCGTAGTAGCCGTTGCCCGGGTTCGCGCTCCAGGAGCCGCCGCTCTCGCATTCGGCCACCTTGTCCCACGTGGTGCCGTCGGCCGCGTTGGCGCTCGCCGCGCCGAGGAGCGGGATGGCGATGGCGGAGCCGGTCACTCCGGCCGCGACGAGCAGGGCCGGGGCCTGGCGGGGGCGACGGTGTCGGCCGTTCCCGGAGAGCATGCAGAAGCCTTTCGAGCGACAGCAGGGGCAGCGCGGCGGGTGATGCCGCTCGCCACGCTGATGGGTGAACGTATAGGCATACGATCACTTGTCACAAGTTCATGCCGCAGAGATCACGTGAAGATCACAGAGTTGAATGTTCGTCATCTTCCCTCCACGACCCGTGGTCAGGCGGGGGGTGTGAACTCCACCGGCAGGGTGCGCAGGCCGCGCATGATGAGCCCGCCGCGCCAGCGCAGCTCCGCCGGATCCGCGGCGAGCCGCAGATCGGGCAGGCGGGTGAGCAGGGTGGCGAGCGCGGTCTGGCCCTCCAGGCGGGCGAGCGGCGCGCCGAGGCAGTAGTGGATGCCGTGCCCGTACCCGAGGTGCTGGTTGTCGCGGCGGGCGAGGTCCAGCACGTCCGGGTCGGCGAACCGCTCCGGGTCCCGGTCCGCGGCGGCGAGGACGACGAGCACCGGATCCCCCGGCGCGATGTCCTGCCCGCCGATGCTCAGCGGCTCGGTGGCGAACCGCCAGGTGGCCAGCTCCACCGGGCCGTCGTAGCGCAGCAGTTCCTCCACGCCGGTCTCCAGCAGGTCCCGCTCCCCGGCGGCCAGGGACCGCTCCAGCCGGCCGCGCTGCTCGGGGTGGGTGAGCAGGGCGTAGGTGCCGTTGCCGATGAGGTTCACCGTCGTCTCGAAGCCGGCGAACAGCAGGATGAAGGCCATGGCGGCGGCCTCGTTCTCGGTGAGGTGCTCGCCGTGGTCGGAGGCGCGGATGAGGCCGGAGATCAGGTCCTCGCCGGGCACCGGCTCGGCGGGCAGCGCCTCCCGCTTCCTGTGGATCAGCTCGCCGAGATAGCCGCGCATCTTCTTCACCGACCGGGCGACTCCGCCCCGGGGGCCGCCGCCGTGCCGGATCATCATGCCCGCCCAGTCCCGGAAGTCGTCCTGGTCCTCGCGCGGGACGCCGAGCAGGTCGCAGATGGCGTAGATGGGCAGCGGGAAGGCGAACTCGTGGATGAGGTCGGCCGAGCCGCTCTGCGCGAACCGGTCGATGAGCTGGTCGGTCAGCTCCTGCACCCGGGGCGCGAACTCGGCGACCCGGCGGGGCGTGAACGCCTTGCTGACCAGCCTTCTCAGCCGGGTGTGGTCCGGCGGATCGATGTTCAGCAGGTGCGTCATCAGCTCGGCCTTGCGCTCACCCGGAATGCCGGTCTTGCCCTTGGCGTGCGCCGGCTCGTCGTGATGCGCCGGGTTCTTGCTCAGCCGCTGGTCGGCCAGCGCCTGCCGGGCGTCGGCGTACCGGGTCACCAGCCACGCCTCCACCCCGCTCGGCAACCGCGTCCGCCGCACCGGCTCGTGCTCGCGCAGCCAGGCGTAGGCGGGATACGGATCGGCGGCGAACTCCCAGGTGAAGAGGGCGGGGGCGGTCGGGGGGCCGGGCTCGTTGGTCACTTGTCGACGGTATCCGGCATCGGCTTCCTCCCCGAACCCCAGGCTCTGCTGCGGCAGCCCCATCCGGTACACCGCCGCCGGGTCCCGGTTCCCGCCCGCTTTCCGGGCCCGAGCGGCCTGACGCCCGCAGGGCAGCCGCGCTCACTCCGTCCCGGTCGTCCCTTCGCGTTCCGCGGCCCGTATCGCGTCCCGGTATGCCCGGGCCGCCGCGCGGAGTGCCGCCTCCGGGTCGACGCCGTGGGCCTCGGCGCGCACCGCCAGCGTCAGCAGCTCGTAGCCGACGCCCTCACCCCGGGGCAGGGGGACGTCCAGGCCGGCCTTGCGGGTGCGCGAGGCGAGCTTGGCGGCGAGGGCCAGGCCGGGCTGGCCGAGCGGGACGCCCTCGGTGACGGAGGTGCGCTGCTTCTCCTCGGCCTTGGCGCGCAGCCAGTGCTCCTCGACGTCCTCGGGGGTCTCGGCCCGCTCTTCGCCGAAGACGTGCGGGTGCCGGTGGATGAGCTTGGCGACGATGCCGCCGGCGACGTCGTCGACGGAGAACGGCGCGTCCGGGTCCTCCTCGGCGATCCGGGAGTGGAAGACGACCTGGAGGAGGACGTCGCCCAGCTCCTCGCGCAGTTCCTCGCGGTCGCCGGCCTCGATCGCCTCGACCAGTTCGTACGCCTCCTCGATGCCGTACCTGGCCAGGCCCTCGTGGGTCTGCCGGGAGGACCAGGGGCATTCGACGCGGATGCGGTCCATGACCTGGACGAGGTCCAGCAGGCGGGCGCCGGGCAGGTCGTAGGAGGCGGGGAGCAGCTCCAGCTCCGGCATGGCGATCCGGCCGGAGCCGGCCAGCCGGGCGAGGCCGTCGGTGAGCGCCGGCTCGCCCTCGCCCGTCGCCACGACCACCACCGTGCGCCCGCCGGCGCAGGCGTCGACCAGCTCCTCGGCGGTGGGGGACGCCTGCGCCACCGCTATCCCGGCCTCCCGGAGGTACGGCAGCTGCGGATGGGCGCCGTCCGCGCACAGCACGGTGTCGGCGGTGCGCAGCGCCTGCCAGGCGGGCCAGGACAGCAGGCCGGGGGCGACGCGGTGGCTGGTGGTCAGCAGGACGATGCGGCCGGGGGCGGTTTCGGGGCTGAGCCCGGGGGCGGGTTCTGGGCTGATTCCGTTCACGAACCGAACGTAACCCACGGCCCGGGCGAGCGGATCACGTTGTCCACAGGGGCGACGGGGTCGTGTGATCGTATGACCGAAGCAGCCTTGTCCCCCGCCGCGCCTACGTCGTGGCCGGCTCCCCGCCCGCCGTCGTGACCTCCCGGACCCACGGTGTCCCGGCGTCCACCCGGCTGCTCTTCTGGACGTCCCAGGAGCCGTAGCGCGGGTTGAGGTCGATGTGGAGCTCCGTCGAGGCCTTGGACAGGGCCTTCCAGAAGGCGGGCTGACTGGTGTCCGTGCCGAGCCTCTTGGCGAGCTTCTGCGCCTCCAGTTGCAGGCGCAGGTTGTCGTCGAGGCGGGCCGGGGCGATGCCGTACTTCTGCAGCCAGGCCGTCTCCAGGCCCTTGCTGCCGCCGGCCTGCCGCTCCAGGTCCCCGCGCATCTGCTGGATCTCCATGCGGGTGACCGTGACGCCCTGGTCCTGCGCGGCACGGTGCAGCACCCGGTCGAGCACCATGTTGTGCAGGGTGTCGCGGGTCAGGCCGCTGGTGGAGGAGACGACCTGCTGGTACTGCGCCTGGTCCGGCACCGCGGCCCGCTGGGCCCTGCGGACCTCGGCGACCCGGCCCTCCAGCTGGGCGACGGTGATCCGCTGTCCGCCGACGACGGCCGCGGCGCCCGGGTGCGCCTCGTTTCCGCAGGCGGTCAGCAGGGGTGCCGCGGCGGCGATCGCGGCGGTGAGGACGAGCGCGGTGCGACGGCGGCGGTGCAAGGAAACCTCCAGGGGAGATTGTGCGACGGAGCACAAAGTCTTGCGGTGATCGATGGTAGGCAGTGGGCAGGCCGCGGCCAACCCATTCGACCAACGATTCGCGCGTGCTTCGGGCACCGCCGCGCCGCCCGAGAACCCACGGGACCCGCCCCGGGCCGTCCGCCTGTCCGCCTGCCCGCCTGTCCGCTGTCCGCTGTCCGCGCACCTGTCCCAGCCACCGCAGGGTCCGTGGGTCGTACCGGACCTCGTACCAGGCCGTTGCCGCACCGACCACTCGGCGGCAGCCGGAGCAGCAGAACACCGGACAGGGACCTGTTCAGTCGGTGTCCGTCGCGGCCAGCACCGCCAGCCGTCGACGTTCCGGAGAGACCGCGGCCGCGCCGATGTCCCAGGCCACCTGCTCGAACCACTTGGTGTCGGCGCTGAAGCGGTACCAGGTGCACGCCCGGGCACGCGTCTCGACCGCCTCCGCGGGGTCGCTCTCCGCGACACCGGAGAGGCGGGCCAGGGACTGCCACGCGGCCAGCCGGCCGTAGGCACCGCGGGCGCCGGAGTTGTAGGCCCCTCCAGTGGAGGCGGCGGCGAAAAGCACCCGCCACGTCTGATCAGGCGGACAGGCTGCGACCGAGAACCTGGTCTTCTTCCCCGCGCCCTTCAGGCACTCGAGCCCCAGTGCCGGCAACAGGCTCGGTACCGACTCGTCCTCCAGAGGATCTGCCAGTTCGAAGACTCGTGCCTCGATCCGGCCGTTGGACTCCTCGGCCCAGTTGGCCACCGCCGCGCCGATGCCCCTGGCCGCCTCTTCGGTCGTCGTCTCCTCGATCGACGGAACCCGTACCCCGGCGACGACTGCCACGCCGCCGTCCTCCGACGGGCCGTACGGCATCGAGTAGCTGCTGCCCGGGGTGCTGTAGCTCGGCAGATCCGGCCGCCCTTCCACGTCGGACAGTGCCAACGGAAGCCATCCCAGGGGATGGTGCCTCCAGTGCGGCGATGTCGCCCACTGCGCGATCCCCGGTTCCTCCATCACGCCGACACCCCTGAGGATCAGTTCGTGAACGAGGCAGGCACGCAGCTCCTCCGAGGCTTTCCCGCTGAACGCCACGACCAGTTCCTCTGCCGGATGGCTGGAGGCCAGCAAGGAGGCCGCGTAACGGTCCAGCTTCCGGCCGGCGTACTCAGCCGAGGTGACCAGACGCAGTGCCTGGGCGACGTTGCCGGAACCGGACGTGGTGGCCAGCAACCGGAGCAGGTGGTCGAAGACACTCCCGTACTCCCGGATCCGCCTGGTGTCGGAGCCATACGCCCTCGCGAGCGCGATCCCGAGGTCCGCAACGAAGGCAGCGTCCCCGCGCGCGAGACGGCGGTCAGCCACCTTCCACACGTCGGTGACGCTCGTCAGACCCGGCAGCTTGGTCACGATCTCCTGTATACGGTCAGCCACCGTCCTGAGCGTACGGGTCCAAAAACCCGAAGACCAGTGCCTTTTCGCAGGTCACAGGAGAGTCAGCCTTCGCACTGCTTCAACATCATCTGCTTGTCCGCCACCGTCACCGGCAGCTCGTACTTCAGCGAGACCTGCGCGAACCTCACGCTGTACGAGCAGCGGATGCTCTTGTTCGGCGGCAACCAGGTGGCAGGGCCGGAGTCGCTCTTCGCGCCGTTGGTCGGTCCGTCGACAGGGATCAGGTTGAGCGGGTCGTTGGCGATGTCCTCCCGCTTGCCCTTCGTCCAGTGGGAGGCACCCATCTGCCAGTCGTAGGACAGCGGCATGACGTGGTCTATCTGGACCGTGGTCGCACGGGACTTCGTCCACTCGATCGTCTTCCCCGTGTACGGGTCCCGCAGCGTCATAGAGGTGACGACGCAGTCCGAGCCGGCCCGGAAACGGAGATGCTCTCCATCACGTTTCAAGAGATCGTTTCGCGAGTCACACCCATTGTGGGCAAAGGGAATGCCTCCCGGGGCCGAGTCCATCCAGGCGTAGCCGAACTTGTCGCGCTGGTATCCGGTCTTGGGCCCGCGCCCCTTGGTCGCCACCTTCCCGATCAACACCCGGGCCTTCGCCATGTCCGCGGCGGAAGTGATCGCCGCGAGCCCGGGCTTCGTTCCGTCCGCGTTGGCCAGCGGGCTCACCGCCCGAGTGTTGCCAGCGGTCGGGACGGAGGAACCGGAGGGTCCGCTGTCTGCCGGTGGAGTGATCCCCTCGCAACCGGCAAGCAGCGATCCGGTAGCCAGCAACGCGGCGGACGTCAGCAGGACGCGCCTTCCGCCCTTGTGCCTCACGTGCCTCTCAGTACGCACAGCCGCCACCCCCGGCATGAGCTGCGAGAACCCTGCGATCGCGCCACGCAGCACGGAGACAACGCGGGTGTCGCAGGAGTGGGAGTCGGTGTCGGCCCAGGCGGTGCCGAAGCGGGCCCGGGAGTAACCGGTCCTCGGGGCGCGCCCCTTGACGGGCAGTGAGCCCACGGCGGTCAGGGCGGGACCCCCGCCTCCCGTCTCCCCGGGGCCGGAGGCCGGCTTGGGCTGCTCGGCCTTGCAACCGGCCACGGCGACCAGTACGGCCACGGCGGTGACCGCCCCACCCCTCAGACGCGTCACAGTGCGCCCCCTCGTTCACCCTGGGCCGCCACGGAAGTGTGGGCGGATCGTCCCCGCCCCCACGGTAACCGCCCCCGAGCGCGAAGGGGAGAAGCCCCCCGTGGCCCCCGCCCGCCGTGCCCGGGGCCGCCGGGCCCCTCGGCTAAGAGGGCCTAGCCCAGGATCGAGGTGAGGAACTCGCCCACCCAGGCCAGCAGTTCGCGACCGACGAGCGGCTTGCCGCCGACCTTGGCGGTCTTCGGACGGGGGACCAGCACCTGGTGCACGGAGGGCTTGATGACCGTACCGGGGTAGAGCCGCTTGAGCCGCAGCTCCTGCGACTCGCGCAACTCCACCGGCGCGAAGCGGATGTTGGTGCCCTGAAGGACGATCTCGCCGACGCCGCACGCGCGCGCGAGCATCCGCAGGCCGGCCACCAGCAGCAGGTTCTCCACCGGTTCGGGCAGCTTGCCGTAGCGGTCGGTGAGTTCCTCGCGGACGGCCTTGACGTCCTCCTCGCTGTTGGCGGAGGCGATGGCCCGGTAGGCCTGGAGGCGCAGGCGCTCGCCGGGCGCGTAGTCGTGCGGGACGTGCGCGTCGACGGGCAGCTCGATCTTGACCTCGAGCGGCGCCTCCTCCTCGATCTCGCCGGTCTCCAGCTGCCGCCGGTAGTCCGCGACGGCCTCGCCGACCATGCGGACGTACAGGTCGAAGCCGACGCCCGCGATGTGCCCGGACTGTTCGCCGCCGAGAAGGTTTCCGGCGCCGCGGATCTCCAGGTCCTTCATCGCCACGTACATGCCCGCGCCCATCTCGGTGTGCTGGGCGATGGTCGCCAGGCGCTCGTGCGCGGTCTCCGTCAGCGGCTTCTCCGGCGGGTACAGGAAGTAGGCGTAGCCGCGCTCGCGGCCGCGGCCGACCCGGCCGCGCAGCTGGTGCAGCTGGGACAGGCCGAAGGTGTCGCCGCGTTCCACGATCAGGGTGTTGGCGTTGGAGATGTCGATGCCGGACTCCACGATCGTGGTCGACACCAGCACGTCGAACTTCTTCTCCCAGAAGTCGACCACGACCTGTTCCAGGGCGGCCTCGGACATCTGGCCGTGGGCGGTGGCGATACGCGCCTCGGGGACGATCTCGCGCAGGCGGGCGGCGGCTCGGTCGATGGACTCGACCCGGTTGTGGATGTAGAAGACCTGGCCCTCGCGCAGCAGTTCGCGGCGGATGGCGGCGCCGATCTGCCGCTCCTCGTACGGCCCGACGAAGGTGAGCACCGGGTGGCGCTCCTCCGGGGGCGTGGTGATCGTGGACATCTCGCGGATGCCGGTGACCGCCATCTCCAGGGTGCGCGGGATCGGGGTGGCGGACATGGTCAGCACGTCGACGTTGGCGCGGAGCTTCTTCAGCTGCTCCTTGTGCTCGACGCCGAAGCGCTGCTCCTCGTCGACGATGACCAGCCCGAGGTCCTTGAACTTGGTCTCGGAGGAGAACAGGCGGTGGGTGCCGATGACGACGTCCACCGAGCCCTCCTTCAGGCCCTCCAGGACGGCCTTGGCCTCGGTGTCGGTCTGGAAGCGGGACAGCGCGCGCACGTTGACCGGGAACTGGCCGTACCGCTCGGAGAACGTGCCGAAGTGCTGCTGCACCAGAAGGGTGGTGGGGACGAGGACGGCGACCTGCTTGCCGTCCTGTACGGCCTTGAAGGCGGCCCGCACCGCGATCTCGGTCTTGCCGTAGCCGACGTCGCCGCAGACCAGGCGGTCCATGGGGACCGACTTCTCCATGTCCTCCTTGACCTCGGCGATGGTGGTGAGCTGGTCGGGGGTCTCCGCGTAGGGGAAGGCGTCCTCCAGCTCGCGCTGCCAGGGGGTGTCGGTGCCGAAGGCGTGGCCGGGGGCGGCCATGCGCGCGCTGTACAGCTTGATCAGGTCGGCGGCGATCTCCTTGACGGCCTTCTTCGCGCGGGCCTTGGTCTTGGTCCAGTCCGCGCCGCCGAGGCGGTGCAGGGTGGGTGCCTCGCCCCCGACGTACTTGGTGATCTGCTCCAGCTGGTCGGTCGGGATGTAGAGGCGGTCGCCGGGCTGGCCGCGCTTGGCGGGCGCGTACTCCACGACCAGGTACTCGCGTGTGGCGCCCTGGACGGTGCGCTGCACCATCTCGATGTAGCGGCCGACGCCGTGCTGTTCGTGGACGATGTAGTCGCCCGGCTCCAGGGTGAGCGGGTCGATGGTCTTGCGGCGGCGGGCCGGCATGCGGGTGCCGTCGCGGCCGGCGGAGCGCTGGCCGGACAGGTCGGTCTCGGTGAGCACGGCGAGGGCGAGCGCCGGGTCCACGAAGCCGTACTCGATGGAGCCGCAGGAGACGTGGACCACGGAGGGGCTCAGCTCGCCGAGGTCGGCGTCGAGGCGGGCCGCGATGCCCTCGCCGCCGAGCACCTCCACGGTGCGCGCGGCCGGGCCGTGGCCCTCGGTGACGAACACCGTGCGCCAGCCGTCGGAGAGCCAGCCCTTGGTGTCGGCGAGGGCCCGCGCGGTGTCGCCGCGGTAGGTCTCGGGGGCGTGCATGCCGAGCTTGAGGGTGTCGGCGTCCAGTTCCTCGTCCGCGGCGAACGGCGATACCGACCACCACATCATGTCCAGCTCGCGCGCGCGGTCGCGGACGTCGGCGATGGACCACAGGGAGGCGGCGCCGACGTCGATCGGGGCGTCGCCGCCGCCGGCGGTGGCCGCCCAGGATGCCTGGAGGAACTCCTGGGAGGTGGCCACGAGGTCGGCGGCGCGGGTGCGGACCCGCTCGGGGTCGCAGACGACGGCCATCGCGCCCTTGGGCAGCACGTCGAGCAGCAGTTCCATGTCGTCCACCAGGACCGGGGCGAGGGACTCCATGCCCTCGACCGCGATGCCCTCGGCGATCTTGTTCAGCAGTTCGCCCAGCTCCGGGTGCTCCTCGGCGAGGGCACGCGCGCGGGCGCGGACGTCGTCGGTGAGCAGCAGCTCGCGGCACGGCGGCGCCCACAGGCCGTGCTCGGCGACTTCCAGGGAGCGCTGGTCGGCGACCTTGAAGTAGCGGATCTCCTCGATGTCGTCACCCCAGAACTCGATGCGCAGGGGGTGTTCCTCGGTGGGCGGGAAGACGTCCAGGATGCCGCCGCGTACGGCGAACTCGCCGCGCTTCTCGACCAGCTCCACGCGCGCGTACGCCGCCGCCGCGAGGGCTTCCACGACACTGTTCAGGTCCGCGCTCTGGCCGGTCCTCAGGGACACCGGTTCCAGGTCGCCCAGGCCCTTGACCTGCGGCTGGAGCACGGAGCGCACGGGGGCGACGACGACGGAGACCGGGCCGGTCTCGGGGTCGTCGGGGCGGGGGTGGGCGAGGCGGCGCAGGACGGCGAGGCGGCGGCCGACGGTGTCGCTGCGCGGGCTGAGCCGCTCGTGCGGGAGGGTCTCCCAGGAGGGGTACTCCACGACGCCCTCCGCGGGGAGGAGGGAGCGCAGGGCCGCCGCCAGGTCCTCGGCCTCGCGGCCCGTCGCCGTGACCGCGAGCACCGGGCGGCCGGCCTCGCGGGCCAGGGCGGCGACCGCGAAGGGGCGGGCCGCCGGGGGGCCGACGAGGTCGACGTGCGGGCGGTTGCCGTCTGCCGCCGCCTGAATCGCTTCCGCGAGGGCGGGGTCCTTGACTACGGCGTCGAGCAGACCGTGCAGGCTCATGGGGGCTTTCCGTCCGGGGGATGGGCAACGCACCCCAGCCTACGACGGTGTCGACGTCGCCGTCGGTGCCTGTGGACAACCCCCGCCATCCCGTCCCGCCGGGCCCTCGCCGGACGGTCGGGCCACCGCGGAGAACCCGGTGCCGGGGAAGTCCCGCAGGACTCCCCCGGCGCCGGGTCCGCCCCCGCATCCCCCGTGTGCGGTGGCCGTCGGTGCGGTCCGCGCCGCTGGTCGTTCGGTCCGTCGCGGTGTCGGTCCGTCGCGATGTCAGTCCGTCGCGATGGCGTTCAGCACGTTCATGCGGCCCGCGCGGAACGCCGGGACGAGCGCGGCGAACAGTCCCACGAAGGCGGAGCCGACGAAGACCGCGGTGATCGTCGGCCAGGGGATCTCCAGGACCTTCAGGCCCTCCAGGGCGAGGAGTTTCTGGGCGGTCGCGCCCCAGCCCATGCCGAGGCCGAGGCCGAGCAGGGCGCCGAAGAGGGCGATCACCACGGACTCCAGGCGGATCATGCGGCGCAGCTGGCGGCGGGAGAGGCCGATGGCCCGCATGAGGCCGATCTCCCGGGTCCGCTCGACCACCGACAGGGCCAGGGTGTTCACCACACCGAGGACCGCGACGATCACGGCGAGCGCGAGGAGGCCGTAGATCATGTTCAGCAGCTGGCCGATCTGGTCCTTCAGTGCCTTCTTGTAGTCGGTCTGGTCGCGCACGGTCAGCGCCGGGTCGTCGCGCAGCACCGACTTCAGCGCCTGGTAGGCGGAAGCCTCCTGCCCGTCCCGGGCGGTGGCGAACACCAGCTGGTCGAGGGGCATCCGGTCGGCCGGCACGTACCGCGCGGCGGTGGCGATGGAGGCGTACATCGCGCCCTTGTCGACGACGACCTCGTCGCTGGTGATCGCGCGGACCGTCAGCTTCGCCGCCCGGCCGTCCCGGAAACCGACCGTGACGGTGGAGCCGATCGTGATGCCGTGCTCCTTGGCGAAGCCCTCGAAGACGGACATCGAGTCGGGCTCGTAGGCGTCGGCGAGGTCGCCGGCGACGGTCTTGGTGCGCAGGTCGCGCGCGTAGCCGGGGTCGGCCGCGCTGATGGTCTCGTTCCTGACGACACGGCCGTCCGGCGTGCTCAGGGTGGCGTCCAGGAGCTTGTACTCGGTGACCCGCTCCAGGCCGGGGGTGTCCTTGATCTTCTCCACCATCTGGGGCTTGACCAGGTTGTACTCCTGGTCGCCCTGGATGATGAAGTCCGCGCCCACGGTCTTGTCGAGCTGGTCGGTGGCGGAGGCCACCATGGAGGAGCCGACCACGGACAGGCAGGCCACCAGGGCGAGGCCGATCATCAGGGCGGCGCCGGTCGCGCCGGTGCGGCGCGGGTTGCGCAGCGCGTTGCGCTCGGCCATCCGCCCGACCGGACCGAGGACGCGCAGCAGGACCGCGCCGAGGACGCGGACCAGGCCGCCGGCCAGCAGTGGTCCGATGACGACGAAGCCGATCAGGGTGAGCACGACGCCGACGCCCAGCCAGAGCGAGCCGGCCTTGGCCTGGTCGTGGGTGGCGGCGGTGTACAGGCTCCAGCCGCCGGCGGCGGTGAGGAGCAGGCCGAGGCCGGCCCGGACGGCGCCGGCCCGGGCGTCGGCCGGGGCGCCGGCGTCGCGCAGGGCGGCCATCGGGGAGACCTTGCCGGCGCGCCGGGCGGGCAGGTAGGCGGCGAGGACGGTGACGATCACGCCGAGGAGCAGGCCGGCCGCGGGGGTGGTCCAGGCGACGGTCAGGTCGTCGGTCGACAGGTGCATGCCGATCCGGCCCATGAGCTTCATCAGACCGACGGCGATGCCGACGCCCGCGCCGACGCCGAGCACGGAGCCGACCACGCCGAGCAGCAGCGCCTCGACCAGCACGGACCGGTTGACCTGTCGGCGGGAGGAGCCGATGGCGCGCATCAGGCCGATCTCCCGGGTGCGCTGGGCGACCAGCATGGAGAAGGTGTTGATGATCAGGAAGATGCCGACCAGGAAGGCGATCCCGGCGAAGCCGAGCATCGCGTACTTCATGACGTTCAGCAGGCTCTGGATGTTCTTCTGGTTGGCGTCGGCGACCTCCTTGGCGGTCTGCACCTTGTAGTCGTGTCCGAGGACGGCGAGGACGTTCCGCTTCAGCCGGGCGTCGCTCACGCCCCGCGCGGCGGTGACGTTGACGTCCGTGTAGACGCCGGTGCGGCCGACGAGGGTCCGCTGGGCGGTCGGGGTGTCCAGGTAGAAGACGGCCGCGCCGGGGTTGGTGACCTTGAAGGCGGCGATGCCGGACACGCGCGCGTGGTGGGTGCCGACGGCCGTGATCAGGCCGATCCCGTCACCCAGTTTCAGGCCGTGCTCGTCGGCGGTGTCGGCGTCGACCATCACCTGGTCCGGGCCCCTGGGCGCCGTACCGGAAGTGATCTCCATGGTGCGGGCGTCGTTGCCGTTCCAGCTGCCGACGATGGTGGGAGCGCCGCTGCTGGGCGACAGCTTGTCCTTGTGGGCGTCGACCACGGTCACCGCGGTGGAGAACACGGTGCCCTCGGCCGAGCGCACGCCGTCGGCCTTGCGGATCTCGCCGACGACGGAGGCCGGCAGGGCCGGGGGCCTGCCGGTGCGGGAGGTGGTCTCCCCGGAGTCGGCGGAGTCCTTGGCGCTGACCTTCACGTCCGAGGCGGTCGCCTGGAACAGCTTGTCGAAGGTGGTGTTCATGGTGTCGGTGAACACGAGCGTGCCGCACACGAACGCCACCGACAGCAGGACGGCGACCGCCGACAGCGCCATGCGGCCCTTGTGCGCGAGGAAGTTGCGCATCGAGGTCTTCAGGACGGTCATGACGTACGCCCCCGGGCGTCGAAGTCCTTCAGGCGGTCCAGGACCTGATCGGCCGTCGGCTGGTACATCTCGTCGACGATCCGGCCGTCGGCGAGGTAGAGCACGCGGTCGGCGTAGGAGGCGGCCACCGGGTCGTGGGTGACCATGACGATGGTCTGGCCGAGTTCGTCCACCGAGCGGCGCAGGAAGCCGAGGATCTCGGCACCCGCGCGCGAGTCGAGGTTCCCGGTCGGCTCGTCCCCGAAGACGATCTCCGGGCGGGCGGCGAGCGCGCGGGCCACGGCGACACGCTGTTGCTGGCCGCCGGAGAGCTGGGAGGGGCGGTGCTTGAGGCGCCCGGCGAGCCCGACGGTCGCGACCACGCGGTCCAGCCAGTCCCGGTCGGGTCTGCGGCCCGCGATGTCCATGGGCAGCGTGATGTTCTCCAGCGCGTTCAGCGTCGGCAGCAGGTTGAACGCCTGGAAGACGAAGCCGATCCGGTCCCGGCGCAGCTGGGTGAGCTTCTTGTCCTTCAGGCCGGTGATCTCGGTTTCGGCCAGGTGGATCCGGCCGCTCGTCACGGTGTCGAGGCCGGCCAGGCAGTGCATCAGGGTGGACTTGCCGGAGCCCGAGGGGCCCATGATCGCGGTGAACCGGCCGCGCGCGATGTCCACGTCGACGTGGTCCAGGGCGACGACACGGGTCTCGCCCGACCCGTACGCCTTCACGACCTGCCGCGCCCGTGCTGCGACGGCCGGCCCTCCAGTGCCCCCGTGCCTGGGAATGGTCACAGCCGATGTCACGGTATGTCTCCTATGTCGGTCAACAGGTCGTGGTCGGTGCCAGGGTGCCCGGTGCTCCGGGCACCGTCCTGGGTCGTGCCGATGAGTCTCGCGGTCGGCGCGGGCGCCGCGCGCTGGTGCGGAGCCCCGTCTTTCCGGGGGGAAAACCCCACCCCCGCCGGTACGGTCCGCCGCCCCCCAGCGGCGTGGAGCGAGGGGTCCGAGCCGGGGTGTGAAGCCGGGTTCGTGAAGTCGAAGCCCGTGAGGCCACGTCGTGAAGCCAGGTTAGGGAGCGGGCCCGGCCGGGCGCGTCCTCCGGGGGGACGACCCGGCCCCGAGACGTGGTACGGAGGGGACCCCTAGGGGCGCTCCACCGAAGGGTGGAGCCGTTCCCCGGCGCCGTCTCCACCCTTCGGTGCGGCCGTCTCCACCCTTCGGCGCGGCTGGCCTCCACCCTTCCGTCGCGTCAGCATCGAGGCGGCCGCCCGTGGAAAGCTGTCGTCGCGGACATGGATGCAGGGGCCACCGGGGTAGCTTCCGGCGGGGAGCGGCGGGAGGGGTGTGCGGTGGGGCGTACGACACCGGCGATACGCGGCGGAGCCGACCGGCGCCAGGGCACCGGGCGGCGGGGCGCGGTGGTCGCCGCGCTCATGCTGTCGATGGCCCTGGCGGCGCTCGACTCCACCGTCGTCTCCACGGCCGTACCGCAGATCGTCGGCGACCTCGGCGGGTTCTCCGTCTTCTCGTGGCTGTTCTCCGGCTATCTGCTCGCCGTCACCGTCACGCTCCCCGTCTACGGCAGGCTGTCCGACACCTTCGGCCGCAAGCCGGTGCTGGTGGTGGGCGCGGCCGTGTTCCTGCTGGGGTCGGTGCTGTGCGCGGCGGCCTGGAACATGGGGGCGCTGATCGCGTTCCGGATCGTGCAGGGCCTGGGCGGCGGGGCGTTGCAGGGCACGGTGCAGACGCTGGCCGCCGACCTGTACCCGCTGGCGGAGCGCCCGAGGATCCAGTCCAGGTTGTCCACGGTGTGGGCGGTGTCCGCGGTGGCCGGTCCGGGGCTCGGCGGGGTGCTCGCCGCGTACGCCGACTGGCGCTGGATCTTCCTGGTCAACCTGCCGATCGGCGCCGCCGCCCTGTGGCTGATCGTCCGTCACCTGAACGAGCCGCAGCGGGAGAACGCCCGTCCCGCGCGCGTGGACTGGGCGGGCGCGCTGGCGGTGTTCGCGTGCGGCGGGGTGCTGCTGACCGCGCTGGTGCAGGGCGGGGTCGGATGGCCGTGGCTGTCGGTGCCGTCGCTGACGCTGCTCGGTACGGGTCTCGCGCTGGCCGGGGTGGTGGTGGCGGTGGAGCGGCGCGCGGCGGAGCCGATCCTCCCCGGGTGGGTGTGGCGGCGCCGGACGATCGCGGCCGTCAACCTGTCCCTTGGCGCACTGGGGTTGCTGATGGTGGCGCCGGCGGTGTTCCTGCCGACGTACGCGCAGTCGGTGCTCGGGCTCGCGCCGGTGGCCGCGGGGTTCGTACTGTCGGTGTGGACGCTCAGCTGGCCGGTGACGGCCGCGTTGAGCCAGCACGTGTACCGGCGGATCGGCTTCAGGGACACCGCGCTGCTCGGCATCGGTCTGGCGGCGCTGGTCCTGTGCGCGTTCCCGTTGCTGCCGTACCCCGGGTCCTGGTGGCAGCCGACGCTGCTGATGCTGCTGCTGGGCGGCGCGCTGGGACTGTTCCAACTGCCGCTGATCGTCGGGGTGCAGTCGACCGTGGGCTGGTCGGAGCGGGGCACCACGACCGCGTCCGTGCTGTTCTGCCGGCAGACCGGCCAGACCCTCGGCGCGTCCCTGTTCGGCGCCGTCGCCAACGGGGTGCTGGCCGCGCGGCTCGGCGGGGCCGGCGACCTGGACTCCGTCACCCGCGCCCTGGACGCCGGCACGGTCCCGGAGGCGACCCGCCGAGCGATCGCCGACGCGGTCCACGCGGTCTACCTCGGCGCGGCGGCCGCGGCGGCCGTGGCCTTCGTGGTGCTGCTGCTGGTGGCGCCCAGGCGTTTCCCGGTGCTCCAGGACTGAACGCCGCCTTCCGGAAGGGGCCTTCCCCGGAGCCCGTCCGAAGAGCCGCACCGCGGCCGGAAGCGTGCGGACAGCCGGGCATTGACGCGGGTGACACCCCAGGTCGGGCCCCCGCCGAAGGGAAAGCGCATACCGACCGGGCAGTTTGGTGAAGTCGCCGCGCGGGGCCGGTTCCGCGAGTAGCGTGCGTGGCTCAGTTCCCCCCACCTCCCTGCGGTCCGCCGCCACGGACCCGAGCCACGCAAGGAGCCCCGGGATGTCCGACGACCCCCCGTACCTCCCGTACCCGCCCCACCCGACCTACCCCTGGCAGCCGCCGGCGCCCCCCGAACCCGTCCGCCCGGCCCGCCGGCCGCCCCGCGAACCCCTCGGCCACCACAGCGATCTGCGGGTGCTGCGCAGCGCCTACCGCTGGCAGCGGCGCACCGCCACGCTCACCGCGCTGGGCTACTTCACCCTCTTCCTCGTCCTGTCGGCGTACGCGCCCGGCGTCATGACGAGCACCGTCACCGACGGCATCCCCGCCGGCCTGCTGCTCGCCCTCCTCCAGCTCCCCGTCACCTGGCTGGCGATCGGCCTGTACGAGCACACCGCGCGCCGGTACGTCGACCCGCTCGCCGAGCGGATCCGCAGGCACGCCGAGCTGGACGCGCGGCGAGGAGCGGCACGATGAGCGGCGCCGGCGGACCGGGCGTCACCGGATTCAGCGACTCCGCCCAGACCATGTCGCTGGTCGCCTTCTCCACCGCCGCCACCGTCACCCTGCTGCTGTGCGTCATGACCGGCCCCGACCGGGACGACCTCGACGAGTTCTACACGGGCTACGGCTCCCTGTCCCCGCTGCGCAACGGCCTCGCCATCGCCGGCGACTACATCTCCGCCGCCACCGTCCTCGGCACCGGCGGAGTCATCGCCCTGTGCGGCTACGACGGTGTCGTCCTCGCCCTCAGCACGGCGCTTTCGCTGATGCTGCTGATGTTCCTGCTGGCCGAACCGCTGCGCAACGCGGGCCGGTTCACCATGGGCGACGCGCTCGCCCGCCGGCTGCCGGGCCGCTCGGTACGGATCACGGCGTGTGCGGTGACCATCGCCGCGCTGCTGCCGCTGATGCTGGTTCAGCTCGCCGGGACCGGCCAACTGGTCGCCTTCATCCTGGGCTTCACCAACCAGTCCCTGAAGACCGGGTGCGTCGTGGGACTCGGCGCCCTCATGATCGCCTACGCGGCGATCGGCGGCATGAAGGGCACCGCCCTCATCCAGATCCTCAAGATCGTGCTGCTGACGGGCTCCGGCGTCGTGGTCGCCGCCCTCGTCCTGCACCGCTTCGACTGGGACCCGGGCGCCCTGTTCACCGCCGCCTCCCGGCGCAGCGGCGCCGGGCCGGCCTTCCTCCACTCCGGCCTGGAGTTCGGCACGACACCCGGCTCCCGCCTCGACATGATCGCCTCGGAGCTGACCGTCGTACTCGGCGGCGCCTGCCTGCCGCACATCACCATGCGCATGTACACCGCCTCCAGCGCCCGCCAGGTGCGCCGCTCGATGTCCTGGGCGGTGTCGCTGGTCGCCCTGTTCGTCCTGATCATCACCGTGGTCGGGTTCGGCGCCACGGCCCTGCTCGGGCGTACGGCGATCGCGGCGGCCGACCCGCAGGGCAACACGGCGTACCTGCTGGGCTCGCGCGCGGTGTTCGGCACCGACGTGACGACGGCGGAGACCTTCCTGTTCACCCTGGTCACCACCGCGGTCTTCCTGACCCTGCTCGCCTCGGTGGCCGGGATGATCCTCGCGTGCGCCAACTCCCTCGCGCACGACGTGTTCGCGGCCAGGGTGCAGGAGATGCCGGCCCGCCGCGAGATGACCCTGGCCCGCGTCTCCGCGCTCGCCATCGGGGTGCCGACGATCCTGCTGGCCACCCTGGTGCAGCACCACAGCCTGCAGCCCCTGGTCACGCTCTCGTTCTGCCTGGGCGCCTCCGCCCTCGCCCCCGCCCTGGTCTACGGCCTCTTCTGGCGCCGCTACACCCGCAGCGGTCTGCTGGGCACGCTGATCGGGGGGTCGCTGACCGTGCTGCTGCTGATGCCGGGCACCACCCTCGTCTCCGGCTCGCCCGCGTCGGCGTTCCCGCACGCCGACTTCAACTGGTTCCCGTTCACCACCACCGGCATCGTCTCCATCCCGGCCGGCTTCCTCTTCGGCTGGCTGGGCACGGTGCTGTCGGGCCGCGCGACGGCGCTGGGGCAGCGGCGCCAGTACGAGAGGGTCGAGGGACAGATCCTGGCCGGCACGGCACGCGAGGGGAACTGACCCGGCGTCCGAGCCGGAGCCGCTCGCGTCACTCCCTGGCCACCCTGCCGGTCAGGGTGATCAGCCGGTCGCGCACGGAGTCCATCTGGACCTGCATGTCGTCCCACACCTCGCCGTGCTCGCGCAGCACCCGCTCCGTCTCCTGAGCGATGTGCTCCTCGCGCGCGTGGGCCTCGGCGAGGATGTCGGCGGCACGCGCGCGTGCCTCCTCCTGGGAGCGGCGCGCGTACTCCTCGGCGTCCCCGACGGCCTGCCCGGCCGCGGCCAGCGCGGCCTCGGCCCGGTCGACCCGTTCGGCGTACCCGGCGTCCAGCGCCGCCTGCTGCTCGGCCTCCGCGCGTTCGGCCTCGGTCCAGCGCCCGGCCTGCTCCCGGGAGTGCTCGGCGAGCAGGCCGACGGTGCGCCGGCGCGTCTCGCGCAGGACCGCGAGCGTCTCGGCGCGCTCCGCCTTCACCTCGCGCCGGGCGCCGACCCGGATCTCCTCGGCCTCGGCCTGCGCGGCGAGGAGCCGCTGACGGGCGTGTTCGTCGGCCTCCGAGCGGAGCGCGTCCGCCGCCTCCCGCGCCTCCCGGCGTACCCGCTCGGCGTCCGCCTCGGCCTGCGCGACCTGCGCCTCGGCCTCGCGCCGCGTCCGTTCCCGCAGGTCCGCCGCCTCCTCCAGCGCCAGCCGGTACACGCGCCGGGCGCGGTCCCCGAGCGTCTCGTAGGTCTGCGGTGCCAGCTCGGCGACGGCCTCGCGCAGCCGTTCGACCTCCGCGCCCATGTCCTTGGCGAGCACGGTCAGCCGGGCGGCCCGCTCCCAGGCGGCGTCCCGGTCGTCGGACAGCGCCTCCAGGTACGCGTGGACCTGATCGGGGCGGTAGCCACGCCCGCGGACGGTCGTGAAGCCTTCGGGCGGCATCGCTGCGCTGCTCACCTCGGGACCCCTCTCCACCGGACCTGCACGACAGGATGATTTCGCGCATATCTTGATGGATAGGGCGTAAGTGTGCATAACGCGACACTCCGCAGTCACGTCACGGCCCGCTCCGGAAAACACGTCGGGCCCTTCACGCGTGCGCGTGAAGGGCCCGAAGGGGTCACAGCCGGCCGGCGGGCACCGGGCGGGCTACAGCAGCCCGTCCCACATCTGCTCCAGCAGCACCGACCACCAGCTCTCCGGCGAACCCAACGCCGCCGGGTCCAGCGCGGCCAGTTGCGCCTGGAAGTCGACGGTCCAGCGGCCCGCCTGCTCCTGGTTCAGCCCGTACCTCAGGCGCCACATCCGGCCCAGCAGCGCCAGGCACCGCGCGAACTCCGGCAGCCCCGAGTTCACGAACTGCGGCGGCACCGGCGCACCGCCCGGACCGGCCTCCACGGGCACGGCCACGATGTTCGCCGTCCCGTACTGCACACAGATCGCCTTCCCGAAGTCGGTGCCCATCACGAGGTACGACCCCGCGTCCGCCGCCGGCTGCACCCCGCGCTCGGCGGCCAGCTCCGCGAGCGTCGGCACCGGGCGGCCCGGCTGCGCCTGCGCCCAGAAGAACGGGCCCATGTCCAGCGGCAGCCCCGCCACGACCAGGGTGTGCGCCACGATCGGCGGCACGCCCTGCCGGGACACCGCCTGCTGCTCGAACCGGAAGACGCCGGGCCCGAACGCCGCGGCCAGCTCCTGCGCGATGCCCTCCGGCGGCACGGGGGGCGCGGCCTGCACCGGCGGCAGCGGCGCCCGCACCGGCGCGGGCCGCGCGGGCCCGTCGGCCACCTGGTGCAGCTCGCCCTGGTGCTCCAGCAACTGCTGCATGCCCTGCTGCCGGCTCGCGTGGTCCGTGCCGTACGGCGCGATGGACGTGATCCGCGCCTGCGGCCACTGCTCGCGGATCATCCGCGCGCAGTAGGCCCCCGGCAGCGCGCACGACTCCAGCTCCGTGTGCAGCTCCAGTACCTGGTCCGGCGGCACGTTCATGGCCCGCAGCTCGTGGAAGATCTGCCACTCCGGGTGCGGGGTGCCCGGTGCCGAACGCCGGATCACCTGCTGCTCGGACCCGTCCTGCGCGCGAAAACGCAGCACGGCCTGGTACCCCGGCCCCACCGTCGGCTGCGCCTGCGGCGGATACCCGTACGCCCCGGCGGCGGGCGGCATGGCTCCCGGCGGCATCGGCGCGGGACCACTCGGGGGCACACCGGGCCCACCGGGCGCCCCCGGCACCCCGAGCGTGCCGGGGGCGGGCGGCGGCGGAGGGGCACCCGGCCCGCCGGCCGGCGGGGCGGCCAACACGGTCTGGGCGTGGTGCACGGCCCCGTGGGGGGAGTTGGGGGCGGCGGGAGGCGGGGGGGCGGCCGGACCGGCGGGGGCGTGCGGGGGCAGCGGGGCACCGGGGGCGCCAGGCGCCGGGGGCACGCCAGGGGCGCCGGGGGCACCCGGAGGCTGCGGCGCGCCGACCGGAGCGGGGGGCATGCCCGGGGCGCCCGGAGCCCCCGGGGGCTGCGGCGCACCCGGGACGCCCGGTCCCTGGGGTGCGCTCCCGCCCAGCCGGCTCGGGTCGGCCAGCACGGTCGCCGCGTGGTGGACGTTCTCCTCCGGGCCGGCCTGGCCCTCCGGGCCCTCCGGGCCGAGAGCCGAGACGAGCTGCGTCGGGACGTACCCGCCCGCCGACGGCGGCGGTGGTGCGGCGCCCGGCCTGCCGGGCGCGCCCGGGGGTGGCGGCGGCGCGCCCACCCCGCCGCGCGCCTTCTTCGGCGGCGGCGCGGCCTTGCTCGTGGCCGCGTCCGCGATGTCCCCGGCGTTCGGCGCCAGCCGTCGTCCCGCCGGAGACTGCGCGGTGCCGCCCCCGGAAGCACCCTGCGGGTAGCCGTACGACGGCGCACCGGCCGGCGACTGCGGCGGGGCACCCGGAACAGTCGGCGGCTGCGGCGGCGCGCCCTCCGGCGAGGCACCGGGAACAGTCGGCGGCTGCGGCGGAGCGCCCTCCGGCGAGGCACCGGGAGCAGTCGGCGGCTGCGGCGGAGTTGCCTGCGGCGGGGCACCCGGGGCAACCGGAGGCCGCGCGGTACCGGCCGGCGGCTGCGGCGGGGCGCCCTCCGGCGAGGTTCCCTGGGCGGTCGGCGACTGCGGGTAGCCGTACGCCGGTGTGCCCGGTGAGGGTGCGGGGTCGGCGCCCGGCACGTCGAGCGCCGGGGTGACCGCCGTCGGGGGCAGCTGGCTGCCGCCCGACATCAGGGCCGTCGGCGCGTCCGGCACCGCGTCGCCCGGGTCGCTCAGCGGCGGCGCGAACACCGTCGCCGGCAGCGGTACGGAACGGTCCTCGTCACCGGTTCCCGCGTTCGTGTCGGTACCGGCCCACGGCGTCGCCCCCGCCGGCACCTCCGGCCGCCCGGCCGGCTGTTCACCGGTCCCCAGCTTGTCCGCCGCCTCCTGCAACCACTCCGGGGGAGTCAGCAGGAACGACGTCTGGTTCAGGTCCAGTCGCGCGGCCGCGGGCGCCGGCGCCGCGTCCTGCGGATCCGTACGGCCGTACTCCTCCTCGTACCGGCGGATCACCTCGCCCACCGGCAGCGCCGGCCACAGCGTGGCCTCCCCGCTGTCCCGGGCGATCACCAGCCGCTGGCCGCCCGCGTCCGAACGCGGG
Organism: Streptomyces sp. NPDC023481; assembly: GCF_055560195.1. NCBI lineage: Bacteria > Bacillati > Actinomycetota > Actinomycetes > Kitasatosporales > Streptomycetaceae > Streptomyces > Streptomyces sp. NPDC023481. The sequence continues at coordinate 117,179 of NZ_JBVHJE010000012.1, forward strand.
CCCTCCGCCCGGTCCTCGCCCCACACCACGAACCCCAGCTCGAACTCCCGCACCCGCACCTCACGGTGCTGGTAGGCGGGCACGTCGCCGTTGATCCACTCCTCGGCGCGCTCCTGCGCCTGCGCGTACGTCACCATCGCTCGCAGCTCACTCCCCCACCGGGCCGGACGACGCCGAACCGGAGGACACCGGCACGGCACGGGCGAAACCGCCGTCCACCATCAGACGGGCCACCGTCTCCAACTCCGGCGGGCTGCCCGCCAGCCGGGACAGGAACGCGTCGAAGTCGTCCCCGCACGGCAGCAGCAGCCGCTCCACCCGCTCCGCCGGCGGCCACGAGGGATCCACGTCCCGGACGTCGTCGTACGCGCAGAACCACACCGAACCGGCCCGCTCGCCCCGCACCTTCACCGCGAGCAACCCGCCCTGGACGAAGGCCACCCCGAGGTAGTCCTTCGTCAGGTGGTCCCGCAGACACTTGTTCACGTACACCAGGTCGTTGACCGCGGCCTCGTCCCGCACCGTGAAGAACGGCTGGTCCAGCAGCAGTCCCAGCCCGGCGTCCAGCGCCGTACCCACCGGCGCACAGCCACCCGCCGCCTTCAGGAACGAACGGTACGCACCCGGCAGCCGGTAACCGAGGTCCTCCTCGACCCCCTGCACCTGCGCTTCCGTCACCGCCACCCCCGACTTCGGCAGCCCGAAGTGCGCCGGCCGGGACTCCTGCAACGGCCGCGTCCCCCGCTTGCCGTGGTCCACCGGCGCCGTCGCCACCCCGCCGTGGTGCCGCAGCAACGCCTTCACCTCGACCGGAACCAGCTCCAGCCGCCGCGTGCCGGCCACGTGGTGCCACGTCCAACCGTGCGGTGTCGCCACCGCCGACACCGTCTCCCACCACTCGTGCCCCGTCGCCGCCAGCGCCGCGTTCGCCGACACGTAGTCCGTCAGCCGCAGCTCGTCGACCCCGAAGCCCTCCGGCGGCTCGGCGATCTCCACCGCCACGCGCGCGTACGGCGAGAAATCCGGGTAACCGCGCTCGTCGACCCGTACCCCTCTCGGGTGACGCGCCGCCCGCACCGGATCCGGGAAGTGCACGACCTGCCCGGCGTAGGCCGCGTTCGGCGGTGCGGCCGGTCCCCCGGCGTGGCCGCTGGGCGGTGCCCCCAGCCCGAGCCGACCTGTCGTCATGGCGGTTGCCCCCTGCGGCGTTGTCTGGCCTGAACGGCGGTGTCGATCGCGGATGGCGACAGCCTATGCGGTACCCGAACCCCGGTCACCGGCCCGCCGCATCCGCACCGCCCGCCCCGCCTCCCACCCTCGTGACCAGCCGTCACCCCGCCGTCACGGCACGCCCCCGCACAGGCGTCTCTTCCCGCCCCAGCTTCCGCACCAGCCACGGCATTTGGCACCCTGTGTCCTTCGGGGGCATGCCCGGGGAGGGGAGAACGATCATGAACGCGTTGCAGACCGGAGGTACCGACGTGCGGGCCGGCGACCCCCGCATCGGCTGGAGCGGCACCGACACACCCCCCGCACCGGCCCTCCGCCACCGCCGCGACGGCATCCTGCCCGCCGTCGCCGCCGCCCTCTCCGTACGCGGCGCCACCCTCACCGGCACCGCCGCCCGCGGCGACCAGCCCCCCGCGCTGCACCCCCTCGTCCAGGACTTCCTCGACACCCTCACCAGCGCCCAACGCGACCGCTTCACCGGCCGCTGCGCCGAGACCATCCTCATCTCCCGGCACCTCACCACCGCCGACGCCGCCCGGAGCAAACGCGCCACCCGCCGACCCATGACCAACGGCGAGGCCCGCAAAGCCCTCAAGCACGCCAAACTCACCGCCCGCCGCATACGCGAGGACGGCGACCCCCTGCACGGCGGCTTCGCCGCCCCCTGCCGCGCCTGCACCGCCCTCAGCGCCCACTTCGGCGTCCGCATCGTCGACCCCGGCACACCCGGCGACTGACACCCCCGCGCCCCCGAACCACCGCGTACCACCCGCCGAGCCAGACGAACGAAGGGCAGATGCACCCCGACCGCGCCGCCGCCCCCCATCCCGGCCACGCCCGACCAGGCCAGCCGCCCGCACGCTTCCCCGCACCCGTCGACGCCACCCTGCGCGCCGCCGGCTGGCAGCCCGGACGCTGGGACATAAAGCAGGCCGAGATCTGGGCCGACGCCCTACGCGAACACACCTCGCCCGCCGGACACCGGCACACCGTGTTCCCCGCAGCCGTCGAAGCCTGGGCCGAGTTCGGCGGCCTCACCATCAGCCCCACCGGCCCCGGCCGCCAGATCGCGCCCGCCGCCCTGCACCTCGACCCCCTGCACGGCCTCCACCTCGCCCGCACCCTCGGCGACCTCGGCCGCGCCCTCGGCACCGAACTGTGCCCCCTCGGCGAGGAGACCGACACCGCCGCCCTCCTCGCCGTCGACGCCGAAGGCCGCGTCTACACCATCGACCACACCGGCGACTGGTACCTCGGCCCCGACATCGACCACGCCCTGTCCACCCTCATCACCGGCATCCCCCCGGTACGCCTCACCGCCGGCTGACACAGCCCGCCCCGGAGGACCGTCGTACCCGGCTCGAACGCCCCGGGGCCGGGCGTGGCACCCCGGCCCCGGGTCCTACGCCGCCGGGATCACGGCCGACACCCGGAAACCCCCCGCGTCCGTCGGACCCGACACGAACACACCGCCCAGCGCCAGGACCCGCTCCCGCATCCCCACCAGGCCGTTCCCACCCGACGGCAACCCCGCCGCCGACGCCCACGCCGGCTCCGGCGGCGGATCGTTCTCCACCTGCATCGCGATCTCCGACACCCGGTGCGCCAACCGCACATGCGTCTTCGCCCCCGCCGCGTGCTTGTGGACGTTCGTCAACGCCTCCTGCACCACCCGGTAGGCCGTCTGCTCCACCTCCGCCGCATACGGCCGCGCCTCCCCCTCGACCGACAGATCCACCACCATTCCCGCGGCGGCCGACTGCCCGATCAACTCGTCCAGCTCCGACAGACACGGCCCCTCGGCCGCGCTCACCGCCTCCGCCGCCCGCGACGCCGCCTCCGCGGCCGCCTCGCCGACCGCCACCAACGACGCCGCCGCCCGCCGGCCCGCGTCCTCCCCCGCCCGCAACACCCCGAGCATCTCCCGCAGCTCGGTCAGCGCCTGCCGCCCCATGTCCCCCACCAGCGCCGCGTTCCGCACCGCCTTCTCCGGGTCCTTGCGCGCCACCGCCTGCAACGCCGCCGCGTGCACCACCATCAGGCTCACCCGATGTGCCACCACGTCGTGCATCTCCCGGGCGATCCGCGTCCGCTCCTCGTTACGCGCCCACTCGGCCCGCTCCTCCGCCCGCTCCGCGAGCAGTTGCAGCTCCCGCTCCAACGAGTCCGCCCGCTCCCGCAGGCTCTCCATCAACCGCCGCCGCGCCCCCACGTACAACCCCAGCAGCACCGGCGGGGCCGTCAGTCCCAACGCCGTCGTCACCGCGGCGAACGGCACGAACCAGTCACCCAGCGTCAGATCACCGCGCGCCATGCCCTGGCGCACCCGCACGAACGTCACCACCGCCGTGCCCACCAGCGACATCCCCGCCAGCGCCCCGATGACCCGGCGCGGCAGCTCACACGCGGCCAGCGTGTACAGCCCGACCACGCCCATCAGGAAACCCATCTCCGCGGGCGTGATCGCGATCGCCACCAGCACCACGGCGATCGGCCACTTCCGGCGCACCAGCAGCACCGAACCGGCGACCAGACCGAACACGATCCCTACCGACGCCGGGATCCCCGCCTCCCGGGCGAACGGGATCCCCTCCGCCGCGCACTCCACCGCCGACGCCAGCGCGAGGCTCCCGTCGAACACCGCGCTGCGCCGCCGCACCCACCACCAAGGGCCGGTCAACGCCCTCTCGTGGTCTTCCCCCGTCGTGGTCATGCCTCCAGCCTACGGGCGAGGAGTGCGGCTTTTCCGGTGACTTTCCCCTACCTCCACACGCGGCACGGCGCAACCGAACACCCTCGAAACCACCCCCTGTCCCCCGAACCGGTGAACCTCCCCCGCCCACACCGGAATCCCACATTCCGCCCAGACGGTATGCATGTGACACATTCCCTCGGCAAGTACGCCACTTCGCGAGACTCGGCGAGCAGGCGATCGCCCTCCGCGGAGCGGAGCCGTACCGCCGTGTCGCACGCTGGGGGGCGGACATGGTGGTAGCAGCGGATCATCGAACCACGTAGGCTGAGCGCGGCAATCCCGGGTTGCTCTGTCGGTAGGGGCGACTGGACTTTGAATCCAGGTAAGACGCAGGTTCGACTCCTGCCCCGGGAGCCGCCCAGCGGGCCCTGACCCCACCGTCAGGGCCCGCACTCATGTCCGCCACAAAGCCCCCCGGTATCCTGCGGCTGTCACCCCCGCCATCCACAGCCGAAGGGCAACCCCGTGAGCGCCATCCGCCCGGCAGCCGTCGTCGTTCTCGCAGCGGGTGAGGGCACCCGTATGAAGTCGGCCACACCCAAGGTCCTGCACCAGATCTGCGGCCGTTCCCTGGTCGGTCATGTGCTGGCCGCCGCCCGTGAGTTGGACCCGCAGCACCTGGTCGTCGTGGTCGGCCACGCCCGTGAGCAGGTCGGTGCGCACCTCGCCGAGATCGACCCGGCCACCCGGACCGCCGTGCAGGCGGAGCAGAACGGGACCGGGCACGCCGTACGGATGGGCCTGGAGGAGCTGGGCGGGTCCGTGGAGGGGACCGTCGTCGTGGTGTGCGGGGACACCCCGCTGCTGACCGCCGACACGCTCAAGCGGCTCGCCGGGACGCACAGCGCGGACGGCAACGCCGTGACCGTGCTGACCGCCGAGGTGCCGGACGCGACCGGTTACGGCCGGATCGTGCGGGACGAGGCGACGGGTGCCGTCACCGCGATCGTGGAGCACAAGGACGCGACCGAGGCGCAGCGGGCGATCCGGGAGATCAACAGCGGGGTGTTCGCGTTCGACGGCCGGTTGCTGGCAGAGGCGCTGAAGCAGGTGCGGACGGACAACAGCCAGGGTGAGGAGTACCTCACGGATGTGCTGGGGATCCTGCGGGAGGCCGGGCACCGGGTGGGGGCGTCGGTGGCCGCAGACCACCGGGAGATCGCGGGGATCAACAACCGGGTGCAGCTGGCGGAGGCCCGGCGGGTGCTCAACGACCGGTTGCTGACGGCGGCGATGCTCGACGGGGTGACGGTCGTGGACCCGGCGACGACCTGGGTGGATGTGACGGTGACGTTCGAGCGGGACGCGGTGGTGCACCCGGGGACGCAGCTGACGGGGTCGACGCATCTGGGCGAGGGTGCCGAGGTGGGACCCAACAGCCGGCTGAAGGACACGACGGTGGGTCCGGGGGCGCGGGTGGACAACACGGTGGCCGACGGGGCTGTGGTGGGCGAGCGGGCGAGCGTGGGACCGTACGCGTATCTGCGGCCCGGGACGCGTCTCGGTGCCAAGGGGAAGATCGGCACGTACGTGGAGACGAAGAACTCCTCGATCGGGGAGGGTACGAAGGTGCCGCACCTGTCGTACGTCGGGGACGCGACGATCGGTGCGTACTCGAACATCGGCGCGGCGAGTGTGTTCGTGAACTACGACGGCCAGGACAAGCACCACACGACGATCGGGTCGCACTGCCGGACCGGTTCGGACAACATGTTTGTGGCTCCGGTCACGGTCGGGGACGGTGCCTACACCGCCGCCGGGTCGGTGATCACGAAGGACGTGCCGCCCGGTTCGCTGGCCGTGGCCCGTGGTCAGCAGCGGAATATCGAGGGCTGGGTGGCTCGGAAGCGTCCGGGGAGTGCGGCGGCGAAGGCCGCCGAGGCGGCGTCCCGGACGGGTGAGAGCGAGGACTGACCGGAAACGGGTGCGCCAAACACGGCGTACCGTGATAAGTGCACATTCGGACGTGTGCACCCGCACCCTTACCAGCTGATACGGCCTCTCACGCCCAGCCGAGAGGTCGCCGAGCAGCCGGCTGGCTGAGACAACCTCTGAGGAGACTGTGCTGTGACCGGGATCAAGACGACCGGCGAGAAGAAGATGATGTTCTTCTCCGGCCGCGCCCACCCCGAGCTTGCCGAGGAGGTCGCCCAGCAGCTGGGTGTCGGGGTCGTCCCGACGAAGGCCTTCGACTTCGCGAACGGTGAGATCTATGTCCGTTACCAGGAGTCGGCGCGTGGTGCGGACTGCTTCCTGATCCAGAGCCACACGGCTCCGATCAACAAGTGGATCATGGAGCAGCTGATCATGATCGACGCGCTGAAGCGTGCGTCGGCTCGCTCCATCACGGTGATCGTGCCGTTCTACGGTTACGCGCGGCAGGACAAGAAGCACCGGGGCCGTGAACCGATCTCGGCGCGTCTGATCGCGGATCTGATGAAGACGGCGGGTGCGGACCGCATCCTGACGGTGGATCTGCACACGGACCAGATCCAGGGGTTCTTCGACGGGCCGGTGGACCACCTGTTCGCGCTGCCGCTGCTGGCGGACTACGTGGGCAGGAAGGTGGACCGGGAGAAGCTGACGGTGGTGTCGCCGGACGCGGGCCGGGTCCGGGTGGCGGACCGGTGGTGCGACCGGCTCGGCGCGCCGCTGGCGATCGTGCACAAGCGGCGTGACAAGGACGTTGCGAACCAGGTGACGGTCCACGAGGTCGTGGGCGAGGTCAAGGGCCGGGTGTGCGTGCTGGTCGACGACATGATCGACACCGGTGGGACGATCTGCGCGGCGGCGGACGCGCTGTTCGCGCACGGTGCGGAGGACGTCATCGTGACGGCGACGCACGGTGTGCTGTCGGGTCCGGCGGCGGACCGGCTGAAGAACTCGCGGGTGAGCGAGTTCGTGTTCACGAACACGCTGCCGACGCCGGCGGAGCTGGGCCGGGATCTGGACAAGATCACGGTGCTGTCGATCGCCCCGACGATCGCGAGCGCGGTGCGCGAGGTGTTCGAGGACGGCTCGGTGACCAGCCTCTTCGACGAGCAGTGAGGTTTCTGCACCCCGTGCCGGACTCCTGCTGAACCTCTGCCGCACCCCGTGCGGTGATCGTTTTGGGTACGGCCTCCCCCTCCGAGTAGACTGCTGCAGTTGCTCGGCGAGGGAGGCCGTACTCGTGTACGGCGGTCCGTTATCGACGCGCTCTTCGTAGCAGGCCGTTCGTGGCCGGGTGACCACGTCCGTTCCGAGTTCTACGAGGAGTGATCCATATGTCCGAGGTGAAGCTCGCCGCCGAGACCCGCACCGAGTTCGGCAAGGGTGCCGCGCGCCGCATCCGCCGTGACAACAAGGTGCCGGTCGTTCTCTACGGCCACGGCTCCGACCCGCTGCACCTGACCCTGCCGGGCCACGACCTGCTGCTGGCGCTGCGTACGCCGAACGTCCTGATCTCGCTGGACATCGACGGCAAGACCAACGAGCTGGCGATCCCGAAGGCCGTGCAGCGCGACCCGCTGAAGGGCTTCCTGGAGCACGTCGACCTGCAGCTGGTCAAGCGCGGCGAGAAGGTCCACGTGGACATCCCGGTGCACACCGAGGGCGAGCTGGCCCCGGGTGGCAACCTGCTGGAGCACGTCCTGGACGCGCTGCCGGTGGAGACCGAGGCCACGCACATCCCCGAGTCGGTCACCGTCTCCGTCGAGGGCCTGGAGGCCGGTGCCTCCATCCTCGCCAAGGACATCACCCTCCCGTCCGGCACCACGCTGGCCGTCGAGGAGGACACGGTCGTCATCCAGGTCCTGGCCGCGCAGGCCGAGGAGACCGAGGGTGAGGCCGCCGAGGGCGAAGAGGTCGCCGAGGCCTGATCCTCGCCGTCGTCGTCAGCTGGTCAGCCGCCGCTTCCCTCGCGGGGAGCGGCGGCTGGCGCGTATCAAGGAGACATGGACGTGACCACCTCCGCCAGTGATCCCTGGCTGATCGTCGGGCTCGGCAACCCCGGGCCGGAGTACGCCATGAACCGGCACAACGTCGGTTTCATGGTGGCCGACCTGCTCGCGGAGCGGATCGGGGGGAAGTTCAAGCGGGCGGGCAAGGCGCAGGCGCAGGTGCTGGAGGGGCGGATCGGTCCGGCGGGGCCGGCCGGCCGCCGGGTGGTGCTGGCGAAGCCGATGTCGTACATGAACCTGTCCGGTGGTCCGGTGAACGCGCTACGGGACTTCTACAAGGTGCCGTTGGGCAACGTCGTGGCGGTCCACGACGAGTTGGACATCGACTACGGCACGCTGCGGCTGAAGCTGGGCGGTGGTGACAACGGGCACAACGGTCTGAAGTCGATGACGAAGGCGATGGGGCCGGACTACCACCGGGTGCGGTGCGGGATCGGCCGGCCGCCGGGGCGGATGCAGGTGGCCGACTTCGTGCTGAAGGACTTCTCGTCGGCGGAGCGCAAGGACCTGGACTGGTTCGTGGACCGTGCGGCGGACGCGGTGGAGTGTCTGGTGGCGGAGGGGCTGGAGCGGGCGCAGAGCGCGTACAACTCCTGAGCGGGGGCGCGGGCGCCCGGTGCCTGTCGTACAACTGCCGACTTGTCGGGCCGTGTCCCGCGCCGGAGTTGACCGGTCACAGGGGTATGGCCAATGATCCCGGCCATGCCTGCCACCGCCCGTACCGCTCGTCAGGCGTCCGTGTCCGCGTTGCGGCTCGGGCGGGCCGCGACGATGGGTGCGCTCGCCGCGCTGATCCTGTTCGCCGGTGTGTGGGGTTCCTGGGGGACCGCGCAGCACGTGATGCTGACCAAGGGGCGCGAGCGGGGCACGGTCCGGGTGACGGGGTGCGCGGGGGATGTGTGCAGCGGTCCCTTCACGCCGGTCTCGCCGGGGGCGCGAGCGCGGGCGCGGGTGGAGATCGCGCAGTCGGTGGCGGTGCGTTCGGGCCGGACGTACGACGTGGTGCTCAAGCCCGGCAGCGGGGAGGCGGTGCGGTCCGGTCCGGCGGGCGTGCTGTACGCGTGGCTGCCGCTGGGCGGGGCGTTGCTGCTGGCCGCGGTGGTGGTCGCGGGCGGGCTGCGGGTGGTGCGGGCGGCGTGGGTGCTGGGGCTCGCCGGTGCGGGGCTGCTGACGGCGGTGTTCGTGGCGTTGCAGTGAGAGGGGACCGCGGTGACGTGGGGGTCGCGGTGACGTGGGAACGGGCGGTGCCCCCGGGGTCGTACGACCTCGGGGGCACCGTTCGTCGCGGGCGGGGTCAGCCGGTGTTGCGCAGGCCCGCTGCCACGCCGTTGACGGTGAGGAGCAGGGCGCGGGCGAGCAGCGGGTCGGGGTCGACGCCGGCCGCCGCGGCGTCGCGCTGCCGCTTGAGCAGGGCGACCTGGAGGTAGGAGATCGGGTCCAGGTAGGCGTCGCGGATGGCGAACGTCTGCTTGAGGACCGGCTGGGCGTCGAGGAGTTCGTCCTCGCCGGTGATGCGCAGGACCTCGCGGACGGTCAGCTCGTGTTCGGCCCTGATGGTGTCGAACACGTGCTTGAGTTCGTCGGGGACGAGGGTGTCGACGTAGTGCTGGGCGATCCGCAGGTCCGTCTTGGCGAGGGTCATCTCGACGTTGGAGATGAAGTTGCGGAAGAAGTGCCACTGTTCGTGCATCTCGCCGAGCACGGTGTCCAGACCGGTCTCCCGCAGTGCCTTCAGGCCGGAGCCGACACCGAACCAGCCGGGCACGATCTGCCGGGACTGGGTCCAGCCGAACACCCACGGGATGGCGCGCAGACCGTCGAGCGAGACGCCCGAGCCGGGACGGCGCGAGGGCCGCGAGCCCAGGTGCAGCTCGGCGAGCTGGTCGACGGGCGTGGAGGCGAGGAAGTACGTCGGCAGGTCGGGGTCCTCGACCAGGCGGCGGTAGGCGGCGTGGGCGGCGTCGGAGACGACGTCCATGGCCGCGTCCCAGCGGGCGAGGGCCTCGTCGGACTGGCGGGGGGCGGTGTGCAGGGCGGACGCCTGGAGGGTGGCCGCGACGGTCAGTTCCAGGTTCTCCCGGGCGAGGGAGGGGATGAGGTACTTGTCGGAGATGACCTCGCCCTGCTCGGTGACCTTGATCTCGCCCTCCAGGGTGCCCCAGGGCTGGGCGAGGATGGCGTCGTGGGAGGGGCCGCCGCCGCGGCCGACGGTGCCGCCGCGGCCGTGGAAGAGGCGCAGCCGGACGCCGTAGCGGTGGGCGACGTCGCGCAGCCGGCGCTGGGCGCGGTGGATCTCCCACTGGCTGGTGGTGATGCCGCCGAACTTGGAGGAGTCGGAGTAGCCGAGCATGACCTCCTGGACGTCTCCGCGCAGCGCGACCAGGCGCCGGTAGGAGGGGTCGGAGAGCATGTCCTCCAGGATGGTGTCGGCGGCCTTCAGCTCGTCGGTGGTCTCCAGGAGGGGGACGATGCCGATCCTGGCCCAGCCGGCGTGCAGGTCGAGCAGGCCGGCCTCGCGGGCGAGGACGGCGGCGGCGAAGACGTCGTCGGCGCCCTGGCACATGGAGATGATGTAGGACTCGATGACCTCGGGGCCGAAGACCTCCAGGGCCTTCTTGACGGTCTCGAAGACGCCGAGGGTCTTCGCTCCGGCGGCGTCGACGGGGGCCGGGGTGGGGGCGAGCGGCCGCCTGGAGCGCAGTTCCCTGGCCAGGAGCCTGGCCCGGTACTCGCGGGGCATGTCGGCGTAGCGCCAGGACTCCTCGCCGAGGCGGTCGAAGAGCTGGCCGAGGGCGTGGTGGTGGGCGTCGGCGTGTTCGCGGACGTCCATGGTGGCGAGCTGGAGGCCGAAGGCGGCCAGGGTGCGGATGGTGCGGGTGAGGCGGCCGTCGGCGAACAGGCCGCCGCGGTGCTCGCGCAGGGACGTCTGGATGATCCGGAGGTCCGCGAGGAGTTCGCCGGTGCCGAGGTAGTCGCGGCCGGCCTCGTGGGGGGTGCCCTTGGCGAGGCGCTGCTTGGTGTTCTCCAGCTTCTGCCGGATGCAGGTGGCCTTGAGCCGGTAGGGCTCCTCGGCGTTGAGGCGCTTGTAGCGGGGGCTGATCTCGGGGAGCTGTTCGAGGTCGGCCTTGAGGGAGTCGAGCAGCTCGTCGGTGGCTCCGGCGTAGCGGATGGAGTTGGACAGCAGCCCGCGCAGTTCGTCGATCGTCTCCAGGGCGTCGTTGATGCCGTGTTCGTGCTGGAGGATGAGGACGTCCCAGGTGACCTGGGGGGTGACGTTGGGATTGCCGTCGCGGTCGCCGCCGATCCAGGTGCCGAAGGTCAGCGGGCGGGTGTCGTCGGGCAGCTTGACGCCGACGCGTTCCAGTTCCGCCGTCAGGTCCTCCAGGACGTCGCCGACCGCTTCGGCGTGCAGTTCGTCCAGGTAGTAGATGGCGTTGCGGGCCTCGTCGGCGGGTTCGGGCCGTACGACGCGCAGCTCGTCGGTCTGCCAGACCAGGTCGATGTTCTCGGCGAGGCGGACGTCGTGGCGGCGGCGGTCGGACTCGATGACGGGGGTGTCCAGGAGCGCGGCGATGCGCCGGAGCTTGTTGAGGACGGACCGGCGGGCGGCCTCGGTGGGGTGGGCGGTGAAGACCGGGCGGACGTTGAGGTGCCGGACGGTCTGCTTCAGGTGCTCGGGGTCGGCGTCCTTGAGCCGGTCGGCGGTGCGGGAGAGCAGGCCGCCCTCGGCCGCCCGCCGGGCGCGCAGCTCGCGTCCGCGGTGCACCTGCTCGGTGATGTTGGCAAGGTGGAAGTAGGTGGAGAAGGCGCGGACCAGCTTGGCCGCGGTCTCCAGTTCGGTGCCGCGCAGCAGCTCGGCGGCGGCCTCGCCGTCCTCGCGGGTGAGGCGGCGGACCTTCTCGACGAGTTCGAGGAGTTCGGGCCCTTCCTGCCTGACGAGGGTCTCCCCCAGGAGATCACCCAGCCGGCGGATGTCGGCGCGCAGTTCACTGCTGGTCGTGGTGGTCTGGTCGTCGGCACTGCTCACAGGTGCGGCTCCTTGCAGTGTTGAAGCTCGTCTGGGAGGGAACCCGGCCGGCTGCCACTGCGGCGGGGCGCCGCATACGGGCCGGTGCGTCCGGGAAGGAAACTTCAGCGGACCGCGCTGTCCGACCGAGTCCAAGGATAGGTGGCGATGTGGACGCGCAGGGTCTGGGGCTCTTGCCGCCGCACATCTCGCTGCCATACTTACGACGCCGTAGGTTACGGAACCGTAGGGAAGCACCGTCGAGTCCCGTTCGGTCCCGGTGGCCCGGCATCTGTCTCGACCCTCGACCCCACAGGGGACGCGCATGACCTCAAGTTCCGATGTGATCGAAGAAGCCCGTAAGGCCACCGACACACCCCCTCCCTCCGCCACGCTGGGCGGCGAGCAGAAGCGTTCGATCGAACAGATCACGTTGCTCCTGTTCATCGTCGTGCCCTTCGTGGCACTCGTGGCGGCCGTGCCGCTGGCCTGGGGCTGGGGGGTGAGCTGGCTCGATCTGGGCCTGCTGGTCTTCTTCTACTTCCTCGGGTGCCACGGCATCACCATCGGTTTCCACCGGTATTTCACCCATGGCTCGTTCAAGGCCAGGCGGCCGCTCAGGATCGCGCTGGCGATCATGGGTTCGATGGCGGTCGAGGGCCCGCTGGTGCGCTGGGTGGCCGACCACCGCAAGCACCACAGGTTCTCCGACGCCGAGGGCGACCCGCACTCCCCCTGGCGGTTCGGGGAGTCGCTGCCCGCGCTGATGAAGGGCCTGTGGTGGGCCCACATCGGCTGGATGTTCGACGAGGAGCAGACCCCGCAGGAGAAGTACGCGCCGGACCTGATCAAGGACCGGGCGATCCGGGCGATCTCCCGCCAGTTCGTCCTGTTCACGGCTCTGTCGCTGGCGCTGCCGCCGCTGATCGGCGGTCTGGTGACGATGTCCTGGTGGGGCGCGTTCACCGCGTTCTTCTGGGGTTCACTCGTCCGGGTGGCGCTGCTGCACCACGTGACGTGGTCGATCAACTCGATCTGCCACGCGGTGGGCAAGCGCCCGTTCAAGTCGCGGGACCGCTCGGGCAACGTGTGGTGGCTGGCGGTCCTGTCCTGCGGGGAGTCCTGGCACAACCTGCACCACGCCGACCCGACGTCGGCGCGGCACGGGGTGATGCGCGGCCAGGTCGACTCCTCCGCCCGGTTCATCCGCTGGTTCGAGCTGCTCGGCTGGGCGTACGACGTGCGCTGGCCGTCACGCTCGCGTATCGATTCGCGCCGTGACACCGGGGAAGGCGGTTCCCGGCGCCGGAAGGAGCCTGCCGAGGCGGCATGATTGACGCCGTGGCGACCGATCCCAGCAGCAATCCAGGCAACGACAAGCAGCGGCGGACCCGCCGGACCCGTATGACCGGTGCCGAGCGCCGCCAGCAGTTGCTGGAGATCGGTCGCACTCTGTTCGCGGCGAAGGGCTTCGAGGGCACCTCGGTGGAGGAGATCGCGGCGAAGGCCGGGGTGTCCAAGCCGGTGGTGTACGAGCACTTCGGCGGCAAGGAGGGCCTGTACGCGGTGGTGGTGGACCGCGAGATGCGGCGCCTGCTGGACATGGTGACCGGTTCGCTGACCGCCGGCCATCCGCGCGAGCTGTGCGAACAGGCGGCGTTCGCGCTGCTGGACTACATCGAGGAGTACACGGACGGTTTCCGGATCCTGGTCCGTGACTCGCCCATCCCGCAGTCCACGGGGACCTTCGCCTCGCTGATCTCGGACATCGCCACGCAGGTGGAGGACATCCTGGGCCGGGAGTTCAAGAGCCGCGGCTTCGATTCGAAGCTGGCCCCGCTGTACGCCCAGGCGCTGGTCGGGATGGTCGCCCTGACCGGCCAGTGGTGGCTGGACGTGCGCCGCCCGAAGAAGGCGGAGGTGGCGGCCCATCTGGTGAACCTGGCGTGGCACGGCCTGGACGGGCTGGAGCAGAAGCCGCGGCTGATCGGGCACCGCAAGAGCTGAGGGGCCCTAGGGGGCCGGCTCCAGGAACTCCAGCCGGTTGCCGACGGGGTCCTCGCAGAAGAAGCGCCGGTGACCGGGGAGAGCGTCGTCCCAGGTCACGGGCGTACCGAACGCGGTGAGCCGGGCCGCGTAGCCCTCGATGCCCCGCACCCGCAGCCCCGGGTGGGCCTTCCGCGCGGGCCGGAAGTCGTGCTGGACGCCCAGGTGGAGCCGGACGAAGCCCGCCTCGAACCAGCAGCCTCCGCGGGCGGCGAGCGCCGGCGGTCTGGGGATCTCGGTCATGCCGAGGACGCGGGTGTAGTAGGCGCGCAGCCGGTCCTCGGATCCGACGGGCGCGGCCAGCTGGACGTGGTCGAGGGCGACGAGCATGGTCAGGCCTCCTTCACGGCCACGGCGAACAGCCTCCGGAACGGCATGACCGTGCCGTAGGGGGCGCTCGGGTAGGCCTCGCGCAGCAGGTCGCGGTACTCGGTGAGGAATGCGTCGCGGGCCTCGGGGTCGTCGGCGAGCGCGGTCAGGGCGGGCCGCAGGCCGGTGCCCTTGACCCAGTCGAGCACCGGGTCCGGGCCGGTCAGGACGTGGAAGTACGTCGTCTGCCACACGTCGGCGGTGCAGCCGAGGCGGGTGAGGCGGTCCAGGTAGGCGCCGGGGGTGAGCACGGAGTCCGTGCGGCGCAGGACGCCGGCCAGGCGGTCGCGCCAGCGGGGGGTGCCGGCGAGGTCGCGCATGAGGGTGTGCAGCGGGGCGTCGAGGTTGTCCGGCACCTGGAAGGCGAGGGTGCCGCCCGGGCGCAGGCCCGCGGTCCAGTCGGCGAAGCGGTCGGCGTGGCCGGGCACCCACTGCAGGGTGGCGTTGGAGACGATCAGGTCGTACGGCTCGGTGGGCGCCCAGGTGCGCGCGTCGGCGGGGGCGAAGTCGAGGTGGCCGCCGCCGGCCGTCGGCCCCTGGTGGTCGACGTGGGCCTGGTCGAGCATCTCGGGCGAGTTGTCGTACCCGGTGACGCGGGCGGTGGGCCAGCGGTCGGCGAGCAGGGCGGTGACGTTGCCGGGACCGCAGCCGAGGTCGGCGATGCGGGGCGGGTCGCCGGGCAGCGCGGGGACGCGGGCGAGGAGGTCGGCGAAGGGCCGGGCCCGGTGCCCGGCGTGGCGGAGGTACTGGGCGGGGTCCCAGGTGGGGGTCGTCATGGCTCCACTCTCTCCACCATTTCTCTCGTCGTCAAGATACTCGACATCAAGAGACTTCATGTCGACACAACCACTACACTGATCTCCATGGAGGACGAGGTCGATCGGCTGGTCGCAGCGTGGCGCCGGGAGCGTCCGGACCTCGACGTGGAGCCGCTGGAAGTACTCAGCCGGGTGAGCCGACTCGCCCGGCACCTGGACCGCGCCCGCCGGCTCGCCTTCTCCGAGCACCAGCTGGAGCCCTGGGAGTTCGATGTGCTGACCGCGCTGCGGCGCGCGGGCACGCCGTACCAGCTCTCCCCCGGCCAGCTGCTGACCCAGACCCTGGTCACCTCGGGCACGATGACCAACCGCATCGACCGGCTGGCCAAGAAGGGCCTGGTGGAGCGACTGCCCGACCCGAGCGACCGGCGCGGTGTGCTGGTCCGGCTGACCGACGAGGGCCGGGACCGCGCGGACCAGGCGCTGGCCGGCCTGCTGGAGCAGGAGCGGGCCATCCTCGGCGAGCTGTCCCGCGCCCAGCGCGGTGAACTCGCCGGCCTGCTACGCCAGCTGACCGCCCCGTTCGACAACATCCCCGGCTAGGTCCGCCGGGCCCACCCCGGCCCGCCGGGCCAGCGCGACGGCGGCCAGCGTGGAGTGGACCCCCAGTTTGCCGAGGACGTTCTGCATGTGGGTGCGGACGGTGTGCGGGGAGAGGAACAGCCGCTCGGCGACGGCCTTGCGGCCGAGCCCGGCGACCATGCAGCGCAGCACCTCCCGCTCCCTCGGGGTGAGGGACTCCACCAGCCGCTCGCTCTCGGTGCGGTGCCTGCGCGCCGCCGTCAGCTCCTTCAGCACGCCGGTGAGCAACGCGGGCGGCAGATGCGTCTCGTCGCGCAGCACACCCCGGATCACCGTCAGCAGCCGGGACAGCGAGGAGTCCTTGGCGACCCAGCCGGAGGCGCCGGCCTGCAGCGCGAGGGCGGCCCGGCGCGGGTCGTCCTTCTCGGCGAGGACGACGGTCCGTACGGCGGGCTGGGCGGCACGGACGCCGGTGACGAGGGAGATGCCGTCGACCAGCCCCTCCTCGTCGCCGTCCTGCACCGGTACGGCCGGGCGGCCACCGGGGAGGTTGCCGCCGAGGTCGGCGTCGACCAGGAGCACGTCGTAGCGACGGCCCTCGGTGGCGGCGCGCTCCAGGCAGCGCAGCGCGGCCGGCCCGCTGCCGGCGGCGGAGACGTCCACGTCGGGTTCGGCGGCCAGGGCCGCGGCGAGCGACTCGGCGAAGATGCGGTGGTCGTCCACGACCAGGACTCGGATACGAACCACGAAACCCCCTCCCCCAGGCTCCGCGTGGAGCAGGGGATACCAAGGTCCGGAAAAGCTCCGGAAACAGGCTGGTCCCGGAGAAACGCCCGGAAACGGAACCGGAGGACGATGACCCGCACGGGTACGGCACCCACGGACGGGGACACGCGCCGCACGGCCGCCGCCGTTGCGGGCACTGCCACCCCCACCGCGGGTGTCGTACCCGCCTGTCTCGCCCCCTGAGCGGCACCGGCCCCCACCGGTGCTGTTCCTCAGAGTACGGATGGGAGCACGCAGCGGAAGGAGATTTGCAGAACTGGCCGTCCGACGCGTTTATGGTGTGCCGCATGTTTCGTATCGAGGCGGAAGTCGACAAAGCCCGACGTGATCTGCTCCGTTCGCGGTTGTGGGACACCAACACGGCGGTGTCCCCGGTGCTGGCCGCGCTGCGCGGCACGCCCGGTGAACGCGAGGTCCCGCTCCACCTCTGGGCGCTGGACACCGCCGACGCCCTGGCGGGCGGCCTGGTCGGCCACACCTGGACGACCTGGCTGCACGTCACCTACCTGTGGGTGGACCCCCGCCACCGCGGCACGGGCCTCGGCTCCCGCCTCCTCGCCGAGGCCGAGCACCTCGCCACCACCCGCGGCTGCACCGCCTCCCGCCTGGAGACCTGGAACTTCCAGGCCCCGGACTTCTACCGGAAACAGGGCTACGAGGTGGTGGGCACCGTCCCGGACTACCCCCCGGGCGTCACGGAGTACACCCTGACCAAGCGCCTGGCCTGACGGAGGCTCGGCTCCCCGCGGAGCGAGGGGGCGGGCGACGGCTGGGGGTCAGAGCACGCGGCGGGCTCCCGGGGACGGTACCGCTTCGAAGACCCTCGGCGTGGTGAAGGCCGCTGCCGCGAAGGCTTCCTCGATGGATTTGGTGAGGGTGTCGACGTCGGTGGCCTCGGTCAGGACGACGGCCGAGCCGCCGAAGCCGCCGCCGGTCATGCGGGCGCCCAGCGCGCCGTGTGCGAGGGCGGTGTCGACGACCAGGTCCAGCTCCGGGCAGGAGATGCGGAAGTCGTCGCGCAGGGAGGCGTGGCCCTCGGTGAGGACGGGGCCGATCGCGCGGGTGTCGCCGGCCCGCAGCAGGGCGACGATGCGTTCGACCCGCTCGTCCTCCGTGACCACGTGGCGGACCAGGCGGGCGACCTCCTCCTCGTCGCCGAGGCGGGCGAGGGCCGCGTCCAGGCCGTCGTACGGGACGTCCCGCAGGGCGTCGACGCCGAGCAGGGCCGCGCCCTTCTCGCAACCGGTCCGGCGCTTGCCGTACTCGCCGCCGCTGTGGGCGTGCTTGACCTGGGTGTCGACGACCAGCAGACGCAGGCCCTCGGCCGCGAGGTCGAAGGGGATCTGCTGCTGGGACAGGTCACGGGTGTCGAGGAAGAGCGCGTGGCCCGGCTCGCAGCAGGCGGACGCCGTCTGGTCCATGATGCCGGTCGGCGCGCCGACGTAGACGTTCTCCGCGCGCTGGCACAGGCGGGCCAGCCTCCAGCGCTGCAGCCCGAGGTCGTACAGGTCGTTGAGGGCCAGGGCGACCACGACCTCCAGGGCCGCGGACGAGGACAGGCCCGCGCCGGTCGGGACCGTCGAGGCGAGGTGGATGTCGGCGCCGGTGACCCCGTGCCCCGCCTCGCGCAGGGCCCAGACCACGCCCGCCGGGTACGCCGTCCACTCCCGGTCGCTCTCCGGGGCGAGGGCGTCCAGCGGCAGCTCGGTGATCCGCGCGGCCCCGCCCTCGATGTCCGCCGAGTGCAGGCGCAGGATCCCGTCGGTGCGGCGGGAGACCGCCGCGACCGCCTGGTGCGGCAGCGCGAACGGCATGACGAAACCGTCGTTGTAGTCGGTGTGCTCGCCGATCAGGTTGACCCGGCCCGGCGCCGCCCACACGCCCTCCGGCTCCGCCCCGTACAGCTCGGCGAAGCGCTCGGCGACCTGCTGTGCCCCCACTAGTGCTCCCTCGTGTTGCTCTGCGCGAACTCCCACGCGTCCGCGACGATGCCCGCGAGATCCGCGCGGGTCGGGTTCCAGCCCAGTTTCTCGCGTGCGGTGTCCGCGGAGGCGACCAGGACGGCCGGGTCGCCGCCCCGGCGCGGGGCGACCACCTCGGGGATCGGGTGGCCGGTGACCTCGCGGACGGTCTCGATGACCTGGCGGACGGAGAATCCGTTGCCGTTGCCGAGGTTGCAGATCAGGTGCTCGCCCGTCCGCGCGGCCGTCAGGGCCAGCAGGTGGGCGTCGGCCAGGTCGGCGACGTGGATGTAGTCGCGGACGCAGGTGCCGTCGGGGGTCGGGTAGTCGTCGCCGTACACCGAGATCGCCTCGCGGCGGCCCTGGGCGACCTGGAGGACCAGCGGGATCAGGTGCGACTCGGGGTCGTGCCGCTCGCCGCAGGCGCCGTACGCGCCCGCCACGTTGAAGTAGCGCAGGGACACCGCGGCCAGGCCGTGGGCGGCCGCCTCGCTGGTGATCATGTGGTCGACGGCGAGCTTGGAGGCGCCGTAGGGGCTGGTGGGGCGCGTCGGGGCGGACTCCCGGATCGGGGTCTGCTCCGGCTCGCCGTAGGTGGCCGCGGTGGAGGAGAACACCAGGGTGCGGACGCCGGCCTCGCGCATCGCGGCGAGCAGCGCCATGCTGCCGCCGACGTTGTTCTCCCAGTACTTCTCCGGCTTCACCACCGACTCGCCGACCTGCGAGAACGCGGCGAAGTGCAGCACGCCGTCGAAGGAGGGGTCGAGCCACTTGGCGGCGTCGCGGATGTCGCCCTCGACGAAGGCCGCGCCGGCCGGGACGGCCGCCCGGAAGCCGGTGGAGAGGTTGTCGAGGACGGTCACCTCGTGGCCGGCCTCCAGCAGGTGCTGGGCCACGACACTGCCGACGTAACCCGCGCCACCCGTCACCAGGTACTTCATGAACTCGCTACCTCTCGCAGTCGCTCGGCCGCGCGCTCCGGCGGCACGTCGTTGATGAACACGTTCATGCCGGACTCGGAACCCGCGAGAAACTTCAGCTTGCCGGAAGTGCGGCGGATGGTGAAAAGCTCGAGGTGGAGCGCGAAGTCGTCACGCGTCACACCGTCGAACTCCGCCAGCGCGCCGAACGGGGCCTGGTGCCAGCCCGCGATGTACGGCGTCGGAGGCTCGCCCTCGCCGAAGATCCGGTCGAAGCGCCTCAAGAGTTCCAGATAAACCTGGGGGAACTCTGTGCGCGCCGCCTCGTCCAGGGCGAGCAGGTCGGGCACACGGCGCTTGGGGTACAGGTGGACCTCGTACGGCCAGTGCGCCGCGTACGGCACGAAGGCCGCCCAGTGTTCACCCTCAAGGACGACCCGCTCACCGGCGAGTTCCCGTTCCAGGACGGCGTCGAAGAGGTTCTCCCCGCCGGTGGCCTCCTTGTGCGCGGCGAGCGAGCGGAGCATCAGCGCGGTGCGCGGGGTGGTGAAGGGGTAGGCGTAGATCTGTCCGTGCGGGTGGCCGAGGGTCACACCGATCTCGGCACCGCGGTTCTCGAAACAGAACACCTGCTCGACGGAGGGCAGATGCGACAGCTCCGACGTGCGGTCCGTCCACGCGTCCAGCACCAGCCGCGCCTGTTCCCCGGTGAGGTCGGCGAAGGAGGCGTCGTGATCGGAGGTGAAGCAGACCACCTCGCAGCGTCCGGAGTCGCCGGCGAGGGAGGGGAACCGGTTCTCGAAGACGACGACGTCGTAGGCGGAGTCCGGGATCTCGCTCAGCCGCTCGCCGCGCGTCGGGCACAGCGGGCACTCGTCGGCCGGCGGGTGGTAGGTGCGGCCCTGGCGGTGCGAGGCGACGGCCACGCGGTCGCCGAGCAGCGGGTCGCGGCGGATCTCGGACGTGGTGACCGTACGGTCCAGCGGGCGCCGGTCGGCCGCGTCGCGGACCGTGTCGTCCCGAAGGTCGTAGTAGATCAGCTCACGACCGTCGGCCAGCCGGGTCGAGGTCTTCTTCACGCCGGACTCCTTGTTCAGCCCCGAGGGGTGTGTCCGCACCCAATCACTCAACACAATCAAACATAACAGAACAGCAGCGGACAACGGCTCGGTCGATCACAATCAAACAAAGAACACCAGCCTGAGTGTTCAAATAACGAACACGGCGGCGTAGGTTCCGCACTGGATCAGTTCGCGCAACGAAGCGAGTTCTCATGCAAACCCCCACATACGCCCCCACCTATATGGCGGCGGAGCTACGGCTCCCCACCAACTGGCTGGACTACACGATCCTGGCGATCTACTTCGTCGTCGTCCTCGGCATCGGCTTCGCCGCGCGGCGCTCGGTGAAGACCAGCCTCGACTTCTTCCTCTCCGGACGCTCGCTGCCCGCGTGGATCACCGGCCTCGCCTTCATCTCGGCGAACCTGGCGGCCACCGAGATCCTCGGCATGGCCGCCAACAGCGCCCAGTACGGCGCCTACACCGTCCACTGGTACTGGATCGGCGCCATCCCCGCCATGGTCTTCCTCGGCCTGGTGATGATGCCCTTCTACTACGGCAGCAAGGTCCGCTCGGTCCCCGAGTTCCTGCTGCTCCGCTTCGACCGGGCCGCGCACCTGCTCAGTTCGATCCTGTTCGCGTTCGCCGCCATCCTGATCGCGGGCGTCAACCTGTACGCCCTCGCGATCGTCGTCCAGGCCCTGCTGGGCTGGCCGCAGTGGGTCGCCATCGTCGTCGCCGGCGCGTTCGTGCTCGCGTACATCACCCTGGGCGGCCTGTCCTCGGCGATCTACAACGAGGTGCTCCAGTTCTTCGTGATCCTGGCCGCGCTCATCCCGATCACGATCCTCGGCCTGAAGAAGGCCGGCGGCTGGGACGGGCTGACCCACAAGCTCACCGCGACCCACGGCGCCGACTTCACCACGGCCTGGGGCGGTACCGGCATCGGACACGCCAACCCGCTCGGCGCCAACTGGCTCACCATCGTCCTCGGCCTCGGCTTCGTGCTCTCCTTCGGCTACTGGACCACCAACTTCGCCGAGGTGCAGCGCGCCCTGTCCGCGAAGAACCTCTCCGCCGGGCAGCGCACCCCGCTGATCGCCGCCTTCCCGAAGATCTTCATCGTCTTCCTGGTGATGATCCCGGGCCTGGTCGCCGCCGCGCTGGTCCCGAAGTTCGGCACCGCGGGCTCCGGCTACCAGTACAACGACGCCATCCCGTTCCTGATGCAGGAGCTGCTGCCCAACGGTGTGCTCGGCATCGCCGTCACCGGTCTGCTGGCGGCCTTCATGGCGGGCATGGCGGCGAACGTGTCCTCGTTCAACACCGTGTTCACCAACGACATCTGGGCCAAGTACGTGGTGCGGGGGCGCGAGGACGCCTACTACGTCCGCTTCGGCCGCCTGATCACCGCGATCGGCGTGGCCGCGTCCGTCGGTACGGCGTTCCTGGCGTCCTCGTTCTCGAACATCATGAGCTACCTCCAGACGCTGTTCTCCTTCTTCAACGTGCCGATGTTCGTCGTCTTCATCGTCGGCATGTTCTGGAAGCGGGCCTCCGCCAAGTCCGGCTTCTGGGGGCTGCTCGCGGGCACCGTCACCGCGATGGTCAACTACTTCGTGCTCTACAAGAAGGGGATCATCTCCCTCCCCTCCGACCAGGGCGCCAACTTCGTCTCCGCGATCGCGGGCTTCGTCGCCGGCGCGGTCGTGATGGTCGCGGTCTCCCTGTTCACCAAGCCGAAGCCGGCGGCCGAACTGCAGGGCCTGGTCTACGGCACCCGGTCCCCCGGCATGGCCGAAGCGCCCGCCGCCGGCGACGACGCGTGGTACCGCAAGCCGGCCCTGCTGGGCTGGGGCGCGGTCGTCCTGGCCGCCGCCTGCTACATCCCGTTCTCGTTCTGACGCGGGAGGATCGAGGAAACCATGACCGAGCGACCCGAGCAGCCGCGCCGTCCGCTGCACTACACCGAGGACGACGTCCAGCGGGAGGTCTCCGACCTGGAGACCAAGTCCACGACCGCGGCCCGCATCTTCGACCTGCGCCGCATCATCGGCGGACTCTTCGTGCTCTACGGCGTCATCGTCACGATCACCGGGATCACCGACTCCCAGGCCGCGATCGACAAGGCCGAGGGCGTCAACATCAACCTGTGGACCGGGATCGGCATGCTGCTCCTGGGCATCTTCTTCCTGGCCTGGCTGAAGCTCCGGCCCACGCCTCCGCCGCTGCCCGCGGAGGAGCTGCCCGAGGAGCGAGAGGGAGCCTGAGGCTCCGTTTGCGCCCGCGGGCGCGCGGGAGCCGGTCGCGCGGCTCCCCGCGCCCCCCTCGGGGCGCTGCTCAGTCGGCCGTGCCCCTCAGGGGGCCCGCGCGGTCCAGCAGGCCCGTGCGGGCTGCCAGCGCCGCCGCCTCCAGCCGGGACCCCACCCCCAGCTTCATCAGGACCCGCTGGACATGCGTACGGGCCGTGCTCGGGGCGATGCCCATGCCCGCCGCGATCCGCCGGGTGTCCTCGCCGTCGGCGACCCGGACCAGCACCTCCACCTCACGCGGTGTCAGCATCTCCAGCAGCCGCTGCGCCTCGTCGTCGGGCTGCGCCGCCGGGTTCAGCAGCTCGCCGAACGCGTCCTGGAGCAGCAGCGGAGCCACGGCGGCCTCCCCGGCCCGGGCCTTCATGATGGCCCGCTCGACCCCCTCGATCCGCTCGTCGTGCCGCACGTACCCCGACGCCCCCGCGGCGAAGGCCGCCGCGATCCCGCGCGGCGAGGGCACCGGGCCCAGCACCAGCACCGCCACCTGCGGACGCTCCCGCTTGATCCGCACCACCGGGTCGAAGACGCCCGGCTCGGCCGGCGCCGCCGTACCCAGCAGGCACACCTCCGGCGCCCGCGCGATCACCAGATCCGCCGCGCCCGCGGCCGGCGCCGCCGCCGCGAGCACCCGGTGCCCGCGCAGCTTGAGCGCCGACGCCAGCGCCTCCGCGAGCAGCCGATGGTCGTCGACGACCATGAGCCGCACTCCCATAGACCAAACCCCCCAGTCCCCCGGCACCCCCGCCCGTCATGCCCCCGGAAGCTACACGCTTGTTCGACGTCGCGCTGCCCCTCTCCATGAGAAGTGCCCCGGATCGATGAAATCCGGGGCACTTCTCGGCAAGTCACCCATTCGGGTGAGACGGTGGCGTCAGCCTCCCGTACCGAACGCCATCACGAGGTACTCCTTGCTGTACGACGACATGTCCTTCTCCTTGGCCCACACGGCGGACATGTACAGCCGGCCTCCGGCGAAGCGCAGTTCCGCGTACTCCGGCAGCAGGTTGGCCTCCGAGTCCCGCACGCTCTTCGTGGCGGGGTTCTCCAGCAACTTGACCGCCTTGAACGAGCCGCCGTCGATGCTGACGACCTGGCCGCCCTTGTCGAACGGCGGCGCCTTGTAGGCGAGGAGGTTGCCGCCGTCCATGCGCAGCGGGGAGAAGGTGTAGCCGTCGCCGGCCTCGGCGCGCTGGCCGGTCGGCTTGCCGGTCTTCAGGTCGAAGGCGACGATCTCGTTGGTCTTGCCGAAGTCCGACTTGCCGTCGTGCGCCTCGGTCGCCAGGTACAGCCTGCCGTTGCCCGCCACGACCTGCCGGCAGTCCTCGACCCGTGTGATGCCGTCGCAGCGGCCCGCGTAGGTGTCGCCGGGCGCGGGGATGCGGGCGAGCAACTTGCCGGTCCCGCTGTCGATGGAGAAGTAGTCCGAGACGCCGCTGCCGTCGCCCGCGCTCTGGTTGACGTCGGCCGCGATCACCAGCGGGTCGGTGGAGACGATGGAGGCGTAGTCGATGCCGTCCGGCATCCGGTACTCGGAGTTCACCTTTCCGCTGGCCGGGTCGATGGTCTGGATGTGCAGCTGCGGCGCGTCGTACGTACCGCACTTGCGGACCGCGACCAGCCGGGTGCCGCCGCCGTACCCCTCGTCGTGGCAGGTGTCGTCCGGCTTGGGCTGCCACAGCGTCTTGCCGGACGCGATGTCGAACGCGGCGCCGCCGTCGCCGCCGCCGACCGCGACGGTGTGCTGGGCGACGGTCACGTTCGAGAAGGTGACCGGGCGGTCACCCGACTTGATCGACTTCGTCCACAGCTGCTTGCCGGAGGAGAGGTCGACGGCGGAGATCTGGCTGCAGCCCGCGGTGGTGCCCTTCGCCGGCATCTTCGGCTGGAAGGCCACCGCCGTCCGGCCGTCCTCGTCGACGTGGCCGCTGGCCGCGCACACCGGTCCGGGCAGCTTGAGCGTCCACAGCCTGGTGCCCTTGGTCGGGTCGTAGCCGACGATCTGCGCGATGCCGCTCTTGGCGTACACCGTGTCCGTCAGCCAGGAGCCCACGGTGCTGACCGTGTCGTCCGCCTTGGGCAGCGGCACCTCGAAGAGCACCTTGGCGGCCGGGTCGGACGGGACCTCCTCCTTGCCGCCCCCGCCGGTCGTGCCGCCGGCCCCCTGGCCGTGCGAGCCGCCGGAGGAGGCGGTCGTGGGCTTCGCGTCGTCGTGCGCGGAGGACCTGGCGTACCAGATGCCGCCGCCGACGATCAGCGCGATGGCGACGACCGCGGCGACGACGATGAACAGCGCGGCGTTGTTCCGCCCGCCGCCCGTCCCCGGCCCGGGGTCCATCGGCACGGTCGGCGGCTGGCCCGGGGCCGGGTAGCCGTAGCCCTGCGGCGCGCCGTACGGCGGCTGCGGGGGCTGGGGCTGGGCGTAGGGGTTGTGCGGCTGCGCGCCGTAGCCGGGGGCGGGCTGGGCCGGCGGCTGGGCGTACGGGTTCTGCTGCGCGCCGGGGTGGCCGTACCCGGGCTGCGGCGGCTGGGCCGGCGGCTGCGCGGGCGGGGGCGGGGGATAGCCGTAGCCGGGTTGCGGTGGCTGAGGCGGCTGATTGGGCGGCTGGTTCGGCGGGGGCGGGGGCGGCTGGGTCATGACGCGGGTACCTCGGTGACGCGGGAAGGCCGTACGGCGAAGGGGACTTAAGGCAGGGGCGGGCTGTGGCCGGCTCAGTCGCCGAAGGCCATCATGAGCTTCTCCTTCGCGTGGTCGTCGCCGGACAGCCGGCCCGCGGAGACGAAGAGCCGCCCGCCGGTCCAGTCGACGACGCCGTCGTAGAAGGCGTTCTCCGCCTCGGCGGCGCCCGGCGGGTTCCGCAGCAGCCGGGTCACCGGGTGGGAGGAGCCGGTGACCGGGACCGACACGACCTGGCCGCCGCTGTCGTACGACGGTTGCACGTACGCGACGAGCTTGCCGCCCTCCACCTTCAGCGGTGACATCGGTTCCGCCGCCGGGGACTTGACCCGCCACTTCGCCTTGCCGTCGGAGAGGCTGACGGCGACGATCTCGTTGGCGCTGCCGATGGCGTCCGTCGGCAGGTAGAGCGTGTCCGCGTCGACCGCCACGCCCTGGCAGCCCTGCAACGCGCGTTCCAGGACGGCCCAGCCGCAGCGCGGGGCGAACTTCTCGTTCACCTTGACCTCCGAGCGGAACTTGCCGTCCTTGGTGAAGGTGGAGATGTTCCAGGCCTTCTTGTCCCGGTTGGTCAGGTAGACCACGAGCGGGTCGACGGAGTACGTCCGGGTCACCTCCCAGCCCTTCTTGACGGGCTGGGTCCAGCGCACCCTGCCGGTGGCCGGGTCGAGTTCCTGGATCTCCTCGTGCTCCTGGGCGGTGCCGACGCCGCAGGAGGCGACCTGGATCAGCCGGCCGGTGCCGCCCGCGTAGGCCGCGGGGAAGCAGGCCGTGCCGTACCTCTTCTTGTCGTACAGCTTCCTGCCGCTGCCGATGTCGTAGGCCGTGCCCGACTGCGAGCGGCCCACCATCAACGTCTTGCCGCTCACCGTCAGTTCGACGTTGAGCGTGCTGTCGAACAGTCCGCCGTCGGGGATCTCGGCGCTCCAGCCCTTCTCACCGGTGCGCAGGTCCAGCTGCTGGAGCTGGTTGCACTTGGCGCGGTCGCCGCCGCCGTTCAGGTACGCCACCACGATCTTGTCGTCGGCGGACTTCTGCCGGGTGACGGCGCAGATCTTCTGCGGGAAGCCGACCGGCCCCCAGGCGGTGCTGCCGTCAGCGGTGCCGAAGGCGAAGACCTGCTTGTACGCGGCCTTCACCACCGTGTCGCCGCTGAACCACATGCCGGGCGCGTCGGCGCCGGAGGCCGGGGCGTCGGGCGCCGGCTTGTACCAGAGCACCTTCGCGTCACCGGCCCCGCGGCCCTCGTTGAGCTGCTCCGGGTCCGCGCCGTCGGAGGTGGTCGGCGAGGCGGTGGCGGAGTGCTTGGCGTCGCCGCCGTGCTGGGCGACCGGCTTCTTGCCGCCGCCGTCGCCGCCGCCTGTGCCGGTGACCGCGAACACCACGCCGCCGACGAGCAGCAGCGCGGCCACCGCGCCGCCGACGACCAGCGCCGTCTTCTTCCGGGAGGCGGGCTTGCCGGCGAAGGGCCCGCCGGGCGCGGCCCCGGGCATGCCCGGGTACGGCGGCTGCTGCGGGTGCCCGTAACCGGGCTGGGGGGCGCCGTACGGGCCCGGCTGCTGCGGATAGCCGTAGGGCCCCGGTGCGGCGCCGTACGGGCCGGGCTGCGGGGGCTGTTGGGGATAGCCGTAGCCCGGCTGGGGCTGCGGGGGGCCCGCCGGCGGCTGCGGCGGCACGGCGGGCGGCGGGGGCGCACCGAAACCGCCCTGCGCGGGCGGGGTCTGCGGGGCGGCACCGAAGCCGCCCTGCGCCGGCGGGGTCCCCGGAGCAGCCGGCGGGGTCTGGGGAGCGGGGCCGTAGCCGGGCTGTGGCGGGCCGAAGCCGGCGGGCTGCGGCGGCTGGTCCTGCGGCGGCTGGTCCTGTGGTGGCGGTCCGAAGCCGTCCTGCGACGGCTGGTCGGGCGGCTGAGTCATCAGCGCTCTTCCCCCTCGTTCACTGATTTTTAGCCACGCCCCGAGGTTCGTGACAGCCCCAAGGTCGCTTACAGACGGTTCTCAGACGGCTCTTTCTATCACCCGGCACAGACAGCACACGGGGCCGCGTCCGCCCCTGTTCCCAAGGGTGAACCGGCCCGTGATGCCGTTGTTACGCGCCTTCACTCCCCCTTCACGCCGCGCACGCGCCCCCTCCGTGCGCGGCCGTGGGAGGCGCGCGGGGTCAGGCGTCCTCCGCCAGTTCCAGCCACCGCAGCTCCAGTTCCTCGCGCTCCCCGGCGAGGTCCCGCAACTGTGCGTCCAGCTCGGCCACCTTCGCGAAGTCGGTGGCGTTGTCGGCGATCTGCGCGTGCAGCCTGGCCTCCTTCTCGGAGACCTTGTCCAACTGGCGCTCGATCTTCTGGAGTTCCTTCTTCGCGGCGCGCTGGTCGGCGGCGCTCCTCTCCGCGGTGACCGGCTTGGGCGCCGCGGCGGCGGTCTGCGCGGCGACCGCCTCCTCCATCCGCTGCCGCCGCTCCAGGTACTCGTCGATACCGCGCGGCAGCATCCGCAGGGTGCCGTCGCCGAGGAGGGCGAAGACCCGGTCCGTGGTGCGCTCCACGAAGAACCGGTCGTGGGAGATGACGATCATCGAGCCGGGCCAGCCGTCGAGGAGGTCCTCCAGCTGGGTGAGGGTCTCGATGTCGAGGTCGTTGGTGGGCTCGTCCAGGAAGAGGACGTTCGGCTCGTCCATGAGCAGGCGCAGCAGCTGGAGCCGGCGCCGTTCACCGCCGGAGAGGTCCCCGACCGGCGTCCACTGCTTCTCCTTGTTGAAGCCGAACGTCTCGCACAGCTGCCCGGCGGTCATCTCGCGCCCCTTGCCGAGGTCGACGCGCTCGCGGACCTGTTGCACGGCCTCCAGCACCCGCCAGGTGGGGTCGAGTTCGGCGACCTCCTGGGAGAGGTAGGCGAGCTTGACGGTCCGGCCGACGGCGATACGGCCGCCCGCGGGCTGCTCCTCGCCCTCCGTGCGCGCCGCGTCGGCCATGGCCCGCAGCAGCGAGGTCTTCCCGGCGCCGTTGACACCGACGAGGCCGATCCGGTCGCCGGGGCCGAGCTGCCAGGTGACGTGCTTGAGCAGCACCTTCGGGCCGGCCTGCACGGTGACGTCCTCGAGGTCGAACACGGTCTTGCCGAGCCGCGAGGAGGCGAACTTCATCAGCTCGCTGGTGTCCCGGGGCGGCGGCACGTCCGCGATCAGCTCGTTGGCGGCCTCGACGCGGAAACGCGGCTTGGACGTACGGGCGGGCGCCCCGCGCCGCAGCCACGCCAGCTCCTTCCTGACCAGGTTCTGCCGCTTGGTCTCCTCCGTCGCCGCGATCCGCTCGCGTTCGGCGCGCGCGAAGACGTAGTCGGAGTAGCCACCCTCGTACTCGTACACGTCGCCGCGCTGCACGTCCCACATGCGGGTGCAGACCTGGTCCAGGAACCACCGGTCGTGGGTGACGCAGACCAGCGCCGAGCGCCGGTTGCGCAGGTGCTGCGCGAGCCAGGCGATGCCCTCGACGTCCAGGTGGTTGGTGGGCTCGTCCAGGACGACGAGGTCCTGCTCCTCGATGAGCAGCTTGGCGAGCGCGATCCGGCGCCGCTCGCCACCGGAGAGCGGCCCGATGACGGTGTCCAGGCCCTTCGGGAAGCCCGGCAGGTCCAGCCCGCCGAACAGCCCGGTCAGGACGTCCCGCACCTTGGCGTTGCCGGCCCACTCGTGGTCGGCCATGTCGCCGATGACCTCGTGGCGGACGGTGGCGGCGGGGTCGAGGGAGTCGTGCTGGGTGAGCACGCCGATCCGCAGGCCGCCGGAGTGCGTGACCCGGCCGGTGTCGGCCTCCTCCAGCTTGGCGAGCATCCGGATGAGGGTGGTCTTGCCGTCGCCGTTGCGCCCGACGACCCCGATCCGGTCCCCTTCCGACACACCGAGCGAGACGCCGTCCAGCAGGGCACGGGTGCCGTACACCTTGCTGACGTTCTCGACATTGACCAGGTTGACGGCCATTTCACTCCTGTGCGCGGGGGTCGGTCAGCCTTCAAGCGTAGGGCCTGCGCGGGTGGGGGCGGAGCGTGGGAGTGTTGTCACTGTCGGTGATGACGTGAGCCCTGTGAGAGGACGGTGGTACTGGACCGGCGCAACGACCTGACCGGCATCGACCGGTACTGAGCGTCCTCAGCACACCGTCGCCCCCGCCACCGGCCCCGCCGCCGTCCGCACCGATCTGCACGTGCCGGACGTCCGCAGGGCCGCGGCCACCTCCTGCGCCGACTCGGCGTCGCGCGCGAGGAAGGCCGTGGTCGGTCCGGAGCCGGAGACCAGGGTGGTGAGGGCGCCGGCCGCGCGGCCCGCCCGCAGGGTGTCGGTCAGCTCGGGGTACAGGGAGAGGGCCGCGGGCTGGAGGTCGTTCGACACGGACGCCGCCAGTGCTTCCGCGTCGCCCTTGGCCAGCGCGTCCAGCAGTTCCCGCGAGGCCACCGGCTCGGGGACGTTCCGCCCCTCGGCCAGCCGGTCGAACTCCCGGAAGACCGCCGGGGTCGACAGCCCCCGCTCGGCCATCGCGAAGACCCAGTGGAAGGTGCCGCCGGTCTCCAGGGCCGTCAGCCGCTCGCCGCGTCCGACGCCGAGCGCGGCGCCGCCGACCAGGCTGAACGGCACGTCGCTGCCCAGCTCGGCGCAGATCGCGAGCAGCTCGGCGCGCGACGCGCCCGTGCCCCACAGCCTGTCGCAGGCGAGCAGCGCGCCCGCGCCGTCCGCGCTGCCGCCCGCCATGCCGCCGGCGACGGGGATGTCCTTGGCGATGTGGAGGTGCACGGCCGGCTCGATGCCCCGCCGCGCGGCGAGCGCGATCGCCGCGCGGGCGGCGAGGTTGGTGTGGTCCAGGGGCACCTGGCCGGCGTCCGGGCCCTCGCAGGTGATCCGGAGTTCGTCCGCGGGGGTCACCGTGACCTCGTCGTACAGGCCGACCGCGAGGAACACGTTGGCGAGGTCGTGGAACCCGTCCGCGCGGGCGGCGCCGACCGCGAGCTGGACGTTGACCTTGGCGGGGACGCGGACGGTGACGCTCACTGGTTTCCCGGCTCCTTGTGCTCGGCGATGCGCGCGAACTCCTCGACGGTCAGCGACTCCCCGCGCGCCTGCGGCGAGACCCCGGCCGCGACCAGGGCGGCCTCCGCGGCGGCGGCGGACCCGGCCCAGCCGGCCAGCGCCGCCCGCAGCGTCTTGCGGCGCTGGGCGAAGGCCGCGTCGACGACCGCGAAGACCTCCCTCCTGGAGGCCGTCGTCTTGATCGGCTCGGTCCGGCGGACGAGCGAGACCAGGCCGCTGTCGACGTTCGGCGCGGGCCAGAAGACGTTGCGGCCGATGGCCCCGGCCCGCTTCACCTCGGCGTACCAGTTGGCCTTCACGGACGGGACGCCGTACACCTTGTTGCCGGGCGCGGCGGCGAGCCGGTCGGCGACCTCGGACTGCACCATGACGAGGGTGCGCTTGATGCTCGGAAAGGTTTCGAGCATGTGCAGCAGCACGGGTACGGCGACGTTGTACGGCAGGTTCGCCACCAGGGCCGTCGGGGCGGGTCCGGGCAGCTCGGTGACGTGCATCGCGTCGGAGTGGACCAGCGCGAACCGGCCGGCGCGCCCGGGCATGCGGGCGGCGACGGTCGCGGGCAGCGCGCCGGCCAGGACGTCGTCGATCTCGACGGCGGTGACCCGGTCGGCGACCTCCAGCAGCGCGAGGGTGAGCGAGCCGAGACCCGGGCCGACCTCCACGACCACGTCGTCCGCGCGGACGTCGGCGGTGCGGACGATACGGCGGACCGTGTTGGCGTCGATCACGAAGTTCTGGCCGCGCTGCTTCGTGGGACGGACACCGAGCGCTGCCGCGAGTTCGCGGATGTCGGCCGGACCGAGGAGGGCGTCGGGGGTGGGGCTGCTCACGGGGACAAGGGTACGGGGGCGCCGGGGGCCGGGTGACCAGGTGACCTCGGCCGGGGGCGCGGGATCCCCGCGCCCCCGTGGCCGGGCCGCCGCCGCGGGTCACTTGTGCAGGCGCCCCCCGCAGTGCGGCCAGGGGGCCGTGCCCCGGCGGATGTACAGCTTCTTCGCGCGGTAGGTCTGCTCCTGCGCGGAGGCGTCCTGGGGGCGGCCCTTGCCGCCGAGGGTGTGCCAGGTGTGGTTGTCGAACTGGTAGAGGCCGCCGTACGTGCCGGAGGGGTCGACGGCGTGCGGGCGGCCGCCGGACTCGCAGGCGGCGAGCGCCTGCCAGTTCAGACCCTCGGCGCCGTCCACGGCGGTGGGCCGCGGCTTGGTGCCGACCCGCACCAGCTGCGTGCGCGGTGCGCGCACCACCTCGGTCCGCTCCCGGCGCGGCTTCTGCCGGACGCCGTTGACGGTGCGCACGAGGTAGGTGGTGCGCCGCAGGCCCGGCCGGCCCGGCTGGGCGACGACCTCGGTGCCCTTGAACAGGGAGGGGTCCTCGGTCCGCCGGACCTGGAACGGGATCTGCTCCTCGCGGACCTCCCGGGAACCGGACACGCGGAGCACGGTGATCGTCTGCCCGTCGCGCGGGAAGCTGTCGGGCGGGACGGAGGTGGTGTCCTGGCCGCGCAGGGTGATCCCGGCCTCCTCGACCGCCTCGCGGACGGTGGCCGCGTTGGTGCGGATGGTGCGGGTCCGGCCGTCGGCGAGGACCGTGACCGCGCGTTCGGTGCGCACGTCGAGCGCGAGCCCCGCCCGTCCGATGGGCTGGGAGCGCGAGGTCGACAGGTACGCGCCCTCGGCGCGCACCCCGAGCTGGTCCAGCGCGCCCTCCACCGTGTGCGCGGTCGTCCACACCTCGCGCCGCCGGCCGTCCAGGGTGAGCCGGACGGGGCGGCCGTAGCGCACCGCCACCTCGTCGCCGCTGGCGAGCGCCGTACCGGGGGCGGGCGCGATCACGTCGTGCTCCCCCACCGGTACGCCCTCCTCGGTGAGCAGCTCGCCCACGTCGTCGGCGAAGGTGTGCAGGGTGCGCGGCCGGCCGTCGACGCTCAGCTCGACCGCCTTGTCCTGGGCGACGAAGGCGCTGGTGCCGCCGGCCAGGAAGGCCACGACCAGCGCCTGTGGCAGCAGCCGGCGCATGGTGGACTCCGGGCGCTCGGCGGAGCGCGCCCGGCGCCTGCGCGCGGCCCGCCCCCCGGTCGCCGTGGCCGGCGCCGGTTCGGGGGCCGCCGTCCCGGGAGCGCCGGTCGCCTGCCGGGGCACCGGCACCGGCACCGGCTGCTCCGTGACGAAGTAGGCCTCCGCCTCGTAGGCGGGCCGGTAGGTGTCCTGGGACAGGCCGTAGGGCAGGGTCTCCGCGGTGTGGACGGAGGCGTCATGGCCGTAGGGGTCGTACGTCTCGTACTGCGACGTGCTCACGCCGACACGCTCCAGGGGGCTGTCCGGAATCGGGCCCCCAGAACCTAGCGGAGCTCCGGTCACTCTCCAAAGCGGCTCGACTACGTACTGTTGCGCCTCGGACAGGCGCTCAGTAACCGAAGGCGCGTGCGGTGTTGGCGCCCAGGGTGGCCGCCAGCGTGTCCTCGTCGACACCGCGCACGGCGGCCATCGCACGGACGGTGACCGGCACGAGGTACGGGGCGTTGGGCCGCCCGCGGTAGGGCGCCGGGGTCAGGAACGGCGCGTCGGTCTCCACGAGGACCAGCTCCGCCGGGGCGACGGCGAGGGCGTCGCGCAGGTGCTGGGCGTTCTTGAAGGTGACGTTCCCGGCGAAGGACATGAAGTAGCCCTCGCGGGCGCAGATCCCGGCCATCTCGGCGTCGCCGGAGTAGCAGTGGAAG
Source organism: Streptomyces sp. NPDC023481 (assembly GCF_055560195.1). Classification (NCBI taxonomy): domain Bacteria; kingdom Bacillati; phylum Actinomycetota; class Actinomycetes; order Kitasatosporales; family Streptomycetaceae; genus Streptomyces; species Streptomyces sp. NPDC023481. The sequence goes on from NZ_JBVHJE010000012.1 coordinate 150,360, forward strand.
ACGGTGCGCTCGGGGGCGCCCTCCTCCTTCAGGATCCGCAGCACGTCGGCGTGGGCGTCGCGGTCGTGGATGACGAGCGCCTTGCCGTGCCGCTTGGCGATCTCGATGTGGGCGCGGAAGGAGCGCTCCTGGGCGGCCACGCCCTCGGGGCCGGTGCGGTAGTGGTCGAGGCCGGTCTCGCCGACGCCCCTGACCTGCGGGAGCGCGGCGAGCCGGTCGATCTCGGCGAGGGCCTCGTCCAGGGCCGCGTCGCCGCCCGCCGGGCGCTCGCCCTGCCGGGGCCGGCCCGCCCGTCGCCCGCCGCCCCCCGTGCCGGAGTCGCTTCGCGGCCCCCCTTCCAGGGGGTCGCCGTGCACGATGCGCGGGGCCTCGTTGGGGTGCAGGGCGACGGCGGCGTGCACGCTCGCGTGGGCGGCGGCGATCTCGGCGGCCCACCGCGAGCCCTGGAGGTCGCAGCCGACCTGGACGACGGTCGTCACGCCCACCGAGGCGGCCTTCGCCAGACCCTCCTCGACCGTGTCGGACTGCATGTCGAGGTGGGTGTGGGAGTCGGCGACGGGCACCCGCAGCGGGGCCGGCAGCGGCGGGGCCGCCTTCTTGTCGTCGTCGCGTGGGCTGTGGCCGGCGTTCGAGGGCATGCCCCGATCCTACGAAAGGGGCATGCCCCGGACGGCCGGTGCCGGGGGCTCAGCTGGCCCGGCGCTGGAACGGGTGCAGCAGGTCGGACAGGTGCCAGTGGTGCGGCTCCTTGGCGGCCGCCCCCGGCTCCCGCGGCGCCTCGACCGGGCCCGCCGGCGGCATCCGGTGCTCCCGCCGCCCGTCCGCGCCGCGCACGGAGGAGACCTGGCCCGCGCGCATGATCCGCACGATGTGGCCGTCGCAGTTCTGGCAGCACGGACGGCTGAGCGGCGACGGCACGACCTGGCCGTCGGCCACGTACAGCACGAACTCCTGCCCCCCGGCGTCCGTGTGGTGCTCTATCTCGTACGACTGCTCCCAGCCGTGCCCGCAGCGCATGCAGGCGAACGAGTACGACTCGTGAACGACGGCTGTGGCCGTACCGCGGAGACCGGTCTGCCCTGCTATGTCACTCATGCCAGCTCCCTGATGCACGGGTGCGTCCCTGATGGACGGGTGCGTCCCTTCGACCAGTGGACGCCTCGTCCGGGCCGAGCGCATCAGGCCTGTCGAGTGTTGGAGGCGATTTGGACATCGCTTGCCAAAGGGACGCGAACGAGACGGCTGGGCTTTGCCATCGACGCCAGCCCTTTGCCCACCCATGGGGCGCGCGCTCACCCGAGAAGAGTCCTGCTCAGAGGCCGGATGCGCCCCTAACGGGGGTCGGCTTTCTTGGCGGCGACCACGGCGTCGAACACGACTCTTTTCGCCAGTCCGGCCTCCGTCGCCACCGCCGCGATGGCCTCCTTGCGGCGCTCGCCGGCCTCCTCGCGCACCCGTACCCGGCGGACCAGCTCCGCCGCGTCCAGCTCCTCGGGCCCGGGCTCGGGCGCGCCCTCGACCACGACGGTGATCTCCCCGCGCACGCCCTCGGCGGCCCACCGCGCCAGCTCGGCGAGCGGACCGCGCCGGACCTCCTCGTACGTCTTGGTCAGCTCGCGGCAGACGGCGGCCCGCCGGTCCGCGCCGAAGACCTCGGCCATCGCGGCGAGGGTGTCGTCGAGCCGGTGCGGGGCCTCGAAGTAGACGAGGGTGCGCCGCTCGCCCGCGACCTCGCGCAGCCGGGACAGCCGCTCGCCGGCCTTGCGGGGCAGGAAGCCCTCGAAGCAGAACCGGTCGACGGGCAGCCCGGACAGGGCGAGCGCGGTGAGCACGGCGGACGGCCCGGGGACGGCGGTGACCCGGATGTCCTGCTCGACGGCGGCCGCGACCAGCCGGTAGCCCGGGTCGGAGACCGACGGCATCCCGGCGTCGGTCACCAGCAGCACCCGCGCGCCGCCGAGCAGCTCCTGGACCAGTTCCGGGGTGCGGGCGGACTCGTTGCCCTCGAAGTACGACAGCACGCGGCCCTTGGGGGTGACGCCGAGCGCCTGGGTGAGCCGGCGCAGCCGCCGGGTGTCCTCGGCGGCGACGACGTCGGCGCCGGCCAGCTCCTCGGCGAGCCGGGGCGGCGCGTCCGCGATGTCGCCGATGGGGGTACCTGCCAGGACAAGGGTTCCAGTCACGCCCCCATCCTCCCAGGAGTTCCGGGGGCCGTTCCGGGGGTCACGCGTCCGGGGGGTGAACGGACCGTGTCCCGACCGGTACCTCACATGCACGGGACTCGCACAGGCCGGTTCCCTACGATGGCGCGGTGACCAGTACCGCGTCCTCCATGGACCTCCGGCAGGGGCAGGCACCGCACGACCAGCGGCCGTCGTGGCAGCAGCGGCTGCGCCGATTCGGGTACGCGCCGGCCGCGGACGCGCCCTCGGGCGACGTACGCGACCGGCTGGTGCCGCCGTACGCCGAGCCGAGCCCCCGGCTGTGGCGGGTGCTCGGCGTGTCGCCGGTCCTCGCCGAACGGCTCGCCCGCTGGTCGGGCTGGGCCGGGCCGCTGCTGGTGACGCTGGTGGCGGGCGTCATGCGGTTCTGGAACCTGGGCAGCCCGCGCGCGGTGATATTCGACGAGACGTACTACGCCAAGGACGCGTGGGCGCTGGTCCACCGCGGCTTCGAGGTCAGCTGGGACCAGTACGGCAAGAACGCCAACGACCTGGTGCTCCAGCAGGGCGGCCATCTGGCGGTCCCGACGGACCCGGCGTACGTGGTGCACCCGCCGGTCGGCAAGTACGTCATCGGGCTCGGCGAGCTGGTCTTCGGGTTCGACCCGTTCGGCTGGCGGTTCATGACGGCGCTGCTCGGCACGCTGAGCGTGCTGCTGCTGTGCCGGATCGGCCGCCGGATGTTCCGCTCGACGTTCCTGGGCTGCCTGGCGGGCGCGCTGATGGCGGTGGACGGCCTGCACTTCGTGATGAGCCGGACCTCGCTGCTCGACGGCGTGCTGATGTTCTTCGTGGTGGCCGCGTTCGGCTGTCTGGTCGTGGACCGGGACCGGGCGCGGGAGAGACTGGCGGTCGCGCTGCCGGTCCCGGCGGACGGCCGGGTGCGGCCGGACGCGCGGGTCGCGGACACGTTCCGGTTCGGGTGGCGTCCGTGGCGCTGGACGGCCGGGGTGATGCTGGGCCTGGCCGTGGGCACGAAGTGGAACGGCCTGTACGTCCTGGCCGCGTTCTGTGTGATGACGGTCCTGTGGGACGTCGGCAGCCGCAAGGTGGCCGGCGCCCGCCACCCGTACCGCGCCGTCCTCAAGTACGACACCGGGCTCGCCTTCGTGGCGACGGTCCCGGTGGCGCTGGTGGTGTACCTGGCCTCCTGGACGGGCTGGATCCTCTCCCCGACGAACGGCAGGGGCGGCTACTACCGCAACTGGGCGGCCACCGACGGCAAGGGCGGCACCTGGTCGTTCCTGCCGGACTGGCTGCGCAGCCTGTGGCACTACGAGCACGAGGTGTACAACTTCCACGTCCACCTCGACCAGCCGCACACGTACCAGTCCAACCCGTGGAGCTGGATCGTGCTGGGCCGCCCGGTGTCGTACTTCTACGAGTCCCCCTCCCCCGGCGCCGACGGCTGCCCGGCGGACGCGGGCCAGAAGTGCGCCCGGGAGGTGCTGGCGATCGGCACCCCGCTGCTGTGGTGGGCGGCCTGCTTCGCGATCGCCTACGTCCTGTGGCGCTGGGCGTTCCGTCGCGACTGGCGGGCCGGCGCGATCGCCTGCGGCATCGCGGCGGGCTATCTGCCGTGGTTCCTGTACCAGGAGCGGACGATCTTCCTTTTCTACGCGGTCGTCTTCCTGCCCTTCCTGTGCCTGGCGGTGGCGATGATGACCGGCGCGATCATCGGCCCGGCGGGCTCCTCCGACACCCGCCGCGTGGTCGGCGCCTCGGCGGCGGGCGTCCTGGTCCTGTTGATCACCTGGAACTTCGTCTACTTCTGGCCGCTGTACACGGGCACGGCGATCCCGATCGACCAGTGGCGGTCGCGGATGTGGCTGGATACGTGGGTGTAGGACGGGCGCCCGTACCGTCCCGGCCCCCGGGAACATCTCCTTTAGGACAACAATCGGCAACTCCGGTCACCGGCAAGGGACACAACCGCTTACAGTGCTCCAGGACGCCTGTTTTTGAACGCGTTCAACAGGTCGGAGTCGGAGGGGGATCCGCGCCATGCGCAAGGGCGTCAAAGCGGGCGTCGTCAGTGGGGTGTGCGTCGCACTGCTGGGCGGGGCCGGCTACGGGCTCTACAGCTTCGCGTCCGGGCTGGACGGCGGCGGTACGGCGGCCGCGGCGCCCGAGCGGACCGGACCGCCCAGCGGCTCCGAGGTGAAGGAGGCGACCGGCGCCTTCTTCGCCGCCTGGCAGAAGGGCGACGCGGCGACCGCGGCCTCGTACACCAACTACCCCGACTCGGCCCGGCAGCTGCTGACGGCCTACTCCGGTGCCGCGCACATCAGGGAGGTGCGGATCACGCCCGGCCACGCCTCCGGCGACACCGTGCCGTTCACCGTGCGGGCGACGGTGTCGTACGACGGCAGGTCCCGCCCCCTGTCGTACCGCAGCACGCTGACCGTCGTCCGCGGCGAGACCTCGCACCGCGCGCTGGTCGACTGGCAGCCCTCCGTCGTCCACCCCCGCCTGCGCAAGGGGGACACGCTCAGCACCGGCGAGTCGGCCGCCCCGGAGATCGAGGCCGTGGACCGCGACGGCAAGGTGATCACCCGGGTGGCGTACCCCTCCCTCGGTCCGATCCTGGACGAGCTGCGCCGGCGGTACGGCGACAAGACCGGCGGCCGGCCCGGCGTGGAACTCGTGATCCGCCACCAGACGGCCGCCGACGGCAGCCGGCCCGCGGACACCCCGCTGCTGACCCTCGCCAAGGGCAGGCCCGGCAGGCTGCCGACGACGCTCAGCGCGAGCGCCCAGGCGGCGGCCGAGAAGGCCGTGATGAAGTACCCCGAGTCCTCCGTCGTGGCCGTCGAGCCCAGCACCGGCGAGATCCTCGCCATCGCCAACAACCGCGCCGACGGCTTCGACGCGGCCCTCCTCGGCGAACGCGCCCCCGGCTCCACCATGAAGATCATCAGCGCGGCGACCCTCATCGACAACGGCATGACCAGTGCCGGCGGTCCGGCGCCCTGCCCGCCGTCGGCCGTCTGGCAGAGCCAGACCTTCCAGAACCTCAAGGGCCTGGCGCCGGACGAGCACGCCACCCTCGCCGACAGCTTCGCCCGCTCCTGCAACACGGCCTTCGTGAAGTTCGCGGACTCGGTGAAGGTCGACTCCCTCACCCGGGAGGCCGAGGAGCGCTTCGGGCTCGGGCGGAACAACTGGCAGGCCGGCGTGCCGACGTTCGACGGCCGGGTGCCCGCCTCCGGCGGCCCCGACACCGCGGCCAACCTGATCGGCCAGGGCCAGGTGCAGATGAGCCCGCTGAACATGGCGTCCGTGACGGCGACCGCGAAGACCGGCACCTTCCACCAGCCCCTGATCGTCCCGCTGAAGCTGGACGGCCGGGAACCGGCACGCGCGCGCGGACTGTCCCCGGGCACGGCCCAGCAGCTGCGCGCCCTGATGAACCGCACCGCGCGCAGCGGCACCGCGGCCGGCGTGATGGCCGGGCTGCGCGGTGACGTCGGCGCGAAAACCGGGTCGGCCGAGGTCGACGGGGAGGCCAGGTCGGACAGCTGGTTCACCGGCTACCGGGACGACGTCGCGGCGGCGGCCATGGTCCAGGACGGCGGCCACGGCATCGACGCGGCCGGGCCGATTGTCGCAAGCGTGCTACGGAACGCCGGCTGAGATCACCCGTGAAGGCGGGGACTTTAAGGTGAAGGCCGTCGTTGGGGAACGTGAGGGGCGTACGGGGACCCTGGGGAAAGGTGCGGAGGAACTGAGGCTGTGGGCAAGAGAAGGCGCGCCGCCGGGCGGCGCAAGACCCGGCCCGCCGTACTCGGCGGAATGATCGCCGTGGTGGTGGGCGGTGCCGGGTTCGGCGTCTACGCGCTGTACGGCGGGGCCGCGGCCGACGAGCGGACCGGCACCGGGCCCGGCCACCGGACCGTCCGGACCGGGCCGCTCACCGCGGCCGAGGTCCACACGGCCTCCACCCGTTTCCTCACCGCCTGGCAGCACGGCAGGGTCACCGAGGCGGCGGCCGCCACCGACGACCCGTCCGCCGCCGCCAAGCTGCTCACCGGCTACACCAGGGACGCCCGCCTGAAGGACGTCACGCTGACCCCGCGGGCGGCGAAGGGTGCCCGGGTGCCGTTCACGGTGAAGGCGACCGTGGCCTACGAGAAGCTCGGCAAGCCGCTGTCGTACGGCAGTTCGCTCACCGTGGTGCGCCGCGCGAGCGACGGCAGACCGCTGGTCGACTGGCACTCCGCCGTGGTCCACCCCGACCTGGAGGACGGCGACACGCTCGTGACCGGCGAGTCCGGCACCCCTCCGGTCAGGGCCCTGGACCGCGACGGCGGCGAGATCACCGCCGCCAGGTACCCGTCGCTGGGCACGGTGCTGGACGGGCTGCGGGAGAAGTACGGCAAGACGGCGGGCGGCACCGCGGGCGTCGAACTGCGCGTGGTGCGCGGCAAGGCGGCCAGGGCCGCCAAGCTGTCCGACAAGACGCTGGTGGAGCTGAGCAAGGGCACGCCGGGCACCGTGCGGACCACGCTGAGCCCCGCCCTCCAGGCCGCCGCCGAGGAGCAGGTCGCCAAGCGCGCGCGGGCCTCGGTGGTCGCCCTGCGGCCCTCGACCGGGGAGATCCTCGCCGTCGCCAACAGCGGGCACGGCTTCAACACGGCCTTCCAGGGCTCCCTCGCGCCCGGCTCCACGATGAAGGTCATCACGTCGTCGCTGCTGATCGACAAGGGCTTGGCGTCGGCGGACAAGGAGCACCCCTGCCCGAAGACGGTCACCTACGGCGGCTGGAAGTTCCACAACGACGACGACTTCGAGATCAAGGGCGGCACCTTCAAGGCGAGCTTCGCCCGGTCCTGCAACACGGCGTTCATCAGCCAGGCCGGGAAGCTGGCGAACGACGACCTGACCAAGCAGGCCCAGCAGGTCTTCGGGCTGTCGATGAACAACTGGGCGATCGGGGTGCCCAGCTTCGACGGCTCGGTGCCGGTGCAGTCGGCGGCGCAGATGGCGGCCTCGCTCATCGGGCAGGGCGGGGTGCGCATGAACCCGCTGAACATGGCCTCGGTGGCGGCGACCGTGCAGTCGGGCAGCTTCCACCAGCCGTACCTGGTCTCCCCGTCCGTGGACCACCGCACGCTCGCCACGGCCTCGCGCACACTGTCGGCCAGGACGCTGTCCCAGCTGCGCGACCTGATGCGGTACACGGCCGGGTACGGCACCGCGGCCCAGGCGATGGCGGGGCTCGGCCCGGACTACGGCGCGAAGACCGGCTCGGCGGAGGTCGACGGCCAGAAGAAGCCGAACGGCTGGTTCACCGCCTACCGGGGCGACCTCGCCGCCGCCGGCGTGGTCCAGGCGGGCGGGCACGGCGGCGACACGGCCGGACCGATCGTGGCGAAGCTGCTGAAGCTCGGGGGCTGATCAGCCGCTCACGGGTTCGGCGGTGTACGTCCGGCGCAGGAACCGCAGCAGCGCCTTCGACTCGAACTGCACCACCTCGACGCCGTGGTCGGTGTGGAACTCGACCACGGCCTGGACCCGCCCGCAGGGCCACACCCGGACGGCGCCGCTCTCGGCCGGCGCCCGCAGTCCCCGCTCCAGGAGTGCGCGGGAGAAGGTCCACTCGTGCGGTCCGGGCAGTCCCACGCGGACGGACCGGGGATCGGCGTCGGGGTCGTACCGGAGCACGACGGGTACGGCACCCGGGTCGTCCTCGTCCGTCACGATATGAGCGCGCGCGTACTGTTCGACTACAGACATCGGACCGCCCTCTCACGCACGGTGACCTATGCGAAAGCTGTGCATCCGCTTTCCATCAAGCGTCGCACAGTTTCCGGTGGACGCCCCGGTGAGGGACCAGATCGCGCACTGTTGCAAAGGGTTCGCAACAAGGGCCTAAAATCGTCCGGTGCACGTACCTGACGGATTCATCGACGCTCCCACCTCCGCGATCACCGGAGTGGTCGCCGCCGGCGCCCTCGCGGTGAGCCTGCGCGGCGCCCGCCGCGAACTCGACGAGCGCACCGCCCCGCTGGCGGGCCTGGTGGCGGCGTTCATCTTCGCCGTCCAGATGCTCAACTTCCCGGTCGCCGCCGGCACCAGCGGACATCTGCTGGGCGGGGCGCTGGCCGCGATACTCGTCGGCCCCTACACAGCCGTGCTCTGCGTGTCGGTCGTGCTGCTCATGCAGGGCGTGCTGTTCGCCGACGGCGGGCTGACCGCGCTCGGCGTGAACATCACCGACATGGCGATCGTCACGACGGTCGTCTCCTACGCCGTCTTCCGCGGTCTGCTCGCCGTGCTGCCCCGCAAGCGGCGCACGGTGACCGTCGCCTCCTTCGTCGCCGCGCTGGTGTCCGTGCCGGCCGCCGCGGTGGCGTTCACACTGATCTACGCGCTCGGCGGCACCACCGACGTCCCCCTCGGCAAGGTCGCCACCGCGATGATCGGGGTGCACGTGCTGATCGGCATCGGCGAGGCGGTCATCACCGCGCTCACGGTCGGCGCCGTCGTCGCCGTACGCCCCGACCTGGTGCACGGGGCGCGCGGGCTGCGGCAGCGGCTCCAGCTGCGCGTGGACGGCGCGCTCGTCGACGTCCCGGCCCCCACGGCGCCCGTGGCGGCGCGCACCTCGCGTCGCACCCTGTGGATCACCGGTCTCGTCACCTCCCTGGTCCTCGCCGGCTTCGTCAGCTTCTACGCCTCCGCCAGCCCCGACGGACTGGAGAAGGTCGCGCACGACAAGGGCATCGACAAGAAGGCGGAGAAGCACGCCACGTCCGGTTCGCCGCTGGCCGACTACGGCGTGAAGGACATCGCCGACGCCCGGCTGTCCGGCGGCCTCGCCGGTGTGATCGGCGTCGGTGTCACGATCGTCGCGGGCAGCGCGGTGTTCTGGGCACTGCGCCGGCGGCGCACCGACGACGTCTCCCCCGCCGGCACCGGTCTCTGACGTGGGAGCGGGGCACGCACACCGGCTCTACCGGCACGGGCACTCGCCCGTGCACGGTCTGCCGCCGCACACCAAGATCGCCGCGGCCTTCCTGTTCGTGGTGGTCGTGGTGTCGACCCCGCGCGAGGCGATGTGGGCGTTCGCGGTGTACGCCGTGCTGCTCGCGGCCGTCGCGTTCCACGCCCGTGTGCCCGCCGGGTTCCTGCTCGGGCGGCTGCTGATCGAGGTGCCGTTCGTCGCGTTCGCGGTGCTCATGCCGTTCGTGGCGGAGGGCGACCGGGTGCACGTCCTGGGGCTCTCGCTGAGCGTGAACGGGCTGTGGGGCGCCTGGAACGTGCTCGCCAAGGGCACGCTCGGCGTCGCCGCCTCCGTGCTGCTGGCCGCCACCACCGAGCTGCGCGAGCTGCTCCTCGGGCTCCAGCGGCTGAGGCTCCCGCCGCTGCTCGTGCAGATCGCGTCCTTCATGATCCGCTACGGCGACGTCATCACCGACGAGATGCGCCGGATGCGGATCGCCCGGGAGTCGCGCGGCTTCGAGGCGAGGGGCGTGCGGCACTGGGGCGTGCTCGCCAAGTCCGCCGGCGCGCTGTTCATCCGCTCCTACGAGCGCGGGGAGCGCGTGCACCTGGCCATGGTGAGCCGGGGGTACGCCGGCGCGATGCCGGTCATCGACGAGGTGACCGCGTCCCGCGCGCAGTGGCGGGGCGCGCTCGCCCTGCCCGGTGCCGCCCTCGTCGTCTGTCTGCTGGGATGGGTACTGTGACAGCTTCTCTGGAGGTCTCCGGCCTCGCCTTCGCCTACCCCGACGGCCACCAGGCCCTGTTCGGCGTGGACTTCTCCCTCGCGCACGGCGAACGGGTCGCCCTGCTCGGCCCGAACGGCGCCGGCAAGACGACCCTGGTGCTGCACCTCAACGGCATCCTGGGCGGCGGCACCGGCACGGTGACCGTGGCCGGGCTGCCGGTCGGCAAGCGGCACATGGCCGCGATCCGGCAGAAGGTCGGCATCGTCTTCCAGGACCCGGACGACCAGCTCTTCATGCCGACCGTGCGCGAGGACGTGGCGTTCGGGCCGGCCGCCGCCGGGATCCGGGGGGCCGCGCTGGAGGAGCGGGTGCGCACCGCGCTGGAGCGGGTCGGGATGCTGGACTTCGCCGGCCGGCCGCCGCACCACCTGTCCTTCGGGCAGCGCCGCCGGGTCGCGGTGGCCACCGTGCTCGCCATGGAGCCGGAGATCCTGGTCCTGGACGAGCCGTCCTCCAACCTGGACCCGGCCTCCCGCCGGGAACTCGCCGACATCCTGCGCTCCCTGGACGTCACCGTCCTCATGGTCACGCACGACCTGCCGTACGCCCTGGAGCTGTGCCCGCGCTCGCTCATCCTGAGCGACGGGGTGATCGCGGCGGACGGCCCGACGGCCGCGCTGCTGTCCGACGAGGAGCTGATGCGGGCGCACCGGCTGGAGCTGCCGTTCGGCTTCGACCCGAAGTCCGTGGCCATGGGCGCGTAGGGCGCGGCAACGCCCATGTAACGATTTCGCGAGGGCGATCCCGCCGAGGAATCGCAGGCGCGATCGCCATGTTGCACCCACAGTCGCAGGCAATCGGAAGGGACGGCGGGCGTGGAGGTGGACGTGAACGGCACGGTGGCCGAGGGCTTCGAGCCGGTCAGGGAGGCGTTCGCCGCGAACTTCGCGCTGCTCGGCGAGCGCGGCGCGGCCGTCGCCGTCTACCGCGACGGACACCGGGTCGTGGATCTGCGGGCCGGCACGGCGGACGTGGACGGCACGGCCCCCTGGGAACCCGGCACCGCGCAGATCGTGCGCTCGGCCACCAAGGGCGTCGCCGCCGCCGCGCTGCTGCTCCTGCACCAGCGCGGCGATCTCGACCTGGACGCCCCGGTCGGCACGTACTGGCCGGAGTACAAGGCGGCCGGCAAGGAGCACACGCGGGTATGGCACCTGCTGGCGCACCGCGCGGGCGTCCCCGTGCTGGACCGCCCGCTGACCCCCGCCGAGGCCGCCGACCCCGACCGGGGCGCCGCGGCCGTCGCCGCGCAGGCCCCGGTGTGGGAGCCGGGCACCGGCCACGGCTACCACGCGCAGACCTACAGCTGGCTCACCGGTGAACTGATCCGCCGGGTCACCGGCCGTCCGGCCGGCGAGTGGATCGCGCAGGAGATCGCCGGGCCGGCCGGCGCGGACCTGTGGCTGGGCCTGCCCGCGTCGGAGCACGCGCGCGTGGGCCGCGTCGGCCCGGTGGACGCCCCGGAGAGCGCGGGCGGCCTGAGGACCCGCCCCAAGCGCGCGGTCGCCGAGGCCTACGCCGACCCCGAGTCCCTGACCCGGCGCGCCTTCGCCGCGATCACCCCGCTCCCCGACGAGAACGACCCCGCCTACCGCGCCGCCGCCCTGCCCGCCTCCAACGGCATCGCCACGGCCGACGGACTGGCCCGCTTCTACGCCTCGCTCATCGGCGAGGTCGAAGGCGGCACCCGGCTGTTCACCCCGCGGACGGTGGAGCTGGCCCGCGCCGAGCGGTCCGCCGGGCCGGACCGGGTCCTGGTGGTGGGCACCCGGTTCGGCCTCGGGTACATGCTGCACGGCGCCGCGTCCCCGCTGCTCTCCCCCGGTTCCTTCGGCCACCCCGGCCGCGGGGGCGCCCTCGCCTTCGCCGACCCGGAGTCGGGCATCGCCTTCGGCTACGTCACCAACGGCTTCCGCAAGAGCGTCACGGCGGACCCGAGGGCGCAGGCGCTGGTACGGGCGGTCCGCACGGCGCTCGCCTGATCCGCGGGGCGCCCCGGCGCCCCCCGGCCGCAGGCCGCCGGCCGCCGTCAGACGAGGATCGCCGCCGCGGATCGCCTCAGACGTGGATCGGGTGCGAGGTCCGCCCGGACGCCGCGTCGATCTCCTCGTGGGCCTTGGTCAGCAGCTCCATGGCCAGTTCGTTCAGGGCGCGGGCACCCGCGATCTCCTCGCCGACCCGGGGCTGGTTCGCGTCGATGCGGTGCCGGCTGGCGCGGCCGTGGGCCCGTACCTCGGAGCCGTCGGGCAAGCGCACCAGCGCCACCGCGCGCGTGTGCTGATCGTCCTCCATGAACTCCAGCTCGACATGCCATCCGACAGTGGTGTGCATCATGACGGCCACCTCCCTGGACTCGCTGTCTCCAGGGTGCGCCTCGCCACCCGGCCCGTCATGTCGGCCGCCGGGCGCTAACCGGCGCGCAGCATCAGCCCGATGCCCAGGACCAGCAGGGCCGCCGCCGCGATCCGCGGGGCGCCGAAGCGCTCCTTGAAGAACAGGGCGCCGATGGCCGCGCCGACGATGATGGACGACTCGCGCAGGGCGGCGACCGGGGCGAGCGCGGCACGGGTCTGGGCCCACAGCACCAGGGCGTAGGCGGCGACGGACAGGGCGGCGCCGAGGAGGCCGAGGGCCGCGTACGGCCGCAGCAGCCGTACCGTGTCGGCACGCGCGCGTGCGTACAGGAACACGGGTATCACCGCGCCCTGGAGGGCCATCAGCCAGGCGATGTACCCGAGGGAGGTGCCCGAGGCCCGTACGCCCAGGCCGTCGAGGAGGGTGTACACGGCGATCGTCAGACCGGTGGCGAGGGCCGCGCCGATCGCCTTCCAGTCGGGCCGCCTCCCGCGCAGCCCCCACAGGCTGACGCCGGTCAGACCCAGGCAGGACACGGCGATACCGGCGAGCGCCCAGGCGCCGGGCACCTCGTGCGCGAAGACGGCGGCGAGCAGCGTGACGACGAGCGGGGCGCTGCCGCGCGCGATGGGGTACGCCTGCCCGAAGTCGCCCAGCCGGAACGAGGTCATCAGCAGGGCGTAGTAGGCGATGTGCACGACCGCCGAGGTGCACAGGTACGGCCAGGCGGCGCCGGCCGGGAGCGCGGTGAACGGGGTCATCGCGAGCCCGATCAGCAGCCCGCCGCCGGAGATCAGGGCGAAGCCGGCCAGCTTGTCGGTGATGCGGTGCGCGATGGCGTTCCAGCCGGCGTGGGTGAAGGCGGCGAGCAGCACGGCCGCCGCGACCAGCGGCGTCACGCGGACCGCTCGCGCACGTCCACGAGGGTCGCGCCCGCGTGGGCGACGAGTTCCTCCGGCGCGATCGGGAAGACGCTGTACGGCGTCCCGGCCGCGGCCCACACCAGGTCGTGCGCGAGGAGCGAGCGGTCGGCGAGGACACGCGTGCGCGTGCGGTGCCCGAAGGGCGGTACACCCCCGATGGCGTACCCGGTGGTCTCGCGGACCACGGCGGCGTCGGCCCGGGTGACCTGCCGGGCGCCCAGCTCCCGCCGTACCCGCTCGACGTCCACCCGGGAGGCGCCGTCCACGAGGACCAGCACCGGGACCCCGTCGGCGGCGAAGACCAGCGACTTGCAGATCCGGCTCGGCTCGCACCCGATCGCGGCGGCGGCCTCGGCCGCGGTCCGGGTGGCCTCGGGGAAGCTCCGGACCCGGACGAGCACCTCGCCGAGTCCCGATTCCTCCAGTGCGGCGGCGAAACGAGGATGCGCGGTCGTCGTCATGGCCGCACGCTAACGCGTCACTGCGTGGTACACGAAACGAGTTCCGGGGAGGCGGCCGGACGGGAGGGCCGGTGAGGGCGCGGTCCCGTCCCCACGGGCACCCTCACCGGCGGCCACGTCCGTCGCGAGCGGTACGTCAGGCGCGTACCAGCTCCTTCTCCCCGTCGGGGTCGGCCGCGGTGCGCAGCGCCTCGCCCTCGACGTCGACGTTGGGCAGCACGCGGTCCAGCCACTTCGGCAGCCACCAGGCCCGCTTGCCGAGCAGGGCGAGGACCGCCGGGACGATGGCCATGCGGACGAGGAACGCGTCGAAGAAGACGGCGACCGCGAGGCCGAAGCCGATCATCTTGACCATCGACTCGCTGGAGCCGATGAAGCCCGAGAAGACGGCGATCATGATGACGGCGGCGGCGGTGACGACCCGGGCGCCGTGCCGGAAGCCGGTGACGACCGCCTGCCCCGGCCTCTCGCCGTGGACGTAGGCCTCCCGCATCCGGGTCACGAGGAACACCTCGTAGTCCATCGCGAGGCCGAAGACGACGCCCACCATGAAGATCGGCATCATCGACATCACCGGGCCGGTCTGCTCGACGTTCATCAGACCGGACAGCCAGCCCCACTGGAAGACCGCGACGACGGCGCCGAGCGCGGCCGTCACCGACAGCAGGAAGCCGAGGGCCGCCTTCAGCGGGACCAGCACCGAGCGGAAGACCACGATCAGCAGCAGGAAGGCCAGGCCGACCACGAGGGCCAGGTACGGCAGGAGCGCGTCGTTCAGCTTCTGCGAGACGTCGATGTTCATGGCCGTCGAGCCGGTGACCAGGACCGTGGAGTCGGTGTCCCGGGCGATGTCCCCGCCCTTGTCGCGGATGGCGTGCACCAGGTCCTCGGTGGTCGCCGAGGACGGCTTGGACCGGGGTACGACCGTGATCGTCGCGGTGTCACCGGCCTTGTTGGGCGTGGCCGGGGTGACGGTGACGACGTCCTTCAGGCCCTTGATCTGGTCGCCGGCCTCGGTGAACGCGGCCTTGGGGTCGGCGCTGCCCTTGGCGTCGACGACGACCATCAGGGGGCCGTTGAAGCCGGGTCCGAAGCCCTCGGAGAGGAGGTCGTAGGCGCGTCGCTGGGTGGTGGAGACGGGCTGGGAGCCGTCGTCGGGCAGGCCCAGCTCCAGGGACGACGCCGGGATCGCCGCGGCGCCGAGGCCGATCACACCGAGCAGGAGGACGGCGACCGGGCGGCGGACGACGAAGCCTGCCCAGCGGGTGCCCATGTTGGGGCGGCCGGGGTTCCTCGGCGCCCGGCCGCCGCCGAGCAGCCTGCTCTTCTCGCCGGCCGGCCTGACCCTGCGGCCGGCGTAGCCGAGCAGCGCCGGGATCAGGGTCAGGGCGATGAGGACGGCGACGGCGACCGTGCCCGCGGCCGCGACGCCCATCTTGGTCAGCATCGGGATGTTGACGACCGACAGGCCGACCAGGGCGATGACGACGGTCAGGCCGGCGAAGACCACCGCCGAGCCCGCCGTGCCGACCGCGCGCCCGGCGGCCTCCTCGCGCTCGCGGCCCTCGGCGAGTTCGCCGCGGTAGCGGGAGACGATGAACAGGGCGTAGTCGATGCCGACGGCGAGGCCGATCATCGAGGCGAGGGTGGAGGTGGTGGAGCCCAGGTCCAGGGCGCCGGCCAGCGCGGTGATCGTGGACACCCCGATGCCGACCCCGATGAGGGCGGTGAGCAGCGGGAACCCGGCCGCGAGCAGCGAGCCGAAGGTGATCACCAGGACGACCGCGGCGACCGCGATGCCGATGACCTCGCTGGAGCCGGTCTCGGGCGTCGCGTTGAGCGCGTCACCGCCGACCTCGACGGTGAGACCCGCGTCGCGGGCGTGCTGCGCGGCCGCCTTCAGGCCGTCCCGGGAGGAGTCCGCCAGCTCCATGCCGGAGACGTCGTACTTCACCGAGGCGTAGGCGATGGTGCCGTTCCTGCTGACGGCGTGCCCGGCGTAGGGGTCGGCGACCGAGGTGACCTCGGAGCCGGTTCGCAGTTCCCTGACGGTCTTCTCGACGGTCGCCTTGTTGAGGGCGTCCGTCATCTTCTCGCCCTTCGGGGCCTTGAAAACGACCCGGGCGGTGGCGCCGTCGGCGCTCATCCCGGGAAAGCGCTGTTCCAGCAGGTCGAAGGCCTTCTGGGCCTCGGTGCCGGGAATGGAGAAGGACGTGTTGCCGGCGGCCGGCGCGGAGGCGGCGCCCACCCCGGCGAGGGTGAGCAGCGCGATCCATATGAGGGCGACGAAGTGCCGTCGCCTGAAGGCGAGACGGCCGAGTTTGTAGAGGAACGTGGCCACGGAGGCGTACTCCCGGTCAGGTCGTGGGTTTCAGCGGGCAGGGGTGATCAGCCCGACGACGTGAGCGGTGACGTCAGGTGGTGGGCTTGCCGGGGAAGAGCGTGGATCAGGAGGTGGAGGCGCCGAGGGCGGGGAGGACCACGGCGTCGATGTACGAAAGGAGGAAGTCCTGCGTCGGCGGCTGTTCGTCGATGAGGCTGCGGGCGGCGAACGCGCCGATCATCATGTGGATCACGAAGTCGATCGCCGGGTTGTCCGCACGGACCTCGCCCCGGTCGATCGCGCGTTGCAGCACGCGGCGGAACTCCGCCGTCTCCGGTTCGACGAGGTGCTCCCGGAACGCCTTGAGCAGATCCGGGTTGCCGTGCACCGCCATGGCCAGGCCCCGCATCAGCGCGGAGTTCTGCTCCATCTCGCAGTCGTCCACACGCAGGGTCATCGCGTGCAGGTCGCCCTTGAGCGAGCCGGTGTCGACTGCGCCGGCCCGGCCCGGCTTGTTGTGCCGCACCGCCTTGGCGACCAGTTCGGCCTTGCCGCCCCACTGGCGGTAGAGCGTGGCCTTGCTGGACCGGGTGCGGGCGGCCACGGCGTCCATGGTCAGGGCGTCGTAGCCGACCTCTCGGAGCAGGTCGAGCACGGCGTCGTACAGCTCGGCCTCGCGCTCGGGCGTGATCCGGCTGCGCCGTGCCGCGGCAGTGGCTTCGGTCATGCCCGTCACCTTCCCACTCCGGCTCGTCGTCTTCCGTACACCGCTGAAGATACCCCGCCGAGATACGAAACGAAACCGTTTCGTACGTGTGGTGGGTCACGAAGGTGAAGACACCATAAGCAAGCGCCACGAGTTGCTGGGGTCCCCCGGCCGGAAAAGCATGGGGAGGTGAGCTATCTGCGCCTTCCCCACCTCAGCGGCGACCTGCTCTGCTTCGTCGCCGAGGACGACCTCTGGCTGGCTCCCCTCGACGCCCCGGGCCGCGCCTGGCGGCTCACCGCCGACCGTACCAAGGCCGGCCATCCGCGCTTCGCCCCCGACGGGCGCCGGATCGCCTACACGTCCTGGCGCAGCCTCGTCCCCGAGATCCACCTCGTGGACGTCGACGGCGGCCCCGCCCGGCAGCTGACGTACTGGGGCAGCGCCGACACCCAGGTCTGCGGCTGGACCCCGGACGGCGACATCCTGGCCGTCGCCTCCCACGGCCAGCCCTTCTCCCACTTCACCTGGGCCTACAAGGTCACCGCCGACGGCGACCCGGGCGGCCGGCTGCCCTGGGGCCCGGTCGCCGACATCCAGGTCGCCGACCTCGCCGGCGAGCGCAGGACCCTCCTGCTCACCGGCACCCCGCCGCACGAACCGGCCTCCTGGAAGCGGTACCGCGGCGGCGCCATGGGCCGGCTGTGGCTGCACGGGCAGCGCCTGCTGCCGGACCTCGGCGGCCACCTGGCCTGCCCCCTGTTCGTCGCCGGCCGGATCGCCTTCCTCTCCGACCACGAGGGAATCGGCAATCTCTACTCCTGCGCCTACGACGGCACCGACCTGCGCCGCCACACCGACCACGACGCCTTCTACGCCCGGCACGCCTCCAGCGACGGCGAGCGGGTGGTCTACCAGTGCGCGGGCGACCTGTGGCTGGTGGACGACTTCTCCCCGGCCGGCGCCCCGCGCAGACTCGACATCCGCCTCGCCGGCCCGCGCACCGGCCGCCGCCCCTACCAGGTGCCGGCCGCGCAGAACGTCGACGGCGTCTCCGTGGACGAGACCGGCCGGGCCAGCGCGGTCGTCGTCCGCGGCAGCCTGTACTGGCTCACCCACCGCGACGGCCCGGCCCGTACGATCACCGAGACACCCGGCGTCCGGGTACGGCTCCCGGAGATGCTGGGCTCCACCGGCCAGGTCGCCTACGTCACCGACGCCGAGGGCGAGGACGCCGTCGAGATCGCCCACCTGCCCCGGGCGACCGGCGCCCGCACCCCCCGCCGGCTCGCCTCCGGCACGCTGGGCCGCATCCTGGAACTGACCAGCGACCCCCAGGGCGAACGCCTGGCGGTGGCCTCCCACGACGGCCGGCTTCTGCTGATCGATGCGGGCGAGGAGGAAGAGGGGGCACAGGGGGAGGGGGACGGAGAGGAAGAGGGGGCCGCGCCGGAAGGCGGGACCGCGTCGGCGGACGGGGCGGAGGGCGGCGCGACGGCGTCGGCGGACGGGGCGGAGGGCGGCGCGACGGCGTCGGAGGCGAGCGCGGCGCCTCGCACGGCCGGGACGCGCGCCGGTGTCGTCGAGTTGGTGCGGTCGCTCAACGGGCCGGTGCGGGACCTCGCCTTCTCCCCCGACGGCTGCTGGATCGCCTGGTCGCACCCCGGTATCGGCCGCACCCTGCGCCAGATCAAGCTCGCCCGCATCAAGGACGGCCTGATCGTGGACGTGACGAACGGCCGCTTCGAGGACGAGAACCCGGTCTTCACCCGCGACGGCCGCTACCTCGCCTTCCTCTCCTGGCGCGGCTTCGACCCGGTCTACGACGTGCACACCGGCGACCTGTCCTTCCCGCTCGGCTGCCGCCCCTACCTGGTCCCGCTCTCCTCGGCCACCCCCTCCCCCTTCGCCCTCAATCCCGAGGGCCGCCCCGCCGCCGGCGGCCTCGACCCGCTGGAGGACGAGGAGACCGGGGAGCACGGCGCGGTGACGGTCGAGGTGGAGGGCCTGGCGAACCGGGTCACGCCGTTCCCGGTCGTCGCCTCCAAGTACTCGGCGCTGCACCCGGTCGCGGGTGGCGGCCTGGTCTGGCTGCGCTGGCCGATCTCCGGCGCGCTCGGCGAGACCTTCGCCAACCCGGCCGACGTCAGCGGCCGCCCGACCCTGGAGTACTTCAACCTCACCAAGGCGAAGAAGGCCGAACTGGTCGACCACCTGGACTGGTTCGCGGTGAGCGGCGACGGCACCCGGCTGGTCGTCGTGGACGAGGGCGACCTGCGCGCGGTCCCGTCGACCGAGATCGGCGACGCCGACTCGACCGTCTGGATCGACGTACGCCGCATCCTGCACGAGGCCGACCCGGCCGCCGAGTGGCGCCAGGCGTACGACGAGGCCGGGCGGCTGACCCGCGCCTACTTCTGGGACCCGGGCATGTGCGGCATCGACTGGGACGCGGTGCTCGACCAGTACCGCCCCCTGGTCGAACGGGTCGCGTCCCCCGACGAGTTCGCCGACCTGCTCCGCGAGGTCCTCGGCGAACTGGGCACCTCCCACGCCTACGTCACCGCCGCCCGCCGCAACGAGGGCCCGCCCCACTACCAGCGCTGGCAGGGCCTCCTCGGCGCCAACTTCGTCCGCCGTGACGGCCGCTGGACGGTGAAACGGATCCTGCCCGGCGACTCCTCCGACTCCAAGGCCCGCTCACCGCTGGCCGGCACGGGCATCCGCGAGGGCGCCGTCCTCACCCACGTCGACGGCCGCCCGGTCGACCCGGTCACCGGCCCCTATCCGCTGCTCGCCGGTTCGGGCGGTACGACCGTGGAGCTGACGTTCCTGCCCGGCGAGGGCGGGACCGGGCGCGCCCGGCGGGTCGCCGTCGTCCCGCTCGTGGACGAACGCCCGCTGCGCTACCAGGACTGGGTGGCCAAACGCCGCGAGGTCGTCCGCGAACTGAGCGACGGCAGGTGCGGCTACCTGCACATCCCCGACATGGGCGGCTCCGGGTGGGCCCAGTTCAACCGCGACCTGCGCATGGAGGTGTCCCGGCCGGCGCTGATCGTGGACGTGCGCGGCAACGCGGGCGGACACATCAGCGAACTCGTCATCGAGAAGCTGACCCGGACGATCCTGGGCTGGGACCTGACCCGGAACGCGGAACCGGTGTCGTACACCTCGAACGCGCCGCCCGGCCCGGTGGTGGCCCTGGCCGACGAGGCGACCTCCTCCGACGGCGACATGATCACGGCCGCCTTCAAGCTGCTCAAGCTCGGCCCGGTCGTCGGCCAGCGCACCTGGGGCGGGGTCGTCGGCATGACCGGCCGGCACCGCCTCGGCGACGGCACGGTCATCACCGTCCCCATGAACGCGGCCTGGTTCGACGCCTACGGCTGGTCCGTCGAGAACCACGGCGTCACCCCCGACCTGGAAATCGTCCGGACCCCCCTCGACTGGGCGGAAGGCCGCCACGCCCAGCTGGCCGACGCGGTGGAACTGGCCCTGGAACTCCTGGCCACCACCCCCGCGGCAACCCCCCCGCCCCTCAGCAACCTCCCCGACCACTCCCGCCCCCACCTCCCCCCAAGGCGATGACCGCCCAGGGAACGTGAAAGAACGCGGGGCACCCCCCATGCAGGGGGCACCCCACGTCATCCGGCCAAGCGAGCGCAGCGGCTACGCGTCGTAGTCCTGGTCGAACCGGTCCTGCACCTGCTCTTCCGTGTCCTCGATGTCACGGTGGTTCTGGCTGCCCCGCTCGGGCGGCTGCTGCCCCGGACGGCCCTGCTGGCCCTGGCCCGGGCGGCCCTGCTGGCCGCGCTGGCCGGCCTTCTCGCGGCCCTGGTCCATCTTCTCCTTGGCCTGGCGCGACTTGTCCTGGAACTGGTCCTTCATACCCATGTGGGTTCACTCCCGTGATGAGTGCGGGTTCGGCCCCCGTGGTGGGGCCTCGACCAGATTCACACGGGCGAACACGCCCTGCATGTCGATCAGTTACGGTGCGTAGTCCGCGCCGCCTCGTCGGCCGCCCCACCTGCGCCGACGAGCCCCGAGCGCATCCCCTGCAGGCGAGGCGCGAACCGCTTCACCTCACGCTGCCCGGCCGCCCCGACGAGCGCCGGCAGGTATCCGCGTATGCCCTGCATCCCGCGCAGCCACCACTGCCCGTACACGTGCGCCGAGCGCCGTTCGATCCCGGCGACCAGCCGGTCCACCGTCGGCCCCAGCGGGTACGTCTTGTTCGACGGCCACGGCAGCCGCTGCCGCAGCTCCCGCATGACGTCGTCCTGGTCGGCGCCGCGCACCATGTCGGTGTCGGTCCACGACAGGTACGCCACACCGACGCGCACGCCCTGGTAGCCGACCTCGCTGCGCAGGCTGTGCGCGTACGCCTCCACGCCCGACTTGGACGCGCAGTACGCCGTCATCATCGGCGCCGGCGTGATCGCGGCGAGCGAGGCGATCTGGAGCAGGTAGCCGCGGCTCTCGACCAGCACGGGCAGG
The DNA here is from genome assembly GCF_055560195.1 of Streptomyces sp. NPDC023481. NCBI lineage: Bacteria > Bacillati > Actinomycetota > Actinomycetes > Kitasatosporales > Streptomycetaceae > Streptomyces > Streptomyces sp. NPDC023481. Next base: position 171,583 of record NZ_JBVHJE010000012.1, read on the forward strand.
AACGCGCGCGCGGTCACCGCCGAGCCGATCAGGTTCACCTCTATCACCCGCCGCCAGGCCGCCGGATCGGACTCGGCGAACGGACCGCCGGTCGCCACACCGGCGTTGGCGACCACGATGTCGACCTTCCCGAACCGGTCCTTCACCTCCTGCGCGACCCGGCTCATCGCCTCGTGGTCGGTGACGTCGGCGTACCAGTGGGCGCTCTCGGTGTGCAGGCGCGAGGAGACCTCCTTGAGCGCCTCCTCCTCCAGGCCGACCAACGCGACCCTCGCGCCCCGCGCGGAGAGCTTGCGTGCCAACAACTCACCGACACCGCGCGCCGCCCCGGTGACGACCGCGACCTGCCCTTCGAGGCCGATCCTGCTCATGCGCCCTCCTTGATCTGCCCGATGTGCTCGCTCTGCGCGCTCTGCGCGGGGACGGAACCGTGCCCGGGGGCCTCCTCCGTGACGTACCTGCCGACGAGTTCCCGGATCCGGCCGGTCACCGGCTCGGGCGCCTCGATCGGGGTCATGTGGCCGACACCGGGCAGCTCGGTCAGCCCGACGCAGTTCGGCAGCGCGGCGGCCAGCGCCCGGGCGTGCACCGGGGGTGTGAGCCGGTCGCGCGTGCCGTACACCACCGCGGTGGGCACCCCCAACTCCCGCACGCCGTGGTCGAGATCGAGTCCCGACAGGACCACCGACCAGGCGTGCCGCACCCCGCGCGGACAGGCGTGCACGATGCGTGCGCACGCCTCCACCATGTGCGGGGTGGAACCGGCGCCCATGGTGGCGTACTTGAGGATTCTCCTGGCCACCGGCGTGACCGGCCCGAGGGGGGCGCGCGAACCGAGGACACGCCCGGTGAGCCAGGTCCGCATGCGCCCGGCGCGCAACGGCACCACGAGCGCCTCCGCGACCAGCCGCGAACTGCCCGTGCTGCACAGCAGGACGGCGGCGGCGTGCTCCTGGAAGCGGGGCCGACCGGCCGCGGCCATGACCGTCATACCGCCCATGGAGTGGCCGACGACGAGCGCCTTCTCCCCGGGCGCGAGCGTCTGCGCGAGCACCGCTTCGAGATCGTCCGCCAGCGCCCGGGTCGTGCACGCGGGGCTCGCGGGACTGCGCCCGTGCCCCCTCTGGTCGTAGGCGATCACCCGGTGGTCGGTCGCCAGGTCCCGTGTCTGCGCCGCCCAGAAGGCCGTGGAACAGGTCCAGCCGTGGGCGAGGACCACCGGGGGCGCGTCCTCGGGGCCGTGCACCTCGACGTGCAGCCGCGCGCCGTCGGCGGAGACGGCGGTGAGGGTGCGGGCCGGGACGGGCGGGGCGTAGGGGCCGCCGGTGACGGAGGCGGCGGAGGCGAAGGGGCTCATACGGCGGCCTCGCTCGTCCGCCCGGGGACCGCCGCGGGCCTGCGGATCACCTCGTACTCCGCCAGGTCCACCCGCCGGGTCGCGCGCCGGAACTCGGTCGTCGTCCCCGGCCACAGGGTGGTGTTGCGGCCGCTCGCGTCCATGTACCAGCTGGTGCAGCCGCCGGTGTTCCACACGGTGCGCTTCATCCGCTCCTGGACCCGGTCGTTCCAGTCCTCGACGGCCGCGGGCCGGGCATCGAGGGCCGTACGACCGCCGAGGACGTCCAGCTGCCGCAGGTAGTCGGCCATGTAGTTCAGCTGGGCCTCGATCATGAGGATCATCGAGGAGTTCCCGAGGCCGGTGTTGGGCCCGATGATCGTCAGCAGGTTCGGGAACCCGGCCGCCGCGGCCCCGCGCAGCGCCCGCATGCCGCCCTTCCAGGACTCGGCGAGCGTGATGCCCTCCGCGCCGACCACCCGCTCGGCGATGGGCAGGTTGGTGACGTGGAAGCCCGTACCGAAGATGATCGCGTCGACCTCGGCCTCGGTGCCGTCCGCCGCCACGACCGTCGACCCGCGGACCTCGCTCAGCCCGCCGGCCACGACGTCCACGTTCGGCTTGGCCAGCGCCGGGTAGTACGTGCTGGACAGCAGGATGCGCTTGCAGCCGATGCGGTAGTCCGGGGTGAGCTTGGCGCGCAGCGCGGGGTCCTTGATGGCGCGGGCCATGTTCCGCTTGGCGAGCCGCTCGACCAGGCCGAGTTCGTCCGGGCGCTTCGTGAACGCCTGCACCTGGAGTTCCCGGATGCCCCACAGCAGGGCGCGCCGCGCCTGGGCGGTGACGGGCAGCCGCCGGTGCAGCCCGCGTTCTACACCGCTGATCGCGCGGTCGACGCGGGGCATCACCCAGGGCGGGGTGCGCTGGAAGAGGGTGAGCCGGCCGACCTGCGGCTGGATGGCCGGCACGATCTGGGCCGCGGAGGCGCCGGTGCCGACCATGGCGACCCGCTTGCCGCTCAGGTCGTAGTCGTGGTCCCAGCGGGCGGAGTGGAACACCCTGCCGGGGAACGAGGCGAGGCCCGGCACCTCGGGGATCTTCGGGTCGGACAGCGGCCCGGTGGCGGAGATGACGACGTCGGCGGACAGCGTCCCGCGCGTGGTCTCGATGTTCCACCGCAGGTGGTCGGCGTCCCAGGTCATCAGCGTGACCTCGGAGCCGAGGCGGAGGTGCGGGCGCAGTCCGAACAGGTCGGTGACGTGCTCCAGGTAGGCGCGGATGTGGCTCTGCCCGGAGAAGGTGCGCGGCCATTCGGGGTTGGGCGCGAAGGAGAAGGAGTACAGGTGCGAGGGCACGTCGCAGGCGCAGCCGGGGTAGCTGTTGTCCCGCCAGGTGCCGCCGACGCTGTCGGCCCGTTCCAGGACGACGAAGTCGGTGATTCCCTCGCGGCGCAGCCGCACGGCGGCCCCCAGACCGCCGAACCCGGACCCGATCACCGCCACCCGTACATGCTCGTGCTCGGTCATCCCGAAGCCTCCACGCATCACCTAGGAACCATGCCAGTGATTACTGGCGCAATGGGACTGTAGAGCAGCCGCCTACTGAGCGGTAGGGGTGGGACGAGGGAAAGTTACCGCTGGTACGCCATAGGCTGCGGGCGTGGCAGAGGACGCAGAACCCCAGCGAGGCCCCCGCGAGTACCGCACGGAGGAGCTGGCCCGGCTGGCCGGCATCACCGTGCGCACCCTGCGCTTCTACCGCGAGCGCAAGCTGCTCCCGCCGCCCCGCCGCGAGGGCCGCATCGCTTGGTACGACGACCACCACCTGGCCCGGCTGCGCACCGTCGCCACGCTGCTGGAGCGCGGCCACACCCTGAACGGCATAGCGGAACTCGCCGAGGCCCTCGACCAGGGCCGGGACGTCGCCGACCTGCTCGGCGTCGGCACCCCCACCGAGGAGGAGCCGGTCCGCCTCACCCCCGAGGAACTCGCCGCCCGCTTCGAGGGCGAGGTCACCCCCGAGAACCTCGCCGCCGCCCTGGAACTGGGCTACCTCGGCACCGACGGCGACGAGATCGTCCACATCAGCCGGCGGCTGCTGGACGTCTCCTCCGCCCTGGTCCGCGAGGGCATCCCGCTCGCCGAGGTCCTGGCGGCCGGCGCCCGCGTCCGCGAACACGCCGACGCCCTGGCCGACCTCTTCACCACCCTGGTGCTGCGCCACGCCCCCGAGGAGGACCTGCGCCGCCTGCGCCCCCTGGCCCGCAGCGTCGTGGAGGCGGAACTCTCCCTGGCCCTGGACCGCCGCCTGAACAAGCGGGACTGAGCGGGACCAGAAGACCGGGCGAGGCGGGACCAGAAGTCCGGGAGACGGGACCAGAGGACCCGGGCGCGGGACGAGAGATCCGGGGTGGGCCTAGAGGTCGTAGACGACCGTCACCGGCGCGTGGTCCGACCACCGCTCCGCGTGCGTGGCCGCGCGCTCGACGTACCCCTTGACCACCTTGCCGGCCAGCCCGGCCGTGGCCACGTGGTAGTCGATGCGCCAGCCCGTGTCGTTGTCGAAGGCCCGCCCCCGGTACGACCACCAGGTGTACGGCCCCTCGACGTCCGGGTGGAGGGCGCGGACGACGTCGACGTAGCCGCCGTCCTGCGCGGCGAAGACGCGGTCGAGCCAGCCGCGCTCCTCGGGCAGGAAGCCGGAGTTCTTGGTGTTGCCGCGCCAGTTCCTGAGGTCGGCCTGCCGGTGGGCGATGTTCCAGTCGCCGCAGACGAGGACCTCGCGCCCGTCGGCGGCGGCCCGCTCGCGCAGCTCCTTCAGGTGGGCGAGGAACTCGTCCATGAAGCGGATCTTCTCGTCCTGCCGCTCGGTGCCGACCTCGCCGGAGGGCAGGTAGAGGGAGGCGACCGTGACACCGGGCAGATCGGCCTCGACGTAGCGGCCGCTGCCGTCGAACTCGGCCGAGCCGAAGCCGACGCGGACGCGGTCGGGCTCCCGGCGCGTGTAGAGGGAGACGCCCGCGCGGCCCTTGGCGGCGGCCGGGGCGTGCACGACGTGCCAGCCGCCGGGCTGCCGGACCTCCTCGGGCAGCTGGTGCGGCTCGGCGCGCACCTCCTGCAGGCAGACGACGTCCGCCTCGGTCCCGGCGAGCCACTCCACGAAGCCCTTCTTCGCGGCGGCCCGCAGCCCGTTCACGTTCACCGAGGTCACAGTCAGCACCCGGGCACGATACCGGCACACTGGTCGGGGTCCGCAAAATCCGGGACCCCCGCCCTCTGCATAGAAGTACGATGCCCAGCATGTTTATTCGCCGCGTTCGCTTCGACCACCCCGACGCCCTGAAACTCAACGACGAGGTCCAGGCCGAGTACCACCTGCGCTACGGCGACGGCGGCGACGCCACCGCCCTCGACGCCGCCGACTTCGACCCACCCCGGGGCGTGTACCTGATCGCGTACGACGAGGCGGACCGCCCGGTGGCCACCGGCGGCTGGCGCAGCCGGGACCGCAACGAGGAGGGCAACGAGGACGGCGACGCGGAGCTGAAGCGGATGTTCGTCATCGAGCAGATGCGCGGCCGGGGCCTGGCCCGCCGCATCCTCGCGGCCCTGGAAGAGGACGCGCGCATGGCCGGCCGGATCCGCATGGTCCTGGAGACGGGCACCAAGCAGCCGGAGGCCATAGCCCTGTACACCTCCACCGGCTACGAGCCCTGCCCCAAGTTCGGCTACTACCGCCACTACGAGGACAGCCTCTGCTACGCCAAGCGCCTGTGACCGGCACCGAGCCACCGGAAACGACGAAGATCCCGACCGGTCGTGATGACCGACGGGATCTTCGTCGTGCAGTGGACCTGAGGGGATTTGAACCCCTGGCCCCCTCGATGCGAACGAGGTGCGCTACCGGACTGCGCCACAGGCCCTTGCAACGAGTGAAACTTTAGCATCCCGATCGGGGTGCTCGGAAATCCGCTCCCTGACTGGTCAGGGCGGGGTTTTCCGGGGGTGTGACGGGGGTCACTCGTTGGCCGCGCGGGGTCGGTCGCCGTCCTCGTACTGGTCGAAGAGGGGGGTGCGTCCGCGTTCCCGTGCCCGCCGTGCGGAGGCCGCGCGACGGGCGTCGCCGTGACCGCCCGCCGGCCGGTCCCCGGCCGCGGGGGCCGGTGTGCCGGCCGTGCCCTCGTGGGCGTCGGCGTCCTGCTCGGGAGCCACCGCGCTGGACCGCGCCGAGCTCCAGGTGCCGGGGGCGCCCAGGTCCACGTCGGAGGTGGCGCGCGGGGCGACCGGCGCGGTGACGTACGTCGGCAGGGGCACCGGTACCGGGTCCCAGCTGTCGCCGTGCCCGGGCCGCCGCTGCCGCTCCCGCTGCTGGTCGACCCACTCGGCGTGGTCGGTCTGCTCCACCAGGGCGCGCCGGTCGGCGGCGAGCGTGGACAGACCGGTGTCCGTGCCGCTGTCCGCGCCCTGCTCCGCCTCCTCCTGACCGGCGCCCGTACCGGCGGACGCGCGCCGGTGCGGCTGGCGTTCGCGCAGGCGCTGGGCGGCGGCCTCGGCGCGCCGGCGGTCCATCTGGTAGGCGAAGCGGCGCCGCTCCTGCGTCCGCAGGTAGGCGATGTACCCGCTCAGCATGACGGCGGGAACGGCCGGCACCCACAGGAAGGCGAGCCCGCCGACGGCGGCCACGATCGCGCCGAGCGTGAAGGCGAGGAAGAGAAGCACGGTGGTGCGCCGACGGCGCGCGAGCACCTTCGAGCGCCGGGCGCGGGCCGCGGCGGCCTGCGCGGACGCGCTCTGCTTCTGCGCGGGAATGGCTCCCGATGCGTGCCCGGGGGCCGGCTTGGGTGCCGGTTCGGCGACCTGGTCGTGCGCCGGGTCCGCGCTGCCGGGTGCCTCGGGCCCGGCGTCCGCGGTGACCTGACGGCGGGTCGGAGGCACGGCGAAGGCACGGACGTCCACCGAATCGGTGACGGCGTCCGGATCACCGGCGTCCTGCTCCCCCTCCTGGGTGGAGCGCGCCCGCAGGTCCCTGGCGTACCGGCGCTCCATACCCGCCCGTCCGGACAGCAGCCGGATGGCGGTGCTGAAGCGTTCCGTCGGACGGGCCTCGTTCAGCTCGTCCTGCCTACGGAGCCACATCGGCACCAAGTAGGCGGCCCAGGCCCCGACAATGACTGCGTAGATGAGGCCGCTGCTGCTCACGCCTCACACGGTAGAGGGGTTTGCGTGAGGCCATCCGCCAATTGGGCCGGTGTGTCGCACGATCTGGCTGATATTTCCAGCATTTTTGCGACCGATGCGATCAGAGGACCGCCCGGGCCGCGAAATTCAGCACCCTCAGACGTCAACTACCGATCAATTTCGAACACATTTTCCATTTACTGGCTCTCGGTGCGCTGGGCCCCGTGCGCGCGTGCCCGCTTCCAGCGCGCGAGCAGTCCGTCGGGCACCTCCTCGGCGGTGACCGCGAAGACGAGATGGTCCCGCCAGGCCCCGTCGATGTGCAGATAACGCGGCCGCAGCCCCTCCTCCCGAAATCCGAGTTTCTCCACGACCCGCCTGCTCGGCCGGTTCTCGGGGCGAATGCACACCTCGATGCGGTGCAGACCGACGGTACGGAAACAGTGGTCCACCACGAGCGCCACGGCCGTCGGCATCACCCCGCGCCCGGCCACCCCCTCGTCCACCCAGTAGCCGACGTGTCCGGAGCACATCGAGCCCCAGGTGATCCCGGCGACCGTCAGCTGCCCGACCAGCCGCCCCTGGTACTCGATGACGAACGGCAGCATCCGGCCCGCGTTCGCCTCCGCGCGCAGGTGCCGGACCATCTGGCGGTAGGTGGGCCGGTGCACGATCGGCCCACTCGGCGTGGGAGGCGGGATCGTCGCCTCCCAGGGGCGCAGCCAGTCGCGGTTGCGCCGGTTCACCTCGCGCCAGGCCCGCTGGTCGCGCAGCTTTATCGGGCGGAGGACGACATCGCCGTCCGCCAGTACGACGGGCCAGGAGGGGCTGTTCAGCTCGCACCCCCGCTGCTGCCCGGTCTGGGGTGGTCACCGCCGCGGATCTGGTCGACGGCGTGGACCAGCAGGGGCTCCAGCACGGCGAGCCCGTCGCGCACCCCGCCCGTCGACCCGGGCAGGTTGACGATCAGCGTGACCCCGGCCACCCCGGCAAGGCCCCGGGACAGCGCGGCGGCCGGCACCTTGTCCCGGCCGTACGCGCGGATGGCCTCCGCGATGCCCGGCACCTCGTACTCGATCACCGCGCGGGTCGCCTCGGGCGTGCGGTCGGTGGGCGACAGGCCGGTGCCGCCGGTGGTGACGACGACGTCGTACGCGGCGCTCACGGCCGCCCGCAGCGCCGCTTCCACCGGATCCCCGTCGGGCACCACCCGCGGCCCGTCCACGGCGAACCCGAGGTCCTGCAGGCCCTTCACGATCAGCGGGCCGCTCCGGTCCTCGTAGACACCGGCGGCGGCGCGGTTGGAGGCGGTGACGACCAGCGCGGCGTACGGCGCATGCAGCGCGCCCCCGGTGCCGTCGTCGAAGGTCATGCCCTGCTCCAGTCGCCCGACTTGCCGCCCGTCTTCTCCTCCACCCGTACGTCCGTGATGACCGCCCCCTTGTCGACCGCCTTGACCATGTCGATCACGGTGAGCGCGGCGACCGTCACCGCGGTGAGGGCCTCCATCTCGACGCCCGTGCGGTCCGTGGTCCTCACGCTGGCCCGGATCTCCACGGCGTCGTCCGCGACCGACAGGTCCAGTGTCACACCCGACACCGACAACGGGTGGCACAGCGGGATCAGGTCCGGGGTGCGCTTGGCTCCCATGATCCCGGCGATGCGCGCGGTGGCCAGGGCGTCCCCCTTGGGCATGCCCTCGCCGCGCAGCAGCTCGACCACGCGCGGTGAGACGAGGACCCGGCCGCAGGCCCGGGCGGTGCGCGCGGTCACGTCCTTCCCGGACACGTCGACCATGCGGGCCGCGCCCGCGTCGTCGATGTGCGTCAGACGGTCCTGCGCAGGTCGTCCGGGGGTCTCCCCCCGGGAAGGCACTGTCATGGCTGTGGCGCTCCCGGTCCGGGCCCGGCGCTGTGCGGAGCGCGGGCCTGCTGTGCGCGACACGGTACCGCCAACCGGCCGGGGTCAGCCGAGCAGGACCACCTCCACCTCGCTGCCGGGCTCGACGGACTCCGCGTCCTCCGGGACGACGATCAGCGCGTCGGCCTGGGCCAGGGCGGCGACCAGGTGGGACCCGGCACCGCCCACGGGGGTCACCTCCCCGCCGGCGTACGTCCCGCGCAGGAACTGGCGGCGGCCCTTGGGCGAGCGCAGCGCGGTGTCCGCCTTCAGGACGGCCCGCGCGCGGGGCCGGTGCAGATCGGTGAGGCCCATCAGGGCGCGGATGGCGGGGCGGACGAACAGCTCGAAGGAGACGTACGAGGACACCGGGTTGCCGGGCAGGGCCAGCAGCGGGGTGTGGTCGGGGCCGATGGACCCGAAGCCCTGCGGCTTGCCGGGCTGCATGGCGAGCGTGCGGAACTCGACGCCGCTGCCGGCCTCGTCCGCGTCACCGGCGTACGCCAGCGCCTCCTTGACGACGTCGTACGCCCCGACGCTCACCCCGCCCGTGGTCACCAGCAGGTCCGCGCGGATGAGCTGGTCCTCGATGGTGGAGCGGAGGGTCTCGGCGTCGTCGGCGACGGCGCCCACCCGGTAGGCGATGGCGCCCGCGTCCCGCGCGGCGGCGGTCAGGGCGAAGCTGTTGGAGTCGTAGATCCGGCCGGCGGCCAGCTGCTCGCCGGGCTGGACGAGTTCGCTGCCGGTGGAGAGCACCACCACGCGCGGGCGCGGGCGCACCCGGACCGTGCCGCGGCCGATCGCGGCGAGCAGGGCGATCTGCGGCGGGCCGAGGATCGCCCCGGCCTCCAGCGCCAGGTCGCCGGCCTTCACGTCGCTGCCCTTGGCCCGCACGTGCGCGCGTGCCTCGGCGGCCCGGTACACCTGCACGACCCCCTCGGCGCCCTCGGGGGCCAGGCTGCGCGCCCGCATGCCGGTCACCGGGCCCTCGCCCAGCCCGCCGTCGGTCCACTCGACGGGGACGACGGCCTCGGCGCCGGGCGGCAGCGGGGCGCCGGTCATGATGCGCGCGGCCTGCCCCGGGCCCACCCGGACCGGGTCGGCCGCGCCGGCCGCGACGTCCCCGACGACCTCCAGGGCGGCCGGGAACTCCTCGCTCGCGCCGGCGATGTCCGCGACCCGCACCGCGTACCCGTCCATGGAGCTGTTGTCGAACGGTGGCAGGGACACCGGCACCGTGACGTCGTCGACCAGGACGCAGCCCTGGGCGTCGAGCAGTTGCAGCTCGATGGGTTCGAGGGGGCGGACGGTCGAGAGGATGTCCTCCAGGTGCTCGTCCACCGACCACAGGTGGTCCTGGCCGGCGGGGCGGGTCGCGGCGCTGCTCAAGACTGCTGCATCTCCTCGGCTACGTAACTGCGAAGCCAGGTCCGGAAGTCCGGGCCCAGGTCCTCACGTTCGCACGCGAGTCGGACAATGGCACGCAGGTAGTCGCCGCGGTCCCCGGTGTCGTAGCGGCGGCCCTTGAAGACGACGCCGTGCACCGGGCCGCCGACCTTCTCGTCCTGCGCGAGCTGCTGGAGGGCGTCGGTGAGCTGGATCTCGCCGCCGCGGCCCGGCTCGGTCTTGCGCAGTATGTCGAAGACGTGCGGGTCGAGGACGTACCGGCCGATGATCGCGTAGTTCGACGGGGCGTCCGCCGGGTCGGGCTTCTCGACCAGCCCGCTGAGCTTCACGACGTCACCGTCGCCGGTGGCCTCCACGGCCGCGGAGCCATAGAGGTGGATCTGCTCGGGCGCGACCTCCATGAGGGCGACCACGCTGCCGCCGTGCTGCTCCTGGACGTCGATCATGCGCCGCAGCAGGGGGTCGCGCGGATCGATCAGGTCGTCGCCGAGGAGGACGGCGAAGGGCTCGTGGCCGACGTGCGGAGCGGCGCACAGGACGGCGTGACCGAGGCCCCGGGGGTCGCCCTGGCGCACGTAGTGCATGGTGGCCAGGTCGCTGGACTCCTGCACCTTCGCGAGCCGTTCGGCGTCACCCTTCTTCTCCAGCGCCGATTCCAGCTCGTAGTTGCGGTCGAAGTGATCCTCAAGGGGGCGCTTGTTACGCCCGGTGATCATGAGGACGTCGTCGAGCCCCGCCGACACGGCCTCCTCGACCACGTACTGGATCGCCGGCTTGTCGACCACCGGCAGCATCTCCTTGGGAGTGGCCTTGGTGGCCGGCAGGAACCGGGTGCCGAGGCCTGCTGCGGGGATGACAGCCTTGCTGATCCTGGGGTGGGACTGAGTCATGCCCGCAACCATATCCGGTGCCTTTGTGCGGAATCTGTGCGCTCCGGATGCTTGACCCATGTGTGACCTGCAAGAAGAAGGGTGCGCGAGCGACCGGTGGAACACAGCGGACGGACGGACGAGCCTGCCAAGCGGACGCTACGACGAGAGCTCCTCGCGGCGAGGAACAGGTGGACGGCGGATGACGTCCTGGAGACGGGCCGCGCGCTGGCGGAGCGCGCCCTGGAGCTGCCCGAGCTGGCGCACGCGCGCACGGTGGCGGCGTACGTCTCGGTGGGAAGCGAACCCGGCACGCTCGCCCTGCTGGACGCGCTGCGCGCGCGGGGCGTGCGTGTCCTCCTTCCCGCGCTCCTGCCCGACAACGATCTGGACTGGGGCGAGTACGCCGGCCCGGACTCCCTCGCGCGCGTGCGGCACGGCGGGAGGATGGCGCTGCTGGAGCCCTCCGGACCGCGGCTCGGCCCGGACGCCGTGACGGCCGCGGACGTCGTCCTGCTGCCCGGGCTGGCGGTGGACGCGCGCGGGATGCGCCTCGGACGCGGCGGAGGGTCGTACGACCGGGTGCTGGCCCGGCTGGAACGCGCCGGCGTCCGGCCCCGGCTCGTGGTGCTGCTCTACGACACGGAGGTCGTCGCCCGCGTCCCGGCGGAGGCGCACGACAAGCCGGTGCACGCGGTGGTGACGCCGTCGGGAGTGCGCCGCTTCACGGACAGCTGACCCGGCCCGCCCGCCGCCGGAGCGGAAACGGCCCTCCACGCGCGCGTGGAGGGCCGTTTTGCGGTGCTGTCTTTCAGTGCTGCTTCGGTGCTGCCTTTCGGTGCTGCGCCGTCACCGGGTCACGGCTTGAGGACGAGCGTGTCGCTCGTGCTCAGGTCCACCGCCTTGGCCGAGAACGACCAGGACAGCAGCTCGCCGTTGGCCCACTTGCCCGTCTGGTCCGTGTAGTGCGCGCTGAAGGCGTGCCCGGAGGCGCCGGTCAGGTTGATCCACTTGGACTTGTCGAGGTCGGCGAGGTTGACGACCATCCGCATGGACGGCACCCAGACGACGTTGTAGCCGCCGGCGGCGTTCCAGCCGCTCGCGTTCACCGTGGCCTCGCCGCCGCTGAGCTTCCAGGGGCCGCGGTTCAGGATGTACTGCAGGGCCTTGGGGCCGTCGGTGCCGAGCGTCTGGTTCTTCAGGAACAGCCGGTGCAGACGGCCCCAGCTCCAGGTGTCGATGTCCTTGCCGAGCTTGGCGGTCAGCTCCCAGCGGGCGTCGATCATGGCCCGCTTGAAGAGCTGGTCACGGTTCTCGGCGCCGGGCCGGGTGCCCGACTTGGGCGTCTTCCACCAGTCGCTGTCCGGCTTGTCCATCAGGGTGCGCACGACCTCGAACCAGCGGTCGCCGCCGTCCGGCTGCGCCTGGTCGGCGTCGCGCTGGCCGCACTCGCGCACCTTGGTGTCCTCGTCCACCGGACCGGTGCTGTCGATCTTGTCGACCCACAGGCACTGTCCCTTGACGCGCACCTCCTGGGGCAGCTTGTTGCCGAAGGCGAGCTTGAGGATGTTGCGCCAGACGGCGTTGAAGTAGGCGGCCGCGGCCGAGTCGGCGTCCTGGGTGTAGTCCCAGCCCTCCAGCAGCTTCTGCGCCTCGCGGACGTCCGGGTCGTCCAGGTCGATCTTCAGCAGCTTGGGCACCAGCAGCTTGGCGATCTCGCTGCTGTTGTCCAGCTGCATCTGCCGCATGTCGTCGGTGGAGATCTTCCCGCCGTCCTTGATCTTGGACTCGATCAGGTCGGAGATGCGCTGGCTGCGGGTGCCGTAGCCCCAGTCGGTGGTCAGCGTGTACGGGTACTTGCGGGGGTCGACCACGGCCTGGTTGGCGGTGACGATGTAGCCGCGCTCGGGGTCGTACTCGTAGGGCAGCTCGTCCTGCTTGATGAAGCCCGTCCAGCGGTACTTGGGGTCCCAGCCCGGCGCCGGGACGGAGCCGTCGTCCTTGGCGGAGCGCGTGGGGATCCTGCCCGGCAGGGTGTAGCCGATGTGGTTGTCCGTGCTGGCGTAGACCAGGTTCTGCGACGGCACGTCGAACAGGGCCGCCGCCGAGCGGAAGTCCTTCCAGTCCCCGGCCCTGTCGAGCGCGAACACGGCGTCCATGGAGGTGCCCGGGTCGAGCGCGGTCCAGCGCAGGGCGATGCCGTAGCCGTCGCCCCGGTCGGGTGCGGCGGTGGTCACGGTCGCCCTCTTGCCGACCTCGACCAGTTCGTCGTCGCGGTCGGACAGCAGCGGCATCCCGTCCTGGGTCTGCCGGACGACGATCGTCTTGTCCTTGCCGCCGGCGACCTTGATGGTCTCCTCGCGGGTCTTGAACGGCCGGATCTTGCCGTCGTACAGGTAGCCGTCGGCGCTGACCTTCTCCAGGTAGAGGTCGGTGACGTCGACCCCGGAGTTGGTCATGCCCCAGGCGATGTCGGCGTTGTGACCGATGATCACACCGGGCATGCCGGCGAACGTGTAACCGCTGACGTCGTACTGGCACTTGCTGGAGACGGTCCGGCAGTGCAGGCCCATCTGGTACCAGACCGACGGCAGGGACGCCGACAGGTGCGGGTCGTTGGCGAGCAGCGGCTTGCCCTTGACGGTGTACTTCCCGGCGACCACCCAGGAGTTGGAGCCGATGCCCTGGCCGTTCACCCCGACGGCCGTGGGGAGGTCGTCCAGGACGTGGTAGAGGCCGCCCAGCTGGCTCGTGAGGCCCGAACCGGTCCCGGCCGAGGCGGAGGAGCCGGTCGCGCCCGTGCTGCCCTGAGAGGGGCCCGTGGCGCCGCCGGCCGTGCCCCGGGTGCCCGTGCCGCCGGTCGTCCCGGTGGTGCCGGTCGTGCCCTGGGTGCCGCTCGTCGTCCCCTGGGAGGCCGTGCCGCCGCTCTCCTGGAAGGCCTGGGTCAGATCGTCGTACTGGCCCTGCTGCACGATCGGCTTGTTGCGGCCGTAGGGGTAGGCCGGGTACAGGTCCTGGATCTGCTGCGGGCCGAGGCGGCTGGTCATCAGGGCGCGGTCGATCTCGTCCTGCATGTTGCCGCGCAGGTCCCAGGCCATCGCCTTCAGCCAGGCGAGGGAGTCGACCGGGGTCCACTTCTGCGGCGTGTAGTCGTTGGTGAGGCCCAGGGCCGCGTACTCCAGGGAGATGTCCTTGCCGTCCTTGCCCTGGAGGTAGGCGTTGACCCCCTTGGCGTAGGCCTGGAGGTACTTCTTCGTGGCGGCCGACAGCTTCGTGTCGTACTCCTGCTGGGCGACCCGGTCCCAGCCCAGGGTGCGCAGGAACGCGTCGTTGTCGACCTGGCCCTTGCCGAACATCTCCGACAGGCGCCCGGAGGTCATGTGCCGGCGCACGTCCATCTCGTAGAACCGGTCCTGCGCCTGCACGTAGCCCTGCGCCATGAACAGGTCCTCGTCCGAGGAGGCGTAGATCTGCGGGATGCCGTAGCCGTCCCGCTTGACGTCGACCGGTCCGGACAGGCCGTCGAGCTTGATCGAACCCGTGGTCTGCGGGAAGGAGGCGCGGACCGTGCTGATCGACCAGTACGCGCCGTAGGCGACGCCGCCGATGAGGGCCAGGACCAGCACGAGGACGATCAGTCGGGCTCTGCGCCCCTTCTTCCTGCCGGACTTGACGGACGTGGCACCCGTGGTGGCGGTGTCACCCGTTGTGGCGGTGGTGTTGGGGGGCATCGCTGTCCTTGCTGTCCTAACGCGAGCGGCAGGTCGGGCTGTGACTTTGAATGAGCGCTGGAGCAACCATAGGCGCAGGGCCCTGTCCCGCTTGACGCGGAGTCGGGAACCAGCGCGCACGAGCGTTCGATCTTGCCTCGGTAATCGTCAAGAAAGCGTCAAGACTTAGGTAAGGTAACGAAGTAACCGGAGGTCCCTCGACCGACCGGACCCCCCTCGACCGATCCCGGAGAGGAACGCCCGCTGACTGTTCACCACCTCAACCAGCTCCTGCTCGTCTGCTCCGTCGTCCTGCTCGTCGCCGTCGCGGCCGTGCGGATCTCCTCGCGCAGCGGGCTCCCCAGCCTGCTCGTCTACCTGGGGATCGGCGTCCTCATGGGCCAGGACGGCATCGGGGACATCCACTTCAACAGCGCCGCCGTGACCCAGGTCATGGGATACGCGGCCCTCGTCGTGATCCTCGCCGAGGGCGGCCTCGGCACGAAGTGGAAGGAGATCCGCCCGGTCCTGTCGTCCGCCTCGGTACTGGCGACGCTGGGCGTCGCGATCAGCGTGGGCCTCACCGCGGCGGGCGCGCACTACCTGGTCGGGCTGGAGTGGCGGCAGGCGCTGATCATCGGCGCGGTGGTGTCGTCGACGGACGCAGCGGCGGTCTTCTCGGTGCTCCGCAGAATCCCCCTCCCCACGCGCGTGACGGGCACGCTGGAGGCCGAGTCCGGCTTCAACGACGCCCCGGTGGTCATCCTGGTCGTCGCCTTCTGCACGGCCGGCCCGGTCGACCACTGGTACGTCCTGCTCGGCGAGATAGCCCTGGAGCTGGCCATCGGCGCGGCCATAGGGATCGCGATCGGCTGGTTCGGTTCCTGGGGCCTCCGGCACGTGGCCCTGCCCGCCTCCGGTCTCTACCCGATCGCCGTGATGGCCATCGCCGTCACCGCCTACGCCGCCGGCGCCCTCGGGCACGGCAGCGGCTTCCTCGCCGTCTACCTGGCCTCCATGGTGCTCGGCAACGCGCGGCTCCCCCACTGGCCCGCCACCCGCGGCTTCGCCGAGGGGCTCGGCTGGATCGCGCAGATCGGCATGTTCGTCGTCCTCGGCCTGCTGGTCACACCGCACGAACTGGGCGACGACGTCGTGCCCGCCCTGGTCATCGGGCTGGTGCTGACCATGGTGGCCCGACCGCTGAGCGTGGTGGGCAGCCTGGCGCCGTTCCGGGTGCCGTGGCGCGAGCAGGCCCTGATGTCGTGGGCGGGCCTGCGCGGCGCCGTGCCCATCATCCTGGCGACCATCCCGATGGTGAACGGCGTCTCCGGCAGCCGCCGCATCTTCAACATCGTCTTCGTCCTGGTCGTCGTCTACACCCTCGTCCAGGGGCCCACGCTGCCCTGGCTGGCCCGCACCCTGCGGCTGGGCGAGCAGGGCGAGGCCGCCGACCTGGGCATCGAGTCGGCGCCCCTGGAGCGGCTGCGGGGACACCTGCTGTCCGTCACCGTCCCCGAGGGCTCCCGGATGCACGGCGTGGAGATCGGCGAGCTGCGGCTGCCGCCCGGCGCGGGCGTCACCCTGGTCGTCCGGGAAGGAAAATCGTTCGTCCCGATGCCCACGACGGTGCTGCGGCGCGGCGACGAGCTGCTCGTCGTCGCCACCGACCCGGTCCGCGACGCGGCGGAACGCCGTCTGCGCGCGGTCGCCCACGGCGGCAAGCTGGCCGGCTGGCTGGGCACCGACGGGGCCGGCAGCACGCGCTGAGGGCGGCGCTCCGCACGGTCCACACCCGGGTTCCGTACGGCTCACAGCCCGGGAAATCCCAGGCGACCGTGGGCTGTGGTGCTCGTTTTCACAGCCGCGCAAGCAGTGATCCCTGTACGATGAAGGTGCACTTTGATCGAACCAACTCTGCCTGACGCAGAGCTGGCGCGACCGCATGGCGGCCGGGTCGCCGCCCACACCTCAGTGGGCGCCGGTATCTACCGCAGTCCGCGCAAGAGGACAGCTCTCGGCGCCCGGCCCGCACAAGGGCCCGCGCTACCAGGCGGCAGAAAGGCACGGGCCGTGGGATCCACGGTCACCACCGAACCGGAGAAGACCTCACCGGCTTCCTCCCGCCCCGGATACGGACAGCTGCTGCGCACCCGCGGCGCCTGGACGTTCCTGCTCCCCGGCTTCGCGGCGCGCCAGCCGTTCGCGATGCTCACCCTCTCCATCGTGCTGCTCGTCCAGCACACCACCGGCTCGTACGGCGCAGCGGGCGCCGTCGCGGCCGCCACCGGCGTCTCCATGGCGCTCTTCGCGCCCTACAGCGGCCGCCTCGCCGACCGCTACGGCCAGCGTGCCGTCCTGCTCCCCGGCGTCCTGGTGCACACCGTCTCCGGCGTGTCCCTGACGGCACTGGCGCTGGCCCACGCGCCCCTGTGGGCGCTGTTCCTGGCGGCCGTCCCGACCGGCGCCTCGGTGCCGCAGGTCGGCCCCATGGTGCGCGCCCGCTGGGGCGTGAAGCTGCAGGGCTCGCCCCTGATGGCCACCGCGGCGGCCTTCGAGTCCGTCACCGACGAGCTGACCTTCGTCTTCGGCCCGCTGCTGGCGACCGCGCTGTGCACCGCCGTGACGCCGGCGGCGGGTCTGGTCACCGAGGCCGCCCTGACCCTCGTCGGCGGACTGCTGTTCGCCGCGCAGAAGAGCACGCAGCCGCCGGTGTCCGCGGAGAGCGGGCACGCGCGCGTGCGGCACGCCTCCGCCCTGCGCGTCCCGGGCGTGCGCGTGCTGGTCGTGACCTTCCTCGGCATAGGCTCGGTCTTCGGCGGCATGCAGGTGTCGCTCGCGGCCTTCACCGAGTCGATCGGCGAACCCGGCCTGAACGGCGTCCTGTACGGCGTCTTCGCCGCCGGCAACATGCTGTCCGGCGTCGTCTGCGGCGCGATCGCCTGGAAGGCCGCCCCCCAGCGGCGCCTGGTGATCGGCTACACCGCGCTCGCGGTGGCGGCGTCCGCCCTGTGGACGGCGCACTCGGTCCTGCTGCTCGCCGCGCTCGGCCTGCTGGTCGGCATGTGCATCGCGCCGTCGCTGATCACCGGCTACACGCTGGTCGAGAGCCTGGTCCCGGCCGGCGCCCGCACCGAGGCGTTCACCTGGCTGACCGGCGCCGTCGCGCTCGGCCAGGCCGCCGCCGTCACGGTCGCCGGACAGCTTCAGGACCGGCTGTGGGACGGCGCCGGGTTCCTGGTGCCGATGGCCGGCACTGTGCTGGCGCTGGCCACCCTGGTGACGCTGCGCTCCCGGCTGGTGCCACGGCAGCCGAACCGCACGGTGGCGCGTGGCGTCGGTCACCGCCTGCCCGTCACGGTGGACTGATCCCCGGGAATACGTCACTATGGATCGTCGTTAGCACTCATCGAGTGAGAGTGCCAGGAGGAAGACAGTGCCGACCTACCAGTACCAGTGCACCGCTTGCGGCGAGGGCCTCGAGGCGGTGCAGAAGTTCACCGACGACGCCCTGACGGAGTGCCCCAGCTGCCAGGGCCGCCTGAAGAAGGTGTTCTCCGCGGTCGGCATCGTCTTCAAGGGCTCCGGTTTCTACCGCAACGACTCGCGCGGTTCCACGTCGAGCAGCTCCCCGGCGTCGAAGCCGGCCGGCTCGTCGTCCGAGGCGAAGGCGTCCGACGCGAAGACGTCCTCCTCGACGTCCTCGGCCTCGTCGTCGTCCGCGTCCTCGTCGAGCTCCACCAGCAGCTCCGCCGCCTGAGACCTCTCACCCCGGCCCTGCCGTCCCCGCGACGGCAGGGCTTTCGGCGTTCCCCGGTACCGGCTCCCCCGCGGTTTCGCGGCCCGCTAGTGTGCTGGTCATGGCGAACGCAGAGATCGGTGTAATCGGCGGTTCGGGTTTCTACTCCTTCCTGGACGACGTGACCGAGATCCAGGTGGACACCCCGTACGGCCCGCCCAGCGACTCCCTCTTCCTCGGCGAGGTCGCCGGCCGACAGGTCGCCTTCCTGCCCCGGCACGGCCGTGGCCACCATCTGCCGCCGCACCGCATCAACTACCGCGCCAACCTGTGGGCCCTGCGCTCCGTCGGCGTCCGGCAGGTGCTCGGCCCGTGCGCGGTGGGCGGGCTGCGCCCCGAGTACGGCCCGGGCACCCTGCTCGTGCCGGACCAGCTGGTGGACCGTACGAAGTCCAGGGCGCAGACCTACTTCGACGGCCTGCCGCTGCCCGACGGAACCATGCCGAACGTCGTGCACGTGTCCATGGCCGACCCCTACTGCCCCACCGGGCGGGCCACCGCGCTGAAGGCGGCCCGCGGCCGGGACTGGGAGCCGGTGGACGGCGGCACGCTGGTCGTGGTCGAGGGGCCGCGCTTCTCCACGCGTGCCGAATCGTTGTGGCACCGGGCGCAGGGCTGGTCGGTGGTGGGCATGACCGGCCACCCCGAGGCCGCGCTCGCCCGTGAACTGGAGCTGTGCTACACCTCGCTGACCCTGGTCACCGACCTCGACGCGGGCGCCGAGACCGGGGAGGGCGTCTCCCACGAGGAGGTGCTGCGGGTGTTCGCCGCCAACGTGGACCGCATGCGCGGCGTCCTGTTCGACGCGGTGTCGGCACTGCCGGAGACCGGCACCCGGGACTGCCTGTGCGTGAACGCGCTCGGGGGGATGGATCCGGGGTTCGCGCTGCCGTAGGGCGCGCCCCCGGGGGGGAACTTCTCGTTCGGGTGGGGGAGTTATCCACAATCGGCCGGTGGTCCACCGGTCTCGGCGGGATCCGGCGGAAGGCCTCATCGTGGGACCGCAAGCCGAACTCCTCACCGCAGGCGGTGATCCCCATGCCCCCGTCCTCCCCGCCCTCCCCTTCCTCGCCATCCTCCCCGTCCGCGCCGTCGCCCCCCTTCCCGGCCCCTTCTCCCCTCCCTCCGCTCCGGCTACCGCGCCCGCTGGGCACCGACGCCCCGCCGACCTGTGAAGTGCCCCCGTTCGATCCGGTGCGGGTGCGCGGTGGGCGGTACGCACTCCAGCGACTGGTACGGCATCGGAGGCGGGCCGTGGTGGCCGGCCTCGCGGTGACCGCGGCGGCGCTCGTGGCCGCGGGTCCCCGGACCGGCACCGAACCGCACGGCGCGGATCCGCCCCGGGCCCACCGCAGCGCGGGCCCCGAACACCGGCACCCGGTGGTCGAGATGGTGACGGCGCCGGTGCGGATCGCCGACGCCGACACGGTGCGGCTGCTCCGGCCCGGAGACCGCGTCGACGTGATCGCCGCGGCGGACCCGTCGGCCGGCGGCGCGGTCCGGGTGCTCGCGCGCGGGGTAAGGGTGACGAGGGTGCCCGAGCCGCTGGACGGCGCGGCCGAGAGCGGCGCGCTGGTCGTGCTGGCGGTGCCGCGTGCCACGGCGGCACGGCTGGTCGGTGCGGGCGCCACCGCCCGCCTGGCGGTGACGCTGTGCTGAACCGGCTGGTACGCGCCGTGGGCGGCCTGCTGACCGGCCCCGTGATCGCACTCCGGGACTGGACACGACGGCTACGCCGTGCCGTAGGTTGCGGAGCGTTTCGTTCCACACCCAGAGCAGGCGAGGAGAGTCCCCCAGGTGAGCGTGAAGAAGGAACCGAGCGTCTGGCACGGCTTCAAGGCCTTCCTGATGCGCGGCAACGTCGTGGATCTGGCGGTCGCGGTGGTCATCGGCGCGGCCTTCACGAACATCGTCAACGCGGTGGTGAAGGGGATCATCAACCCGCTCGTCGGCGCGATCGGGACGCAGAACCTCGACAACTACAGCTCGTGTCTGAAGCACCCGTGCAAGGTCGTGAACGGCACGGTCAAGGACGGGGTGCCGATCCTGTGGGGCTCCGTCATCGGCGCCACGCTCACGTTCCTGCTCACCGCGGCGGTCGTGTACTTCCTGATGGTCCTGCCGATGTCGAAGTACCTCGCCCGGCAGGCCGCGCGGAAGGCGGCGCGGGAGGGCACGAAGGAGGTCGTGGAGGTGTCCGAGCTGGAGGTGCTCAAGGAGATCCGGGACGCGCTGGTCGCCCAGCGCGGAACGGGCTACGACGGACGCTAGGGGCGCTCCCGCCGACGGCTCAGATGTGGTGGGGCGGCTTCTCGTCCAGGAAGCGTTTGAGGTCGGCGGCGCTGTCGCCGGCCGGGCGCTCGCCCCACCCGCGGTCGGTGTCGTCCGAGGACTGCTGGTCCAGGGGGTCGTCGAAGACCAGCGCGGGCTTCGGATCGCGCGGCTCGGGCTCGGGGGCGCTGCTCATGCCTCCAGGGTACGGCGCCCGCCGGCCCGCCCCGCCGGGGGTCGCCGCCGCCCCTGGCGATCCCGGCCGGCCCGGGCACGCCGCCGCGGGATTTCGCCGGGGTTTTCTGCTGTGCTGTGACCATGACGTCGAGTTCCGCCCCGGCACCCGGCCCCTCGGGCGCACCGCAGCCCTCCGGTCCCCTGCGCCGGCTCACCGCGCGCGGGCGCGACGAGGCACACCGCGTCGCCTCGCCGCTGGAGTTGTTCTTCGACCTGTGCTTCGTGGTGGCCATCGCGCAGGCGGGTGCGCAGCTGGTGCACGCTGTCGCCGCGGGGCACGCGGGCAGGGGGATCCTCGACTACGCGATGGTGTTCTTCGCCATCTGGTGGGCGTGGATGAACTTCAGCTGGTTCGCCTCGGCGTACGACAACGACGACGTGCTGTACCGGGTCGTCACCCTGATCCAGATCTCCGGTGTCCTGGTCCTGGCCGCCGGCATCTCACGGGCCGCCGCGCACCACGACTTCCTGCTGGTCTGGCTCGGCTATCTGATCATGCGGGTGGCGATGGCCTGGCAGTGGCTGCGGGCCGCGCGCTCGGCCTCGGGCGGGGAGCGGACCACGGCACTGCGGTACGCGTGCGGGGTGCTGCTGTGCCAGGTCGGCTGGCTCGGTCTGGTGCTGCTGCCGCAGCCGGGACGGCCGTGGGTGTTCCTGGTGATGGCGGTCCTGGAACTGTGCGTGCCGCTGTACGCGGAGAAGGCCCAGCAGACCTCCTGGCACCCGCACCACATCGCCGAGCGGTACGGGCTGTTCACCATCATCGTGCTCGGCGAGACGATCGCCGCGGCCACGGCCGCCGTGAAGTCGGGCGTGGACGAGCACGACGCGCTGGGCGCGTTGCTGCCCATCGCCGCGGGCGGGCTGCTGATCGTGTTCTCCGCGTGGTGGATCTACTTCGCGGTGCCGATCCACGGTCACCTGCGCTCCAGCCGGCGGGCGTTCGTCTGGGGCTACGGCCACTACTCGGTCTTCGCCTCGACGGCGGCGATCGGCGCGGGTCTGGAGGTGGCCGTGGAGCAGGCGGTCGGCAAGCCGCACATCTCCGCCCTGTCCGCCTCGGCCGCGGTCACCCTGCCGACGGCGCTGTATCTGCTGACCGTGTGGGCCCTGCACTCCCGCCACTTCAAGGTGGGCCTCGCCCAGCAGCTGGTGCTGCCGGTCACGGCCCTGCTGGTGATCTGCTGCACCTTCCTGCGCGCGTGGGCGGTGCTCGCGGCGGGGCTGGTGACCTCGGCCGCGGTGGCCACCGGCGTGGCCCTGACCGCGCGCGCGGCCGCCCGGGGCCGCGGGACGGGCGGCGCCACCACCTCGGCCGGCTGAGGCCTTCGGAAGGGCGCGCCGGCTGGGCCAGACTGGCGTCCATGACAGCTGACGCATTGACGGATGTCGCCGGGCTGCGGGTGGGGCACGCCACCCGCGGCGGCGACGGCCGGCTCACCGGCACCACGGTCGTCCTCGCGCCCGAGGGCGGCGCCGTCGCCGCCGTGGACGTACGCGGCGGCGGCCCCGGTACCAAGGAGACCGACGCGCTCGACCCGCGCAACGTGGTGCAGAAGGTCGACGCGCTCGTACTGACCGGAGGCAGCGCCTACGGGCTCGACGCGGCGTCCGGGGTGATGGCCTGGCTGGAGGAGCAGGGGCGCGGGGTGCCGGTGGGGGTGGATCCGGCGCATGTCGTGCCGGTGGTGCCGGCCGCGTGCGTCTTCGACCTGGGACGCGGCGGCGACTTCCGGGCCCGTCCGGACGCGGCGACGGGACGCGCGGCGGTGGAGGCCGCGGCGGCGACCGCGCCGGGCGCGCGGGTGCCCGAGGGGTGCGTCGGCGCCGGTACGGGCGCGGTCGCCGGGCTGCTCAAGGGCGGGGTGGGCAGCGCCAGTACGGTGCTCGCCTCGGGGATCACCGTGGCGGCGCTGGTGGTCGCGAACGCGGCGGGGTCGGTGATGGACCCGGAAACGGGGGCGCTGTACGGGGAGTTGTTCCAGGGGCGGGTGGAGTACCCGGAGGGGCGTGTGCACGAGGCCGCCCGCCGGCGCCTGGACGAGGTCGCCGCCCGGAACGCGTCGGCGCCGCTCAACACGACGCTGGCGGTGGTCGCGACGGACGCGGACCTCACCAAGGCGCAGGCGCAGAAGCTCGCGGGCACGGCGCACGACGGCATCGCGCGCGCCGTCCGGCCGGTGCACCTCCTGCACGACGGTGACACGGTGTTCGCCCTCGCGACCGGCGCCCGGCCGCTCGGCGCGCACCCGTTGGCGCTCAACGACATCCTGGCCGCCGGCGCGGACCTCGTGACGCGCGCGATCGTACGTGCCGTACGCGCGGCCGAGTCGGTGGAGGGACCGGGCGGAGTGTGGCCGTCGTACGGGGAGTTGTACGGCCGCTAGTGCCAGGTTGAGCCCAGGATTGTCGCGGTTCTGTCACGTGATGGCGTTCCCGGGTGCCGGAGGGAACCTACCCCGGCCCCGGTGCTCTCTTTCTCCACGCACTGGAACGGATCACGCACATCACACGAACCTGGAGCAGCCCGTGACAACGCCGGACATTGCAGCGCGGCGCGCACTGGGGGCCTGTGCCGCCCTGATGGTCGGCGCCCTCACCCTGACCGCCTGCGGCGGCAGCACCCACACGACCGACGACGGCAAGGGGGGCAAGGACTCCCCCAGGACGTCGACGGCGAAGATCGCGATCTCGGCCAAGGACGGTTCGACCGGGGCGTCCATCAACGCCACCGGGGTGAAGGTCAGCGACGGCAGGCTGACGGACGTGAAGATGACCGTGGCGGGGTCGGGGCAGGCCGTGCCGGGGGCGATATCGGCGGACGGCCACAGCTGGAAGCCCGAGGCCCGGCTGGAGCGCGGGACGAAGTACCAGATAGCCGCGACCGCGAAGGACTCCGGCGGCCGTACCGCGGCGGCCAACGCCATCTTCACCACCGTCAGCTCGGCGAACAGCTTCATCGGCACCTACACGCCCGACAACGGCTCCACGGTCGGGGTCGGCATGCCTGTGTCGTTCACCTTCGACAAGTCCATCACCGACAAGAAGGCCGTGCAGTCCCACATCACGGTCAACTCCACCAGCGGCCAACAGGTGGTCGGCCACTGGTTCGGGGACCGCCGGCTCGACTTCCGGCCGCAGGAGTACTGGAAGGCCGGATCCAAGGTCACGCTGGGCATCGACCTGGACGGCGTGCAGGGCGCGAAGGGCGTCTACGGGGTGCAGAAGAAGACCGTCTCCTTCACCATCGGGCGGTCGCAGGTCTCCACGGTCGACGTCCGCACACAGACCATGACGGTCGTACGGGACGGCAGGACCTTCAAGACGGTGCCGATCTCGGCGGGCAGCCCGCAGCACACCACGTACAACGGGCAGATGGTGATCTCCGAGAAGTTCGTGCAGACCCGTATGAACGGCTCGACGGTCGGCTTCGGCGGGGAGTACGACATCCCGGACGTGCCGCACGCGATGCGGCTGACCTCGTCGGGGACGTTCATCCACGGCAACTACTGGTACAGCCGGAGCAACCCGCCGTTCGGGCGCGAGGGCACCAGCCACGGCTGCGTCGGCCTCGCGGACGTCCAGGGCGCGCAGGGCGACACGCAGGCCAAGTGGTTCTTCGACAACTCGCTCGTCGGGGACGTCGTGATCGTGAAGAACTCCCCCGACACCACCGTCTCCCCGGACAACGGGCTCAACGGCTGGAACATGCCGTGGAGTGCCTGGACGGCCGGAAGTACCGCCTGAGCGGCGGATTTTGACGACAGGACGGGCCGCGCGGGAACATCCCGCGCGGCCCGCGCGTTTTCCCGGCGTACGTTTTCTCGGTTCCCGGACATGATGTCCGACCGAGGGGCTACGGTATGCACCCACAAGGTGACATGCAGCAACGCCGGGAGATGCCTTGAGCGTTCCGTACGAGACCGCAGCGTACGAACCAGCCGAGTCGCCCGAGTCTCCTGAGGAGCAACTCGCGCGACTCCTCGGCCGTGCCCTGAACTCGTTCGAGCTGCCCGACGAGGTGATAAGGCGCCTCGACTGCGCGCTGGCGCACGACAGCTCGCTGCACGCCGCGTACCACAGCGCGGGGCTGCACCGGGAGACGTACCGGCACACCTGGCTGCTCGCCGACGGATCGGCGGTCACGCTGTGGGAGCTGGTGGCCAACCCGACGCCCGGCAGCGCCCCCGAGCACGAGGTGTACGTCGACGAGGAGGAGCTGCAGACCGCCACGGCACGGCTCGGGGTGCCGCCGGAGACGCAGGACTTCGAACTGCCCTCGCTGATGCGGCTGTGGGCGATCCCGGAGCCCCGGCACACCTTCGTCTCCGACGACTCGGCCGACCACGCGCGCCGGCTGCTGCGCCGCGCGGAGAACCCCGACCGGCCCGGCCCGGAGACGGCGGCGGTGCTGGCGACGGCGACCGCGCACGAGATCACCCAGGCCTTCGGCCACCCCGGACGGGCCGGCCGGACAGGACTGAGCTACGCGCTGTACGAGCACGCCTTCCTGCTGTCCGATGGCACCGAGCTCTCCCTGTGGGAGGTCGAGCACACGGCGACACCGGACGGCCGGCACATGTGCGAGGTGTACATGACTGAAGAAGAGGCCCGGGAGGCGATGAACCGCCGCGCGACGCATCGGGGCTGACGACCGGCCCCGCCGGTTCCGGTGGCCGGCGGGAGGGCGGTCGCGGCGCGGCCCGGGAGCCGTAGCGGCCCCCGAAGCGACGGGCGGCACGGACCCGGGTCGTCGTCCCGGGTCCGTGCCGCTCAGGTAGCGAGGTGTGCCCTGGTGGTCAGGCTGCCACCGGCTGCTTGGTTTCCTTCGGGGGCGTGGGCTGCTGGGTGGTCGGGTCGGAGGCCGTGGGCTCGGGGGCCGGCTTGCGCATGCCCTTGAGGAGAACCACCAGGGCCGTGCTGGCGCAGACGCCGGCCGCGATGGCCACCAGGTACAGCAGCGGGTTGCCGATCAGCGGGACCACGAAGATGCCGCCGTGCGGGGCCCGCAGGGTGGCGCCGAAGCCCATCGACAGGGCGCCGGTGAGCGCGCCGCCCACCATGGCGGACGGGATGACCCGCAGCGGGTCGGCCGCCGCGAACGGGATGGCGCCCTCGGAGATGAAGGACGCGCCCAGCACCCAGGCGGCCTTGCCGTTCTCGCGCTCGGTCGGGGTGAACAGCTTGCCGCGCACGGTCGTGGCCAGGGCCATCGCCAGCGGCGGGACCATGCCGGCCGCCATCACCGCGGCCATGATCTTCATCGCGGAGTCACTGGGGTTGGAGACCGCGATGCCGGCGGTGGCGAAGGTGTAGGCGACCTTGTTGACCGGGCCACCCAGGTCGAAGCACATCATCAGGCCGAGCAGCGCGCCGAGCAGAATGGCGTTGGCGCCGGTGAGGCTGCTCAGCCAGTCGGTCAGGCCCTTCTGGGCACTGGCGATGGGCTTGCCGATCACGACGAACATCAGGAACCCGACGATCGCCGAGGAGATCAGCGGGATCACCACCACGGGCATGATGCCGCGCAGCGCCGCCGGTATGTTGATCCGCTGGATCGCCAGCACCACACCACCGGCGATCAGACCGGCCGCCAGGCCGCCGAGGAAGCCCGCGTTGATGGTCAGCGAGATCGCGCCGCCGACGAAGCCGGGGACCAGGCCCGGCCGGTCCGCCATGCCGTAGGCGATGTAGCCGGCGAGGACCGGGACCAGGAAGCCGAAGGCCACGCCGCCGATCTGGAACAGCAGGGCGCCCCAGCTGTCGGCCTGGGTCCACAGGAAGTGGTCCATCACCGACGGCGCCTTGTTGATCTTGTAGCCGCCGATCGCGAAGCCCAGCGCGATGAGCAGGCCGCCGGCGGCGACGAACGGAACCATGTAGCTGACGCCGGACATCAGCCACTTGCGGAGCCGGGTGCCGTAGCCCTCGGTGGAGTCGCCCGCGCGCTCCACCGGCGTGGACGACCCGCGCGCCGGCGCGCTCGCCTCGCCGCGCGCCGCCTTCTCGCGGACCTCCGCGATGAGTTCCGCCGGGCGGCTGATGCCCGCCTTCACGCCCACGTCGACGGTCGGCTTGCCCGCGAAGCGGTCCTTGTCGCGTACGGCCACGTCGTGGGCGAAGATCACGGCGTCCGCCGCCGCGATGACCGCCGGGTCCAGCCGGGTGAAGCCGGCCGAGCCCTGCGTCTCCACGACCAGCTCGACGCCCGCCTCACGTCCGGCGTTCTCCAGCGACTCGGCCGCCATGTAGGTGTGGGCGATACCGGTCGGGCAGGACGTGACGGCGACGATCCGGAAGGGAGCCCCGCCGGGGGTGGTGCCCGGCGCCGGATCGGATCCGTCCGTGGCGGCCGCGGCCGGTGCCGTACTGCCCGCCGCGGCGCCGGCGGAGGCCGCCACCGGCGCCGCAGCGGTGTCCTCGGGGGCGCCCGCGGCGCCCTGAGCAGCGCCCACGGCGCTCTCGTCAGCGCGCACGGCACCCTGCGCGCTCCCAACCCCCTGGGCGTCCCGGGCGTCCCGCGCGCCGCCCTCCGCCGGTACCTCGTCCCCGCGGATCAGCGCCGCCGCCGTCGCCGCGTCCCGCACCGAGCGCAGCGCGTCCGTGAACTCGGCGTTCATCAGCTGGCGGGCGAGGGAGGACAGGATGGTGAGGTGGGCGTCGTCGGCGCCGGCCGGGGCCGCGATCAGGAAGATCAGGTCAGCCGGGCCGTCCGCGGCACCGAAGTCGATGCCCGCGGCGCTGCGGCCGAAGGCGAGGGTCGGCTCGGTGACATGGGCGCTGCGGCAGTGCGGGATGCCGATGCCGCCGTCCAGCCCGGTCGGCATCTGGGCCTCGCGGGCGGCGACGTCGGCGAGGTAGCCCTCCAGGTCGGTCACCCGGCCCTGGGCCACCATGCGCTCGGCGAGGGCACGGGCCGCCGCTTCCTTGGTGTCGGCGGACAGGTCGAGGTCGACCAGGTCCGCAGTGATCATTTCGCTCATCGCGGGCTCCTATGCACGCGTGTCGCCCGGGGCGTGGGGTGGGCGAAAGGGGGGACGGGGGTGCGGTGGGGGGACGGGGTGGTGCGGGAGGCGGGGCCGGGGAAGCCCCGCCTCCGTGGGACGCCACGGCACGGATGGCCGTACCGCCCCGGGGCGGCGAGTAACGGGGAGGCTCGCCGCTCACGGGCCGGCCGGGCGGGCGCGTCCGGCTGGGCGGAACCGGTACGACCGCCCAGCCGGCGGAAGCCGGGGCGGGCGCAGCTGCACGCGATCGAGGTCATGGCACCGGCTCCGTCAGTTCGCGGTCCAGGGGGATGTCGGCCGTGACGGTCACCGCCGCCGGATCCAGGTCGGCCGGGGTCGGCATCACGCTGCCGGGAAGCTGCACGGCGGCGGCGCCGTGGGCCACGGCGGAGGCGAGCGCCTCGGAGCCGGTGCCGCCGGCGATGAGGAAGCCGGCCAGCGAGGCGTCGCCGGCGCCGACGTTGCTGCGGACGGCGGACACCCGCGCACTGCCGAACCAGGCGCCGGTGTCCGAGACCAGGAGCTGGCCGTCGGCGCCCAGGCTCGCGAGCACGGCGCCCGCGCCCATCGCGCGCACCTCCTCGGCCGCCTTGAACGCGTCGCCCACGGTCGCCAGGGGGCGCGCGACGGCTTCCGCGAGCTCCTCGGCGTTCGGCTTCACCACGTCGGGCCGCGCGCGCAGCGCCTCCAGGAGCGCGCGCCCCGAGGTGTCCAGCGCGATGCGCGCACCCCCGGCGTGCGCCCGCGTGACGACGTCGGCGTACCAGGAGGGCGCGAGCCCCCGGGGCAGGCTGCCGCAGCAGGCGATCCAGTCGGCGTCGCCGGAGTGCGAGCGGACGGTGTCCAGGAGCAGTTCCTGCTCGGCCTCCGACAGCTGCGGGCCCGGTGCGTTGATCTTGGTGAGCACCCCGTCGGCTTCCGCGAGCGCGATGTTGGAGCGGGTGGCACCGGCCACCGGGACCGGCGCGACCTCGATGCCCTGCGCGTCGAGCAACTCGGCGACGAGCGCGCCCGGCGCACCACCCAGGGGCAGGACGGCCACCGTGCGCCTGCCGGCGGCGGCGACGGCCCGCGAGACGTTCACACCCTTGCCGCCGGGGTCCATCCGCTCGCCGGTGGCGCGGATGACCTCGCCGCGTTCCAGGGCGGGTACCTCGTAGGTGCGGTCGAGGGAGGGGTTGGGGGTGACGGTGAGGATCATGCGCGCACTACTTCCGTGCCTCCGCGCTCGATGGCGGCGGCGTCTTCCGGGCTCAGCCCGCTGTCGGTGATCAGCAGGTCCACATCGCTCAGGTCGCCGAAACGGGCGAAGTGCTCCTTGCCGTGCTTGGAGGAGTCGGCCAGCAGCACCACGCGGCGGGCGGCGGCGACGGCGGCCCGCTTGACCGCGGCCTCGGCGAGGTCGGGGGTGGTCAGACCGTGCTCGGCGGAGAATCCGTTGGCGGCGACGAACAGCACGTCGGCGCGGATCTCGCCGTACGCGCGCAGCGCCCAGGCGTCCACGGCGGCACGCGTACGGTGCCGCACGCGCCCTCCGACCAGGTGGAGCTGGATGCCCGGGTGGTCGGCGAGGCGGGCGGCGATCGGCAGGGAGTGCGTGACGACGGTGAGCCGCGCCTCCAGCGGGATGGCCCCGGCCACGCCGGCGACCGTCGTACCGGCGTCGAGGATCATCGTGCCCTCGGCCGGCAGCTCGGTGAGGGCCGCCTTGGCGATGCGGTCCTTCTCGTCCGCGGCGGTGGACTCGCGTTCGGTGAGGTCCGGCTCGAAGTCGAGGCGGCCGGCCGGAATGGCACCGCCGTGCACCCGGCGGACGAGACCGGCGCGGTCGAGGGCCTTCAGGTCGCGGCGGATCGTCTCCGCGGTGACCTGGAACTCCTCGGCCAGCGACAGCACGTCCACCCGGCCGCCGTCACGGGCGAGCCGGAGGATCTCCTGCTGCCGCTCCGGTGCGTACATGTCCGTTCGCCTCCGCCTCGATGGCCGGTCGGACGGCCGACCCGATGTCCGATCGACCGATCCCCGATGTCCGATCACTTCTGAGTCCATGCCCGAACGTGTGGTTTCAATGGCAGGCTACGCCCGGATTTCCGGAAAGTAAACAGATTCGGGCCCGGCTCGGGCAGGAACGGACTTCCCCGGTGTCCGGGCAGCAGAAGGGCCCGGTACCGCACCGGTACCGGGCCCCTCGTCGCCCCGGGTCAGGAGACCAGCGCGGGTTCCTGCGCCGCCGACGGCTCCTCCTGCCCCGCACCCTCCACGTGCTGGGCCGGACGCTTCGGCAGGGCGGACATCAGCAGGAAGATCACGCCCATGATCCCGGCGACCCACCACAGCGCGTGCTGGAAGGCGTGCACGAACGCCGGGCCGACCTGCGCCAGGGTGAGCCGGTCGCCGATCTCCCCGAAGAAGACCACCGAGACCAGCCCCAGCCCGAGCGCGTTGCCCATCTGCTGCACGGTGTTGATCAGCCCGGACGCGGAACCGGCGTGCTCACGCGGCACCTCCGAGAGCACCGCGTCGGTCAGCGGGGCCACGATCAGACCCATGCCGGCGCCCATCACGACCAGCGGCAGGGCCATCTGCCAGGAGGCGATGGCGAGGCCGTAGTGGCGGGACTCCGCCAGGTAGAGCAGCACGCCGGCGGCCATCAGCAGCGCGCCCGCCTGCAGCACCTTCCGGCCGAAGCGCGGGACCAGCTGCTGCACCGACAGCCCGGCCGCCGTGGACACCGCGAGCGAGAACGGCACCCCGGTCAGCCCGGCCCGCAGCGGGCTCCAGCCCAGGCCGATCTGCATGTACAGCGTCCAGACCAGGAAGAAGATGCCGAGTGCGACGCCGAAGACGATCTGTACGGCGATGCCCGCGGCGAAGCTCTTCACACGGAAGAGGGACAACTCGATGAGCGGGGAACCGTCCTTGGCCGCCTTCCGTTTCTCGTACGACACCAGTGCCGCGAAGACGACGAGGGAGCCGGCCATGCAGAGGTGACCCCACAGCGGCCAGCCCAGCTCGCGGCCGCGGGTGAGCGGGTAGAGCAGCATCAGCAGGCCCAGCGTCACCAGGGCGACGCCGGCGAGGTCCAGCTTCATCGCCCTGGGGGCCTTCGACTCGGTGATGAAGCGACGGCCGAGCAGCCAGGCGAGGACACCGACGGGGAGGTTGATGAGGAAGATTGGCCGCCATTCGAGGCCGAACAGGTTCCACTCCGTCAGCAGGGCGCCCAGCAGCGGGCCGGAGACCGCGCCGAGGCCGACGATCGCGCCGAACAGACCGAAGACCTTGCCGCGTTCGTGGGCGGGGAAGGTGGCGTGCACGATGGACAGCACCTGAGGCACCATCAGCGCGGCCATGCCGCCCTGCAGGATGCGGGAGGCGACCAGCATCTCCGGGTTCGCGGCGAAGCCGCACAGGGCGGAGGCGAGGGTGAAGCCGCCGATGCCGAGGAGGAACAGCCGCCTGCGGCCGTGGATGTCACCGAGTCGGCCGCCGGTGATCAGGCCGGCGGCGAAGGCGAGGGCGTAGCCGGCGGTTATCCACTGGATCTGGCCGACCGAGGCGTGGGCGGTCCGCTGGATGGACGGGATCGCGATGTTGACGATCGTGACGTCCACCAGGTCCATGAAGGCCGCGGCCATGACGATCGCCAGGGCCAGCCAGCGGGCGCGGTCGGGCGCCGGGGACGCGAGGGTGCTGTCGTTCGGGGTCATGGAAGAAAGGTAGGACGCCATTAGGTCAGATCGTGTCCTATTGATGCGGCATGCTCGGCACCATGACGACGGACACTCCAGCCCGGCTGCTCCAGCTCCTCTCCCTCCTCCAGACGCCCCGCGAGTGGCCCGGCGGTGAACTCGCCGGCCGGCTCGGGGTGTCCCGGCGCACCGTGCGGCGGGACGTCGACCGGCTGCGGGAGCTGGGCTATCCGGTCCAGGCGACGAAGGGCGCGGACGGCGGGTACCGGCTGGTGGCGGGCAAGGCGATGCCGCCGCTGGTACTGGACGACGAGGAGGCCGTGGCGATCGCGGTGGGCCTGCGGGCCGGGGCGGGCCACGCCGTGGAAGGGGTGGAGGAGGCGTCCGTACGGGCGCTGGCCAAACTGGAGCAGGTGCTGCCGTCCCGGCTGCGCCACCGCGTGTCCACGCTCCAGGCCGCGACCACGCCCCTGACCAGCGGGGACGGTCCGAGTATCGCGCCGGAGACGCTGACCGTGATGGCGTCGACGGTGGCGGGGCACGAACGGCTGCGGTTCGCCTACCGCGACAAGGACGGCAGCGCGTCCCGGCGGCTGACCGAGCCGCACCGGCTGGTGTCGACCGGGCGGCGCTGGTACCTGGTCGCGTACGACCTCGACCGCGCCGACTGGCGCACCTTCCGGGTGGACCGGGTGGGCGAGCCGTTCGCGACCGGAGTCCGCTTCGTGCCGCGGGAGTTGCCGACGGGGAGCGCGGCCGAGTATCTGCGGCAGTCGATCCACCGCCGACAGGAGACGTACGCGTTCGAGGTGCGGTTCGCCGCGCCGGCGGAACAGGTCGCCACCCGGACCCCGAAGTGGCTCGGAACCCCCGAGGACGACGGCACGGGCGGCAGCCTCCTGCGCGGCACCACCGGCGACCCGGTGGAGTGGCTGGCGGTACGACTGGCGATGACGGGGTACGAGTTCTCGGTCCGGGCCCCGGCGGAACTGGCCGATTCGGTGCGGGAGTTGGGTGCGCGGTTGACCAGGGCGGCGGGGAGTTAGCGGGGGCGGGACGGATCTGCGGTGCCCGGCACGCCCGAGGTGTTCGCGAGGACCCGAGCACGGCAGGGCGCCGGCTCCTCCCGCGCCCTTACTCCCCGCCCTGCACGCCGCCCCACCCGAAGCCCTGTAGGGCGTGCAGATTCCGGAGGGCCAGGGCTGCCGGGCTGCCGGGGCCGGTGGGCGGGGTGGTCGTGGTGGCCCAGGACTCCACGGCCACGCGGACGGCGGCGCCGGCCACGGCCGCGGCGAAGCGGAGGTCCGCCTCGTCGGCCGCCCCGCCCGGCACCCGCGCCGCCAGGATCTCCGCCAGCGCCCCCTCCGACGCCTGGCACACCTCCGCCCAGACCTTGCCCAGGGCCGGGCTGGTGCCGGCCAGGCGGACGAGGGTGCGCAGCCATTCCCAGGACGCGGTCGAGACGCCGAGGCCGGGGGTGAGGGTGTGGTGGACGGCGTGTTCCAGGGCCTGCGGCAGCGACAGGTGGGCGGGGGCCGTACGGACCGCCTCGATCCAGCGCCGGGCGCCGGCCGCGTAGAGCGGGGACACCGCCTCTTCCTTGCCGGCGAAGTAGCGGTAGAAGGTGCGCGGTGCGATGCCCGCGGCCTGGGCGATGTCCTCGGCGCGGGTCGCCCGCAGGCCACGCTGCACGAAGAGGGCGGCCGCCGCCCGGGCGATGTCCATCCGGGTCTCGGCCTTCCGGCGTTCCGTGAGGGACATCGGCGCGGAGGCGGAAAACGGCTGGTCGGCGGGGCCTGGGGTGGTGCTCACGTCGGCAGGCTATGCCCGTGTGGCAGAATCTGCCATCCGGTGGCCCACCCCGGGGTTCAGGTACGGGGTGGGCCACCTTTCCACTGTCCGGGGCCCGCAGGAAGAGGCCGGACTCCGGCGCCCCGGGGGGGGTGGGCGCCGGAGCCCGGCTCGGAAAGTCCCGGCGCCGGGGGGGGATGTGCGTCGGGACGTGGTTCACGTGGGGTCGGCCAGGTCGTGGCCGGGGGTGCGGTGTGCGAGGGGAGTGCGGTACCCGGGCCCAGGGGGCCCGGAAGGGTTGTTCCCGCGGCCCCGGGGGTTGAAGCGACGGGACCACGCCATGTTTGCGCCGCCTTTCGCCCCGGTGCGCGCCGGGCAGTGCGCCGTACGCCGGGTACGCCCAGGGCATCACGCGTCGGCGCCTCATGGTCACGCCCCCACCCCGGGCCCCCCCGCGTCACGCGGGGGCCTGGATCACGCCGCCGCGTCGAACCCGGTGGTGCGGGCCAGCTTCTTCAGCTCCATCAGGGCGTGCTTCTCGATCTGCCGGATCCGCTCACGGGTGAGTCCGTGCTCCTTGCCGACCTCGGTCAGGGTGCGCTCGCGGCCGTCCTCGATGCCGTACCGCATCTTGATGATGGAGGCCGTGCGCTGGTCCAGGCGGCCGATCAGGTCGTCCAGTTCCTCGCTGCGCAGCAGGGTCAGGACGGACTG
Organism: Streptomyces sp. NPDC023481; assembly: GCF_055560195.1. Lineage (NCBI taxonomy): Bacteria > Bacillati > Actinomycetota > Actinomycetes > Kitasatosporales > Streptomycetaceae > Streptomyces > Streptomyces sp. NPDC023481. Next base: position 205,492 of record NZ_JBVHJE010000012.1, read on the forward strand.
CTCGGGGCTCACCGCCGAGGTGTCCTCCAGCAGGTCGCCGAACTGGGTCTCGCCCTCGTCGTCCACCGACATGTTCAGCGAGACCGGGTCGCGGGCCCAGTCGAGGACGTCGACGACGCGCTCCGGCGTCGAACCCAGCTCCGCGGCGATCTCCGCGGGCTCCGGGTCGCGGCCGTGCTCGCGGTTGAACTCGCGCTGCACGCGCCGGATCCGGCCCAGCTCCTCCACCAGGTGGACGGGTAGCCGGATCGTGCGGGACTGGTCGGCGATGGAGCGGGTGATGGCCTGCCGGATCCACCAGGTGGCGTACGTGGAGAACTTGAAGCCCTTGCGGTAGTCGAACTTCTCGACGGCGCGCACCAGGCCGGCGTTGCCCTCCTGGATCAGGTCGAGCAGGGGCAGCCCGCTGCGCGGGTAGCGCCGGGCCACCGCCACGACCAGGCGGAGGTTGGAGCGGATGAAGACGTCCTTGGCGCGCTCACCGGCGGCGACCAGGGCCTCCAGCTCCTCGCGGGTGGCGTCCGACCGGGACTCCTCCTCGCCGTCGAGGACCTGTTGCGCGAACACACCCGCCTCGATGGTCTGGGACAGCTCGACCTCCTTGGCGGCGTCGAGCAGCGGCGTACGCGCGATCTCGTCCAGGTACATGCCGACCAGGTCGCGGTCTGCGATCTCGCCGCCATGAGCGCGAACACTGCTTGCGGCCGTCTCGCCGGTGGCGGACTGGCGACGGGCGACGGCACGGGTTGCCATGCGTGCTCCCTTGCGATGGTGGGCTGGCGGGTGGTCCTGGTGAACGCCCGGCACTGAGGAGAACGTCTCCGGGGACTCATCTCACTCGCTCCGAGACAGTCTCCGAGTGCCCTGCATCCGTGGGAAACAACGACTGGAATCCGGACAGAATTCCCAACCCGCCCCCCGATTTTTCTGATCATGCAGTACCCTGTTCCGCCGCACAGGGAGGCGAGATGCCGTCGGAACATGCCGAGGTGCAGGTCAGGCCGGGAATCGAGGGTGACCTCGACGCTCTCACGGCGCTCTACAACCACTACGTACGTGAGACGGCCATCACATTCGACACCGCGGTCTTCTCCCCGGAAGAACGCCGTCCTTGGCTGCTCTCCCACCCGGAAGACGGCCCGCACCGGCTGATGGTTGCCACGGACGCGGACTCACAGGAGATTCTGGGGTACGCCACCTCCGGCCCCCACCGGCCGAAGCCGGCGTACCTGACCTCCGTGGAGACCTCGGTGTACGTCGCCCCGGACGCCGGCCGGCGCGGAATCGGCACGCTGCTCTACGGCGCCCTGTTCGACGCCCTGGCCGGGGAGGACGTACACCGCGCCTACGCGGGCATCACGCAGCCGAACGAGGCGTCCGAGCGGCTGCACGCGCGTTTCGGCTTCCGGTACGTCGGCACGTACCGCGAGGTGGGCCGCAAGTTCGGCCGCTACTGGGACGTGGCCTGGTACGAGAAACCGCTGTAGGCGGCGGGCGGCGGGCAGGACGGCGAACGCCCCCCGCGCCTCATCCGAACTGCACGGACCGCTTCGCCATGCCCATCCAGAACCCGTCGATCACCGACTTCTGGGCGTCCAGCTCGCCGCCGGCCTCCGCCGCGCCCATGGTGACGAAGAGCGGGGCGAAGTGTTCGGTGCGCGGATGGGCGTACCGGCCTGCCGGGGCCTTGTCCAGGAAGTCGAGCAGGGCGTCCCAGTCGCGGGCCTCCAGGGCGCGCCGGCCCCAGTCGTCGAACTCGGAGGACCAGGTCGGCACGCCCCGGCCGGCATGACGCAGGGCGGCGAGGTTGTGGGTGAAGAAGCCGGAGCCGACGATCAGCACGCCCTCGTCGCGCAGGGGGGCGAGCTTGCGGCCGATGTCCATCAGGCGTACCGGGTCGAGGGTGGGCATGGAGATCTGCAGGACGGGGATGTCGGCGGCCGGGAACATCTCGACCAGGGGGACGTACGCGCCGTGGTCGAGGCCCCGGTCGGGAATGTCCTGGACCGGGATGCCGGGGGCGCGCAGCAGCTTGCGCACGGCCTCGGCGAGCGCCGGCGCGCCGGGGGCGGGGTAGCGGACCTGGTAGTAGTGCTCGGGGAACCCCCAGAAGTCGTAGACGAGCGGGACGGTCTCGACCGCGCCGAGGGCGAGCGGGGCCTCCTCCCAGTGGGCGGAGACCATGAGGATCGCCCGGGGGCGGGGCAGGCCGGCCGACCAGGCGGCGAGCTGGCCGGGCCAGACGGGGTCGTCGGCGAGCGGCGGCGCACCATGGCTGAGGTACAGGGCGGGCATGCGCTCCTGGGTGGTGGCGGACATGGCGGCGACTCCCGATGATCCAGACGCTGTGACGGCCGAGGACCGGCTACGGCCTTACTGCTGCGGAGCGAGGTGCTTTAACTCTCAAGCTCTCACCGACACCATACGCCCGACTTGTTCAAGTTTCAAGGAGACGGCTCGTACAGTGGACCCCATGAACACCGCACCGGACCCCGCCGCCGCACGGCACCGCTGGCTCACCGACGAGGAACAGCGCGTCTGGCGCGCCTACCTGCACGCCACCACCCTCCTGGAGGACCACCTCGACCGGCAGCTCCAGCGCGATGCGGGCATGCCGCACATCTACTACGGCCTCCTCGTCGGCCTCGCCGAGGCGCCCCGCCGCCGGCTGCGGATGACCGAGCTGGCGATGCGGGCGAAGATCACCCGCTCCCGGCTCTCGCACGCGATCGCCCGGCTGGAGAAGAACGGCTGGGTGCGCCGCGAGGACTGCGCCTCCGACAAGCGCGGCCAGTTCGCCGTACTGACCGACGAGGGCTACGAGGTTCTCCGGCGCACCGCGCCCGGCCATGTGACCGCCGTACGGCAGGCGCTGTTCGAGCGGCTCAGCCCCGAACAGCAGAAGGCCCTCGGCGAGATCATGGAGATCGTCGCCGAGGGCCTCCAGCCCAACGAAGCGGGTGCGGACCTTCCCTGGCTCCGCTAAGTCACCGTACGTCCGTCCGCCGCACGCCCGTCAGTGGGCCACCACCGGCACCGGCACCTCGTCCTCGACGCCCTCGCCCGAGGCCACCGGAGTGGAACCAGGACGGCCGGCGTTGACGAAGGTGAAGGCGATCACGGCGGCGGCCGCCAGGATGCCGACGGCGAACCAGATCGCGGCGGTGTAGCCGTGCACCATGCCCTGGAGCTGCACCAGCTGCTGCTGCGGCCTGGCGGTGGCACCGGCGATGTGGTCCTTGATGTACGAGGTGGTCGCCGAGGCGGCGATGGTGTTCAGCAGGGCGGTGCCGATCGCGCCGCCCACCTGCTGCGAGGTGTTGACCATCGCGGAGGCGACACCGGCGTCCCGGGGCTCGACGCCCTGGGTGGCCAGGGACATCGCCGGCATGAACGCCGTACCCATGCCGAGGCCGAGCAGCACCATCGCGGGCAGCAGCAGGGCGCCGTACGAGGAGTCGATCTCCAGCTGGGTCAGCAGCAGCATGCCGAGGCCGGCGACCAGGAAGCCGGGGCCCATCAGCAGGCGCGCCGGGACCCGGGTCATCAGCCGGGTGCCGATCTGGGTGGAGCCGGTGATCATGCCGGCCACCATCGGCAGGAAGGCGAAGCCGGTCTTGACCGGCGAGTAGCCCTTGACGACCTGGAGGTAGTAGGTCAGGAAGAGGAACAGGCCGAACATGCCGATGATCGCCAGGCCCAGCGAGAGGTAGATGCCGCCGCGGTTGCGGTCGGTCACCACGCGCAGCGGCAGCAGCGGGGTCCTGACCTTGGACTCCACGATCGCGAACGCGACCAGCAGCACCACGGAGGCGACGAACATCGACACGGTCACCGTGTCGCCCCAGCCGTCGGACTCGGCGCGGGTGAAGCCGTACACGAGCGCGACCAGGCCGAGGGTGGACAGCAGGACGCCGGGGATGTCGAGCGGGTTGCGGTTGCGGCCGCCCTCCGGCTCGCGGATGACGAAGTAGGCGCCGGCCGCGGCGACCACGGCGAACGGGACGTTCACGAAGAAGGTCCAGCGCCAGTTCAGGTACTCGGTCAGGAAGCCGCCGAGGATCAGGCCGACGGCGCCGCCGCCGCCCGCGATCGCGCCGTAGATGCCGAACGCCTTGGCGCGCTCCCTGGCGTCGGTGAACATCACCGCGAGCAGGGACAGCGCGGCCGGGGCGAGCAGCGCGCCGAAGACGCCCTGGAGGGCGCGGGCACCGAACATCATCGCGCCCGTGGTGGCGGCACCGCCGAGCGCGGAGGCGGCGGCGAAGCCGCCCAGACCGAGCACGAAGGCGCGCTTGCGGCCCCACAGGTCGGCGATCCGGCCGCCGAAGAGCAGCAGACCGCCGAAGGCGAGGGCGTAGGCCGTGACGACCCACTGCCGGTTGCCGTCGGATATGCCGAGGTCGGTCTGGGCGGAGGGCAGGGCGATGTTCACGATGGTGGCGTCGAGGACGACCATCAGCTGGGCGAGCGCGATGAAGACGAGCGCTTTCCAGCGGTTGGCGTCACCGCTCGGGGCGGTGACGCCAGGAGCCTTGAGGGCTGTTTCGGACATGGAGATACCCACTTCGGGACTTGGAACTCGAATGGTCGTACGGCTGGTCATGCGGCTGGTCGTGCAGTGAAAAATGCCGAGAAAACGGAGTAAGGCGGGAGAGCGAAGAACGACGGAAGGACGGCGGAGAGGCAGCGGGAGGGCGGACGAAGAAGGGCGCGGCGGCCGGGGGGCCGCCGTACCGGAAGAGTGGTGTCGAAGAGTGGACTCGGGGCGGGAGCGGAACTAATCGGTCAGCACGCGCGCAGCTCCCTGAGGCTGACGGCCCGTCCCGGCAGGGCGGAGCGGGCCGGGGCCCGCAGACCGTCGAGGAACAGCTGAAGGTGGCGGTGGACGAAGCGGTCGCCGCGCACGCAGTCCGTACCGGCCGGGGGCCGACTGAGCTGCGCGACGACGATCATCAGGTCGCCGACGCCGACGTCCGCGCGGAGCTGCCCGGCCGCCTTCGCCCGGCCCATGACCCCCTCGACGAGCTGCTCGACGCGCTTGCTGGCGGCCTCCAGGTCCGGGTGGTGCTTGTCGAAGGTGCTGGACACCATGGGGCACAGCGCACTGATCCGCTCGTCGGCGGCGGTGTGCACGAAGTGCTCCAGAGCGGCGAACGCGTCCCCGGTCTCCGCGAGGGCCAGCTCGGCCGCCTCGGCCGTACGGTCCATGACGGAGCAGACGACCTCGCGGACGAGCGCGTCGCGGTCGGGGAAGTTGCGGTACACCGTGGCGTTGCCGACACCGGCCCGGCGGGCGATCTCGTCCAGCGGCACGTCGGGGCCGTGCTCGACGAACATCTCCCGGGCGGCGGTGACGATCCGCTCCCGGTTGCGCAGGGCGTCGGCGCGGGGCCGGGGCGCCTTGCGCGGTGCGGGGGCGGTGATGGCGGACACGGTGTACTCCTTCGGTCGGTCGCCGACGCGGGTTCGGCTTGTGGTCGGTGGGGTGGCACGGGTTCGGCAGGGCTACGACGCGAGGTGGTCGCCCCGTCCCACCCGGCCGGGGGTTACGAAGCGCGGTGGGCCCCGTCTCACCCGGCCGGGGGCTACGAGGTGAAGGTGGCCCCCCGCCTCACTCGGCCGACGCCGAGGGTGATCCGGGGAGCAGGTCCCCGTTTCGCTCGGACACAGGGCTAAACGGGGAAACCGTCCCCGGTTATTTCCCGCCGACGAAAAGATTCCCGTGACCTGAGTCACAATCAGCCGCCGCCGGGATTCACCCCGGTGCGGCCCCGCTTTCCCACGATCGGTCTCCTCCAGCGCGCGCCCGCCGCGGCCCCGACTCAGGGTGAGCGCAAGGGTGCAGCCGGAGACCGGCGGCTGCCGTGGCGCGAAAGGTCCCGCATGCAGCCGCAGCCGCCGCCTCGCCGCCGCATACGCCCGCGCCGGTTCGCGGGCCTGTCCGTGGTGACCGCACTGACCCTCGCGGTCAGCACCTCGGCCGGGACCGGGAACCCTACGGCGCTCACCACCGCGGGGCCCGTCAGTCCGGCCCGTTCCTCCGCGCTCATACCCTGCCTGATCCGTGGCGGCCCGGACGTGCAGATGACCGAGGGGCTGCCCACCCCGCCCGGCTACTCCCGTTCCACGGGCACCGTCCACGCCCTGACCCTGATGGTCGACTTCCCCGACGCGCCCGGTCAGGGCACCGCGATGGACCGTTTCCACGAGTTCTTCCCGCAGACCCAGGAGTGGTTCCGCACCGCGTCGTACGGCCGGCTCGACTACCGCCCCGAGACCCCGGTGACCACCTGGCTGCGCATGCCGAAACCCTTCCGGTCGTACGGCATAGAGCGCGGCGCCCCCTTCGACCCCGGCTACCGGAACCTGGTCCAGGACCTGGTGGCCGCCGCCGACCCGAAGGTGAACTTCCGCGACTACGACCTGCTGAACGTCCTCGTCACCCCGAACGCCGGCCCGTCCGCCCTGGACACCGTGCTGTCCGTGACCTTCGCCGGCAACGACGACGCCCCGGTCGCCGACGGCGTCCGCATAGCGAACGCCTCGTTCGTCTACTCCCGCCAGGACGACGGCTCCGGCTCCTACTCCCGCACCGGCTACCGAGTGCTCCCCCACGAGAACGGCCACACCTTCGGCCTGCCCGACCTGTACACCCAGGACGGCGGGGGCGCGGTCGGGCACTGGGACATCATGAGCGAGGACTGGGGCGCCGACAACGACCTGCTCGGCTGGCACAAGTGGAAGCTGGGCTGGCTGGACGCCGGCCAGGTCGGCTGCGCGGCGGGGCGGGGCAGCGTCGAGTACAGCCTGACACCGCTGTACAAGGCCGGCGGCGGCAAGCTGGTCCTGGTCCCGATCAGCCCACGCAGCACCTACGCCCTGGAGGTCCGCGCACAGGGCGGCAACGACGAGGCGGTGTGCCGCCCCGGCCTCCTCGTCTACAAGGTCGACGCCACCGTCGACACCGGCCGCGGCCCGGTCACCGTCTATGACAGCCACCGCAACAGCGGCGGCTGCACCAGCAGCCCCAACGTCCACGCCGAACTCTCCGACGCCCCCTTCACCCCCGGGGAATCCTTCAAGGATCCCCGGCACGGCATAGCGATACAGGTACTGAGCCTGGACGAGGACGGCAACTGCCGGGTGCGGGTCACTCGGGGATGAGGGCGGGAGGAGCCAGGGGACCACGCCGTACCGAGCCGGGCAGGAAGCTCCCACAGCCCCTCCCCACCGCCTCCCGCCACACCCCCCTTCCCAACCTGCCCCCTTCCCGCCACCCCGCCCCACCCTGATCCGGTACCCTGTGGACCGAGCGCCCACCAGGACGCCCACGTACGCCTTCGTAGCTCAGGGGATAGAGCACCGCTCTCCTAAAGCGGGTGTCGCAGGTTCGAATCCTGCCGGGGGCACCAGGCAAAGGGCCCCGGACCGATCATGGTCCGGGGCCTTTTGACGGCGGTCTTTGACGGCAGTCGCCTCAGCCTCCGTCCGGAGCACGTTCGGATCTTCAGCGAGCACGCATCGCCCATCACTCTGACCCCGCGGGCACCTCCCTGCACGGTCACGTGATCGCCCACGCCAGCCACCGAAGCACCCACTGTCACTTGACAGCGGAGACGCCCGGCATCCATACCATGCGTCACAAGCGCTCAAGCGCCAGGAAGCCCTAGTTCTTGCGAGTGGTGAGTAACCTCGCAAATCCCTGGTTCCGTTGGCAATTTCAGGCATCCGCTCGCCAAGATGCAGCTACCTCGACAGAGAGCCCGCCGGGCTTCCTACGGCATCCGGCGGGCTCTTCTCGGGCCACGAGTCATTCCTCAGAGACGGGACCCTTCTATGCACCGTACACAGCAGGCGATTGCTCGCGGGCTGGTTCACCGAGCGATGCACCTCACACTGCTGGCTCTCGCCGCCGGAGTTGCTGGGCTCATTGCCGGGATCTTCGCCGCGCGTGTGGGCGACTTCACCTTCTACGCCGCGTCCGCCGCCGGTGCAGCTGCGGCCGTCGTTGCCTTCACTGTTGGGATCAAGGCGCTTGAGTACCTCCTTCGTGAGTGACGAGGTCTGCGCCATCGGGACAGCCGTCCCCGCCGTCATAGCGGGGGCGGCTGCGCCTTATCGGACCAGGTACGAGCGACGTCTCAAAGCGGCATTCGACGCTTGAGCAGCCGGTCCATGTGGCTGATCGCCTCCCGCTGGGTGTCGTGCACAACGTGCGTGTACACGTCCATCGTGATGCTGATCTGGCTGTGCCCCAGAATCTCCATGATGACCCGTGGCGCGACGCCAGCCGCTGTCAGCAGCGTCGCGCAGCCGTGCCGCGCGTCGTGCAGCCGGACTACCCGCAGTCCCGCATCGGCCGCCACCCGAGTGAAGGACCGGTAGACGTTCCGCGGCTCGACCGGCCGTCCGTTCCTCGTGGCGAACACGTAGCCGGTCTCCGACCAGCCGACGCCCGTGCGTGAGAACGCCTCGCGCTGCCTCAGCCGATGCCAGCGCAGGGGCGCGATGCACAGCGCCGGCATCGGCACCACCCGGCTGCGGCGGCTCTTGGGGTCGTCGTCGTACAGAGTGCCCCTACGGCGCTGCGTCTGCTGCCGGACGTGAAGGACGCGGTCGTCGAGGTCCACGTCGGACCAGCGAAGGCCCACCAACTCGGCACGGCGCAGGCCCATGGCCACGGCGAGGACGAACGCCGCGTACAGCGAGTCTCGGCGTGCGGCTTCCAGGAATGACAGCGTCTCTTCCAAGGTCCACGGCCGAATTTTCCGCTGCTTCACGCGCGGTGGCTCAACCAGCGACGCGACGATCCGTGCGATCAGTTCTTCCCGCACCGCCGCCGTGAGTGCCGTGCGCAGCACCCGGTGCGCTTCCTTGGCGGTCGCGGCCGTGTTGTCGTTCTGCATTCGAGTGACGAAGCACCGCACGTCAGCGACGCTCAACGACTCCAGCCGCTTCGTGCCCAACAGCGGTACGAGATAAGGACGCACGTGCGTTTCGTACTTGTCGTAGGTGCTGAGTTTGCGGCGCGGCTCGACGTAGTGCTTAAGCCGGTACGGCAACCACTCGGAGAGCTTCGCGGACCGCGTCGGCGTCGGGATGCCCTGACGGTCGCGGCGCACCAACTCCTGCCGCTTGGTGTCGCACTCCTCCCAGGTGCTGCCGTACACAGTCTTGCGCTTGCGCGTGCCATCGGGCTGGGGGACGTAGACACGGGCCTCGTAACGCCCGTCCTTGCGCTGCCAGATGCTGCCGGCGCCGTTCTCTTTCGGGATGCCATCAGGCTGCGTTCTCCTCGATCTGTGCCTGGATGAAGGCGCGCAGGCTGTCGGGGGCGATGCGTCGCGCACGCCCGACGGTGAAGCTCGCCAACTGACGGGATCGGATGAGGTCGTAGACCTTGCTGCGGCTCAGCCGCAGGGCGGTCATCACTTCGGGAACCGTGAGAGCTTCGGGGGCTGCGGGCATGGCGGTGCGCACGACGAACCTCCTGCAATGAGGGGGCGTCCTCGGCCCCCTGGGAAGTCCGCTACTTCCGCTACCGCCGCTACCGCGCAGGTCAGCACCCTGTTCAGGGTAGCGGGAAGGAGTAGCGGTAGCGGATGGGGAGCAGCGGGGTAGCGGCTAGCGGTGGTGCTTGCCGCTACCCCGTTGTTGCTGGTCAGGCGGCGTTTTCGGTGCCCGGTAGCGGAGGTAGCGGACTTTCCGGTTCGGGTCCTCTTGAAGAGCATGACTTTCCTTCGCTGTTCGCGGGCGGTCACTCGGAGGTCGGACGACCGGAACGGCGGTCGTCCTTCCGATTCCGCTGCTCCTTGGATTGGCGGCCGCCAGGCGTGGCTGCGGTGCTGCGCGGCTGGTTGGGAGATGCTGATGAGGTCTCCCGCGGAGTCGCGTTGGCGCAGGTGCCACCTGACCGCTTGGGGGTGGGCGCACCACCAGAGACGCCCCCTCGCATGGGAGCTCCCGAGCTCAGGGACCCCCGAGACGACTCCTGCGTGCTGCCGCCGACGACTCTTCCGTAGGGCGAGGCGGTGTGACCACCGGGGACCCCAGCCGCGCGACCAACCGGCTGGGGCACAGGACCACCGGTGCCTGTCGTAGGACGCCCCACAGGGCCGCGGGCGGTCGGGCCCTCCGTACCCACCACCGTTCCGCGGGGGATGGCCCCTGTCGGCCGGCCGGTAGAAGGCACGGTCGGACGGCCCCCGACAATGCCGTTGCCGCCGCCGCTGGGCATGCGTCCGGGAATCGGCGTCGGGACTTCCCCGCCTGGCGCCAAGGTGGGCCGTCCGGGAATCGCCCCCCGCCCCGGCTCTTCTGGACCGGCTGGCATTCCTACTCGTTGGGCTGGCATTCCTCCTCGTTGTGGAGGACCAGTGACGTCTGCGATACGGAGCCCCCGCCGGCGCCGGCGTCGACGGCTGCCCGGTCTGCGTCCCGTTCCCGCCGCCGTGCGCCTTGCTCGGCCCCTCAGGGTCGTAACTGCCGCCGTAGTTCTTCGTCGTCTCCGCGCTGATTGCCGCCATGCGGTCACGGACGTCCAGGTCGACGTTCTGATAGCCCTTGTGTGAGGCCATGACCGCGATGCCCATGCCCTCCATGGAGTCCGACAGCAGCTTCGACAGCGTTTCCAGCTCGCTGATCACCGTCTCGTACGTGCTGAACAGCCCGGCCGCCTCCGCCCACGAACCGGCCCCGCCGCCGAACTGATGGCGTGCGAACTGCTCCTGCCCGATCTTGCCCGGACCTGCCTGCGAGCCCTCTCGTGGATCAGAGCGTCGACGCGCTTCTGAAAGGTGGTGAATGACGACAGTTCCGTGGCCACATCGGCGACGGCTTCGCGTGCCACGTCGAACAGGCCGGACGCCCACGACGACGTGCCCGACGTCGACCCGCCATCGCTCGGAAGCACAACACCCTCCCCGTATTGTCAGAACAACCGACGGCTCACATCCGCACCAGCAACTTCAGCTACCAGCAGTGACAGGCCACAGTCGACCCGTAGCGGCGAGCGACCGAGAACAGACCATCCGCGAGGGCCCCTCCGCCCGCAGCCAGGAGGTCAGCGGCTCATCAGGCACGTCACCACCCCACACCCCCGCGTGATGAAGCGCATGAGCATCAACAACAAGCCGCTCGCCGCCTGCTCCTACCCCACCGCGATCATGCCCCGCACACGAAGGAGTCCCTGCTCATCGAACAGGGACTCCCTTTGCCACAACGCACTTACATCATCAAGACCGCCAGTCTGCTGGGCGCGCGAAAGATCGGGCTAATCCCTGAACTTGTTCCTCAGCGTCTGGAGCCGCCAAGGCGTCAGATAAGAGAGAAAGACACCCACCCCGAGAAGCGCACCATTGAGGACGAGCGCACAGACATCGCCAGTCGGACGGGTGGTGAACTCCCACCAGGGGTACTGTCCGTGAGGGTCAGGGGTCCCCCAATACAGCATTGGACACAGCAGACACACGGGCAAAACCCAAGCTAGCCGCCAACCGAGCGTGCATCCAGATATCAGAGCGATGCCGGTCCAACCCGGGATGGAGCGAGCGACATGCTCCACGAGAGAAGGCGGCAGTACGACGGCGGATGCAGCGAGGAATATCCCGGAGCACAGCGACGCCATGACGACGAGAAACCTCGCACGTACCCTGTGAAACTGTTCTGTGGATACGGACTCCAGGCTGGCCAGCGGACTGTAGAGCGCCAGAACCGGGAGCACTGCCGGCCCAAGCAGCAGAATACGCCAAGCGGCAGGAGGCGCTACGCGCACATCTGCGGTAGGGATCGGAGAGCTCTGATGCCCGACCAGGGCAGTGACGATCCCAAGCGCAAGTGCAATCGCCAAGGTGAGCACAGGACGCCGGGGCCCGTAGAAGCCCGGTAGCGAGTGAGTCCACTTTAGAAGCGCACGCTCGTGATTTTTACCTGCAGTACCGCGCACGGAAGTCTTCCATCTTCTTGTGGACCCACGCGAACTGCTCTTCTTTCGAGTGGGTCTTTGCTTCGGCTGCGCTCTCTTCACTCGCTTTGACGTATTCTGGAGTTGCACCCTCGAGCCGGTAGTCGGGATCTCCACCACCGGCCAAGTAGATCTCGACCCAGTGTCCGACCGCGTCGGCAGTGGAGTCATGTTTCGCGGCAGCCGCCTGCCAATCACAGGAAGAAAACGTCTTGCCGGCGATCACGCTCGAGATGCTGGACGCCAAAGACCATCTATTCCCTTCCATGATGGTGAAGTCCCCAGTAGCCTGCCGGTGGGTCTCTCCATTGATGTGGAAAACCTCTTCTCGCGTGCCGTACTCGTACACACGATCCGGAAGAGAGAATCCCTCCGGGAGGGTGGCCGCCCTGGCGTCGATCTTGTGCATCAGGCCCAGGTACTTCTCATGCTCCGGCCAGTAACACATTTTCATGGCGCCAGACGTACACGGCAGGCTTTCAGGTGCCGCACGGTCGACGACGGCCGGCACTCCAGAGATTGCGAGAACGACTGCTATTCCTGCCGCAATGCTCGCCAGAGATGCCACGCGAGACGGCAGTTTACGCAGCGATATGCGCGATGGAAGAAAAAGCATGGCACAAGAGAATGCCGCCACAGCACCGAAGCGCAGCACCAGGGCCGGGAGATCCACTTCCTTCCACGGAGGGCCACTCATGACGGAGATGCTGGTTGCCGACCGAAACGCCATGGTTACGATGATCCACGTCAAGACGGAAGCTATGGCTGCGAAACGCCCCGTGAGTAGCTTACCCAGAAGCCAACCCCAACTGCATGACAAAACGATCACACAGGCACCCATAAGCGCGTACCCGAAGAACATGGAAATACCCGGTGGGTCCGTAGGCCACGTGACCGACCAGGCGGCTGCGACCCCGCACAGGTAAGGGAAAACGAAGGCGGTGACGACGGCGCTCAGGCGGTACAGGTCTATGAGGGCAGACGGCTTGCCGGTTGCAGCCAGTTGATCGTCCAGCCCGTTCCTGGACCGGGCGCCCGACATCCACGCCGAAGCCCCGCAGGCCGCGATTCCCAGCAGAGAGGCGGGCACCTGGGCAGCCGCACCAGCTTCGGGCCAGATCCCGATCCAGTATGTGGTACGCAGAAAGAGTGTCGCTACATCGAGCAGCGCAAGGGGGACTATCCACCACAAAAGACCCGAGAAGCGCAGGTGCCGGATCAGCGGTTTCACAGGTTTCGCTCCTCCTGAGGCAGGAGGTGCATGTATGCACGCTCCAAGGCCGACTCGCCCGGCAGGCCATCATGCCCCAGCGCGGCGAGGGCAGGAACGGTGTCGTCGAAAGTGATTGTTCCGCCATTCAAAACGACTACGCGATCACACACAGCCTCGATGTCGTCCGTCAAATGAGTACTCAGCACGACCGTTGCGTGGGAGAAGTTCTTGATGATGCCGCGAAACTGAATACGCTGTCGAGGGTCGAGGCCGACCGTCGGTTCGTCGAGCAGGATCACGTCCGGGTCGCCGACCACAGCCCAAGCGATTCCAGCTCTGCGCCGCTGCCCGCCCGACAGCTTTCCCATCTTGGTGCGAATATGACTCGCGAGGTCAACCTGCTCCAAGGCCCGCATCACCGAATCGCGCTGCTGCCGAGCCGGGACACCTCTGAGCCAAGCGGCGTACTCCACGAATTCCAGGACCCTCATGCCAGGGTCGTGCCCGAAATCCTGCGGTAGGTAGCCGATCCGGCTGCGCACTTGACGCGCGGAACGTTCGGCTTCGACGCGAACGCCAGAGATCTCGACCGCACCGCTGCGCGGCGGAACAACAGTGGCCATGGTACGCAGCAGTGTCGACTTGCCGGCTCCGTTCGGCCCCAACAATCCGGTTATTCCTGCGCCGAGATCGAGATTGATGCCGTGGAGCACCGGGGTCCCACTATAGCCCTGATAGACGTCAGCGAGTCGAAGGCTCATGATGCACTCTCTCTCATGACGCTGTGGGTTCGGCGAGTCACCGAACCCACGACGTCACGAATTAATCAGCGATTTACCGGAACACGGTGTCCACGTAGGTCACCTTGAACGTGCAGTCGCTGCCCGGCACGACCGCGCGGTCGCCCTGGTAGCGCCAGATGTTCATGGAGGGGTCACCCTCGTAGTCGCAGGCGGCCGTCGAGATGTACTGCCCCGTCGTGCCGGCACCGGCGGTCGTGCAGGCCTGCTGCCACGACGTCGTGAAGTACTGGCCGCGACAGTTGTGCACGGTGTTTCCATTGGTGGCCGAGGCCATCGGCGCCACCGCCAGGCCGGCACCGGCGCCGAGCACGACGGTCAGCGCAATCTTTGCGGCAAGAGTGCGGTTGACTATACCTCTGGTCATTTCATAACTCTTCTCATCAGGATTCACCAGAGGGGACTGCAGAGCGACCTTCGGCTCAAACCCCTGCCGTGACGCCTTCCATGCCGAGTTCCGACATGACGCCTGCCCCCTCCGGCATGCCGTTGTCGTGATCATGGTGACGCATAAATCTGGCCAGTGGTTACACAATTCCCGGCCATGTGATCCAAGTCACTTGCCTGTCGGCCTTTTTCTGCGGTGGCCCTTTTGGCGCCATACCCTCGCTTTCGCGCCGCCATAGGCCTGATCGCCGCATGGGACACCGTTTGGCGCGGCACCCATGGACGCATATGCGGACAACAGAAAGCAAAGGGGATTTTCGACTCCGGGTGGCCTGAACCCATTGGCCGAATTTCTCGCACGTCAGTTACTGGTAGCCTCCCGACCGGCGCGAGTCATGCACTGGAATTTCCACGTGCGAACTTCGCGTCTATCGGGTGCCCAGCACGCACGGCATCGGCCCGAGGCTTCCGTTCCTGCGCCTGCACCGTTGACCTGGCTCTTCGCCGCTACCCCAAGGCCAAACATTTATGACCCCCCACATAGCCAATCTCCGGCGTCGCCTGCCCGTCTGGTTGCTGCCGATGCTGTGGACGCTCGCGCTCGGTCTGTGGGGGTTGTCCCGGCAGCACAGCGTCTGGCGAGACGAGGCCGCGACGTGGCAAGTGTCGGAACGGCCCATTGCCGAGATCTGGCACATGTTGGCAAACGTCGATGTGGTGCACGGGCTCTACTACCTGCTGATGCACGAACTATTTGCATGCTTCGGGCCCAGTACCACGACCCTGCGGCTCCCGTCGGTGGTGGGCATGGCGGTGGCGGCGGCATGCGTGGCGGTCATCGGCCGCCGGCTGGTCAGTCCCTGGGCGGGTCTGGGCGGTGGACTGGCGTTCGGGCTGCTTCCGTCCGTGCAGTTCTACCTTCAGGAGGGCCGCCCTTACGCCCTGGTCGCAGCCGCGGCCGCGACGTCGACACTGCTCTTGGTGGCTTCACTCCAGGGGCGCGGCACGTCGCTGCACTGGGTCGCTTATGGCGGCACGGTTCTGCTGTGCGGGCTACTGAACTGGCTGTCGCTGTTCATTCTTCCCGCCCACGCAGTGACTCTGTTCTGGGCGCGGGCCAGATGCGGAACGTGGGCACGATGGCTGTCGGCCTCGGTGGTGGCGTCGGTGTGTGTGCTGCCGCTAATCCTTTTCAGTCGACGCCAGTCCGACCAGGTCTCCTGGATACCACCGCTGACTTGGCACATGGTGATCGGCCCGGCCGTCCTGCTGGCGATCGGCGGTCTCGGTGCGTGTCTGGACCGACCAACGGCACAACGGTTGTCAGCGGCGGCCGTCGGGCTGCCGCTCCTGGCGGTACCGCAGGTCGGACTGATCGGCATCTCTCTGTTCCAGCCGCTGTTCCTGGATCGGTACGTCCTTTTCAGCCTTCTGGGTCTGGCTCTGTTGATCGGTGCGGGACTGGATGCCGGCATCCGGGCAGCAGGGCCGCGCTTCCCACGAGCCTCGATGTGGATACTGCCTCTGACGCTCGGCGTGGCGGTGGTTGCCCTGCTGCCCCAGTCACTGGCCAAGCGGTCCCCAGCGAGCCGGGTGGACGACGTCTTGGCGATAGCGTCGGACGTGCGGCGATTCAAGCAGGCCGGCGATGCGGTTCTCTTCGTGCCGGCGGCCCGGCGCGACACGGCTTTGGTCTCCCCCCGCGCCTTCACCGGTCTGCGGGACATAGCGCTGGCTGAGGACGCGAGGAAGTCCGGGACCCTCAAGGGCGTGGAGACCAGCCCCGGGCGGATCCGTGCCGCGATGCTCACTCAGCGGAGAATACTGCTGGTCACGGACGCGGCGGCCGTGGCCAAGCCGGTGTCGGCGACGCGGGACAAGGTGAAGAAGCAAGTGCTCAAGGACTGCTTCACTCGGGTCGCGGACCGACAGGTACGCGGACGGAGGGTGACGGTATACGAACGGCTGAGCCAACTCCACTGTGTCACCCGCAGTTAGAGCGGCGAGTGCGGCGACTTGGCGCCCGTCGAGCATCCGTTTGCCTACGCCGCCGTGAGCTTCGATGTGCGTCAGGGCCTCGGCCCAACGCCCCGTGGTGGTGAGGGTGCGTGTGCCGTCGGCGAGGAGCACGCGCCACAGCCACCTGCGGACCTCGTGGCGGTCCTCATCGGCCGCCGTGAGGTCCGCCGGTACGGCGACATCCTCGAGCTGGGCGGCGGTGCCTGCCTCGACCGCCGTATGGAGGTTCGAGCAGTCGATGTCGTCCCTCATCCGCGTGGCCGGCGCGGATCTGCAGGCGGGCAAGGCCGACGACGAGGCCGCGCACGCGCTCGGGCAGGGGCAGGCAGGGGGGTCGGAAGCGGGCGACGAGTGGGAAGCGTTGGGCTGTGGCTCCGTGCGGATTCATGGGTCCCCCGGGCGTTGAGTGAGAGCTACGGAGACGACGGTGCCCGCCAGCCGGACGCCGACGGGCACCGTCCGCTACACGTGGGGCGTCACTGCCAGTCGACGACGATGCGATTCAGCGGGGTGTCGAGAGCGAAGAGGCCGGGGCGCCGCTCGATGGCGGGGGCGTCGAGGGGCAGGATCTCGAACGTCGCCTCGCAGCCGCGGTACTCCCGGTCCCAGGTGCCGATGGCGTCGGCGACCTTGGCGGCCAGCTCGTCGCTGCCGGAGCCGTGGCCGATGACGCCGAACTCCCAGAGCTTGCCGCCCTCGGGGGTCTTCTTCTCCGACAGGCGCCGCGCCAGGTAGGTGACGGCGCCTTTGCCGACGGCCGCGGTTGACGAGGGGTAGGGATCCTCGGTGAGCAGAGTGCCCTTGGCGCTCTGGGGGAACAGCATCCGGATCAGGCCGGAGGGAAGCGAGCAGGAAACGAACAGCTCCATCCACTCCGGCGACTCCATGGCGCGGACCGTCATGCCGGTCCACTCCTCAGTGCGCGGCTGACCCAGGGACGCCGGTGAGGGCGTCGGCGTCGATGTTCTGCCCTGCAGGGGCCTGGAGTCGTACGGTGCCGTCCGCGCTGAGCGGGATGACGCGGCGGTCGTCGTCGGCAATGCCACGGCGGAGAGGCATGAAGGTGTTCATCTCGCTGCCCAGGGACACCCATCGGCCGTCGCGCTGCTCGTAGGCGATGGATCGGGCGACAGTGCCTTTGAGGCGCTGGGGACGAGAAGCCGGCCGCCGGGGGCGAGCTGCTGCAGCCGGGCGTGCGGTACGCCGTGCGCGCCGACGGTGGCGGTGATCCGGTCGTACGGTGCTCCTTCGGCGTAGCCGAGGGCCCCGTCGCGGGTCGCTGCCTTGACGTTGGTGATGCCGGCGGCGGCGAGGTGGGCACGGGCGCCCTCGACGAGGTCGTCGTCGACGTCGAGGGTGGTCACATGTCCGCTCTCGCCGACCAGGTGGGCTAGCAGAGCGGCGTTGCAGCCGGTTCCGGCGCCGAGTTCGAGGATGCGATCGCCGGGCTGGGCGTCGAGCTGGGCCAGCATGAGGGCGACTACACCCGGCTGGGAAGCGCAGGAGATCGATGTGCCGTCGGCGTCGTACTTGATGGTCGAGCTCTCGCTCTCCTCTACCTCCCAGCCCGGGTAGAGCAGTTGCATCATGCGGGCCGTGCGTGCGAGGTCCGCTGGGCCCGCTTCTCGCAGCAGCCCCCGGTACGTCGCCGTCGGCGTACACCAGAAAGGCCGTCTTGGCTCCCAAGGCCCCTCCCCCAGGGTGTGGCCCTCGTTGGCGGGTGCACCGTATCCACCCCCACTGACAACGCGAGACGACGAAGTCCGAGGGCCTTCGGTTGGGCCGACTCTGGGCCGTCCGAGGTCCCTCGACAGCGGCCAATGCCGACCAACGACAATCACCAGGAGCACGCACCGCCCCTGAGCTGCGAAAGCCCAGTTCGCGCCAATCCCCGGCAAGAGGACATCTCAGGTTGCGTCCCGTGGCGGATCCGGCAGGTTGTGCCACGCGTGACTACATCCATCGGCGCAGTGCAGCGCCCGCCTGCGGGTGTCAGCGATGCTGAAGAGGGCGACGAGTAGGCGGAACGACTTGGTCAGTTCGTAAGCCGGAAGTGCTTCCATTCCGAAGCGCCACGGGCCTGCCCGCAGAAGAGCACCAGTGCGTGCAGGACCTTGCGTTGGTCACCTTCTGAGAGACCCTCGAACCACTCGACGCCCTCGTCCACAGGTCTGAGTCCCTGTGCGAGTTCGTTCAGGATCACCTCGTGTGCGTACAGCACAGGCTTCCACCCCCACGGTCCAGACCGACAGTACGCGCACGGCGACGCATGGAGGACACGGTTTCCCGCGCCCAGATGGCACAGCCATCTGACGCAAGCAACAGGCTGCCCCGTCGCATCCGTTCAGCGCGGCCCGCAGCGTGGAGCGGACACGTTGGCGCGAGGCCGGACGGGGCTGCCGCACGATCGGGGGGCCGCGTCGGCCCTCCAAACCGCGTGACCGCGCCTGTCACCCGAACCTGCATCGGACCCGGGCGCTACTCCGGCCGCCGTGAGGAGCGTGACAGCCGATCGGCAGCGTAGACGGCCAGATGCACCGGATGCACCGGATGCACCCGATGCAGGAGAGCGGCGGCTGAAGGCATCCGTGCCCCCTGCCCACCCCGGGAACACAGGGTCCTCCGAGCCCGCTGCTCAGTGGGCGGCCTCGCCTTGGGCGACTTCGATGTCCTGGTGGACGTGGAGCGCGCCGGTCGCGGCGGTGGTGCAGGAGAGCAGTGCGCAGGCGGACAGCAGGACCGCGATCCATGGCAGGGCGCGGGGGGCGTGCGGGGCGGGGGACAGGAGGGCGGCCACGCGGCGCGGTACGGGGCCGGTGGTGGCCGCGGGGGTCATCGCGGGCCGGGCGGATTCCGCCTCGTGGGCCGCGAGGGCGGCGCGGGCGATGGCACGCGCGGTGAGGCGGCGGTCGCCGACGGCGGTCGCGGCGGCCTCGTCGGCGGCGCGCTCGGCAGCCAGCCGGATGGCCTCGCGGACCGGGCGCAGAGCGGGGTGGCAGTGGGCGGCCAGCTCGGCCGCCGCCAGGAAGTAGTGGTGGCCGCCCGCGTTGTGGGCGCGCTCGTGTGCGAAGAGCGCCTCGCGCTCACGCGCGTCGAGGCGGCGCAGCATGCCGGTGGTGACGACGATGCGGTGCGGGCGGCCGGGCAGGGCGTACGCGTCCGGGCGCGGGGAGTCGACGACGCACAGGTCGCCCGCCCGGCCTCGGAGCGCGCGATGCGCAGGCCGGCGGCCTGCCGCAGCACCGTGCGGACCAGGGCGAGCGCGGCGAGGGCGAGCAGGCCGGTGGCGAGGGCGGCCAGGGGCAGGACCAGGCGCGCGGAGGGCGTGTGCAGCGGGTGCACCAGCTCGCCCAGCGCGGCGAAGGCCGGGATCCTGAGCACGCCGGTCAGGGCGAGGGTGCCGAGTGCCGCGACGGTGCCGGCGGCGAGCAGCAGCGCCGAGACGGTCAGGGTCCACAGGGCGGCCACGGGCGTGCCGCGGTCGAGGATCCGGCGGGCCGGCGCGGGTGCGGCCCAGGGCAGAAGCAGGGGGATCAGCAGCAGGGCGGTCCTCATGGGCTGTCCTCCAGCAGGCGGCGCAGGAGCTGCTCGTCGTCCGGGCTGAGCTGGGCGACGAAGCGGGCCAGGACCGTCTCGCGGTCGCTGCCGCGGTCGAGTTCGCTGTGCATGCGCAGGGCGGTCAGGCCGTGCAGGTCCTCTATGGGCCGGTACGCGTAGCCGCGGCCCTGCCGCTCGCGTTCCAGCGTCCCCTTCTCGTACAGGCGGGTCAGGATGGTCGTCACGGTGGTCCGGGCCAGACCGGAGGCGAGTTCGGCCTGCACCTGGGCGGGGGTCAGCGGCGTGCCGGCCGCCCACAGTGCGGCCATCACGGCGGCCTCCAGCTCGCCCGCCGGCCGGCGTTCGTCCTTTTCGGCTCTCATGGGAACGATCCTCACTCCGCGATCGTCTACACTGCCGTAGACCGTCTACGGGATTGTAGACGGTTGGGTGCCGTACCATCCGGCGGCCCGTACGAAAGGACTCCTGCCGATGACCACACCCGTGGCTCTATCGTCGCAGCTCGCGCTGAACCCGCTGGACGCGCAGTCACTGCTGGCGGCCTTCGGTGTGCTGGGCGTCGGCGTGGTGATGTTCGCCGAGACCGGCCTGCTGATCGGATTCTTCCTGCCGGGCGACTCGCTGCTGTTCACGGCGGGCCTGCTGTGCACGGGCACCGGGCGGCACGGCGTACACCTCTCCCTGGGGCCGCTGCTGACCGCCGCCGTGTTCGGCGCGCTGGCCGGCGCGCAGTGCGGCTATCTCATCGGGCGCCGGGCGGGCGGCGCCCTGCTGGCCCGCAGCCGCTCGGCGCGCCTGCGCGAGGGGACCGAGCGAGCCGAGGCGCTGCTCGCGCGCTACGGGCACGCGAAGGCGATCGTGCTGGCCAGATTCGTGCCGGTGGTGCGTACCGTGCTCAATCCGCTCGCGGGCGCGCTGGGCGTGCCGACCCGGGTGTTCACGCTGTGGCAGGTGGCCGGCGGGCTGGTGTGGAGCGTCGGACTGACCCTGGCGGGTTACGCGCTGGGCTCCTCGATCCCGAACGTGGACCGCTATCTGCTGCCGTTGGTCGCCCTGATCGTGGTGCTGTCGCTGATCCCGCTCGCCCTGGAGCTGTACAGCGGCCGGCGGCGCGCCAGGTCCGGGGAGGCCCGCGGATGATGCTCGCGTTCGGCGGGGCGTCGATCGACGGTTCCGCGTACCGCGGTGTGGTGGGCCTCGCGGCGCGCTCGCCGGGTTGGCTGGACACCGCGATCACCGTGTGGTCGACGTACGGTCTGGCGGTGTTCGCCCTGTTGATGGTCCTGGCCTGGTGGTGGGCGCGGCGCAGGGGACCCGGACCTGCCTTGACGGCGCTGGCCGTGCCGGTGGTCGTGGTCCTCGCGTACGGGGTCAACGATGTCCTGAAGCTGCTCGTCCGCGAGGATCGGCCCTGCCGGAACCTGCCGGTACGCACCCTGGAGGCGTGTCCGGGGCACGGTGACTGGTCGTTCCCGAGCAACCATGCGGCGATCGCCGCGACGGCCGCCGTGGCGCTGCTGTTCGTGTCGCGGCGGCTGGGCGCGATCGCCTGCGGGGCGGCGGTCGCGATGGCGGCCTCCCGGGTCTGGGTCGGCGTGCACTATCCGCACGACGTGGCGACCGGACTGGTCGTGGGCGCGTGCGTCGCGTTCGTGACCATGGCCGTGGTGCGTGGCCGTTCCGGGGCGCTGGCCGGACGGCTCGCGGCGGCCGCTCCCCTGCGCGTGCTGCTGTCGGCGTCATGAACCGAAAGGACGTCGGCGACGTGGCGGGCAGCGTCGGCCTCGGTGCGTGGGCGGCGTTCACCGTGCTGGCGCTGGTCGTCACCGGCCGGGCCGGCGCACCGCTGTGGCTGGACGACCAATTCCTCATACGGTCGGTCGGCCACCGCCCGGCGGAGGCCGTGGCGCTGGCCCGGGCGGTGACCGCCACCGGCAGCGGCGTGGTCCCGTACGTCCTCGCGACCCTGGCCGGAGCGGTCGTGGGACGCACGCCACGGACCCGGTTGCTCGCCTCCGCCCTCGCACTCGCCTGTCTCGCCGTGGGTGAGATCCTGCGCTATGGCGTGATGGAGTCGATCCAGCGGCCGCGTCCGCCGGGGAGCGACTGGACGACACATGCGAGCGGCTGGGCGTTCCCCTCCGGTCACTCCACCACGGCCGCCCTGACCGCCGGCCTGCTGATCGTCGCGCTCAGCCTGCGCGCCCCCCGCGGGGGAACGGTCCTGCGGATCGCGGTGTGCGGCTGGGGCCTGCTGGTCGGGCTCACCCGGGTCTATCTGGGAGTGCACTGGTTCACGGATGTCGTCGGCGGCTGGCTGTTCGCCGCCGGCTGGCTCGGGGTGTGCCTGTGCGCGGCCGCCCACTGGCTGCCCGCCTCCCTGCTCACCGACATGACCACCCCCACTCGGACACCGGCTGAGGACCATGCGACAGAAGATCCTGGTCGTCGAGGACGATCACGCCCTGCGTGACGTGCTGCGCCGCGGCCTGTACGAGGAGGATTTCGCCCCGGTCCCGGCCGCCGACGGCGCCACCGCCCTGCGTCTCGCCACGGGCGAGGTCGCGGCGGCCGTCCTGGACGTCGGCCTGCCCGACGCCGACGGGCGGGACGTGTGCCAGGCGATGCGTGCCAACGGCTTCCTCGCCCCCGTGATCTTCCTGACCGCACGCCACCGGCTCACCGACCGCCTGTCCGGCTTCTCCGCCGGGGGCGACGACTACCTGCCCAAGCCCTTCCACCTGGCCGAACTCGCCGCCAGACTGCGAGCGGCCATCAGACGGGCGGCCACCACGGTCGCGGCCACCCCGGCCGTGGCCGCGACCGGTGACCTGGCCCTGGACGCGGTGAACCACACCGTCACCGTGCACGGCGGACGCGCCGTCGCCCTGTCCCCCACGGAGTTCCGGCTGCTGGCCACCCTGGCCGCCGCGAACGCGACCCTCGTACGCCGCCGCGACCTGGTGCGGGCCGGCTGGCCCGAGGGCGCGCACGTCGGTGACAACACCCTGGACCAGTACCTGAGCCGGCTGCGCCGCAAGCTGCGTGAGGCGGGCAGCGGCCTGACGATCGGTACGGCGCGCGGGATCGGACACCGCCTGTCATGAACCGAGCCCGGCGTGTCCCGCGGCGCCTCGCCCCGCGCACCCTGCGCGGTCGGCTCTCGCTGGTGGCGCTGACCACCGCGGGCCTGCTGATGACGATCCTGACCGTCCTGTTCAACGCCGTGATGGACAGGCATCTGCAGCACCAGGCGGACGACGAACTACGCAACCGGGCGGCAGCGGTGGCCGCGACCGTCGACACCACCGGATTCCGGGCGCGCGTCCTGGAAACCGTGAACGACCGCCTCCTCGACGCCAACGTGTGGATCTACGCCGGAACCCGTCTGCTGGAGAAGCCGCCGTCCGCGACGGCCGGTGAGCCGCCTACCCGAGCCGCCGACCGGCTGGCCGCCCAGCCGAAGGATGCCTGCGCGACGGTCCGGGCACACGGTCACCGGCCCGTCCGGCTGTGCGCCCAGCGCGTCCCCGGCCGCGCCCCCGCCACCGTCGTCACCGCCCTGGACCTGGCTCCGTACCGCAGTTCGGCCGACACCCTGCTGGTGGGATCGCTCGTGCTGGACGCCGTGATGCTCGGCTGCACCTACGTCCTCACCCGCCTGGCCGTCGGCCGGGCACTGCGCCCCGTGCGGACGATGACCGACCAGGCCGCGCAGTGGAGCGCCGTGGGCTCGGACGAGCGCTTCGGCACGGAGACCCATCCGGCCGAACTCGCCCGCCTCGGTGCCTCCCTGGACGCGCTTCTGGACCGCATACGCACCGTGCTGCGCCACGAGCAGCAGCTGACGGGAGAGCTGTCCCACGAACTGCGTACGCCGCTCACCCGGATCGTCATGGAACTCGACTGGTGGCGGGCCCGCCCCCGCACGGACGCCGAGACGCGCGCCGCCCATGAGGTGATCGCCGAGGCCGCCGGGTCGATGCGCGTCATCTGCGACACGCTCCTGGACGACGCACGCGAGAACGCGCTGCGTCCGGCGACGGTCCCCGGGACGACCGAGGTGGTGCAGGTACTGGACCGCCTGGTCCAGCGTCTCGCCGTCCCGGCCCGTGTGACGGCGGCGGTGGAGGCGGAGGCGCCGAGGCTCGAGGCGGGTGTCGACCCCGCCCCCCTCGAACGCATCCTCAGCCCCCTGCTCGCCAACGCCACCCGCTACGCCCGTTCCCGCGTGACCGTGTCGGCGCGGCGCGTCCCCGGCGCCGTGCGGATCGACGTCGTCGACGACGGTCCCGGCGTGCCGGCGACGTTCGCGGGCGACCTGTTCCAGCCCGGCCGGCGCGCCGATCCCGGCGACGGACACGACGGCGCGGGCCTGGGGCTGCCGCTCGCGCGACGCCTGGCCCGCGCCGCCGGCGGTGAAGTGTCGTACGACCCCCTGCACACGCCGGGGGCCAGGTTCACGGTCCGTCTGCCCGCCGGGTGACCGGTGCCCGCCCCTCCCGCACCGACCGGCGCAGGCCGCCGGCCGGGTGGTACGCCGCCGACGGCCCCGTACCCGCTGCCCGCCCCCGCCGGCCCGGGCCGCCTGACCCGCCGTCGGGCCGGCCGTGCGACCCCGCGTCCGCTCCGTGCGCACCACCGGGTCGTAGTACCCCGGTACCACTCGCCGGCGGTGTTCAGCCCCCTGGTACCACCGGATTCCGCAGGTCACGGACGTAGCGTGAGGAACGAGGCGCCAGGCGTTCCGGGTGCCGCATTCCGAGAGAGGGCGCCCATGATCGAGGCACAGCAGCTCACCAAGAGGTACGGGGAGAAGACAGCCGTCGACGGACTCGACTTCACCGTGAAGCCGGGCACGGTGACCGGCTTCCTGGGACCCAACGGTGCGGGCAAGTCCACGACGATGCGCATGATCGTCGGCCTGGACGCGCCGACCGCCGGCTCCGTCACGGTGAACGGAAAGCGCTACGCCCGCCACCAGGCGCCGTTGCAGGAGGTGGGAGCCCTGCTGGAGGCCAAGTCGATCCATCCGGGCCGCTCGGCGCACAACCACCTCCGGGCGCTCGCACTCACCCACGGCATCCCGCGCCGCCGGGTCGACGAGGTCGTCGAACTCGCCGGTCTCGGCAGCGTCGCGAGGAAGCGGGCCGGTGCCTTCTCCCTCGGCATGGGCCAGCGGCTCGGCATCGCCGCCGCCCTGCTCGGCGACCCGCAGACGGTGATGCTGGACGAACCCGTCAACGGGCTCGACCCCGAGGGCGTCCTCTGGATCCGCAACCTGCTCACCTCCCTCGCCGCCGAGGGACGTACGGTGTTCGTCTCCTCGCACCTGATGAGCGAGGTGGCGCTGGTGGCCGATCACCTGATCGTCGTCGGCCGGGGCCGGCTGCTGGCCGACACGACCGTGCAGGACCTGGTCCGCGAGGCCGGCGGTGACACCGTGCGGGTGGCGACGGACGACCCAGCACGGCTGCGGGAGGTGCTGGCCGGGCCGGGCGTGGAGATCACCGGCCGGATCGGTTCGGAGGAGCTGCAGGTGAGCGGGCTTTCCGCCCGCGCCATCGGCCTGAAGGCGGCCGAGCACGCCATCCCCCTGTTCGAACTGACCCCGAAGGCGGTGTCGCTGGAGGAGGCGTTCATGGAACTGACCCGGGACGCCGTGGAGTACCACGGCTCCACCATCGGCACCGAGACCTCCGGGAGCGCGGCATGAGCACCCTCACGGCAGCACCCGAAACCCCCGGGACCGCTCCGGCCGCTCCCGCCCGGCCCGCCTACCGGGTGACCGGCAGGCGCGTGCTGTCCTCGGAGTGGGCCAAACTCTGGTCCCTGCGCTCCACCTGGATCACCCTCGGCCTGGGCCTGCTGTTCCTCGTCGCCTTCGGCGTCATCGCCGCGAGCCACTACAAGTCCAACATCGACTCCGGCCGGCACCTGGACCGCGACTTCGCCACCGCGACGGCCGCGAGCCTGTCCCTCTTCGGCACCAACTTCGCCCAGCTCGCCCTCGGTGTGCTCGGCGTGCTGGTCACGGCCGGCGAGTACTCCACCGGCATGATCCGCTCGACGCTGGCCGCGGTGCCGCGCCGGCTGCCCGTGCTCTGGTCCAAGGCGGCGGTGTTCGGCGTGGTCGCGCTGGTGATCGCGACGGCCGGCGCCTTCGTCGCCTTCCTCATCGGCAGCCGGATCGTCTCCGGCACGCCCGCCGCCATGGGCCTCGGCCACGCCGGCGTCGTCCGCAGCCTGCTGGGTGCCGGGCTGTACCTGGGCCTGGTCGGCGTCATCGGCACCGCCCTGGGCGCGCTGCTGCGGTCGGTGGCCGGCGGCATCTCGGTGCTGGTCGCGGCCCTCATGCTCGTGCCCGGGCTGGTCTCCCTGCTGCCCAGCTCGTGGCAGGGCGACATCAACCCCTACCTCCCCAGCAGCGCCGGCGAGTCGCTCTTCGCCCTGACGCACGACTCGACCACTCTGTCTCCGGGCGCCGGGCTCCTGGTCTTCCTCGGCTGGACGGCCCTGGCCCTGGGCGGCGCGGCGTACCGGCTGCTGCGCAGCGACGTCTGAACGGCAGCCACCCGCATCATGGTCCGGTGACCTCCATGACCACCGAAGATCTCAGCGGTATGGGACCGCTGGTCGCCCGGCTCGGCCGGGCCGGCCAGCGGCTCCGGCATGCCGACCGGGCGCGTCCGTGGGTGCTGGACAGCGCGGTGGTGGTCGGGGCCGTCCTCCTGTTCTGCCTGCCCGACCTGCTGCACGCGGTGGGCGTGATCGGCGGGGACGACGACGGCGACGGTCCGCGCCGGTTCCGTCTGGCGTTCACCCGGTTGCCGGTGGCGGGCATGCTCGCGCTGCAGGCCGGGCTGGTGCTGCCGCTGCTGTGGCGACGCCGGGCACCCGCGGTGGCCTTCGGCGCGGTCACGGCCGTGTTCGCCGTCCAGTGGGCGATCGGCGCCGCCCTCCGCGCGGACGTGGCCCTCTTCGTCGCCCTGTACAGCCTGGCCCTGCACGGGCGGCTGAGGCAGCTGCCGTGGGCCTGCGCGGCGACGACAGGGGTTCTCGGCCTGGTCGCGGCGAGGGTGTCGGCGGCGGTCTCGGTCTGGGACGCGCTGTTCTTCCTGCTCGGCACGGCGACCGCGGCACTCGCGCTCGGCCTGGTGATCCGTATCCGGCGGGCTCAGCTCGCCGGGCTGCGCGACCGCGCGGCCCGGCTGGAGATCGAACGCGACCAGCGGGACAGACTCGCCGTCGCCTCCGAACGGGCCCGGGTGGCCCGCGAGATGCACGACATCGTCGGCCACAACCTGTCCGTCATCATCACCCTCGCCGACGCGGGCGCCTACGCCACCGCCGCCGCCCCGGAGCGCGGCGAGGAGGCCCTGCGCCTCATCGGCGACACCGGCCGCCAGGCCCTGGGCGAACTGCGCCGCGTGCTCGGCGTCCTGCGCGAGCCGGACGGCCCCCGCGGCGAGCCGGAACTCAGCCCCCAGCCCGGTCTCGCGGACATCGACGCGCTGTGCGAGGCGGTGCGCGCCGCGGGTCTGGAGGTCGTCTACCGTACGGCCGGGGACACCGACGCCCTCGACAGCGGGGTGCAGCTGACGGTCTACCGCATCGCGCAGGAAGCCCTGACGAACACCCTGAAGCACGCCGGCGCGGGCGCCCGTGCGAACCTGGCGATCCTCGTCGAGGACGCACGGTTGACCATCACCGTCCAGGATTCCGGCCCCTCCGCACCGGGAGGCCGTCCCGGCGCGGTGAACGAGGAAGGACACGGCCTGGTGGGCATGCGAGAACGAGCGGCACTCTACGGAGGGCACGTCAGCGCGGGTCCGGCCGGCGGCGCCGGCTGGACGCTGCGCGCCACCCTCGACCTCGCTCCCCAGGCCGGCACCCGATGACGACCGTCCTCGTCGTGGACGACCAGCCGCTCCAGCGATACGGCTTCCGTATGCTCCTCGACTCCGTGCCGGAGACGGAGGTGGTCGGCGAGGCCGCGCACGGAAGCGAGGCCGTCCGCAAGACGGCCGAACTGCGCCCCGACGTCGTCCTCATGGACGTACGCATGCCCGGTATGGACGGCATCGAGGCCACCCGCCGCATCGTCGCCGCCGGCGACCGCTCCCGCGTGCTCGTCCTGACCACGTTCGACGTCGACGAGTACGTCTACGCGGCCCTGCGCGCCGGAGCCAGCGGCTTTCTCCTCAAGGACGTCCGCCCCGACGAACTCCTCGCGGGCATCCGCGCCGTGGCCGCCGGCGACGCCGTGATCGCGCCCGCCCTCACCCGCCGCCTCCTGCACGAGTTCGCCCGTCTCGTGCCACCCGGCGGCAGGAGCCCTGCCGAGGATCCGCGCCTCGGCGCCCTCACCGACCGCGAACGCGAGATCCTCGTCGCCATCGGCAAAGGCTGGTCGAACGGTGAGATCGCCACGCACTTCGTGTTGTCGGAATCCACGGTGAAGACCCACGTCGGCCGCGTCCTGTCCAAGATCGGCGCCCGCGACCGCATCCAGGCGGTCATCTTCGCCTACGACCACGGCCTGACCCGACCGCACGCGGGCTGAGCCCACGGCACTGACGGCGGTGTGCCCGCGACGTGCCGGATCGCCGCGGCAGACGCCCGTCCCGTGGCTTGACCATGGGCTCCGAGGTGCCGATACGGTCGGGGCATGACCGACTGCTGGATGGTGAGGGCGTTCGTGAACGCCGAGGGCATGCACGGCAACCCCGCCCTGGTGGTGGCCGAACCGGAGGGGGCTTCGGTCACCGCCGCGCAACGTCAGGACCTGGCCACCCGGTTGGGTGTCCCGGCCACCGTGTTCGTCCGGGACGCCGACCGGGGCCGTATCGGCATCCACAGCTCCTACGGTCAGCCGATCCGCTTCGGCGGCCATCCGCTGCTGGCCACCGTCGAGGCCCTGCACGGCATCGGCCGCGTCCCGCGGGAGCTGGTCCCCGACGCGGGGCCGGTGCCGTGCCGCAGGGACGCCGACGGCACGGTCTGGCTGACCGCGCCCGCGGCCTGGTCGAAGCCCTGGCGCCACTACCGGATGGCCGACGCGGCCGAGATCGACGCCCTGACCGGCCTGCCGGACGGCGAGGACTTCACCCAGGTGTGGGCTTGGGAGGACGAGGCCGCCGGTCGCGTGCGCGCCCGGTTGTGGGCGCCCAGGATCGGCAAGGGCGAGGACGAGGCGTGCGGCAGCGCGTCCATGCTGCTGACCCAGAAGCTGGGCCGCGGCCTGGAGGTGCTGCACGGCCGCCACCGTGCCGTCATCCGCACCCGGCCGGTGGACGAGACCCGCGTGGAGCTGGGCGGTCGCTGCGCCGTCGACCGGCCCGCAGCGCACGTCCGGGACGCGGTGGCCGCGCTCTACGCCGGCGGGTGAGGCACCACGAGGTCGGGTGTGAGGTCGGGGAGGCTCGCGGAGCCGGTCAGGGCCATCGCCAGCTCCGTCTCCCTGCGCAGCGCCCGCACCACGTCTCGTACCCCTTCCCGGCCTCCGACGGCGAGGCCCCACACGTACGGGCGGCCGACCGCGACTGCGGTGGCGCCGAGAGCGAGCGCCTTGACCACGTCCGTGCCCCGGCGTATCCCGCCGTCCACGACGACGGGGACCCGGCCGTCCACCCGCGCGGCAACCGAGGGCAGCACGTCTAGGGTGGGCCGGGCGGTGTCCAGGTTGCGTCCGCCGTGGTTGGAGATCCACACGCCGATGCCACGCTCGGCGGCCCGCCCGGCGTCGTCCGCGCGCTGGATGCCCTTGGCCAGCACCGGCAATCCCGCGACGTCCCGCAGCCACTCCAGATCGTCCCAGGTCACCGCGGGATCGATGCGCGGATCGTGGAGGGAGTGGCCGGAGGCCGCGTGCGCGGGAGCGTCGGCGAGGTTGGCGGGGCGCCCGTGCGAGGGCAGCGCGAAGCCGTTGCGCAGGTCCCGCTCGCGCCGTCCGGTGACGGGGGTGTCGACCGTGACCACGCAGGCTCCGGCCCCGGCCGCGCGGGCACGCCGTACCAGGTCCGCGGTGAGGCCGCGGTCCCGCTGCACGTAGAGCTGGAACCACCACGGTCCGCGCGCCGCCGCGCCCACCTCCTCGATGGTCCGGGACGAGAAGGTGCTCAACGTCAGCAGCGCGTCGGCGTCGGCCGCGCCCCGCGCCGTGGCGATCTCCGCGTCGGCGTGGAACAGCCCGTGGGCGGCCGTGGGAGCCAGCAGGACCGGTGAATCGAGCACGGTGCCGAACAGCGAACAGCGCGTGTCCACCTCGGTGTGGCCGGTCAGGACCCGGGGGGCCAGCGCGTGGCGCCGGTACGCCTGCTCGTTCCAGCCGACGGTGTGCTCGTCGGCGGCTCCGCCCTCCAGGTAGTCGAAGACCGGTGCCGGTACGGCCGCCCGTGCCGCCCGCCGGAAGTCCTCCAGGTTGAGCGGCGTTGGGGACGGGGCGAGCGGTGGCGCCTCGGGGGTGGTGAAGGGCAGGTCGGTCATGACGGGCTCACAGGGCTCTGCGTGACGGGGGCGGGGGCGGAGTCGGGGGCCGTGGCCGGGTCCGAGCCGGCCCGGGCGGCCAGGGCGTGGCGCACCGCGGTGCGCGACGTCGCGGCCGCCGTGCCGAAGACGGCGGCGAGCACCGGCCAGCCGAGGAGCCCGGCCGGCAGCAGGGCGACCACCAGCAGGCTGGGGCCGATCACCTTCTGACCGGTGAAGGCGAGACTGAACGCACCGAGATAGCGGGCCCGGGCGGCCTTGGGGGCGAGCACCGCCGACAGTTCCCAGGCGGCCACCGACTGGAGGTTCTCCGCGACCGTCAGTACGACCACCGCCGCCAGCGCCAGCGACCCCGCGACGACCGGGCCGTCCGCGGCCTGTGCGAGGGCGAAGAAACCGCAGCTCACCGCGAGGAGCACGCCGGACGACACCAGGAACCGTGCCGCGGTGGCCGGTTCGTCCACCCGGCGCGCGACCAGGACCTGCAGACCCACGGTCAGCACGGTGTTGACGACCATGAGGAGCGGGACCCAGGCGGAGGGGACGTCGGTGTACTTCATCACCCAGATCGGCAGCAGCACGAGCAGCACGGTGTCGTAGAGCGACAGCACCCCGTTGGCCAGGGTGAACAGCATGAACCAGCCGTCGCGGAACGGGGACCGCACCGTCGGTTCCGGCTGCTCCCCCGCGGCGGCCGCCGGTCCGGGCCGTACGGGCGCGTCCGGCAGCGAGGTCGACGAGGTCTCGGGGGCGGCGCGGTTCACCGCGATCCGCACGGTGAGCGCGATCACCAGGAACGAGAGCCCGTTGCCCAGGAACAGGGCGATGAACGCGGCCCGGCTGTCGGCGGCGAACACCCCGCTGGCGAGCAGGATCCCCACGGTGAACCCGATGTTGCGCACGGCACGGATGGAGGCCATCGTGCGGGTGCCGTCCTGCCCGTCGACCAGCGTGGTCACCACGGCCTGCTGGATGGGCGTACTGGCCCGGTCGAGCGCGGTCAGCGCCACGGTGAGGACCAGGTAGGGGGCGAAGTGGGTGGTGAAGGCGTAGCAGCCGTAGCCGAGGCCGCGCAGCACCAACAGCGCGATGTAGAACCGGCCGGAGCCGAACCGGTCGGCGAGCCGGCCCAGGGGGACCGGGGCCAGCAGGGCGAGGGCGCCGGCGAGCGTGGACGCCCAGGCGATGCGGTCGGCCGCGAGCCCCACCACGCCGACGAAGTACAGCGTGGCGGAGCTCATGAACATGCCGGTGCCGAGGGCGTCCACGAAGGATCCGGTCACCAGGGTCCGGCCGGCCCGGTTGTCGGGCAGCAGCAGGGCGGTCAGCCGGCCGGCCGTCCTGAGCAGCGTTCCGGGGCCGGCCGGGCGCACCTTAGCGGACATACGCGAGCCAGTTCCGGTAGCGCTCGTCCCGGCCGTGGACCACGTCCTGGAACGCCTCGCGCAACTGCCGGGTGACCGGCCCGCAGCCCGCCGACGCGAGCGGCCGGTCGTCCACCGACGCGACGGGCACGAGCTCCAGGGCCGTGCCCGTCAGGAAGGCCTCGTCCGCCACGTAGATCTCGCTGCGCGTCAGGCTGCGCTCCTCGACGGTGAGGCCCCGGTCGCGGGCGAGCGTCATGATCGTGTCCCGGGTGATGCCGGGGAGGATGTAGTCGCTGACCGGCGGGGTGTGCAGCACACCGTCCCGGACGACGAAGAGGTTGGCCGCGGAGGCCTCCGCCACGTGCCCGCTGGGGGTGAGCATCAGCGCGTCGTCGTAACCGGCCCGCAGGGCGGCCACCTTCGCGAGCGAGGAGTTGACGCAGGCGCCGGTGGACTTGGCCAGCGGCGGCAGGGTGTTGGCGCCGTTGCGCTGCCAGCTGCTGACGGTCAGCCGGCACCCCTCCTGCTCCGCCTTCTCGCCCAGGTACGAGCCCCAGGCCCAGGCGGCGATGCTGGTGCGGACGCTGTCCAGGTCGGGTGTGATGCCCATGGTGCCGTAGTCGAGGTAGACGATCGGGCGCAGGTAGCCGGACTCCAGGCCGGTGCGGCGCAGGAGTTCCAGCGAGGCCTCGGTGAGCCGGTCGAGGGTGTGTCCCGGATCCATCAGATAGACGTGGGCCGAGTCCAGCAGCCTCTTCAGGTGCTCGCGCAGCCGGAAGACGGCGGGCCCGTCCGCCGTCGCGTAGGCCCGGATGCCCTCGTAGACGCCCCAGCCGTAGTGCAGGCTCGGCGTCAGGACGTGGACCCGCGCCTCCTCCCAGGGAACGAACTCGCCGTTCATCCAGATGGTGCTGGTCGGTGTCAGTCGCATGAGGGGGCTCCGTGGGACGGGGTGGGGGAGGGACGTGTGCCGTGCGCGGCGGCCCGCGAGGCGACCGGGGCGGCGGGCGCGCCCACCGACGCGAGCCGGCGTTCGATGCTGAGGGACTGCAGGTCGGCGAGGTTCCGGTAGTCGTCCGCGTGGGCGCCGGAGAACGAGAACCAGCCCCAGCGCGGCTGGAGTTCACAGCCTCTGGCGTACTTGGCCTGGTAGGCGGACAGTCCGTAGTGGATACGGCGGACACCGTGGGCCAGCGCCCAGCGGGCCGTCTCGTGATAGGTGAGCGTCAGATAGCAGCCGTCGGCGTCGGGGGAGAATCCGGCCGTGCGGGCGAACAGCGCGTCACCGGCCCGGAAGTAGAGCACGAAGCCGCCGAGGCGCCCGTCGCGCTCGCTGCCCAGCACGAGACAGCTCTCGCCCAGGTCGGCACGGACGGCGTCGAAGTCGCGCCGCACCCGCTCGTCCCCGCCCGGCAGGCCGTACTTGGCGCGGTGGGCCACCTGCAGGGCCACCACCTCGTCGTCCAGGGCGTCGGCCCCGGTGCGTACGACGGTGCGCCAGCCGGCCGCCTCGTAGCGCTCCACCTCCTTGACGATCCGCCGGCGGCGGTGGCTGCCGAGGCCGGCCAGGTAACCGTCCCAGTCGGTGGCGTCGGGGAGGTGCTGGACGCCTTCGGCCCCCAGCAGCACGGCCTGGTATCCGTCCTGCCGTGCCGTGTCGTCCACCGCCTGGGCGTACGGCTCCCCGACGTACAGCAGGGCATGGCTGAGGCACCCCAGTTCGGCCGCCGCCCGGCGGAGCAGCGCGGGCAGGGCGGCCATCACGGCGGCCCGCTGGGCGGGGGTGCGGTCGGTGGCGTGGACGACTCCGTGGTGGGAGCCGAAGACCCCGAGGGTGAGGGAGGGGTACTGGTCGGGGCGCGCCTGCGGCAGGGCCGCCGCCAGTTCGTGCCAGCGCTTCTCGTCGGCCGCGTCCAGCAGGTCGGGCTCGGCCATCGACCCCGGCGTCCCGATCAGCCGGGGCGGGTCGTAGAAGAGCAGTCCGCCGCTCTCCCGGGTGAGCAGCAGCGGCGCGAGGGCGACCGTGCGGCCGTCCGCGTCGATCCGCAGGTAGCGCACCTCGTGCAGGTCGGTCCGCTCGGTGAAGCGCCACCAGCGGGCGTCCTCCCAGATCACGCCGGGCCGGTCCAGGGCGGGGAAGTCGCCGGCGGCCGGACGGGCGCCGGGCGGGAGGAGCCGTCCCTCCAGGTCGGGGCGTGCCGGCCCGGGTGCCTGGGCCGGCGGTTGCTGCGGCCGGACGGATGTCGTGCTGTCGTTCATCGGGCGGCTCCGGTCACGGCTTCCAGCTCCCAGGCGAATCCGGCGGCGGCCCGTGCCACGGTCGACTCCAGGGCGGCCGTCAGACGTTCGTCGTCCTCGGCGGTGACCACCCAGCTCGCCACGAAGTCACCCGACTTGCGCCGGGCGTACCGCTCGCCGCCCCAGTCGTCCCCGACCGCGCCGTGGACGGTGAAGTCCAGGGCGCCCTCGACGGCTCGGGGTGTGCGGCGGATCCGTCCCCGCTGCGGCGGCAGACCGCAGCACGCGGCCGAGGGAGCGGCGTCGGCGTGCGCGCGCACGGCCTCCAGGTCGTTGGGCAGGCCGCACTCCACCCGGGCCCACAGCGCGCGGGGGTCGATGCCGAGGACATGCCGCAGCATGACCGGGATGGTGCCGCCGGCCACCCGGCCGGCCACCTCGCACAACACCAACTCCCCCTCGGCGGTGACGAAGAACTCGGCGTGCACGCACACCGTCGGCGGGGAGGGAAGCGCCTCGATCAGCCGCCATGTCTCGGCGACCAGCCGCGGGCGCAGCGGATCGTCCGCCGGCAGGGTGCGCGAGCCGTGCGGACTGTCGGACCAGTGCGACAGACAGCCGGGTGTGGTGTAGCGGGAGGCCACCGCGGCCACCGGCCGGCCGGCCACCCGGAAGGCGTCCACGTGGTAGAGCTGGCCCGCGACGAACTCCTCCACCTCGTACGGGGTGGAGGCGAGTGACTCCTCGCTCAGCGCGGTGGCCTGCGCCGCGGTCTCGACCACGTGTACGCCGGTGGCCCCCGAGGCGCCCCGCGGCTTGACCACGACGGGTCCGCCGTGCGCGGCCAGGAAGTCGGTGACGTCGGAGAGCCGGTGCACCGGTGCGAAGCGGGGCACGCTGATCCCGGCGGCCCGCGCGTACTCCTTCATGAGGACCTTGTCGCGGTACGCGGCGGCGGCCCGCGGGTCGAAGCCGGGCAGGCCGAACTCGGCGCGCAGCGCGGCCGCGCGTTCGATGTCGGACTCCGCGAGCGCGACCAGTGTCGCGGGCCGGTGCCGTGCCACCAGGTCCCGGGCCGCCGCCAGGACGGCCGCGTCGTCGGTGTGGTCGGGGACGGTACGGACCTCGCGGAAGCCGTCGCCGAGCCGGGCCGAGGCGGGCGCCACCGCCACCATGCGCCCGGCCAGTTCGGGCAGCCAGCGGGCGAACGGCAGGTGGGCGTGACGGGGACTGATCAGGAGGAGGGTCACTTCGCGGACGCCTCCTCCCGCTCCGGACCGGCGAGGGGGCCGGCGAGGGGACCGGCGACCGGGCCGGGCATGCCGAGCCGTTCGGCCAGCTCGGCCAGCCGCCCCGCGGTGCCGGCGTCCAGCGGGATGCCCGTCGCCCGGCGCCGTCGTGCGTGCGCGCGCTGGGGGTCGCCGGGGGCGAGCACGGGTTCCTGCCCCGCCCGGGGGGCCGTGCGCACGGTGTCGAGCAGCTCCGTGAGGCCGGCGGTGAACTGTTCCTCGCCGGCGAACGCGGCGGGGTCGATCGCCAGCACGAAGTGGCCCACCTGCCGGTCCTGGCCTGCGGTACCGGCGCCCACCTGCGACAGCCGCCAGTCCGGCGGCATGCCGGTCAGCACCGCCCCGAGGAGCGTGACCGCCATGGCGAGCCCCTGGCCCTTGTATCCGCCGAGCGGCGACAGGGCGTGCGCCGTGTCCGGGTCCTCGGTGGGCTGCCCCGTCGCGTCGGTGGCCCACCCCCGGTCGAGCCGCCGGCTCTCCGTGCGGCGCTGCTTGATCTCGCCGAAGCAGACCTGGCTGGTGGCCATGTCGAGGGCGAACTCCCGGTCGTCGGAGCCGGCCGCCACACTGATCGGATTGGTGCCGAACAGGGGCTCCACCCCGCCGAACGGGGCGACCCGGGAGGCCGCCGAGGTCACCGCCAGGCCCACCAGGCCCTTCCGGGCGAGCCGCCGGGTGTAGACGGAGGCGGCCCCGAAGTGGTTGGAGGAGCGCACCCCGACCGCCGCGACACCGAAGCGTGCCGCCCGCTCGGCCGCGTGGCGGGCGGCGGCGAGGCCCGCGAGGACACCGAGGGCGCCGTCCGCGTCCAGCAGCAGTCCCGCTCCCCTGTCCCGGGCCACGGTGATGCGGGCCCGGGCGTCCGCCACGCCGCCGGCGAGTTCGTCGAGGTACTGGCCGAGCAGACGCAGACCGTGCGTGTCGATGCCCCGCAGGGACGTGTCGACCAGGGCGTCGGCCACCTGCGCGGCGTCATCGCCGGGGACGCCGGCCGCGGTGAGCGCGGCGGTCGCGAGGTCCCGCGCCGCCCGCTCCTCGATCAGCGCTCCCGTGGAGGTGTTCGTGGTCATTCCGGGCTCCAGTACATGAGCAGGTGAGGTCCGAGACCGGGCCGTTCGAAGGTGTCGCCGACGGCGCGGAACCCGTGCCGGCCGAAGAAGCCGGCCGCTTGGGCGCGGGCGGTGCCCCACACGGTGGTGGCGCCGTCCAGCACGGCGTGGGTGAGGGCGGTGCGCAGCAGGGCGCTGCCCAGTCCGGTGCCGCGGTCCTCGTCGAGTACGGCCATGCCGCGCAGCCGTCGGCCGGTGCCCGGGGCGAGGCCGGGCACGGGGTGCTCGGCGGGCGGGTCCTCGGGCAGCAGCGAGCACGCGCCCGTCGGACGCCCGGCGTCCCAAGCGGCGAGGTGCAGGGCACCGGGGTGGTCGTCGTACGGGTAGTGGGCGTTCTCGGCCGGTTCTCCCGTCCGCAGCACCCGGTGCCGCAACGGCCGGATCTCCTCGGCGGTGGCCGGGCGGACCCGCCAGCCGCGCTGGCGCGGGTCCGGCAGGTAGCCCGAGCCCGGCCGGTCGGGCAGCGTGACCCGGCCGGTCTCGTCGACGCCGAGGCCGTGTCCGGTGTCGACCGCGTTGAGGACGACGGAGTCGACGTCCAGGTGGTCGGCGAGCGGGGCGAGATGCGCGGTGGCGGTGAGGCCCGCCGAGGACTCCGGCATGCAGCCCAGCATGGTGATCAGCCCGCGTTCCCGGGCGGCGCGCAGCAGTTCGAGCGCCGGGGTGGTGCCGCCGGCCTTCATCGGCTTGACGTTGATGCCGTGGAAGGCCCTGGTGCAGGCGTCCAGGTCGGCGAGGGAGGTGATGCTCTCGTCGGCCAGTACCGGCATCGGGCTTGCTTCCTTGAGTACCTCGGCGTCGCGCCAGGCGGACCGCGGGAAGGGCTGCTCGACGAGTGCGACGCCCAGGTCCCGCATGCCGTCCAGGGCGGCGAGCGTGCCGGGGAGGTCCCAGCCGCAGTTGCCGTCCACGTAGAACGGCGCGTCGGTGTGGCGGCGCAGTTCGGCCAGGACGGAGAGGTCGCGGGGATCGGCGAGCTTCACCTTGTAGGCGGACCAGCCGAGTTGCTCGCGCAGCTTCACGACCATCACCTCGGTGTCGTCGAGGCCGATGCTGAAGCTGGACCGGGCGCCCACCGGCGCCCGCAGCCCGAGGGCCTGCCACAGCGGTACGCCGAGCAGCCTGGCCCGCAGGTCGTGTACGGCGGTGTCGAGCGCGGCCAGCAGGAACGGTGACCGGGGCAGCCGCGCGGCGAGGGCCTTCCAGACCGCGAACGGGTCGTCGGGGGCCAGTTCGCGCAGGACCGGGGCGAGCCGGCGCAGGTCGGCGTGCATCCGGTCGAGGCCGGAGTTGTAGTGGTCGGTCATGAAGGCGGAGGCCTCGCCGAAGCCGCTGACCCCGTCCTGCCCCACCTCGACGATCAGCGCGCGCTGTACGGGGATGGCTTCACGGGCGGAGCGCCACAGGTGGCGCTGGGTGATGCTGATCTCGTGCGCGACGACCTTCACAGGGCACCCGCGGGTACCAGCGGGAGGGCCTGGCGGGGGCTCTCGGGGAACCACGAGCCGAGCGCGGGCCTGAGCTGGTCCAGCCACTCCGCGGTCGGGTCGTACGCGGCGAAGAACTGCCGCCCGACCGACTCGGGGTCGCGGGCCTGCAGCATGCGCAGCGAGAAGACGCGTTCCCCGGCGATGGTGACCACGCCGTCGACCGCCACCTTGCCGGGCGCGGCGGACATCACCGGTCCTCGTGCGGTGCGGGCCAGCCCCGAGACGCCGCGCACGGCGTCGGTGTAGATGTCCAGGGCCCGGGCCAGCGGCACACCGAAGTAGCTGCGGGCGCCGGTGTCCCGTTCCACGAACATGTAGTAGGGCACGACGCCCAGTTCGACCTGCCGCTGCCACATCCGCGCCCAGACGCCGCTGTCGTCGTTGACGTGGCCGATCAGCGGGGCCTGGGCGCGGATCACCGCACCGGTGGCCTGGATCCGGGCGATGGCCCGGCGGACCCGGGTGCCCTCCAGCTCCCTGGGGTGGGAGAAGTGCGCCATGACCGCGACGTGGCGGCCGGCCTCGACGCTGCGTTCGAAGAGCCGCAGCAGGTCGTCGGCGTCGGCGTCGCCGAGGAAGCGGTCGGGCCAGTAGGCCAGGGCCTTGGTGCCGAACCGCAGGGTGCGCACCTGTTCCATGGCCGGGTCGAGCAGGGGGTCGACCCAGCGGCGCAGCACCGCCGTCTTCATGATCATGGGGTCGCCGCCGGTGAACAGCACATCGGTGACCTGGGGCTGCGTGGCGACGTAGCCGGTCAGGTCGGCGGGATCGCGCAGGGCCTGGCGGAGTTCGGCGACGCCCACGAACTGGGCCCACCGGAAGCAGTAGCCGCAGTAGGCGTGGCATGTCTGTCCCTGGGACGGGAAGACCAGCACCGTTTCGGCGTACTTGTGCTGCAGGCCGGGCAGCCGGCGTCCGTCGAGCGTGGGGACGTTGGCTTCCAGCTGGTCGCCGGGGTGCGGGTTGAGCAGTGTCTGGGCGTCGGCGGCCGCCTTGCGTATCACCTCGCGCGGGGCATCGGCGTCCAGCAGGCCCGCGATGGTGTCGAAGGTGTCCGGCGGCAGCATGTCCCGGTGCGGGAAGGTGAGGCGGAAGACCGGGTCGTCGGGTGCCGCCGACCAGTCGATCAGCTCGTCGGCGACGTAGTCGTTGACCTTGAAGGGCAGTACGGCGGACACGACCCGCAGGTCGCGCAGGTAGTCCTCCGACAGCCCGCGGCTGCGGGCCAGTTCTGCCAGTCGTTCGTGGGAGAAGGTTTTCATCCGGTAGAGACCTCGGGCCGTTCGGTGGGGGTCCCGCGCAGCGTGGGGAGCGGGTGGGTCAGGCGGTGGCGATGTGGGAGCGGGACCAGTCGAAGTCGATCTGCTCGGTCACGCCCATCTGCTCGACCAGGCTGTGCAGGCCCGTGTACTCGCGCACCAGCCGCTTGCGGCCGCTGTCGGCCTGGCAGTCCTTCAGCATCTCCCGGCCGCCGGGGACACCGGTGAGGTCGATGATGCGTTCCCAGGTGGTGTAGTCGTTGGCGACGAACGCGTCCAGGCCCTCCATCAGCATGTCCAGGAAGAACCTGCGCTGCGGTGCGTCCAGCTTGTCGTAGACCATCTCGGCCAGCACGGCGGAGATGGAGGCGTGGCAGTACTCGTCGCGGTTGTGCAGCTTCGCCGTCGTGCTGTTGATGACCTGGATGTCCGTGTCGTCGGCGAGGAGGTCCAGATAGGCGTTGATCGAGATCTCGGAGACCGTCGCGAACGCCAGGGTGGTCAGCGAGCGCTGCCACCGTTCGCCGGCGTCGTCCCGCAGCCGCTGGTGCCGGCGCGCGGTGTGTGACAGGGGCAGTTCGTGGTCGGGCATGGCCATGCCGCGCCGGCGGCGGGTCACCGCGCTGGCGTTGAGGTGCATCAGGGTGTGGTACTGCTCGTCGACCATGGCCTGCGCCAGCGACAGGTTGAGCGCCTCGCCCTGGAGTGCGGGGTACTCGCCCTCCATGACGAGGGCGAAGGCCGGGTTGGCCACCTTCTGCTCGGCCATCACGGTGTGCCGGTTGTAGGCGATCCAGGCCCAGCTCAGCACCTCGGAGCGTTTCTCGGGGGCGAGCGCCTGCCATGTCGGGTGGTCGTGGAAGGGGAGGATCTGTTCGGGGTAGTCCGCCCGCTCGGGCTCGAACAGGTCGTCCAGGTCGGGCTCTTCGCGTTTGACCGTGGCCCGGCGGTGCCAGTTCCCCACGAGGCGCCGTATGACGGCGTTCTCCACGGGGTCGTTCGGGTCGTACGTCGGGATGCCGTCGGGCAGCGCGAGGGTGGGCTCTTCGGTGGACAGGGGGGAGTTGCCGTTCATGACGTCCTTCATGGGTGGGGAGGAGTGATCAGACGCGCTCGGAGAGCCAGTAGCGGGTGAGGTGGCGCCGCGCGTCCTGGTACTCGGAACGGGCGTGCAGCATGCGCTGGTTGTCCCAGACGAGCAGGGAGTCCTCCGGGATGAGGACGGAGACCTTGTGCTCGCGGAAGAAGTCCTCGGCGCGCTGGGCCAGTTCGAGGCCGAGCCGGCCGAGGGGAAGGGTCTCGGGTTCGGGGCGGGCGTCGACCGGGGGGTCGTAGTGGCCGGCGGTGAGCAGGTTGTAGCTGAAACGGATGATCTCCCGGCCGTCGGGGTCCTGCTCCACCACGGGCCGGCGCACCCCTTCGGTGCCGGTGCCGCCGGTGTTGTGCCCGAGCCAGTCGATCTGTTCCTCCCGCACGGCCCGGGCCGCGGTCGCGTCGAGTCCGGCCAGGAGCTCGCGCGCGTCGGCGAGTTCGGTGTGCCCGCTGCCGCACTTCGCCTGCACCCGGCAGTGCAGGGCCAGATGGCGCGGCGGCGGGGCCCAGCCCGGGGCCTCGGTGTGGACGAGGATGGTGTTCGTGCTCTTCGAGTAGCGGCGGTCCTCGAAGCCCGGGGCCGCCTTCACCTGGTAGCGCAGCCGGCCGTCGTACTGGGGCATCAGGTCCCCGAACGGGCGCAGTGCCTCGGCGGCCTCCTCGTCGGACCGTATGCCGTGCAGGAGGGTGTAGCCCTGGTCGAGCAGTTCCTGGGCATGCCGATGGACAACGGTGGTCATGGGACTGGCCTTTCTGCGTGCGAGCTGTCAGATGTCGGACAGGCGCGGCGGAACACCGGTCGGGCGAGGCGGACGGCAACTCGGAAGGTGCGTCGCGGGCGCGCCGGAACGGCAGAAGTCGGCGTGAAAAGTGCTACGGGGGCGGTGTGCCCGGCCCTCGTCCCGTGCTTCCCCCTGCTCCCCCCGGGTGCTCCGTACGTCCGCCAGGTGGCCGGCCCGCTCCCGTCGGACCTGTTGCCTGGTCACTCCGTCAGTGACCCTGCCAGCAACGTCTGCGCAGCTCAAAGGAAACGTGCAGCAGGATGCTGCACGTTCATGATCTTGGGGGGTGGACGTACGTGTAGTGACCAATCGATTTGGTAACACCCCGGCGCATAGGGCGGGGGATCGTGCACAGTCGCACGTCCCGCGCGGTGCCGCACCGCTGCGGGTGGCTGAAAGGCGGCAGGTGTCAGCAGTTAAGGCGACCGGTCGGCCGGGACCGAGGCGTCCCACTCCGTCATCTCCGCGCACGCCGCGTCGTCACCCGTGAGGGCCACGACCGGCACGCCGAGGACCGCCGCCGTGGCGTGGGCGAGTGGCCGGCCGCCCATGCCGAGCTGCACGGACTCCGTGTCCCCACAGACGGAGATCCGCACGGCGTCACCCCTGACCGACCCTACGTATTGTAGGTTCCCAACGGCCATCGGCCGCCGCGCTGTTCACACGCCTGTTCAACGGGGGACCCATGCAGGACACCACGCAAGCGGAGCCCGGTACGCAGGTGTGCGCGCGCAGTCTCGCACCGACGCTGACCCTGCTGGCCGTCAGCCTGGCCATCGCCGCCGTAGGCGTGTACGAGCTGTGCGGCTTCGGGCTGCACAGCCTGGACCGGCGCCCGCACCTGTTCAGCGACGGTCTCGCGACCGGCGGGGTGATCGCGGCCGCGGTGGCCGCCGGAGCGGCGGTGGGCAACCTGGCCTGGCATCTGACGGCGGCGCGCCGGGGCCACGGCGGCTGAGCGCCCTCGCCCCCTCCCCCGGCGGATGAGAAACTGTGCATCGGCTGTAGGGAAGAAACCCGCTGGGCCCCTACAGCCGCAGGGAGAGAACCGGCTGTGAACCTACAAACTGTAGGGTCTACGCGCCCCGTCCCCTCCCCGGCCCCCTTCCCCCGTCCCCAAGGGTGAACCGTCAGCATGCCCGCACCACAGACGACCCTGGCCCCGCCACCGGCCACCGCTCCCCGCACCCCCCGCCGTGGCATCCGCTTCCTGCCGTTCCTCCCGCCGCCACTGTGCGCCCGGGCCGCCACCGCCACCGTCTGGTACCTGCGACTCCTCGCCGTACTGAACATCGCGGCGGTGGTGTCCCTGCCGTTCCGCGAGGAGGTGCACGAGCACAACGCGGGCGAGTACTTCACCCCGTACCTGGCCACCGCCGGCCTGGTCTCGGCCGCCCTGGCCCTGTTCCTCGCGGTGGTGATGCGCCGCCGCAAACGAGCCGCCTGGCTCTTCAACCTCCTCCTCGCCGGCCCGCTCCTCGGCCTCTACGTCGTCGCGCTGACCCGCGCCCCCTACCGCGAGCACCCCTTCAACTGGGTCTCCACGGCGCTGACCGGCCTGTTCGTCGCCGCCCTGCTGCTCGGCCGCCGCGAGTTCGACGCCATCGGCGACCGCTCCAACCCGCGTCTGGCGCTCGCCGTCGGCGTGGGCGGCACCCTCGTCAGCGGCGGCCTCGGCACCCTGCTGGTGCACGCGACCAACAAGGTCGGCGGGGCCACCCTCGGGAACGAGATCGCCTACAGCCTGCTGCGCGGCATCAGCGTCGGCCCGCTCGCCGACCGCGTCCCCGCCGTGCACGCGCCCCGCTGGGCGGACATGACCGTCAACGTCCTGATGGCGGTCACCTTCCTGCTGGTCCTCTACGCCTGCTTCCGCGCCCCGCGCGGCGCCCGGCTGCTGGCCGAGGAGGACGAGCGCAGGCTGCGCGACCTGCTGGACCGGCACGGCGAGCGCGATTCCCTCGGCTACTTCGCGCTCCGCCGCGACAAGTCCGTCATCTTCTCCCCCAGCGGCAAGGCGGCCATCGCCTACCGCGTGGTCGGCGGGGTCAGCCTCGCCTCCGGCGACCCGCTCGGCGACCCCG
The DNA here is from genome assembly GCF_055560195.1 of Streptomyces sp. NPDC023481. Taxonomy (NCBI): domain Bacteria; kingdom Bacillati; phylum Actinomycetota; class Actinomycetes; order Kitasatosporales; family Streptomycetaceae; genus Streptomyces; species Streptomyces sp. NPDC023481. The sequence continues at coordinate 248,632 of NZ_JBVHJE010000012.1, forward strand.
AGGCCTGGCCCGGCGTCATCGACGCCTGGCTCGCCGAGGCCCGCCGCCACGCCTGGACCCCGGCCGTGATGGGCGCGAGCGAGGAAGCGGGCACGGTCTACGCCCGGCACGGTCTGGACGCGCTCGAACTCGGCGACGAGGCGATCGTGGACCTCGCCGACTTCACCCTGGACGGCCGGGCCATGCGCGTGGTCCGCCAGGCCCACAACCGGGTCCGCCGGGCCGGCTACACCGTCCGCGTCCGCCGGCACGAGGACATCCCCGCCGAGGAGATGGCGCTGCTCGTGGACCGCGCCGACCACTGGCGCGACGGCGCCACCGAACGCGGCTTCTCCATGGCCCTGGGCCGCCTCGGCGACCCCAGCGACGGCCGCTGCGTGATGCTGGAGTGCCGGGACGCCGACGGCGAGCCCCGCGCCCTGCTCAGCTTCGTCCCCTGGGGTGAGCGCGGTCTCTCCCTGGACCTGATGCGCCGCGACCGGGACTGCGAGAACGGCCTGATGGAGTACATGGTCGTCGAGCTCCTCCTCCAGGCGAAGGAGCTGGGCATCGACCGGGTCTCGCTCAACTTCGCGATGTTCCGCTCGGTCTTCGAGCGCGGCGCCCGTCTCGGCGCGGGTCCGGTGCTGCGCCTGTGGCGCTCGGTGCTCACCTTCTTCTCCCGCTGGTGGCAGATCGAGTCCCTGTACCGCGCCAACGCCAAGTACCGGCCGGTGTGGGAGCCGCGTTTCCTGCTGTTCGCCAAGAGCGGTGACATCCCGAGGATCGGCCTGGCCAGCGCCCGCGCGGAGGGCTTCCTCACCCTGCCGGGAGGAAACTAGCCCGGGCCCTCGGTCAGGTGCCGGTGCCGCCCGCCCGGGAGGTACCCACCGCCCACCGTGAACCCGATGACCGCGCCGCCGCCCTCGCGGCGGTAGGCGAAGGGTGCTCCGCCGTGCGCCATGGCGACCTCGCGGACGATGGACAGGCCGAGACCGGAGCCCGGCAGGGAGCGGGCGTCGGCGGCGCGGTAGAAGCGGTCGAAGATGCGCACGAGGTCGCCCTCGGCGATCCCGGGCCCCCGGTCCAGCACCTCCACCCGTACCGTGCCCGGCCGGGCCGGCCCGGTGACGCTGACCTCGATCGGTGCCCTGCCGTCCCGGTCGAACTTGGCCGCGTTCTCCACCAGGTTGGAGATGGCCCGCTGGAGCAGCCCGGGCCGCCCGTCGGTCGTCGTGTCACCGGCGGCGTGCAGGACGACGTCCCGCCCCGTACGGCGCCGGGCCAGCCCGACGACGTCCTCGGCGAGGTCGGCGAGGTCCACCCGCTGCGGCGGCTCGCTGTCGGACTGCCCGGCGGCCAGGTCGACCAGCTCGTTGACGAGGTCGGTCAGCTCCCGCGCCTCCTGGGACAGGTCGGCGACGAGTTCCTCGCGGGTGGCGGGCGGGAGCTCGTCGATCCGCCGCAGCAGCGAGATGTTCGTACGCAGCGAGGTGAGCGGGGTCCGCAGCTCGTGACCGGCGTCCTGGACCAGCCTGCGCTGGTCCTCCTCCGACTGCGCGAGCCGGCCCAGCATCCGGTCGAAGGCGCGGCCCAGCCGCCCGACCTCGTCCAGGCCGGCCACCGGGACCTGGATGCCCAGCTGCCGGGTGCGGGCGACGTCCTCGGCGGCGGAGGTGAGGATCACCAGGCGCCGGGTGATCCGCCGGGCCAGCCACCACCCGAACAGCCCGGCCGCGACCACGACCGCCGCCATCAGGATCAGCGTGCGCTGCTGCAGCGCCCGCAGCAGGTCCTCGGTGTCGCTGAACTCCTGGGCGACCTGGACGGCGCCCCGCCCGTCGCCGAGCGAGACGGTGGCGATGCGGAACAGGTCCTCGTCCACCCGTACGTCCTTGTGCTCCACCACCGTCCCGGCCGTCCGGGCGAGGGCGGTGGCCCGGTCCCGGGAGGTGACCGGCAGCACCGGGTTGCCGTGGTCCATGATCTGTCCCTGCCCGCCCAGCACCTGCACGTCCGTGCGGGCGGGGCGGACCAGGTCGTGCCCGGGGCGGGAGGAGGAGAAGTCGTCGGGGCCCATGGGGTGCTGCCGTACCTCGTCCCGCACGTCCTGCACGACCTGCGTGAACACCGACTGCTGGTCGACGCGGACGAGCCGGGCGGCGGAGTTGTACGACAGGATGCCGACCAGGATGGTGACGGCGGCGGTGACGGCCGCGAAGGAGACGGCGAAGGTGGTGCGCAGGGAGACCAGCCTCGGCCGGGGGCCGGCCCGGGGCCGCCAGCGGTGGCCCACCTAGTCCTCCCGCAGCACGTAACCCACGCCCCGCACGGTGTGGATCAGCTGCGGGGCGCCCGGCTCGTCCAGCTTGCGGCGGAGGTAGCCGACGTAGACGGCGAGGTTCTTGGAGCCGGGGCCGAAGTCGTACCCCCAGATCCGGTCGTAGATCGTGGAGTGGTCGAGGACGATGCCCGCGTTGCGCGCCAGCAGTTCCAGCAGCTCGAACTCGGTGCGGGTCAGTTCCAGTTCGCGCCGGCCGCGCCAGGCCCGGCGGGCCTGGAGGTCCATGCGGATGCCGGCGGCCTCCACCTGCTGCCGGTCGGAGACCTGCACCTCGCGAACCGGGCCCTCGGGGGCGCCGCCGGCGGCGGGCACCGGGCTGGTACGGCGCAGCAGCGCGCGCAGCCGCGCGAAGACCTCCTCGACGTCGAACGGCTTGACCACGTAGTCGTCGGCGCCGGCGTCGAGGCCCGCGATGCGGTCGGCGGTCTCCACGAGGGCGGTGAGCATGAGGATCGGGGTGCGGTCACCCTCGGCGCGCAGCACGCGGCACACCTGGAGGCCGTCGATGCCGGGCATCATCACGTCCAGGACGAGGACGTCCGGCGGGTTCTTGTGCGCCTGCGCCAGCGCCTCCACGCCGTCGGCGACCGCCGTCACGTGGTACCCCTCCAGCGTCAGGGCACGGTCCAGGGCGTGACGGATGGCACGGTCGTCTTCAGCGAGCAGCACAGTCTGGGGCACGCCCCCAGTGTGCCAAGCCCTCCACGGGTCCGGCCGGGCCCGATGGCCCTACGATCACCCTTTTTACCCCCCTCTCACCGTCACAGAGGCAACCCGGCCCCGGCACGGAGACCACCCGGCCCCGGCCGGCCGCCGGCGGCGCTCGGGAGGCCGGAGCCGTCCCCGGTGCCGGGTTCGCGCTCGGGCGGCCGCCTACCGGCAGGGCGATGCGGGTCCGGGCGAGCGACGGGGCCCGGGCGTCCACGGCCCCACCCGACCCGCGCCCTGCCACCCGCCCGCGCGCCCGCACGCCCGCACGCCCGCCCACCGTGTCGGCAGCCTCCCGGCCGAGCGAGCCGGGTGGGCGGGCGAACAGCATCAGCGCTGCAACGCCGCCAGCTGTTCGGCGAAGGGCACCACCACGTCCTCGCCGGCCCGCGGGGCCAACGGCATCAGCGCGGCCAGTTCGGCCGCCGCCCGCTCGATCCGGGCGGCCAGCCCGTCCGCGCCCCAGTCCTCGGACGCCGCGTACACCCCGGTCGGCACGACCACGGCCCGCAGGTAGGCGAACAGCGGCCGCAGCGCGTGCTCCAGCACCAGCGAGTGCCGTCCCGTACCGCCGGTCGCACCGATCAGCACCGGCTTGCCGGCCAGCGCGTCCCTGTCCAGCACGTCGAAGAACGACTTGAACAGCCCGCTGTACGACGCGCTGAACACCGGCGTGACGACGATCAGCCCGTCGGCCCCCGCCACCGCGTCCTGCGCGGCGGCGAGACCCTTGCCCTGGAACCCGTTGGTGAAGGCGTGCGCGATCTCGACGGCGAGGTCGCGCAGCTCGACCACCTCGGTGTCCACCTCCGCCTGCCGGCCGACGGCGGCGGCCAGCCGGTCGGCGAGCAGCCGGGTGGAGGACGGGACGCTCAGCCCCGCCGACACGACGACGAGGTTCATGCGCCTGTCCACACGGTCGTTCACGCGGTCGTTCATACGGTGGCCGCCTCCTTCTCCTTCGCGGCGAGCAGGGACTGGTGGGTGGGCGCCTCCGGCACGTCAGCCGGGCGCCCCTTGGCGAACTCCTCGCGCAGTACGGGCACGACCTCCTCGCCGAGCAGGTCGAGCTGCTCCAGCACGGTCTTCAGCGGCAGTCCCGCGTGGTCCATGAGGAACAGCTGGCGCTGGTAGTCGCCGGCGTACTCGCGGAAGGCCAGGGTCTTCTCGATCACCTGCTGCGGGGACCCCACGGTCAGCGGGGTCTGCTCGGTGAAGTCCTCCAGCGAGGGCCCGTGGCCGTACACCGGCGCGTTGTCGAAGTACGGCCGGAACTCCCTGACCGCGTCCTGCGAGTTCCTCCGCATGAACACCTGGCCGCCGAGGCCGACGATCGCCTGCTCCGGGGTGCCGTGCCCGTAGTGCGCGTACCGCTTGCGGTAGAGCTCGACCATCCGCCGGGTGTGCTCGGCGGGCCAGAAGATGTTGTTGTGGAAGAAGCCGTCGCCGTAGTACGCGGCCTGCTCGGCGATCTCCGGCGAGCGGATGGAGCCGTGCCAGACGAACGGCGCCACGTCGTCCAGCGGGCGCGGGGTGGAGGTGAAGCCCTGCAGCGACGTGCGGAACCTGCCCTCCCAGTCCACGACGTCCTCGGTCCACAGGCGGCGCAGCAGGGCGTAGTTCTCGACGGCGAGGTTGATGCCCTCCCGGATGTCCTTGCCGAACCACGGGTAGACCGGCCCGGTGTTGCCGCGGCCCAGCATCAGGTCGACGCGCCCGTCGGCCAGGTGCTGGAGCATCGCGTAGTCCTCCGCGATCTTCACCGGGTCGTTGGTGGTGATCAGGGTGGTGGACGTGGAGAGGATCAGCTTCTCGGTCCGCGCGGCTATGTAGCCGAGCAGGGTGGTGGGGGACGACGGCACGAACGGCGGGTTGTGGTGCTCACCGGTCGCGAAGACGTCGAGCCCGACCTCCTCGGCCTTCAGCGCGATGGCGACCATGGCCTTGATCCGCTCGCGCTCGGTCGGGGTCCGTCCCGTGGTGGGGTCCGGTGTGACGTCGCCGACCGTGAAGATCCCGAACTGCATGGTCACTCACCCTCCAGATTGTTGACCGTTCAACTATACCCTCGGAACGGTCCGCCCTCCCTGGATATTCCGGCCCGCCGGGAGTCAGGGCACCAGCACCAGCCGCCCCCGCACCCCGCCCGCCCCCAGCCGGGCGTGCGCCATCGCCGCCTCCTGAAGCGGGGCAGGTCTCGGCCAGCCGCGGGGTCGGCACGCCGTCGCCCACCGGCCGGACCGGCCGCAGCAAAGCACCCCGTCCGCGGCCACCGCCACGGCCCCCGTCCACACCCCGCGCACCGACGCCGGGAACGCCCCGGCCGCACCCCCGCGTACGCGCCCCCGTCCCGCACCCCCCACGTATGCGCCCCAGTCCCGCGCCCACTCCAGGACCGCCTCGCCGGGCACCGCCGCGTCCAGCACCCCCTCGGCGGTGACGTGCGCGGCACCGGGCGAACCCACCAGCTCCTCGTCGCCCGCCCGGGGGCCTGCCCGGTCACCCCGAACCCCCGGCGCGCCGCCGGCTGCACCGCGAACCCGCCGACCGCCCCCGCCGCTCTGGCCACCGGCAACGACCCGCCCGGAGCCCGGTCAGCCCGTTCAGGGCGCGGCCCGGCGGGTCGGGTGGCCCGTGCAGGACTGGGCGGCGACCCACTCCGGCGAGGTCCGCGCGGCCCGCGAACGCCACGACACCGACAACCCCGCCCGACTCACCGCGGGCAACGCCTCAGAAGGCGTACGCGTCCCCGGTGTCCAGCACCAGCACCGCCATCCGGTCGTTCGACCGGTCCCGGTCCACCGCGCCCGCGCTCCACGCGGTGTCGATCTCCAGCGTCACCTCCGACGGCCGCTCCCGCAGCCGCACCGGCACCCGCACCTGCTCCTCCGCCGCGTCCACCGCCAGCGCCCCCGTCCCGCACACCACCGTCCGCCCGTCCTCCCGGGCACACCGGGCCGGCAGCTCCTGCTCGTCGGCCAGCTCCACCGACCAGCGCAGCCGGACCGTGGCGTCCGCGACGGCGGCCGGTCCGTTGTTCCGCGGGGTCAGCCGCACCTCCACCCGGTCCCCGTCCATCACCGCGGTCCCGTGGAAGGCCAGGTCGGCCTCCGGGACCGGAGCGGCCACCGCGGTCCCCGGCGCCAGGACGGCACCGGCACACACCCCGGACAACACCCACGCCCGCATCCGCACGCCCTCACCACTCCTCGCTCGCGCCGGCACCGCCGTACACCTGGCCGCCGTTCCCACGACCGCCGTACGGATGTATGCCACGCGAGGTGCCCGCCGGGCGCCCTCCAACAAGGTGACGCCACCCCCGCGTGCGAAGCTGCGGCCATGCCGATCCTCCGCTCCGCCGCCCTGTTCGTCGTCGCCGCCCTGTTCGAGATCGGCGGCGCCTGGCTGGTCTGGCAGGGCGTGCGCGAACACCGCGGCTGGCTGTGGGCGGCCGGTGGCGTCCTCGCCCTCGGCGCCTACGGTTTCGTCGCCACCTTCCAGCCCGACGCCCACTTCGGCCGCATTCTCGCCGCCTACGGCGGGATCTTCGTGGCCGGCTCCCTGCTGTGGGGCGTGGTCGCCGACGGCTACCGCCCCGACCGCTGGGACGTCACCGGGGCGCTGATCTGCCTCGCCGGCATGGCCGTCATCATGTGGGCGCCCCGGAGCGGCGGCTGAGGCTCACTTAGGCTGGACGGAACCGTCCGAGCGCACCACCCCGACGCAGCCCACAGGAGCAGCCATGGCCACCGCCGCCCCGTCCGCCGCCTCCCGCATCGCCGTCATCACCGGCGCGAGCAGCGGCATCGGCGCCGCCACGGCCCGCCGGCTCGCCGCGGCCGGCTACCGCGTCGTCCTCACGGCCCGCCGCAAGGACCGCATCGAAGCCCTCGCCGAGGAACTCACCAAGGCCGGCCACTCCGCCCTCGCCTACCAGCTGGACGTGACCGACCGCGCCGCCGTGGACGAGTTCGCCGGCGCCTTCAAGACCATCGGCGTCCTCGTCAACAACGCGGGCGGCGCCCTCGGTGCGGACCCGGTGGCCACCGGCGACCCCGCCGACTGGCGCACGATGTTCGAGACCAACGTCATCGGCACCCTCAACCTCACCCAGGCGCTGCTGCCGAAGCTGGTCGCGAGCGGCGACGGCGTGGTCGTGGTCGTCTCCTCCACCGCCGGCCACGGCACCTACGAGGGCGGCGGCGGCTACGTGGCCGCCAAGCACGGCGCCCACGTCCTCGCCGAGACCCTCCGCCTGGAGATCGTCGGCCAGCCGGTGCGCGTCATCGAGATCGCCCCCGGCATGGTCAAGACCGAGGAGTTCGCCCTCACCCGCTTCGGCGGCGACACGGAGAAGGCCGCGAAGGTGTACGAGGGCGTCGCCGAGCCCCTCACCGCGGACGACGTGGCCGAGACCATCACCTGGGCGGTGACCCGCCCCAGCCACGTCAACGTCGACCTGCTGGTCCTGCGCCCCCGCGCCCAGGCGTCCAACACCAAGGTCCACCGGGAACGGTGACGGACGACGACCCCGCGACGGACGGCTCCCCGGCACAGGACGCCTTCGAGCAGCGGCGCCTGGCCCAGGAGACGAGGAACGAACGCCAGGTCTGGTACTTCCTGGCCTACTTCCTGTTCGGCATCCACCTCGTCGCGTTCGTCATGATCTACGCCGTACGGCACGCGAAGTAGCCCGCCGGTCCGGGCGGGCTCAGGCGAACGCCGGCAGGTTCCGCGCGACCCACGCCGCGAACGGGGCGGCCGGCCGGTGCAGCACGGCCGCCACACCGGGGGCCGGGCCGTCGCTCGGCTGACCGGCCCGGAGCCGATCAGTCCGCGCGGGCAGGCGGAGGTCCTCTCTGCACCCGGCGCGCGTGCCCGTCCTCCAGCAGCGCGGCGGCGGCCACGGCGGCGACGTCCGCCGGGTCGACCACGGGCAGCGCGACATCACCGAAGGGCGCGTACACCGTGCGCCGGGTACGCACCGACTCACTCCAGGCGAGCGCGTCGGACGCCAACACGCGACCACCCCCGCCTGTCTATAGTCAGTCAGGTGACAAACTCAGTGGATCGGCGAGCACGGGCGTCACAGAAGCGCCGACGACTCACGGCCGCGGCGGCCCGCGTCCTGCACCAGCAGGGCGTCGAGCGCACCACCCTCGCCGACATCGCCCGCGAGGCCGACGTCCCGGTCGGAAACGTCTACTACTACTTCAAGACCAAGGACGAACTGGTCCGGGCGGCACTGGCGGAACACCAGGCCCACCTGGACGAACTCACCGCTGCCCTGGAGGAGTTGCCGGCCCCCCGCGACCGCCTCAAGGCGCTCGTCGAAGCCTGGGTCGCCCAGCGCGAGACCGCCGCCCGCCACGGCTGCCCCACCGGCACCCTGGCCGTCGAACTCGACAAACGCACCGACGGCATCCTGGACGCCGAGGCCGGCGCGGCCATCCGCCGCCTGCTGAACTGGACGGCCGCCCAGTTCCGCCAGTGGAACCTGCCCGACCCGGACGACCGCGCCCTCACCCTGGTCTCCGCCTACCAGGGCATGTCCCTCCTGGCCAACGCCCTCCGCGACCCGGACATCATGACCAGGGAGGGCGAACGTCTCCTGCGCTGGCTGGACTCGCTGGAGTCAGAGGGCAGGTAACCCACCAGAGCGAACCCCTGGCGACCAGTGACCGGACGAACGAGACCCCCGGCTCCGGCCGGGGGCCTTCCGCTTCAGCCCTTCACGCAGATGAACTGCTTGAGCTTCGCGACCACCTCGACGAGGTCGCGCTGCTGGTCCATGACCTGGTCGATGTTCTTGTAGGCGCCCGGAATCTCGTCCAGCACTCCGGAGTCCTTGCGGCACTCGACACCCCGCGTCTGCTCCTCCAGGTCCCTGGTCGTGAAGTGGCGCTTGGCCGCATTGCGGCTCATACGACGACCAGCCCCGTGCGAGGCCGAGTTGAAGGCCTTCTCGTTGCCGAGACCCTTCACGATGTACGAGCTGGTGCCCATCGAGCCCGGGATGATCCCGAACTCACCGGAGCCGGCCCGAATCGCTCCCTTCCGGGTCACCAGCAGGTCCATGCCCTCGTACCGCTCCTCGGCCACGTAGTTGTGGTGGCAGGAGATCTCCGTCTCGAAGGCCGGCTTCGCCTTCTTGAACTCCTTGCGGATCACGTCCTTCAGGAGCGCCATCATGAGCGTGCGGTTGTACCTGGCGTACTCCTGCGCCCAGAACAGGTCGTTGCGGTAGGCCGCCATCTGCGGGGTGTCCGACACGAAGACGGCGAGGTCACGGTCGACGAGGCCCTGGTTGTGCGGGAGCTTCTGGGCCACGCCGATGTGGTGTTCGGCCAGTTCCTTGCCGATGTTCCGGGAGCCGGAGTGGAGCGTGAGCCAGACCGCATCCGACTGATCGAGGCAGAGTTCGACGTAGTGATTGCCCGATCCGAGCGTTCCCATCTGCTTCCAGGCGCGCTCCTGACGGAACTTGACCGCATCGGCGATCCCGTCGAACCGCCCCCGGAAGTCGTCCCACCCGGCCGTGGCCAGTCCGTGGAAGTCCCCCGGCTCGACCGGTTCGTCGTGCATCCCCCGCCCCACCGGAATGACCTGCTCGATCCGCGACCGCAGCCGCGACAGGTCCCCGGGGAGGTCGTTCGCCGTCAGGGACGTCTTCACCGCCGACATCCCGCAGCCGATGTCCACGCCCACCGCGGCCGGGCACACCGCGCCCTGCATGGCGATGACCGAGCCGACCGTGGCGCCCTTGCCGTAGTGCACGTCCGGCATCACGGCGAGGCCCTTGATCCAGGGCAGGGTGGCCACGTTCCGGAGCTGGCGCAGGGCCACGTCCTCGACCGTCGCCGGGTCCGTCCACATCCGGATCGGCACCTCGGCGCCCGGTATCTCCATGTACGACATGTCTTCCTCATTCCCCCGGAAACATCGGCAAAAGACTCAAGGGCAGCAAAACGCAAAAGCGGCGCCAAGGTCGACGAAAAGGGACAAGGGACCGGCGTCCACGGCAGTGCGTGCGATAGACATTCTCTTCAGGGGGCGCCCCGCTGCGGCAAGCGAATAACCAGCGGGGACACTGGAGCACCGAGCGAGCACACACCGTCGAGAGGAGCCCGACCGTGCAGCGGAAGGCGTACGTATCCGGCACCGCCGCCCTCCTCGCGGCGCTGCTGGCCGGGTGCACGAGCGGCTCCGGGGACGACGGCGCGACGGACGACGCCAACCCGGGCCACGCCGGTACGGCGACGGTGGCCGCGCAGCCGGGCAAGTACCGCACGCTCCCCGAACCCTGCGGCGCGGTCGGCCACGACACGCTGGACGCGCTGCTGCCGGGCATCCGGCAGATCACCGACCCGGACCAGCGGGACAAGGCGTACCAGGGCGAGGCCGCGCTGACCTACGACACCGATCGCAAGGTCGGCTGCCGGTGGAAGGTGGAGTCGGCCGACGCCACGGACCGGCTGTCGGTCGACTTCGAGCGGGTGGTGTCGTACGACAACGCGGTCAGCGACGACGACCAGGCGCAGAAGCTGTTCGAGGAGGCGGAGACGGCCGCCGACCTGCCGGCGCCGAGCAGTTCGTCGGCGCCGCCGGCGTCCCCGGCACCCAGCTCCTCGGCGTCGGTGTCGTCGTCCCCGGCCTCGCCGTCGGCCGCGTCCTCGACGGGGTCCCCGAGCGGCGGCGCCACCTCGCCCGGTGCCACGCCGACCGATCTGCAGCCGCGTACGCTCTCCGATCTCGGTGACGAGGCGTATCTGGACGACCAGCTGAACACGTCCGGTTCGGCGGCCGAACAGCGGACGGTGACTGTGGTGTTCCGCACGTCCAATGTCATCGTCACCCTCCAGTACGAGGAACAGCCGATGGCGACGGGAACGGTCCCGGACAGCAAGGAAATGCAGGACAGGGCCCTGAATCTGGCCTCCGGTCTGAACGACGAGCTGACCGGCTGACGGTCCCGCCGGTCCCGTCCGCCCCCGCCCGCCAAGCGCGGGAACGGAAGGCCCACGGCCCCTTCACCGCGTACCGTGGCCCCGCAGGAACCCGCACGAACACCGAGCGTCATGAGTGAAGGAACCATGCAGCGAGCAGCCCAGCGAGACGACCGTGTCCAGCCCAGCCGGCGAGCCGAGCGCCTTCGCCGCGTCCTTGTCTGCGCGGCAGCCGTTCCCGCGGTTCTGATCACGGCCGCCTGTTCCTCGGACTCGGGTGACTCCGCCAAGTCCGGTGCCGGGAGCACCCGCCCGGCGAGCGGGGGCGGTACGCAGCCGTCGGCGAGCGCGTCGCCGACCGTGCAGGCCGCCGCGTACCACAAGCTTCCCGACGCGTGTGCGGCGCTGGGCGGGAAGACCCTGGAGGAGCTGGTCCCCAAGGGCGTGAAGTCGGCGAAGAAGGGCGCGTCGGACGACCCGTCGTCGCGGGCGTCCTGCTCGTGGAACAGCCTGGACAACAACGGTGTGAAGGGCTCGCAGTTCCGCTGGCTGACGGTGTCCCTGCTGCGGTTCGACTCGGACGCCGGGCGCGGTTCCGCCGCGGACCAGGCGCACGCGTACTACGCGCGGCAGGCCAAGGACGCCCAGGCGGTGGACGGCGCCAAGAACACCAAGGTCGTGCCGCTGTCGGGCACGGGCGCGGAGGCGACGACGGTGCGGTACGACCTGAAGAAGAAGGAAGGCCTCTTCAGGCAGCAGACGGTCGTCGCCCGCGTGGAGAACGTCGTGGTGACGCTCGACTACAACGGCGCCGGTCTGGCGGGCGAGAAGACCCCGGACGCGGACGATCTCACGAAGGCGGCCCAGAAGGCGCTCAAGGAGGTCGTGGCGTCGGTGTCGGCGGCCAACGGCGCGGGCGGCGGGGCGAGTTCACCGTCGCGGTCCGCCGAGCCGTCGAAGTCGGCGGCGCCCTCGAAGTCGCCGTCCAAGTCGGCCTCCTCCAGCGCGTCTCCGTCCGAGTCGGCCGCGCGGAAGAGCTGACCGGAGGGCCGTAGCGGCCGACCGCCACCACGTTCGGCGTACACGTGTGCCACTCTGTTGCGCGCAACAACACGCAATGGGAGGGGAGTACGAGTGGCCGCGCCACTGCAGCTGACTCGGATGCACCGCGTTCTCATCGGCGTGGTCGTGACCGGCGCCTTGATCATCGCCGGCATCGGCTTCGCCGGTTCGTACGCGGCCGTCCGGGAGCTGGCCATCAAGAAGGGCTTCGGGAACTTCTCCTATGTGTTCCCGGTGGGCATCGACGCAGGTATCTGTGTTCTCCTCGCCCTTGACCTGCTGCTGACCTGGATCCGGATCCCCTTCCCGCTGCTCCGCCAGACGGCGTGGCTGCTGACGGCGGCGACGATCGCGTTCAACGGCGCGGCCGCCTGGCCGGATCCGCTGGGTGTGGGCATGCACGCCGTGATCCCGGTGCTGTTCGTCGTCTCGGTGGAGGCGGCCCGGCACGCGGTCGGCCGTATCGCCGACATCACGGCGGACAAGCACATGGAGGGGGTCCGCCTCACCCGCTGGCTGCTCTCCCCGGTGCCCACGTTCCTGCTGTGGCGCCGTATGAAGCTGTGGGAGCTGCGCTCCTACGAGCAGGTGATCAAACTGGAGCAGGAACGTCTCGTCTACCAGGCGCGGCTGCGCAGCCGCTTCGGCCGGGCGTGGCGCAGGAAGGCTCCGGTGGAGTCCCTGATGCCCCTGAGGCTGGCCCGCTACGGCGTGCCGCTGGCGGAGACGGCCCCGTCGGGCCTGGCGGCGGCGGGCATCGAACCGGCGCTGCTGCCCCCGGTCGCGCCGCAGCCGCGGTTGGCGGCGGTGGGCGCCACGGCCGCGGCCGGGCCGACCGCGGCGGCCGCGGGTGCTCGCGGCGCCGGGGAGGCGCCCGCGCCGGAGCAGGCGGCCCCGGCCGGCGAGCAGGGCCCGCGGGATCCGGCGGCGGACGAGCAGAGCCCCTGGTTCCAGGCACCGCGGGAGATCGAGTACCACGGCGGGTACGACCCGACGTACGACCCGATGATGCAGGAGCCGCAGTACGCCCCCGAGGAGGAGTACGGGGAGTGGTACGAGGAGCAGCCGCCGGAGCAGTTCCAGCAGCCCTCCGCCGAGGAGACCGGCAGCTTCCCGATCCCGGTGAGCGCGACCCGGACCCGCGAGCTGGGCGACGGCGGTGGCACGCCCGAAGCGGAGCCGACGGAGGAGGACTTCTACCAGGTCTTCCGCAAGTCGATCGACGGCAGCTACCCCACCGGACCCCAGCTCCGGGAGGACGTGGAGGCGACCTACGGCGTCTCGCTCCCCCGGGGTGAGGCCGAACGCCTGGCCAAGGTCTTCGCCGAACGGCACTACCAGGAGATGCAGGACGAGCACATCGCCTGACGGCATGGGAAAGGGGCCCTCCGCCGAGGAGGGCCCCTTTCGTCTGTCCGCGGTGCCGGTTACGCGCCGAGCAGGTGCCGTACCCGCTCCTGGCCGACCGCGAGGAGCAGGGTGGGCAGGCGGGGGCCGGTGTCGCGGCCGACGAGCAGGTGGTACAGCAGGGCGAAGAACGTCCGCTGGGCCGTCTTGATCTCGGCCGGGAGTTCCTTCGGCGTGGCGTCGGCGGCGAAGCCGGCCTGCACCTTGGGGACGCCGTAGACGAGGTGGGTGAGTCCGTCGAGCGACCAGTGGTCGGCGAGTCCGTCGAGGAGCAGCCGTACGGACTGCTGGGAGGCCTCGTCGAGGGACTTGAGCAGGTCGACGTCGGGTTCGTCGCGCACGATGGTCCGCTGGTCGGCGGGGACGTGCGTGTTGATCCAGGCCTCGGCCCGGTCGTAGCGCGGCCGGACCTCGTCCAGGGCGGCCAGGGGCTGCTCGGGGTCGAGTTCGGAGAGGATCCGCAGGGCCTGGTCCTCGTGTCCGGCCGTGATGTCGGCGACGGAGGCCAGCGTGCGGTACGGCAGCGGGCGCGGCGTCGCCGGCAGCTCGCCGGCGGCGGTGCCGACGGCGCGGCTGTACGCGGCCACGTCACCGGGCAGGGCGGAGCCCTCGGCGACCTTGGCGGCCAGCTTGTCCCACTCGTCGTAGAGCCGCTGGATCTCCTGGTCGAAGGCGATCTTGAAGGACTGGTTGGGCCTGCGGCGGGCGTACAGCCAGCGCAGCAGCTGCGGCTCCATGATCTTCAGCGCGTCGCCCGGAGTGGGGACCCCGCCCCGCGAGGACGACATCTTGGCCATGCCGGAGATGCCGACGAACGCGTACATCGGGCCGATGGGCTGCTCGCCGCCGAAGATCCCGACGATCTGGCCGCCGACCTGGAAGCTCGACCCGGGGGACGAGTGGTCGACACCGCTGGGCTCGAAGATCACGCCCTCGTAGGCCCAGCGCATCGGCCAGTCGACCTTCCAGACCAGCTTGCCGCGGTTGAACTCGCTCAGCCGGACCGTCTCGGCGAAGCCGCAGGCGGTGCAGGTGTACGACAGCTCGGTGGTGTCGTCGTCGTAGGAGGTGACGGTCGTCAGGTCCTTGCCGCAGCCGCCGCAGTACGGCTTGTACGGGAAGTACCCGGCGGAGCCGGAGCTTCCGTCGTCCTCGGCGGCGGCGCCGGAGCCCTCCTCGGCCTCCAGCTCGGCCGCGTCGACCGCCTTCTGCTGCTGCTTCTTGGCGGGCGCCTTCTTCGTCCGGTACTGGTCGAGGACGGCGTCGATGTCACCGCGGTGCCTCATGGCGTGCAGGATCTGCTCGCGGTAGGCGCCGGAGGTGTACTGCTCGGTCTGGCTGATCCCGTCGAACTCGACGCCGAGCTGGGCGAGGGACTCGACCATCGCGGCCTTGAAGTGCTCGGCCCAGTTCGGGTGGGGCGATCCCTGCGGGGCCGGGACGGAGGTCAGCGGCTTGCCGATGTGCTCGGCCCAGCTCTCGTCGACACCGGCGACACCGGCCGGGACCTTGCGGTACCGGTCGTAGTCGTCCCAGGAGATCAGGTGCCGGACCTGGCGGCCGCGGCGGCGGATCTCGTCGGCGACGAGGTGCGGGGTCATGACCTCGCGGAGGTTCCCGAGGTGGATCGGCCCGGAGGGGGACAGTCCGGACGCGACGACGACCGGTTTGCCCGGGGCCCGGCGCTCCGACTCCTCGATGACCTCATCCGCGAAACGGGAGACCCAGTCGGTGGTCTCGGTGCTCTGAGCCACGATCGGCACGTCCTTCTTTCTGAACGGGGTGACACTCCATTCTCACAGACGCGATCGCGGCCGGGAAAACGGCTTTACCCCCCGTGGGATACTGGCCGGGTCTATCCATCCCCACGAGGAGAACGGCACCCCTTCCTATGGCCTCGGTCACGTCCCTCAGCGACAACGTCCAGCAGCACCTCGCGTCCGCCCTCTCGGCCACCCTGCCGGAGGCCGCCGGCGCGGACCCGCTGCTGCGACGAAGCGACCGGGCCGACTTCCAGGCCAACGGCATCCTGGCCCTGGCCAAGAAGGCGAAGGCGAACCCGCGGGAACTGGCGGCCCAGGTCGTCTCCCGGGTGGTGGCCGGTGACGTGATCCAGGACGTCGAGGTGTCCGGCCCCGGCTTCCTCAACATCACGATCGCGGACAAGGCGATCACCGGGAACCTGGCCGCGCGGTACGCGGACGAGACGGGCCGGCTGGGCGTGCCGCACGCCGAGCAGCCCGGCACCACGGTGATCGACTACGCACAGCCGAACGTGGCGAAGGAGATGCACGTCGGGCACCTGCGGTCGGCGGTGATCGGCGACGCGGTGGTCCAGCTCCTGGAGTTCACCGGCGAGACCGTGGTCCGGCGTCACCACATCGGCGACTGGGGCACCCAGTTCGGCATGCTCATCCAGTACCTGGACGAGCACCCGCACGAGCTGGACCACAAGGCCGCCCAGGTCACCGGCGAGGAGGTGATGTCCAACCTCGACCGCCTCTACAAGGCCGCGCGGGCGCTCTTCGACTCCGACGACGAGTTCAAGACGCGGGCCCGCCGCCGGGTGGTCGACCTCCAGGCCGGGGACGAGCACACGCTCGCCATGTGGCAGAAGTTCGTGGACGAGTCGAAGATCTACTTCTTCTCCGTCTTCGAGAAGCTGGACATGGAGATCCGGGACGCGGACATCGTCGGCGAGTCCGGTTACAACGACATGCTGGCCGAGACCTGCCGCCTGCTGGAGGAGTCGGGCGTCGCGGTCCGCTCCGAGGGCGCCCTGTGCGTGTTCTTCGACGACATCAAGGGCCCGGACGGCAACCCGGTCCCGCTGATCGTGCAGAAGTCCGACGGCGGTTACGGCTACGCGGCCACCGACCTGTCCGCGATCCGCGACCGCGTCTTCCACCTCAAGGCGAACACCCTGCTGTACGTGGTGGACGCCCGGCAGGCCCTGCACTTCCGGATGGTCTTCGAGACCGCCCGCCGGGCCGGCTGGCTGAACGACGACGTGACGGCGGTGCAGCTGGCATTCGGCACGGTCCTCGGCAAGGACGGCAAGCCGTTCAAGACCCGTGAGGGCGAGACGGTCCGCCTGGTCGACCTGCTGGACGAGGCGATCGACCGCGCGTCGGCCGTGGTCCGGGAGAAGGCGCAGGACCTGTCCGAGGACGAGATCGCCGAGCGGGGCGCCCAGGTGGGCATCGGCGCGGTGAAGTACGCGGACCTGTCGACGTCGGCGAACCGGGACTACAAGTTCGACCTGGACCAGATGGTCTCGCTGAACGGCGACACGTCCGTCTACCTCCAGTACGCCTACGCCCGTATCCGGTCCATCCTCCGCAAGGCCGGCGAGGTCGCCCCGGCGGCCCACCCGGAGCTGCCCCTGACCGACGCCGAGCGCGCCCTCGGCCTGCACCTGGACTCCTTCGCGGAGACGGTCCTGGAGACGGCGGCGGAGTACGCCCCGCACAAGCTGGCCGCGTACCTGTACCAGCTGGCGTCCCTGTACACGTCCTTCTACGACAAGTGCCCGGTCCTGAAGGCCGATTCGCCCGCCCAGGTGGAGAACCGCCTGTTCCTGTGCGACGTCACGGCCCGCACCCTGCACCGGGGGATGGCCCTGCTGGGCATCAGGACGCCCGAGAAGCTCTGACCGGACACGCCGGCGACGGCACCGACGGCCCGCCCCTCACGTGAGGGGCGGGCCGTCGGCCGTCTGCGCGGCCAGGAGTTCCCGGGCACGGCGCACGAAGGCCTCCCGCACCGCGTCCGGGCCGAGGACGCGCAGGGGCGTGGCCAGGCCGAGCAGGTAGCGGGCGAGGCCGTCGGCGTCGGGGCCGCCGATGTCCACGACGGTGGCGTCCGGGCCGTCGGCGCGGTGGGTGCCGACGGTGGCGGGCACGATCCGCAGCGCGTCCGCGAGGGGCAGCGGCAGCCGGATGGTGGCCGACAGCGGGTAGGGGCCGTTGGCGGTGTTGCGGGAGACGAGCCGCGCGGGGTCGGGCGGGTCGGTGATCTCCACCGGTCGGCCGGTGGACTGGAGCCGTTCGACGCGGTCGGCGCGGAAGGTGCGCCAGCCGCGCTCCACGTCCCGGGCGACGAAGTACCAGCGCCGTCCGGTGTGCACGAGCCGGTAGGGGTCGACGTCCCGGACCGTGCTGCGGCCCTGCCCGTCGCGGTACGACAGCCGGGCGCGTTCGCCGTGCCGGCAGGCGGCGGCCAGTTCCAGCAGCACGCCGGGCCGGAGCCGGGGCGCGTCGGGCCAGGGCAGCCGTACCAGGGCGTCGTCCCACTCCCCCAGCCGTTCGGCGATCCGGGGCGGCAGCACCTGCCGCAGTTTCAGCAGGGCGGACAGGGCGGCCTGGTCCCCGCCGAGGGCTCCGCCGAGCGCGGCCTCGCGCAGTCCCACGGCCACGGCCAGCGCCTCCTCGTCGTCCAGGATCAGCGGCGGCACGCGTACGCCGGCCCGGAGCCGGTAGCCGCCCCAGGGCCCGGCCTCGGAGTCGACGGTGTAGCCGAGGTCCCGCAGCTTGGCGATGTCGCGCCGCACGGTGCGGTCGGTGACGCCCATCCGGCCGGCCAGCTCGGCACAGGTCCACGAGGGCCGGGCGGCGAGCAGCGCGAGCAGGCGCAGCAGACGGGCGGAGGCACTCGGCACGGGGGAATGTTTCCACACGGCCCGCATAACCAGGACCGTAGGTGTCCGGGTCGGGGTCTACGGTCGTCCCCATGAGCACAGACACCGCTTCCGCACCCGTCTTCCGCTACGCCGGCATCACCTTCGACTGCGCCGACCCGGTCGGGCTGTCCCGTTTCTACGCCGAGATGTTCGGCCTCCCCGTCACCTACACCTCCGAGGAGTTCGTCTTCCTCGGCGGCGGGGACGGCGCGCCGGGCCTGGGCTTCAACCGCCTGGCCGACTACCGCCGCCCCACCTGGCCGGACCCGGCCCAGGAGAAGCAGGCCCACATCGAGGTGGGTGTGGACGACCTGGACGCGGCCGAGGCCCACCTGCTGGGGCTGGGCGCGACGAAACCGGATGCGCAGCCGCAGCCGGACCGCTGGCGGGTCCTGCTGGACCCGGCGGGCCACCCGTTCTGCATCACCACGCTGGTCTGACCGCCCGGCCGCACGGCAACGGCGGTCGGCGCCAAGGGCGTTGTCAGTGCCGAGCCGTACAGTCGGCGGTATGGCGACTCTTCCCAATCCGCTACCCAGGCTGGCCACCGATCCCAGTGGGCGTTCGCTCGGTCTTCAACTGCCGCCCGGCACGCTCGTCGACAGGGCGGACGACGGCCCCTGGCCCGAGCCTTTGTTGTGGTACGCGCAGAAGCCGGCCGCGCCGGGCTCCTGGCGGGCGCTGGGGGCGCCGGGCGCGCGGGTCGGTCTGCTGCCGGTCCTCGTGGACACCGGCGGCGGCCCGGGCAGCCTGGACGACTGGGGGCTGCGGCCGGGTGAGTCGTCGTACCCGGGCGATCACGACGGCGCGGACGTGCTCGCGGAGTACTGGGAGGAGGAGACGGAGGACGGCGAACTCACTGAGGAGATCGAGCCGTTCGGGGCCGGATGGCCCGGGCTCGCGCCCGCCCCCGCCGCGCTGTCCGCCGACCCGGACACCCGGGCCGCGCAGATCGCCGACATGCTGGCCGCCGATCCCGGCCGGGGCGTTCAGGAGGCGCATCTCGCCCTCGTCCCGGCCCGGCGGTCCGCCGACATACCGGCGGCGATCGGCTGGAGCGGTGCCGTCAACTACGAGGCGGACGTGGCCCGGATCTGCGCGGTGCTGCGGTCCTGGGAGGACCGGTTCGGGGCCCGGGTGGTGGCGCTCGGCCCGGACACCCTCGTCGTGTCCGTCGCCGCCCCGCCGGCCACCCGGGAGGAGGCCGAGGCGGTGGCGGCGGAGCACTTCGCGCTCTGCCCGGACAACGTGCTCCAGGGGGCGCAGGACACCCTTCCCGCGTACGCGAAGGAGTTGGTCGGCGCGCCCGCCTGGACCTTCTGGTGGGACTGACGGCGCCTGCCGTCAGCGCAGCTTCTGGGCCGCCTCGGTGGCCCAGTAGGTGAGGATGTTCTGCGCGCCGGCCCGCTTGATGCCGGTGAGGGTCTCGAAGATCGCCTGGTCCCGGTCGATCCAGCCCTTCTCGGCGGCGGCCTCGACCATCGCGTACTCGCCGGAGATCTGGTAGGCGGCGACGGGCACGTCGACCGCGTCCGCGACCCGGGCGAGGATGTCGAGGTAGGGGCCGGCCGGCTTGACCATGACCATGTCGGCGCCCTCGGCCAGGTCCAGCTCCAGTTCCCGCAGGGACTCGCGCCAGTTGGCCGGGTCCTGCTGGTACGTCTTGCGGTCGCCCCGCAGGGAGGAGGCGACGGCCTCGCGGAAGGGGCCGAAGAACGCGGAGGAGTACTTGACGGTGTAGGCGAGGATCGCGACGTCCTCGCGGCCGATCTGGTCGAGCGCGTCGCGGATCACGCCGATCTGGCCGTCCATCATCCCGCTCGGGCCGACGACATGGGCGCCGGCGTCGGCCTGCACCTGGGCCATCTCCGCGTACCGCTCGAGGGTGGCGTCGTTGTCGACACGGCCCTCGGCGTCCAGCACTCCGCAGTGCCCGTGGTCGGTGAACTCGTCCAGGCACAGGTCGGACATGACGAGCAGGTCGTCGCCGACCTCGGCCCGGACGTCCCGCAGGGCCACCTGGAGGATGCCGTCCGGGTCGGTGCCGGCCGTGCCCTGGGGGTCCTTCTTGCCGTCCTCCGGCACGCCGAACAGCATGATCCCGGAGACGCCCGCCTCCACCGCCTCCAGCGCGGCCTTCTTCAGGCTGTCCCGGCTGTGCTGCACGACCCCGGGCATCGCCCCGATCGGCACCGGCTCGGCGACACCCTCCCGGACGAACGCCGGAAGGATGAAGTCGGCGGGGTGCAGCCGGGTCTCGGCGACCATACGGCGCATGACGGGGGTGGTGCGCAACCGTCGAGGACGCGTACCGGGAAACGATCCGTACTTC
Source organism: Streptomyces sp. NPDC023481 (assembly GCF_055560195.1). Lineage (NCBI taxonomy): Bacteria > Bacillati > Actinomycetota > Actinomycetes > Kitasatosporales > Streptomycetaceae > Streptomyces > Streptomyces sp. NPDC023481. The sequence goes on from NZ_JBVHJE010000012.1 coordinate 269,091, forward strand.
GTCATGCCCCCTACGCTACGCCCGCCCAAGCGGTGCCTTTGCCGACGCGGAGTCGGCCCCAGCGACGGCGGCGGCGGTCACGGCGGCGACGCGGGCACGGGCCCCGGGCGACGCGCGCAGGGGTGCCCGGGCCGTGGCCCGGGCACCCCTGGAGACGGCGTCAGCCGGAGGTCACGTCGTGGACCGGCGCCTGCGCGCCCCCGGCCGGCGCTCGCTCGGCCGGGTCACCGGGTCGCCCGCCTCCAGGGCCGCGGCCCGTCGCTTCATGCCGAAGTCGGCCAGGGCCTCCGCGAGCTTGTGCACGGACGGCTCCGGGGCCATGACGTCGACCCGCAGACCGTGTTCCTCGGCCGTCTTCGCCGTGGCCGGGCCGATGCAGGCGATCACCGTCACGTTGTGCGGCTTGCCCGCGATGCCCACGAGGTTGCGGACCGTGGAGGACGAGGTGAACAGGACCGCGTCGAAGCCGCCGCCCTTGATGGCCTCGCGGGTGTCCGCCGGCGGCGGCGAGGCGCGGACCGTGCGGTAGGCGGTGACGTCGTCCACCTCCCAGCCCAGCTCGACCAGGCCGGCCACCAGGGTCTCGGTGGCGATGTCGGCGCGGGGCAGGAAGACGCGGTCGATCGGGTCGAAGACCGGGTCGTAGGGGGGCCAGTCCTCCAGGAGGCCGGCCGCCGACTGCTCGCCCGAGGGCACGAGGTCGGGCTTCACGCCGAAGGCGACCAGCGCCTTCGCCGTCTGCTCGCCCACCGCGGCCACCTTGATGCCCGCGAAGGCGCGGGCGTCGAGGCCGTACTCCTCGAACTTCTCCCGGACCGCCTTCACCGCGTTGACGGAGGTGAACGCGATCCACTCGTAGCGGCCCGTGACCAGGCCCTTGACCGCGCGCTCCATCTGCTGGGGCGTCCGCGGGGGCTCGACGGCGATGGTGGGCACCTCGTGCGGCACCGCGCCGTAGGACCGCAGCTGGTCGGAGAGCGAGGCCGCCTGCTCCTTCGTGCGCGGCACGAGCACCTTCCAGCCGAACAGCGGCTTGGACTCGAACCACGACAGCTGGTCGCGCCGGGCGGCGGCGCTGCGCTCGCCGACCACGGCTATCACCGGCCGGCCGCCGTCCGGCGACGGCAGGACCTTCGCCTGCTTCAGCGTCTGCGCGATCGTGCCGAGCGTCGCCGTCCAGGTGCGCTGGCGGGTCGTCGTACCGGCGACCGTGACCGTGAGGGGGGTGTCGGGCTTGCGGCCCGCCGTGACCAGTTCGCCCGCCGCGGCGGCCACGGAGTCCAGGGTCGCCGACACGACCACCGTGCCGTCCGACGCGCCCACCTCCGTCCAGCAGCGGTCGGAGGCGGTACGGGCGTCCACGAACCGGACGTCCGCGCCCTCGGCGCCCCGCAGCGGCACACCGGCGTACGCGGGCACGCCGACCGCGGCCGCGACACCGGGGACGACCTCGAAGGGCACCCCGGCGGCGGCGCAGGCGAGCATCTCCTCGGCCGCGTACGTGTCGAGTCCGGGGTCCCCGGACACCGCACGCACGACCCGCCTGCCGCCCCGCGCGGCCTCCATGACAAGATGAGCGGCATCCCGAGCAGCAGCCGGGACAGCGACGGGTGTTGACGTGCCGTCAACGACCGTCAGCTGGGGCGTGCCCGTGCCCGGCGGGGACACCGTCGAGGAGTCCGCGTCCGTCGGCACCACGGAGACGCCCTGTCGGGCGTGCGTCCGGATCACGTCGAGCACCTCGTGCTCGGCGACCAGGACGTCCGCGTGCGACAGCGCCTCCACGGCGCGCAGAGTCAGCAGTCCCGGATCTCCGGGTCCGGCACCCAGGAAGGTGACGTGCCCGTGTTCCGGACCGGCGGCAGGAAGGGCGGTGGGGCTCACTGTGCTCGCTCCCCCATCAGACCGGCCGCGCCCTGGGCGAGCATCTCGGTGGCGAGTTCGCGACCGAGTGCCCACGCCTGGTCGTGCGTCTGGGGCACGGGACCGGTGGTGGACAGCTGCACCATGCGCGTGCCGTCGGTGGTGCCGACGACGCCGCGCAGGCGCATTTCCTTGACAAACTGCCCGTCGGCCTGGGGCTCCCCCCGCTCCAGCGGAGCCGAGAGCGGGGGAAGGTCGGCGAGCGCTCCTACGGGGGCGCTGCAGCCGGCCTCCAGGGCGGCGAGCAGTGACCGTTCGGCGGTCACGGCGGCCCGGGTGAACGGGTCGTCGAGTTCGCCGAGCGCCGCGACGAGTTCCGCGTTGCCCGCGGCGCACTCGATCGCCAGGGCCCCCTGGCCGGGGGCGGGCAGAACCGTGTCGACCGACAGGAAGTCGGTCACCTCGTCGATGCGGCCGATCCGGTTGAGCCCGGCGGCGGCCAGGACGACCGCGTCCAGCTCGCCGTCACGGACGTACCCGATGCGGGTGTCGACGTTGCCCCGGATCGGGACCGTCTCGATGTCCAGGCCGTGGGCGCGGGCGTACGCGTTGAGCTGCGCCATGCGGCGCGGCGCACCGGTGCCTATGCGCGCCCCGCGGGGCAGGTCGGTGAACTTCAGCGCGTCCCGCGCGACGATCACGTCCCTGGGGTCCTCGCGCACCGGTACGGCGGCCAGGGCCAGTTCCTCGGGCTGCGCGGTCGGCAGGTCCTTGAGCGAATGAACCGCGAAGTCCACCTCGCCCCCGAGCAGCGCCTCGCGCAGCGCCGTGACGAACACCCCGGTGCCGCCGATCTGCGCGAGCGCCTCCCGGGAGACATCGCCGTACGTGGTGATCTCGACCAGTTCGACGGGCCGCCCGGTCACCTGGCGGACGGCCTGCGCCACCTGCCCGGACTGGGCCATGGCGAGCTTGCTGCGCCTGGTCCCCAGCCTCAAAGCCTTCTCACTCATGCCGGTCGGTCCTTCGTCTGTGTGCTGTCCCCGGCCCGGGAGACGGCGGCCACCGTCTCGGGGTCGAGGCCGAACAGGGCCCGCAGCGCGTCCGCGTACCCGGCGCCGCCGGGCTCGGCCGCGAGCTGCTTGACCCGCACGGTCGGCGCGTGCAGCAGCTTGTCGACGACCCGGTGCACGGCCTGGCGGATCTCGCCGCGCTGGCGTTCGTCCAGGTCGGGAAGGCGGCCGTCGAGGCGGGCGATCTCGCCGGCGACGACGTCGGCGGCCATGGTGCGCAGCGCGACCACGGTCGGCGTGATGTGCGCCGCCCGCTGTGCCGCGCCGAAGGCCGCGACCTCGTCGGAGACGATACGCCGGACCTGGTCCACGTCGGCCGCCATCGGCGCGTCGGCGGAGGCTTCCGCGAGCGACTCGATGTCCACCAGGCGGACCCCGGCGAGCCGGTGCGCGGCCGCGTCGATGTCCCGGGGCATGGCCAGGTCGAGCAGGAAGAAGAAGGGCGCGGGCCGCTCGGCGACCGGCTCGGGCCTGCGCCGCTCGGGGATCCGGCCGACGGTGGCGACGGTCGCGGCGAGCGCGGTGATCAGCTCGGTGTCCGCCTCGGGCGTACGGCGCTCCCGGCGCTCCACCGTGGTGCCCTTGTCCACCCAGGCCGCGTGCTGCTCCAGGGTGGCCGCGTCCATGCCGGCCACGGCGGCCTCGCCCATGACGGAGAAGCCGGGCTGTGCGGCGGCCAGGTCCAGCGGGCAGTTCTCGTCGGCGCCGAGGCCGGCGGGGGCCGTCGGGGCCGGGTGCCGTACGGCCGTGGCGCCGGTGTCGGCGACGGGCTGCCCGGTGCGGCCCTCGACCGCCTGCGCGACCGTCTCCGCGGTGAGGACCAGTCCCGTCGCCCCGGTACAGGAGACGACGACGTCGGCACGTGTCAGCTCGCCGGCCACGGCGTCCATGCGCACGGCGCGGGCGCTCACCGCGGTGTCCTCGTCCTCGGCGAGGATCCGGGCGAGCCGCTCGGCGCGGTCGAAGGTGCGGTTGGCGACGACGACCTCGGCGACCCCGGCGCGCGCCAGGGTCGCGGCGGCCAGGGACGACATCGACCCGGCACCGATGACGAGGGCCGTGCGGCCGCGCGCCCAGTCCTGGACGTCGCCGCCCGCGGCCAGCTGCTGAAGGCCGAAGGTGACCAGGGACTGGCCGGCGCGGTCGATGCCGGTCTCGGAGTGGGCGCGCTTGCCGACCCGGAGGGCCTGCTGGAACAGGTCGTTCAGCAGCTTGCCGGCGGTGTGCAGGTCCTGGGCGCGGGCCAGGGCGTCCTTGATCTGGCCGAGGATCTGGCCCTCGCCGACGACCATCGAGTCCAGGCCGCAGGCCACCGAGAACAGGTGGTGGACGGCCCGGTCCTCGTAGTGCACGTACAGGTAGGGGGTCAGCTCTTCCAGGCCGACGCCGCTGTGCCGGGCGAGCAGCGTGGACAGCTCGGCGACACCGGCGTGGAACTTGTCCACGTCGGCGTACAGCTCGATGCGGTTGCAGGTGGCGAGCACCGCGGCCTCGGTGGCGGGTTCGGCGGCGACCGTGTCCTGGACGAGCTTGATCTGGGCGTCCGTGCTCAGCGCGGCCCGCTCCAGCACGCTGACCGGGGCGCTGCGGTGGCTCAGTCCGACGACGAGGAGGCTCATGCCGGCATCACGGCGGGGACTTCCCCGTCGGGTCCCTGGTCGGCGGACTCCCCGCGGGGGGCGGCTGCGGGCAGGGCGCCGTCGCCCGCGGCGGTCTCCTCGCCGGCCTTGCGCTGCTCGTGGAAGGCGAGGATCTGCAGTTCGATGGAGAGGTCGACCTTGCGCACGTCGACGCCGTCCGGGACGGACAGCACGGTCGGCGCGAAGTTCAGGATGGAGGTGACCCCGGCGGCCACGAGCCGGTCGCAGACCTGCTGGGCGGCGCCGGCGGGGGTCGCGATCACGCCGATCGAGACGCCGTTGTCCTCGATGATCTTCTCGAGCTCGTCGGTGTGCTGGACGGGGATGCCGGCTACGGGTTTGCCCGCCATCGCCGGGTCGGCGTCGATCAGCGCGGCGACCCGGAAGCCGCGGGAGGCGAAACCGCCGTAGTTGGCCAGGGCGGCGCCGAGGTTGCCGATACCGACGATGACCACGGGCCAGTCCTGGGTGAGGCCGAGTTCGCGGGAGATCTGGTAGACGAGATACTCCACGTCGTAGCCGACACCGCGCGTTCCGTAGGAGCCCAGGTACGAGAAGTCCTTGCGCAGCTTGGCGGAGTTGACCCCCGCGGCCGCGGCCAGCTCCTCGGAGGAGACCGTGGGGACCGAGCGCTCCGACAGTGCGGTCAGGGCGCGGAGGTACAGCGGAAGGCGGGCGACGGTGGCCTCGGGAATCCCTCGGCTACGGGTCGCCGGTCGGTGTGTTCGGCCAGTTGCCACGGTGCTCCTGCGGGTAGAGCGGGGCTGCAGGCGGTCATACGTCCCCGGACCGCCCCGTCGACAGCAGGCTATGTCTTTGTGAACGCGTGCACAAAGATGGTGTCCGATTTGCCCGGCAGAAGTGACCGGGGTCACGCGCCTTTCGCGCCCATGGCGGGAACCGGCGCATACGCACCGCCGTTCCTTCGTTACTGGGGGCAAAACCGCACACACTCCTCACGAATCCCGCCCCCGAGACCAAACCGCCGTCGATCCTAAGCGACTTTCCGGGCCGGTTTGGACTACTCGGTCAGTGCCCGCTGCAGCCGCTCCTCGTTCACGCGCCAGAACGTGTGCTGCTCGCCGTCGATCAGCACCACCGGGATCTGCTCCCAGTAGCGGTCGTACAGCTCCCGGTCCTCGGTGATGTCCTTCGGCTCCCACGGCACACCGAGGTCGGCGCACACCTTCTCGACCACCACCTGCGCGTCGTCGCACAGATGGCAGCCGGGCTTGCGGACGAGCGTGACCAGCCGCGCGCGCGGCTCGGACCTGCGTCGGAAGAGGGGAGTCATGCCGGCCATTCTCGCGCGCCGCGCGTCCGTTCCGGATCGCTTCTGTCACGACGCCGTCGAGCAGAGTTCACACCGCGCCAACCCGGCGGCGCCGGAACCACCGAACAGACTGGCTATGCTCACGTCATGGCCGCTCTCGGATGGCTCACTCCCCGTAGGCGCTCCGCCACGGCGCGGAGCGTGTTGGCAGGCGAGGCCTCGGCGGAGGCCGCCCGCAAGTCCTCGCAGGAGGCCCCGCGCGCCACGCCGGAGGAACCCGAGTTCCCGGTGTTCGGCGACGACCGGGCCGCCGCCTTCTTCGACCTCGACAACACGGTCATGCAGGGCGCCGCGCTGTTCCACTTCGGCCGGGGCCTGTACAAGCGGAAGTTCTTCGAGACCCGCGACCTGGCCCGGTTCGCCTGGCAGCAGGCGTGGTTCCGGCTGGCCGGCGTCGAGGACCCCGAGCACATGCAGGACGCCCGCGACTCGGCGCTGTCGATCGTCAAGGGCCACCGGGTCGCCGAGCTGGAGTCGATCGGCGAGGAGATCTACGACGAGTACATGGCCGACCGCATCTGGCCCGGCACCCGCGCCCTCGCCCAGGCCCACCTGGACGCCGGCCAGAAGGTGTGGCTGGTCACCGCGGCCCCGGTCGAGATCGCCCAGGTGATCTCCCGCCGGCTCGGCCTGACCGGCGCGCTCGGTACGGTCGCCGAGTCCGTCGACGGCGTCTACACCGGCCGGCTGGTCGGCGAGCCGCTGCACGGGCCGGCCAAGGCGGAGGCGGTGCGCGCGCTGGCCGCGGCGGAGGGCCTGGACCTCTCCCGCTGCGCGGCCTACAGCGACAGCCACAACGACATCCCCATGCTGTCCCTGGTCGGCCACCCCTACGCCATCAACCCGGACGCCAAGCTGCGTCGGCACGCCCGCGAGAAGGACTGGCGGCTGCGCGACTACCGCACCGGCCGCAAGGCGGCGAAGGTCGGCATCCCGGCCGCGGCCGGCGTCGGCGCGGTCGCCGGCGGCACCGCGGCGGCCATCGCCCTGAGCCGGCGCCGCCGCTGACCCGCGCGGCCGCGTCCCGCTCCCCCGCTCCCTCGCGACACACCACCCCTGCCGGCGCGCACGAATTATGCCGCGGCCATTTCAACACGCCCCGTAATTCACCGAAACAGGCGCCATACCGGTCAACAACCGATCAACTTACGGAACTTGACCCGGCACCAAACGGTTGGAGATGCGACGCAATCGATGATTTGAGCAACTCGGTGTAGCAGTGCCTGCACGAAGCGTTATTCTCCTCAGACGCAAACCGGTACCTGTCCGTCGCTACGACGGGTGAAAGGTTCCGCACTGCACGTGATGGAAGCTCTGCCTCTGGGAGTCCCGTGTACCCACACGTCGGGGTTGACGCCTCGGGCCTGGCTACGCTGCGCGCAAGGATCGCGACGGTCAAAGAGACGCTGCGCGGCTTCGTCCCCACCGCGTACGCCGTCCCGGCCTTCGCCGGCGCCGCGCCCGCGAGCCCGTGCTACGCACTGGCCGACGGCAGCGCCGCCGTCGGCAGACGAGGGCGTGCCACCGGCGCGGCCACCGCCCGCCGTCCGGCCGCCGACAGCGACAGCGCCCGGATGATGGACCTGGTCGAACGCGCCCAGGCGGGGGAGGCCGAGGCCTTCGGGCGGCTCTACGACCAGTACAGCGACACGGTGTACCGCTACATCTACTACCGCGTCGGAGGCCGGGCCACCGCCGAGGACCTCACCAGCGAGACCTTTCTGCGGGCGCTCAGAAGGATCGGCACCTTCACCTGGCAGGGCCGCGACTTCGGGGCCTGGCTGGTGACGATCGCCCGGAACCTGGTTGCCGACCACTTCAAGTCCAGCCGCTTCCGGCTGGAGGTGACCACCGGCGAGATGCTCGACGCCAACGAGGTCGAGCGCTCCCCGGAGGACTCCGTCCTGGAGTCGCTGTCGAACGCCGCCCTGCTGGAGGCCGTACGGCGGCTCAACCCGCAGCAGCAGGAGTGCGTGACGCTCCGCTTCCTCCAGGGCCTCTCGGTCGCGGAGACCGCCCGCGTCATGGGCAAGAACGAGGGCGCCATCAAGACCCTGCAGTACCGCGCCGTACGCACCCTCGCCCGGCTGCTGCCGGACGACGCCCGCTGAACCACCCACCCAGGGTGACGGCCAACTGACCTACAGTGAAGGCGCGTTGCCTTTCCCATCCGTTCATCCGCCGTCCGTAACCCAAGTGCCGCGCCAGTCGTTGTGCGGGATACAGGCTCCCTGTGGTCACGTCCTGGCCGACCCTGATCGCTCGATCGTGTGAAGTGGTCGCGGGCGTGCAACCCTCAGGACCCCCTGGGGAGTCGACCGTCATGACGAGAGGAGGTGCCGCCAGTGATCGCGAACGTATCGGCGCACCGGCGGGCGAACGCCTTCGCCCAGGCTCTGGAGGAGCAGTCCGACCGGGACACGGCGGCCGAGCAGTCCGCAGCACCGGCGGAGTCCCCGCCGGCCGAGGAACTCACCGAACAGGGCGCGCTGCTGGCCCTGGCGGAGGGTCTCGGCGCACTGCCCAAGCCGCAGCTCGACCCGGAGGTCAAGGTCGTCCAGCGGGCCCGACTGGTGGCCGCGATGGAAGCCATGCTCCAGGAGGGAACCGGGGCGGCGGATGCGTCGGTACCGGAACAGCGGTCCCACCGGGCCAGGGGCGCGCACCGGGCGAGCCCGCTGGGCAAACTCCGCCCGCGCACCAGACTGACCAAGGGCCTCGCGGCCGGCGGACTGAGCGTGGGCGTGGCCGCCGGAGCCTTCGGCGGGGTCGCCGCCGCCAGTTCCGACGCCCTGCCCGGCGACTCGCTGTACGGCCTGAAGCGCGGCATCGAGGACTTCAAGCTCAACTACCTGACCGACGGCGACGACCAGCGCGGCCAGACCTACCTCGACCAGGCCTCCACCCGGCTGAGCGAGGCACGCCGGCTGCTGGAGCGCGGCCGGGGCGGCCAGCTGGACCACGAGTCCCTCGGTGAGATCCGCCGCACCCTGGCGGGGATGCAACACGATGTCACCGAGGGCCACCGGCTGCTCCACGCGGCCTACGAGGCCGACCCGGACTCCCTGGGTCCCATCCAGGCGCTGTCCGCGTTCTCCAGATCCCACCGCGAGGCCTGGAGCGCGCTCAGAGACAAGCTGCCCGTCCAACTGGGCGACGTCAAACAGCAGGTGTCCTCGGTCTTCGACGCCATAGACCAGGAGGTCGCCCCGCTGCAGTCCATGCTCCCGCAGCCACCCGCGCAGCCGGGCGGCGGCAAGCACCCGGGCGGCTCCGGCCCGGCGTCCACCGGTTCCGCCGGCGGCCACCGGTCCACCGAGCCCAGCTCGTCCGGCAACACCCCGTCCGCCGGCAAGCACAGCGGCGCGGGCACACCGAGCGGAGCGGCCACCGGCAGCAGCGGTGACGGGCTCCTCGGCGGCGGTACGGGCGGCCTGCTCGACCCGCCGAAGACCGGACCGGAGGGCACCACGCCGTCCGCCGGCAAGACCCCGACGGGCCAGCCGGACGTCACCATCCCGCCGCTCCTCCCGGACCTGCTGCCGGGCCTGGGCATCGACGGGCAGGACGCGGGCTGACGCGGTACGGGCACGGCATCGGGGGCGCCCCTTTCCGAGCAGGGGCGCCCCCGGTGCCGTAGACACCCGAAACGTCAGAAGAACACCGAGCGCCGCTGCACCAGGAGCTTGTACAGCGTGTGCTGGATCTGCTCCCGCACCTGGTCGGTCAGGTTGAACATCAGCATCGGATCCTCCGCCGCCTCCGGCGGATAGCCGTCCGTCGGGATCGGCTCACCGAACTGGATCGTCCACTTGGTGGGCAGCGGGATCGCCCCCAGCGGCCCGAGCCACGGGAAGGTCGGCGTCAGCGGGAAGTACGGGAAGCCCAGCACCCGCGCCAGCGTCTTGGCGTTGCCGATCATCGGGTAGATCTCCTCCGCGCCGACGATCGAGCAGGGAATGATCGGCGCGCCCTGCCGCAGCGCCGTCGAGACGAAGCCGCCCCGGCCGAACCGCTGGAGTTTGTACCGCTCGCTGAAGGGCTTCCCGATGCCCTTGAAGCCCTCCGGCATCACTCCGACCAGCTCGCCCTGGGCCAGCAGCCGTTCCGCGTCCTCGGCGCAGGCCAGCGTGTGCCCCAGCTTGCGGGCCAGCTCGTTCACCACCGGCAGCACGAAGACCAGGTCGGCCGCCAGCAACCGCAGGTGCCGGCCGGCCGGATGGTGGTCGTGCACCGCCACCTGCATCATCAGGCCGTCCAGCGGCAGCGTCCCGGAGTGGTTGGCGACGATCAGTGCCCCGCCCTTCGCCGGGATGTTCTCGACGCCCTTCACCTCGACCCGGAAGTACTTCTCGTACACCGGCCGCAGCAGCGACATCAGGACCTGGTCGGTCAGCTCCTCGTCGTACCCGAAGTCGTCGACCTCGTAGTCCCCGGTGAGCCGGCGCCGCAGGAAGGCCAGCCCGGCCGCCACCCGCCGCTCCAGGCCGCCGTCCCCGCCCTCGGCGTCCGACGGCGCCGAAGGCTGCGACGGCCCCGGCGGCTCCTCCTCGCGGCTCACAGGCCCATCATCCTGCGCCCGCCCCCGGCCCGGCAGGGGCTGCACGGCGCCGATCCCGCCCGGCTCCCCGAGCGCACCGCGCCGACTCCCCGCGCTCCGGCGCCGCGCCGGGCGCTGTGCGGCGCTCCCGCGGTTCCGGTCGTCGTCGAACGGAATGACCTTGGCGTCCGCCATCGTTGCCGCTCTCCTCAGTTGGCGCCGTGCGTCTGGGGGTGGCCGCCCGCCCTCGCGGCCAGCGCGGCGAGCCGGTCCACGGCCCCCGCGAGGGTCCCGGGGGGCAGCAGCCCGGGGGTCTGACCGCGCGCGAAGTCCGCGAAGGCCTCGGCCGTCGTGTAGCGGGGCGTGAAGCCCAGCGTCTCGCGCATCTGGGCGGTGTCCACCACCCGCCCGTGGGTGAGCAACCGGATCTGCTCCGGCGAGAAGTCCGTCATACCGAGAGTACGCACCAGGGAGCCGGTCCAGGTGACCGCGGGCAGCAGCAGCGGCACGGTGGGCCGCCCGAGCCGCCGGGAGCACTGGGAGAGCAGCAGTACGCCGTCCCCCGCGATGTTGAAGGTGCCGCTGTTGAGGGTGCCCCGGCGCGGCTCGTGCGAGGCGATCCGCAGCACCTCGATCACGTCGTCCTCGTGGACGAACTGCAGCCGCGGGTCGTAGCCGAACACGGTCGGCAGCACGGGCAGCGCGAAGTACGAGGCGAGCGGGGTGTCCGCGGCCGGCCCGAGGATGTTGGCGAACCGCAGCACGCACACGGCGACGTCCGGCCGCCGCCGCGCGAACCCGCGCACGTAGCCCTCCACCTCGACGGCGTCCTTCGCGAAGCCGCCGCTGGGCAGCGACTTGGGCGGGGTCGTCTCGGTGGACACGGCCGGATCACGCGGCGCCGAGCCGTAGACGTTCGTACTGGACTTCACCACCAGCCGGCGCACGGCCGGCGACTTCTGGCAGGCGCCGAGCAGCTGCATGGTGCCGATGACGTTGGTCTCCTTGACCGTGGCCCGGCTGCCGCCGCCCAGTGCCGTGCCCGTCACGTCCATGTGGACGACCGTGTCGGCGCCCGTCTCGGCGAGCACCCGGGCGATCGTCGGCTGCCGGATGTCGGCCTGGATGAAGTCGGCGCCGCCCAGATGGTGCGCCGGCGGTACGGCGTCCACCGCGATGACATGGTCGACCTCCGGGTCCCGCTGGATCCGCCGTACGAACCGGCCGCCCAGCTGCCGGGCCACTCCGGTGACGAGCACGATCCTTCCCAAGATCAGCGCCTTCCTTCCGCGTAACCGGTATCCCGCGTTCCCGTGTGCGGCCAACCTAGCCGGTCGACGTTGTGCCGGGATGACCCCAGGGGCGCCCGTCGGCCGGTTTTCCCCCGTCGGTATATGCCTGTGGCCCCCCACCACTGAGGTGGGGGGCCACAGGGCCACGCTCTCGCGACGCCGCTTACTTCTTGTTGCGGCGCTGAACGCGCGTGCGCTTGAGCAGCTTGCGGTGCTTCTTCTTGGCCATCCGCTTGCGCCGCTTCTTGATAACAGAGCCCACGACTACCCTCGCTCACTTCTCATCACTCGGTTGTTTGGGCGCCATGGGCCCACACGACCTACGAGGGGCTAGCCTACCCAACCGAGCGCCGAGGTCGTAATCGAGGAGGTACCCCCAGGTCACCGGGGGGTTGCCGTCATGCCGTCTCCACCCCCACATAGCTGTCGCGGAGGTACTCGTGTACCGCTTGCTCCGGGACGCGGAACGACCGTCCCACCCGGATCGCGGGCAGATGACCGCTGTGCACCAAGCGGTACACGGTCATCTTCGACACTCGCATCACCGAGGCGACTTCCGCCACGGTAAGGAACTGAACCTCGTTCAGAGGCCTCTCGCCAGCTGCAGCCATGACACACCTGAACCTTCCGCACTCGACGGCCACCGGCTTCCCCTTCCGGTGACTCTTCGTCGTTGCGTGCTCACTCCCCAGACTAGGGGCGGGTGATGCGAGTGGGGAAGAGGTGCACCCATCGGCGGCCTACCGTGACAGACGGGCTCGATTGAGTACGTAGCGGGTCAGTGGCGTGTAGTGAGCAGACCGCACTGCGTCATCAACCGGAACGACGACGGACACCCGCCCCTCGGCCTCCCCGACGAACAGCGCGGGATCGTCGGTGTCGGCCAGACCGATCGCCTCGAACCCCAGCTGACCTGCGCCGCAGACCCAGCCGTGGTCGCCGACGACCAGCTCGGGCAGCGGCCCGCCGGCCTCGGCCGCGGCCTCCAGCGCGACCCTAACCGGGAGGGGCGAGTGGGTGTGGGAGCCCGGCTCACAACCGGGGCGCCCGCTCGCCGGTTCCCGCGCCAGGGCAACCCCTCGTACGTAGTCGAGGCGATGGGTGCGTAGGCCGAACCGGGTCAATATGTCGACACAGCGACCCTGCGCGGGGGTGAGGATCTCACATCCCGCCGTCGACAGGGCGTCCGCGAGACCGGCGTAGAAATCCAGTAGCCGGTGCGGGTGTCCGGTGCCCAGCAGCACGGGCGCGCCCCGCCGGGCCGCCTCCCGGAGCCGGCCCGCGAAGGCGTCCAGCGCGGCGAGCGTCAGGTCCGGGTCGATCACGTCCGGTCCGCGGGTGTGCCGCGGATCGGCCGAAACCCCGCACCTCCGCGCCATCAGCCCGAGCAGGTCCCGGACCTGCCAGGCGCCTTCCGGGTCGAGCCCGATGAGCGCCCGCGGGTCCCGGGCGGCGAACAGCCGGTAACTGCGCAGGCTGTCCTCCCGTGAGGTGGCCACGACCCCGGCCAGCCGAGCGGCCACCAGATGCGCACGGAGACGAGTGGCGGTCCACACGGATGCGATGGTGGCCGACGGGAGGCGGGGTGGGGGCGGAAACGGGGGAATTCCGCACGGTCGGCCTAATGGGGCCTGGTGGGGCGTGGTGGTCGCTCGGCGGGGGCGCCCCTGATGGCCTCTCAGGGGAGCGGTCGCCTGGGCCGGAGGGCCCGTCAGATGGTGATCCCGTCAGGGAAGGAGCCCCGCGGCCCGTACGACTCCCTCAGGGAAGCAGTCCGCGCAGGGGGAACGCCGCACGCCGGGTCGCCAGTACGGCCTGGTCCACGCGGTCGGCGGGGTCGTAGCCGTCCTCCCACGCGCCGTACTCCACCGGCCACCGCCCGTCCGTCATCCGCCGCGGCCCCGGCTGGCGGGTCCGCGCGAACACGTCCTGGCGCCACCCCTCCGGGATCACCGCCTCCGGCGCCACCGGCCGGCCCGCCGCGATCCCCACCAGATGCGTCCACGACCGCGGTACGACGTCCACCACCGCGTAGCCGCCCCCGCCCAGCGCGACCCACCGGCCGTCCGCGTACTCGTGCGCCAGCTCGTGGCACGCCACCTGCACCGCCCGCTGCGCGTCCAGCGACACCGCGAGGTGCGCGAGCGGGTCCTCGAAGTGCGTGTCGGCCCCGTGCTGGGAGACCAGGACCTGCGGCCGGAACTCCGCGAGCAGCTCAGGCACCACCGCGTGGAAGGCCCGTACCCACCCCGCGTCCCCGGTCCCGGCCGGCAGCGCCACGTTCACCGCGGCCCCCTCCCCCGCGCCCGCCCCGGTCTCCTCCGGCCACCCGGTCTGCGGGAACAACGTCCGGGGGTGCTCGTGCAGCGAGATGGTCAGCACCCGCGGGTCCTCCCAGAACGCGGCCTGCACCCCGTCCCCGTGATGCACGTCGACGTCCACGTAGGCGATCCGCTCGGCCCCCAGCTCCAGCAGCCGGGCGATCGCCAGCGAGGCGTCGTTGTAGATGCAGAACCCGGCGGCCCCGCCCGGCATCGCGTGGTGCAGCCCGCCCGCGAAGTTCACGGCGTGCGCGGCGTCCCCCCGCCACACCGCCTCGGCCGCGCCCACCGACTGGCCCGCGATCAGCGCGGACACCTCGTGCATCCCGGCGAACGCGGGATCGTCGCCCGTGCCGAGCCCGTACGACCCGTCCGCCCCCGCCGGATCCGCCGACACGGCCTTCACGGCGTCGATGTAGTCCTGCCGGTGGACCAGCCGCAGCGTCGACTCGCCGGCCGGTTTCGCCGCGACGACCTCCAGTTCCCGGTCGAGCCCGAAGGCACCGACCAGCCGGCGGGTCAGCTCCAGCCGGACCGGATCCATCGGATGGCTCGGACCGAAGTCATAGCCCGTTACTCCCTCGTCCCACATCAGCTGTGCGCGGCCGCTCATGCCCGCCACCGTATCGGTCCGGTTGAGCGGCGAACGACCTGGCGTACCCCAGTGTCACCAGGACCAACACCATCGGCACGAGCATGGCCCCCCGGTAGCTCCAGGCGTCCCCGAGCGCCCCCACCAACGGCGAACCGATCAGGAAACCCACGTAGTTGAAGATGTTCAGCCGCGCGATCGCCGCGTCCGAGGCGTGCGGGAACAGCCGCCCGGCCGCCGCGAACGTCTGCGGCACCAGCACACACAGACCCAGCCCCAGCAGGGTGAACCCGAGCATCCCCAGCCACGCGCCGGGCGCCACGGCGACCACCGCGAACCCTCCGGCCGCGACCATCGCACCGAGCCGTACGACCGCCGCCGCCCCGAACCGCCGTACCCCGAGGTCCCCGAGCGACCGCCCCACCAGCGTGGTCACCATGTACACGTTGTACGGCACGGTCGCCAGCTGCTCCGAGCTGCCCAGCACGTCCTTCAGGTACTTCGCGCTCCAGTTGGAGACCGTCGAGTCCCCGATGTAGGCGAAGGTCATCACCAGGCACAGCGGCAGCAGCAGCCTGAACACGACGGTCCCGCGCTCCCCGCCCCGCTCCGGAGCCGGCACCGGCGCCGGCTCCCCGTCGACGTACCACCGGCTGCCCACCAGCGTCGCCGGCAGCAGCACGGCCACCACCGGCAGGTACGACACCCACAGCGCCAGGTGCCAGTGCGCCCCGGCCCACGCCAGCGAGGCCCCGAGGATCCCGCCCAGGCTGTAGGCGGCGTGGAAGCTGAGCATGATGCTGCGCCCGTACGACCGCTGGAGGCTGACCCCGAGCATGTTCATGGACGCGTCCAGCGCCCCCACCGCGAGCCCGAACACGCCGAGCGCCGCCGCGAGCCCGGCCACCTGCCCGTGCCCGGCCGCCCCGACGCCGAGCAGCGCCAGCAGCACCACCGGCTGGGACCAGCGCAGCAGCTTGCTGGGCCGTATCCGCTTCACCAACTGCTCGGTGGTCACGCTGCCCACACCGGCGAGGACCGGCACGGCGGCCAGGACGGCCGGCAGCAGCGCGTCGGAGATGTCGTACCGGTCCTGGATGGCCGGGATCCGCGTCACCAGCAGGGCGAAGGCGACGCCCTGGGCGAAGAAGCCGAACGCCAGCGAGGCCCTACCGCGCCGCAGCACATCAGTCATGGCGGCGAGAGTAGGGCCCCGGGCTACCTGTGGGTAGATCCAGCCAAAGATGAATTCCGCTCAGCTCAGGCGGCGAGGGCCGGTGCGGGCTGCGGCGCCCGGCCGGTCTCCACCTCGGCCGCGAGCATCCGCTCCATCGGTCCGACGGCCAGCCCACCGCTGACCACGAATCCGATCGCCATCGCGACGATCAGGACGACGGAGCCCAGCCACACCATGGTGTCCACGGGAAGGGTGTACGCACCCACGGCCCGCGCGGCGCACTCGGTCAGCAGGACCAGTCCCCACACCACGGAGAACGCCCGCTCCTTGGACCGGAAGTCGGCCGACCCGGCTGCCGCCCCGGACATCAGCCGCTGCCAGGCGGCCTCCTTGACCGCGTCGCCCTTGACGAGGAAGGGCTTCATGCCGGCGGTCATCATCGGCTTCCCGAGCCGGACGGAGACCAGGATTCCGATGGCGACCGTGCTGCTGATCACGCTGTCCTTGGCCAGCATCAGCCGCGG
Organism: Streptomyces sp. NPDC023481; assembly: GCF_055560195.1. Lineage (NCBI taxonomy): Bacteria > Bacillati > Actinomycetota > Actinomycetes > Kitasatosporales > Streptomycetaceae > Streptomyces > Streptomyces sp. NPDC023481. Next base: position 285,446 of record NZ_JBVHJE010000012.1, read on the forward strand.
ATCGCCCGAGACGAAGCTCAGCAGCAGCGAGACGACGTTGACGACGAGGATGAGCCCCGCCAGCGCGTTCGTCGTGCGCTCCCTGACCAGGCTCCACACCGTCCGCAGCGCGGGGACGACGCTGCTCCAGGCGAGCGCCGCGAAGGTGCTCATCCCGAAGGCGTTCTTGAGGAGGTAGTACGAGCCGAGCGGCACCGCCACGTCGATGAGCAGCGGCTTGAAGTTGTCCGCCACGCGCGGCTTCCGGTCCTGGTTCCCCGTCTTCTTCGTCATGCCCCCAGCTTCCCCTCCGGGCGGCGTCCCGCAGTAGAAACGAACGTCCGGTGCTCCGCATGACAATTGTCAGCCTGCCCCGACGACCGGGGTCATACCAGCAGGTCAGGCAACTCGCCCAGGTCCGAGAAGAGTTGGTGGGCGCCCGCGAGCCTGGCCGCCGGTGTCATCGCGGTGAACCCGTAGACGTCCATCCCGGCCGCCAGGGCCGCCTGTACGCCCAGCGGGGAGTCCTCCACGACCACGCACCGCGCGGGGGCCGCTCCCATCCGCTCGGCGGCGTGCAGGAACAGATCCGGCGCCGGCTTGCCCCGTCCCACGTCCTCCGAGCTGAAGACCCGCTCCTCGGGGAACCACCGGTCGAGCCCGGTCGTCCGGTGCCCGACCCGGATCCGCGCATGGCTCCCGGAGGAGGCCACGCAGTACGGCACCCCGTCCGCGACCAGCTTCCCCAGTACGGCCTCCACGCCGGCCACCGGCCGCAGCTCCCGCTCGAACGCGGCGAACACCCGCCGGTGGAAGACCTCGTCGAACTCCGCGGGCAGCCGCTGTCCGGTCCGTTCCAGCACCAGGTCGTGGATCCGGTGCATCGCCGATCCCATGTAGTCGCGGACGGAGTCCTCGTAGGAGGTGGGGTGCCCCAACTCGGTGAGGTAGGCGGCCAGGAGCCGGTTGGAAATGGGCTCGCTGTCCACGAGGACACCGTCGTTGTCGAAGATGACGAGGTCGTAGCGCATGCAGTCACCCTAAACGCAGAAAACCCCCGCACCGGAGTGCGGGGGTTTCCTTCAAAATTTGTTCGGCGGTGTCCTACTCTCCCACAGGGTCCCCCCTGCAGTACCATCGGCGCTGTGAGGCTTAGCTTCCGGGTTCGGAATGTAACCGGGCGT
>NZ_JBVHJE010000013.1:0-256213 GCF_055560195.1 Streptomyces sp. NPDC023481
GCCGTCGCCATCATGAGCCCCTCCCAGTCGATCGATCCCGCTCACACCGGCACCTGGTCCGGCAACCCGCGTCTACCCCGACCACCCCACACCACACCCCCCGGTTTCTCAGTTCCCGTCCGGCTCCCCGTGGCTGCGGACGATCTCCTTCACCTTGGCCACCGCGAAACCCCAGCCCTGTTCGACGGTCGGCTTGGCCGGTACGGCGATCTCGTCGGGGTTGGTGAGGACGTCGAGCAGGACCGGGCCCGGGGTGCGGAAGGCCCGTCGTACGGCGCTCTCCACCTCGTCCGGATCGGTCACGCGGATGCCGGTGATGCCCATGGCCTCGGCCACGGCGGCGAAGTCGGGATTGTCGAGGACCGTGCCGAACTCGGGCAGACCGGCCTGCTCCTGCTCGAGTTTCACCATGCCGAGCCGGCGGTTGTCGAAGACGACGAGCTTGACGGGCAGGCGGTACGTCTTCAGGGTCATCAGATCGCCCAGGAGCATGCTCAGGCCGCCGTCGCCGCAGAAGGCCACGACCTGGCGTTCCCGGTCGAGGACCTGCGCGCCCAGCGCCTGGGGCATGGCGTTGGCCATCGAGCCGAGGTTGTAGGAGCCGATCAGCCGGCGCTCGCCGCGCATCTCGACGAACCGCGAGAGCCACACCGTGGCCATGCCCGTGTCCGAGGTGAAGACGGCGTCGTCGGCGGCGACCCGGTCCACGGCCGCTGCCAGCGACTCGGGGCGGATGTCGTGCGTGCGGTTGTCCAGCGCGGAGCGGATGCGGCCCAGGACGCCCTTGTCGTGCGCGGGGTCGGCGAGCCGGGCCTGACCGGTGCGCCACTGGTCGAACCGTTCGCGCGCCTTCTCCAGGTGGGAGCGGTCGCGCGCGCCGTCCGTCCCGGCGGGCGGGGCGGCGAGGTGGTCCAGGAGGTCGCGTACGGTGGCGCCGGTGTCCCCCACCAGCCCGACGTCGACCGGTACCCGGCGCCCGATGTGGGTGGCCTCGGTGTCGACCTGGATCACCTTGCGGCCCTCGGGATACCAGTCCCGGTACGGGAAGTCGGTGCCGAGCAGCAGGAGGGTGTCCGCGTCCTGGAGGGCCGAGGCGGCGGCGGGGTTGCCGATCAGGCCCGTCTGGCCGACCTGGAAGCGGTTGGCCTCGCCCTCGAAGCCGGCCTTGGCCTTCAGGGTGAGGACCATCGGCGCGGCCAGCCGGTCGGCGAGGGCGAGCACGTCCTCGCGGGCGGCGCGGGCGCCCTCCCCGACGAGCAGGGTGACGCGCTCGGAGCGGTCGAGGAGTTCCGCCGCGCGCCGGACCGCCGGCTCCTCCGGCCGGCTCACCGGGGGGTTCAGGGAGAACCGGGCCGGGCGGTCGGCGGTCAGTTCCCGCTCGCCGAGGTCACCCGGCACGGTGAGGACGGCGACACCCTTGCGGCCCAGCGCGTGGCGGACCGCCGTCTCCAGCATCTGCGGCAGCTGGTCCGGCGAGGTGACGGTCGCGCGGAAGACGGCCACGTCGCTGAAGAGGGCGTCGTTGTCGACCTCCTGGAAGTAGTCGCTGCCCACTTCGGCGAGCGGTACCTGGCCGGCGATGGCCAGGACCGGGGCGTGGCTCTTGGCGGCGTCGTAGAGCCCGTTGAGGAGGTGGACGGAACCGGGTCCGACCGTGCCCATGCACACGCCGAGGTTTCCGGTGAGCTGCGACTGGGCGCTGGCGGCGAACGCGGCCGCCTCCTCGTGCCGGCAGCCCACCCACTCCAGGCCCTCGGTGGTGCGGATGGCGTCGGTCAGGGGGTTGAGCGCGTCTCCGACGACACCGAACACCTGGCGCACGCCGAGTTCGCCCAGCGCGTCCACGATGACACGGGCAACGGTACGGGGCACTTTCAGTCCTCCAAGTCACATGGGTGGTACGTCGGCCGGTGCGCGCCGCCCGCGCGGTGGCGCGCTTCACATGATCGTGCGGTTCACCGGGGTCCGCGCGGTGGCACGGTCCGCGCGGTGCGGCGCGTGGGGGCGCGGTTCGCGCGGTTCACACGCCGAAGCGGTCGGGGTCGGCGGCCGCCCAGTCGGCCGCCCAGGAGGCAGGTGGCTCGGCGAGCAGCTGCCCCGGCTCCAGCCACTCGTACAACTCCTCGTAGGAGCGCTCGGTGAAGGGGTCCAGGCGCTGGCGGAGCATGTGCGGGCGCAGGTCGGCGGGATCGGTGACGCCCATGGACGCCATGATCTGCAGTGCGCTGGCCACGGTCGCCTCCTGGAAGCGCTGTACGCGCGGCGCCTTGTCACGGACGTCCAGGGCGCGCGCCCGCCGGGGGTCCTGGGTGGTGACCCCGGTGGGGCAGGTGTTCGTATGGCACCGCTGGGCCTGGATGCAGCCGACGGCGAACATCATCGCCCGCGCCGCGTTGCCGTAGTCCGCGCCCTGGACCATGCGTTTGACCAGGTCGGTACCGGTGGCGATCTTGCCGCTCGCGCCGATCCTGACCCGGTCGCGCAGGCCGGTGCCGACGAGGGCGTTGTGCACGGTGAGCAGGCCGTCGGTGAGCGGGGCGCCGACGTGGTCGGCGAACTCCAGGGGTGCCGCGCCCGTCCCGCCCTCGCCGCCGTCCACCACGATGAAGTCGGGCGCCGTACCCTCCTCCAGCATCGCCTTGCACACGGCGAGGAACTGCCGGCGCGAGCCGACGCACAGCTTGAAGCCGGTCGGCTTGCCGCCCGCCAGCTCCCGCATCCGCGCGATGAACCGCACCAGTTCCCGCGGGGTGTCGAAGACCCGGTGGTACGGCGGTGAGATCACCGTCCGCCCCTCCGGCACATCGCGTACCCGCGCGATCTCGGCGTTCACCTTCGCGCCCGGCAGCACCCCGCCGATCCCCGGCTTGGCGCCCTGCGAGAGCTTCAGCGACACACACTTGACGTGCTCGTGCGCGGCCTTGTCGGCGAACTCGGCGGGGTCGAAGTCGCCGTCCCGGGTACGGCAGCCGAAGTATCCGGTGCCGATCTCCCAGATCAGGTCGCCGCCCGGCCGCAGGTGGTATTCCGACAGGCCGCCCTCGCCGGTGTCGTGGGCGAAGCCCCCGGCCTTCGCGCCCGCGTTGAGCGCGAGGACCGCGTTGGCCGACAGCGAGCCGAAGCTCATCGCCGACACGTTCAGCAGCGCCATGTCGTACGGCCTGCTGCAGTCCGGGCCGCCCACCCGCACCCGTGGCGGGGTCCTGGGCACCGGGCAGGGGGCCATCGACGGCACGAGGAACTCGTAGCCGGGCAGGTACACGTCCCGTTCGGTGCCGTACGGCTGCTCGGCGTCGGTGCCCTTGGCCCGCTCGTAGACGATGGTGCGTACGTCCCTGTCGAAGGGCCGGCCGTCGAAGTTGCGCTCGACGAAGTACTGCTGGAGTTCCGGACGGATGCGCTCCAGCAGGAAGCGGGCATGCCCCAGCACGGGATAGTTGCGCAGCACCGAGTGCCGGCGCTGCACCAGGTCCCAGGCGCCCAGCAGACCCGCACCGACGAGCGGCACGGCGGCGAACCACCAGTACGGGGAGATGCCGACCGCCGCCACGAGCGCCAGCGCGCCGGCGACGAGGGTCAGCACCACGATCGCAATACGTGTCACCCCACGCTCCTTGCCGTGCGGCGGCTTCCCAGTCCTGCGTTTTCCCCAAGAGCGGCCCAAGGCCGCAGCCACCGCCGCGCTTCCGGGCCGGCCTCGCCACGTCGTCCGCTCCGGCGGCCGTACGGACGCACGGGCGCAGGCGCTCTGGCCGCCGCCCGGACGGCACGCACCGCCCTGGCGAGAATCCGTGGATTTCCGGCAGTACCGCTACTGCCGGAAAAGCACCGCCCTTTCTACGCTTTCGGAATTCACCCCCGAAGAAAGGCGAACCCTCGTGTCCGAACGGGTCAGTAAAGCGAGGAACATCACCCGGCGCACGGCACTGGAGCGAGGTGCCGGTGTCGCTGCCGTCGGCGCGGCCGCCGCACTCGCCACCGCACTGTCGAGCCCGCCCGCCGCCGCGGTTCCCGGAGCGCCACCGATGCCGGCATCGGTGGCCGGGGTGCGCATCCCCGACAGCGAACTGGCCCGGGCCGCAACGGCGTTCGCGAGGAAGGCCTCCTCCGAGACGCTCTTCCACCACGTCATGCGCACCTACCTGTACGGCTCGCTGCTGTTCGACCGGCGCGGCATCCGCTACGACCGTGAACTCGCCTTCGTCGCAGCGGTCTTGCACGACCTCGGACTGGTGAAGGCCTACCGGACCCCGAGTGAGCGCTTCGAGGTCGACGGCGCCGACGCCGCCCGGAACTTCCTGCGGGAACGGCGTGTTCCGGCCGAGCGGGTGGATGTCGTCTGGGATGCCATCGCCCTGCACACCAACGCGGGAATCGCGACCCGGAAAAGGCCGGAAATCGGCATCGTGGCCGTCGGCTCCGGCCTCGATTTCACCGGTAACGGCCTCCAGCAGATCCCGTCCGACATCGCCGCCGAAATCCTGGCCGCTTTTCCCAGGGCCGGTTTCAAGCAGGACGCCCTCGACACCATTCTCTCGCTGTGCCGCACCAAGCCGATGTCGGTGCTCATGCACCCCTTCGCCGAGGTCGGCCGCCGCCACCTGCCGGACTTCCCGGTGCCCACCGTGGAGGACCTCCTGCTCGCCGCGCCCTTCGAGGAGTAGGAGGCACCACCCCGCTCGGTCTACTGCTCCCCGGCGAAGAGGCCCGGCAGGTCCTCCAGCGCGGGCCGGCCCTCGGCCTCGTTGACGGCGGCACTGCGCGGGAACAGCGCCTGCTCGTACGCGGCCAGCGCGGCCTCGATGTCGTCGGGGTGCGCGGCGAGGGCCTCGCCCAGTTCGGCGCCGTCGAGCATGGCCAGGTTGGCGCCCTCGCCGTTCGGGGCCGAGAGATGGGCGGCGTCGCCGAGCAGGGTCACCCCCGGCACCCGGTCCCACCGGTGCGCGGCCGGCAGCGCGAAGAGGGGGCGCAGGACCGGCGCGGTGTCGGCGTCGGTGATCAGAGACGTGAGCTCCGGCGCCCAGCCGTCGAACTCCCGCGCGAGCCGGGCGGTGACCGCGGCGGGATCGGTGAAGTCGAGGGCGGCGAACCAGTCCCGCGGCTCGGACAGCCCGAGGTAGGCGTGCAGGGTGTCGCCCGCCTCCCGGTGCGCGAACATCTCCCTGCCCTCGGTGACCGCGATCATCGACCCGCCGCCGACGGCCTTCGCGGCGGCGGGGTGCCGGGTGTCGGCATCGAACAGGTAGGTCTCCACGACCGACTTGCCGATGTACTCGGGTGTGGCGGTGGAGAGCAGCGGCCGGACCCGTGACCAGGCGCCGTCCGCGCCGACCAGCAGGCCGGTGGCGACGGTGGTGCCGTCGGCGAACGCCACCTCGTGCCGTCCCCCGCCGAGCGCGCGGACCCCGCTCACCTTGCACCCCCACCGGACGGTGCCGACGGGCAGCGAGTCGAGCAGGATCCGGCGCAGCTCCCCGCGCATCACCTCGGGGCGGCCGCCCGTACCGTCGTCGCCGCGGTCGACGTGCACGTTCCCCTCCCGGTCGAGGATCCGCAGGCTCTGCCGGCCGTCCAGGACGATCCCGCGGAACTCGTCCATCAACCCGGCTGCCCGGAGCGCCGGTTGGCCGTTGTAGTCGTGGATGTCGAGCATCCCGCCCTGCGAACGCTCCGCCGGCGAGGTCTCCGCCTCGTAGACCGTGGCCGGAATGCCGTGGACGTGCAGAACCCGGGCGAGCGTCAGGCCGCCGAGCCCGGCACCGACGATGGTGACGTGCGTGGTCATGGGGTGTCCTTGTCTGTCGTAGCCCTGCGTCTGTCGTAGCCGTGCCGGAGGAAGCCCCCGGCTCGTCCTCGGCAAGACTCCGGTCCCCCACCGACAGGCGGCCGACAGCACCCGACACCGCCCCGACAGGCACCCGACACCGCGAGCGGGCGATGACACCTCGGCTGGGAGCGCCGGGCCTCGTGGCAACGCCGCGGATGGGCGTGCCAGGGCCCGCGACGCCGGCAGGAATCGAAAGAGAGGGCCCGGGCGGACCGGCCTTACGCCCCGCCGCTGCGCAGGACCGCGAACGCCTCGTGCAGCAGGAGCGCGAAGTCCTCGGCCGAGGGCGGCTCGGCCTGCGGGTCGTCGCGCGTGCCGAAGGCGATCAGGGCGCCGCGTACGGCGGCCACCGAGGCGCGGGCCAGCACGGAGGCGCGCAGGGCGCGCGCCTGGGCCGGCTCGCCCGGCGACTGACGTGCGAGGCGGTCGGCGAGGGCTTCGGCGATGCCGTCCTCGAAGCCGGCGAGCACCCCGCTGCGCCGCGCGCCGGTGGACAGGGCGCGGGGCGGGGCGCCGACGAAGAGGATGCCCAGGCCGCCGTCGAGGTCCGCGGCGGCGGCGAGCAGACCGTGGTGGACGGCGGTGTAGGGCGGCTCGCTCGCCGGGCGGCCGGCGATCTCCCGCACGAGCGGCGGCAGGAAGTCGAGGATCTCGGCGAAGACCAGGTCCTCCTTCGACGGGAAGTAGCGGAAGAAGGTGCGTTCGGTCACGCCGGCCGCGGCGGCGATGTCCTTGACCGTCGTCTCCTGGTAGCCGCGCTCCGCGAACATCCGGGTGGCCGTGCGCAGCAGGCTCCGGCGTGTGGCGGCCTTCTTCCGGTCCCGCCTGCCCATCTCCCGCACGTCCCGCACGTCCTGTTCCGCCACGCGCTCATCCTGTCACGCCGACCGGTCGTCCCGGGCCGGCGCCTCACCGGAAAATGTCAGCACTGACAGTTTGTGTATCGTGTCAGTCATGACACTTTCCGGTACGGCTCGGGACCGCTCCCGAGGCCCCGGACCGCTCCCCGAACGTGCCGCTCAGACCCGTACACCACCCTCAAGGAGCACGTTTCCATGGCTTCCCTGCTCTACCGGCTCGGCCGAAATGCCTTCCGGCATCGCCGGGCGGTGCTGGCCGCCTGGCTGCTGGTGCTGACCGCGGCGGTCGCCTGTGTGATCACGTTCGGCGGCACGACCGACGACGAGTTCACGGTCCCCGGTTCACCGGCCCAGACCGCGATGGACACCCTCAGGACCGAGCTTCCCTCGGCGGCCGGCACCAGCGCCCAGATCGTCTTCGTGGCGCCCGAGGGCCACCGGATCACCGAGCCGCAGTACGCCCGGGCGGTCAGCGCCACCATGGCGAACGCCGGCAGGGCCCCGCAGGTCGTCGGCGTCACCGACCCGGTGCGCAGCAAGGTCATATCGCCGGACCGCACGGCCGCGCTGGGCCAGGTCCGCTACCAGGTCACCCGCGCGGGCCTGCACGACGACAGCCTCACCGCACTGGAGAGGACCACCCGGCCCGCTAAGGACGCCGGGCTCACGGTCGAGATCGGCGGTTCGGCGTACGGCGGCAGCAGGAGCACCGGGCACACCAAGGAACTGCTGGGCGTGGCCGTCGCCCTCGTCGTCCTCACGATCACCTTCGGCTCGCTGGTCGCGGCCGGGATGCCCCTGCTGGCCGCGATCACCGGTGTCGCCGTCACCCTGCTCGGCCTGTCGGCGCTGACCGGCGTGCTGACCATCTCCAGCACCGCACCCTCGCTGGCGTCGATGCTGGGTCTCGCGGTCGGCATCGACTACGCGCTGTTCATCCTCTCCCGCCACCGCTCCCAACTGGCCACGGGCATGGGCACCGAGGAGTCGGCGGCCCGGGCCACCGCCACCGCGGGCAGCGCGGTCGTCTTCGCCGGCCTGACCGTGATCATCGCGCTGTGCGGGCTGGCCGTCGTCCGCATCCCGTTCCTCACCGTCATGGGCGTCGGCGGCGCCGCCGCCGTGCTGATCGCCGTCGGCGTCTCCACCACCCTGCTGCCGGCCCTGATGGGCTTCGCCGGGGAGCGACTGCGCCCGAAGCGGGACTCGCGCGCCGCCCGCCGGGAGCAGGCCGCGATCGGCGCCGGGCACGGTGATGGACGCGGCCTTGGACACGGTGCCGGGCACGGTGAGGGGCGCGGTGCCGGGAACAGTGCTGGGCACGGCGATGGGCGCGGCACCGGACACAGTGCTGGGCAGGGTGCCGGGCACGGCGAGGGGCGCGGCGTCGGGCACGGTGCCGGGCACAGGGCGATGGGTGAGCGCTGGGGACGGATCGCGATCCGCCGTCCGCTGCTCACCCTGCTCGCCGTCCTGGTCGGCCTGCTCGCGGTCGCCGTCCCCGCCCGGGACCTCCGACTCGCCCTGCCCGACAACGGTTCCGCCCCGGCGGGCAGCAGCCAGCGGCAGGCGTACGACACCGTCGCCGCCACGTTCGGACCCGGCTTCGACGGCCCGCTGCTGGTCCTCGCCGACACCTCCCGCACCGGCAGCCCGCAGCAGGCCACGGCCACGCTCGTCGAGGACCTGAAGGCCGCCGGCGGCGTCGCCTCGGTCGGCGAGCCCCAGCTCATCCGGGACGGGGACGCGGCCGTCATCCAGGTGGTGCCGATGACCGGCCCGTCGGACCAGCGGACGAAGGACCTGGTCGAGCACATCCGCGACGAGGCACCCGCCTGGCGGAAGCAGAGCGGGGCCGAGGTCTCGGTCACGGGCACGACGGCCGTGAACATCGACGTGTCCGACCGGCTCGCCGGCGCGCTGCTCCCCTTCGCGCTGGTCGTCGTCGGCCTGTCGCTGCTGCTGTTGCTCCTCGTCTTCCGGTCCGTGGTCGTGCCGTTGAAGGCGGGCCTCGGCTTCCTGCTGTCGGTGGCCGCCACCTTCGGCGCGGTCGTGGCCGTCTTCCAGTGGGGCTGGTTCGCGGGCGCGCTCGGTGTCGCCGAGACCGGGCCGGTGGTCAGCATCCTGCCCATCCTCGTGATGGCGGTGCTCTTCGGACTCGCCATGGACTACGAGGTGTTCATGGTCAGCCGGATGCGTGAGGCGTACGCTCACGGCGCCGGACCCCGCGACGCCGTGCTGGCCGGCTCCCGCCACGCCTCGCGCGTGGTCACCGCCGCGGCCCTCATCATGTTCGCGGTGTTCGCGAGCTTCGTCCCCGGCGGCAGCACCATGCTCAAGCCGATCGCCTTCGCCCTCGCCGTCGGCGTCCTCATCGACGCCTTCCTGGTCCGCATGACCCTCGTCCCCGCGGTCCTGGCCCTCGTCGGCCGGGCCGGCTGGTGGCTGCCGAAGTGGCTCGACCGACTGCTGCCCGGCCTCGACATCGAGGGCGAGCGGCTGCTCGCGGGGCAACCGGCGGCCGGGACGGACGCCGGCCCCCACGACCCCGGGCCCGGCCCTTCGGCCCCCGTGACCTCCGGACGGGCCTGTTGACCCGGTGACGACAGTCCGCGCACGCAGCTCGGCATGTCACCGGGCGGGGCGGCGACGCTCATCAAGAAGACCAGCGGCCTGCGGTATCCGGCTCGGTTCGCAGCCGGCGGCGGCAGCGGCCTCCGTGTGGACCCTGGTGCCGTCGCCGTCAGGCCGCGTCGCGCCAGCGGGGGGACGCGGTCGTCGGCCAGGTGCCCGCGCCGGACGGGGCGCGGCCGGTGGTGGGCCAGCGCGGGGTGATGCCGGGCTGTGGTTCCGGTGCGGTCCCGGCGGCCGCCGCCAGCCGGGTCAGGACCACGGTGAGGGCGGCCAGCTCCGCCGCGTCCGGGTTTCCTCTCAGGATCCTGATCATGCGGGCTGGTTCCCGTGCTTGCGGCTGGGGATCGGGGCGTGCTTGGCGCGCAGCATCTCCAGGGCCGCGATGAGCCGGGGGCGGGTCTCGGCCGGGTCGATGACGTCGTCGACGAGGCCGCGCTCGGCGGCGTAGTACGGGTGCATCAGCTCGCGGCGGTACTCGGCGATGCGCTCGGCACGGGTGCGCTCGGGGTCGTCGGACGCGGCGATCTCCCGGCGGAAGACGACGTTCGCGGCGCCCTCCGCACCCATCACTGCGATCTCGTTGGTCGGCCAGGCGAAGGACACGTCGCAGCCGATGGAGCGGGAGTCCATGACGATGTACGCGCCGCCGTAGGCCTTGCGCACGATGACCTGCACCCGGGGAACGGTGGCGTTGCAGTAGGCGTAGAGGAGTTTCGCGCCGTGCCGGATGACGCCGCCGTGCTCCTGGGAGACTCCGGGCAGGAAGCCGGGCACGTCGACCAGGGTGACCAGCGGGATGTTGAAGGAGTCGCAGAACTGGACGAACCGCGCGCCCTTCTCCGAGGCGTGGATGTCGAGGACGCCGGCCATCGAGGCGGGCTGGTTGGCGACGATGCCGACGACGTGGCCGTCGAGCCGGGCCAGGGCGCACACCAGGTTGGGCGCCCACTGCTCGTGGACCTCGAAGTAGTCGCCGTCGTCGACGACCTCCTCGATGACCCGGCGCATGTCGTAGGAGCGGTTGCCGTCGGCGGGGACGAGATCGAGCAGGGCCTCGCCGCGCCGGTCGGCCGGGTCGTCGGCCGGGGCCCGGGGCGGCAGTTCCCGGTTGTTGGACGGCAGCAGGGACAGCAGGTGGCGTACGTCGGCGAGGCAGTCCTCCTCGGTGTCGTACGCGAAGGCGGCCACGCCCGTGGTGCCGGCGTGGGTGTCGGCGCCGCCCAGGCCCTCGTGGCTGATCTGCTCGCCGGTGACCGCCTGGACGACGTCGGGGCCGGTGATGAACATCTGCGAGGTGCCGCGCACCATGAACACGAAGTCGGTGAGCGCCGGCGAGTAGGCGGCGCCCCCCGCGCAGGGGCCCAGCATGACGGAGATCTGCGGGATGACACCGGAGTTGCGGACGTTGCGCTGGAAGATGCCGCCGTAACCGGCGAGCGCGGTGACGCCCTCCTGGATGCGGGCACCGGCGCCGTCGCACAGGCCCACCACGGGGGCGCCGGCCGCCTCGGCGAGGTCCATCACCTTGTGGATCTTGGCGGCGTGGGCCTCTCCGAGGGCACCGCCGAAGATGCGGAAGTCGTGCGCGTACGCGAAGACGGTACGGCCCTCGACCTTGCCCCAGCCGATCACGACACCGTCGGTGTGGGGCTTCTTCGCCTCCAGGCCGAATCCGGTGGCCCGGTGCCGGCGCAGTGCTTCGAGTTCGGTGAAGGTGCCCTCGTCGAAGAGGAGGGCAAGGCGCTCGCGGGCGGTGAGCTTGCCCTTGGCGTGCTGGGCGGCGGTGCTCTTGTCACTGGGACCGCTGCGCACCTTCTCCCGCAACTCCTGGAGCTGCTCGGTCAGTTCGTGGATGCCGGGGGCGCGGGGCGGGCTGGGGGGTGCCGGGCGGGCCGGCGGGCTCGGTGGGGTGGGGGGCGTGGGAGGGGTCGGGGGCGCGAGGAAGGCGGGTGCGGTGCGGGGGCGGTCGTCGACGATGCTCATGGACCTGTTCAGCTTCCTTCCGGTACGGGGGCGAACTCCTTGATCGCGGCGAGGAGTTCGGCCTGTTCCAGGACCGCGTCGGCGTCGACGGGGCCCGCGTGGGTGCGCACGGCCGTGACGAAGTCGGCGATGGCCGCGGCGACCTGGTCGTGCGCGTCGAGGACGACGGGTGCGGTGCCGGTGGCGTGCTCGACGAGCAGCACCGGGTGGTGGTCGGCGGGCGGGGTGAAGGCGTTCTCGACGCGGATGCGGCCGCGGCTGCCCCACAGTTCGTAGGCGGAGCGGTAGGCGTGCCCTATGCCGAAGGTGACTTCGGCGATCACTCCGTCGGGTGCCTGGAGCAGGGCGGCGCCGGAGGTCTCCACCTCGTGTCCCGCGTCGCGGTGCAGGGCCGCGCCGGCGACGCGCAGGTCGCCGCCGAGCAGGTGCAGGGCGGCCCGCACCGGGTAGAGGCCGACCTCGTGCAGGGCGCCGCCGCCGAGGTCGGCGCGGTAGCGGATGTCGTCGCGGGGCAGTTCGGGGATGGCGAAGGAGGCGCTGAGGGAGCGCAGGGTGCCGATCTCGCCGTCGGCGACCAGTTTGCGGACGGCGGCGTGCTGGGGGTGGTGGACGAACATGACGTTCTCCATCAGCACCAGGCCCCGCTCGGCCGCCAGCGCCATCAGCCGGCGCGCGGTGGCCGGGTCGGCGGCCAGCGGCTTCTCGGCGAGGACGTGCTTGCCGGCGCGCAGGGCCGCCTCGGCCCACCGGGCGTGCAGGGCCAGCGGCAGCGGTACGTAGACGGCGTCGACGTCGTCGCGGGCGAGCAGCGCCTCGTAGCCGTCGACGGCGGTGCAGCCCGGGTAGGGCGCGGCGCACTCGCGGGCGCGGGCGTGGTCACGGCTGGCGACCGCGGTGAGGGCGGAGCCGGCACCCGCGGCGAACGCCGGGAGCATGCGGCGGCGGGCGATGTCGGCGGTGCCGAGCACCCCGAAGCGCACCGGGTGGTCGTCGGTGTCATGCGGCACGGTCGTGCCCTCCTTCTCGCGGCACGGTGGCCAGGGCGTTCTCCCGGGGCACGGCGGCCAGGGCGTTGAGGCAGGCCAACAGGGTGCGGGCCTGCACGTTGAGATAGTGCCCGTGCCGGACGAGGTCACTGAGCTGGGCGGGGCCGGCCCACAGGAAGCCGTCCGGCTCGGGGGTCAGCGGGTCGTCGGTCTCCACCAGGAGGTAGCGGGCCTCGGCCGCGAGGAAGCGGCCGCCCTCCTCGGCGTGCACGGCGGCGTACCGGACCCTCTCGGGCGGCGCGGTCAGCACCTCGGTGAGGAACGGCGGCGGCTCGTCGTGGTTGCCGGGGGTGCACTGCACGGTCGGTCCCAGTTCGACGGTGTCGCACAGGCCGGCCTCGGCGCGGGCGCTGACCAGGACGTGCGGTACGCCGTCGACGGTGCGGGTGAGGAAGGCGCAGACACCGCGCCCGGCGGGCGCGATCAGGGGCTGGGTCCACTGGGCCACCTCGCGGCTGGCCGCGCGCACCCGTACGCCGACGACGTCGAAGAACCGCCCGTCGTCGCGTCCGACCCGGTCGGCGGTGCGCCGCCAGCCGGGCAGCGTGTCGAGGGGGACTCGGCGGGTGGTCAGGTCACGGCGGGCGCGCCGCTCGGTGAACCAGGAGACCAGTTCGGTGTCGGAGTGCAGGGCGCGGTCGTGTGCGTACGGGCTGGGGGCGGTGGCGAGGACGGTGCGGGCGTCCATGTTCAGGACGTTGTCGAGGTGCAGCAGCCGGGCCAGCTGGCCGAGGGTGAGCCAGCAGAAGTCGTCGTGGAGTTCGACGTCGCCGACGGCCTCGACGATCATGTTGCGGTTGGTCTTGCGCCAGAACCAGGAGCCGTGTTCGGATTGCAGGACGTCGGTGAGGACGCGGCCGCGCGCGGGGTCCAGGAAGTACTCGATGTAGCGGACGCTCCGGCCCTGGTGGGCCTGGGTGTAGTTGGAGCGGGTGGCCTGCACGGTCGGCGAGAGCTGGACGAGGTGGGAGGCGGGGTTGCCGGGTTCCATCTTGGCCTGCATCAGGAAGTGCAGGACGCCGTCGAACTCCTTGACGAGGATGCCGAGTACGCCGACCTCGGGCTGGTCGATGAGCGGCTGGTGCCAACTGCGGTAGGGGCCACAGGCGGCGGTGGCGTGCACGCCGGTGACGGAGAAGAAACGTCCGCTGCGGTGCACCAGTTCGCCGCTGTCCGGGGCGAACGACCAGCCGTCGAGCGCGTCGAGGGGTACGCGTTCGACGCTGAACCTCCCCTCGCGTTCGCGCTGCCGGATCCAGTGCGGCACGTCGGCGGTGGCCAGGTGGGCGCCTTCGGCGGTGGCGGCCGAGCGGGCGAAGCGGGCCGGGAGGTCCCGGTCGGCACGGGAGACGGTGGTCGCGGTCATCGGCCGCCTCCCACGGTGAGGGCCTCGCCGGTGATGTTGCCGTTGGCCGGTGAACCCAGGAACACGACGGTGTCCGCCACTTCCTCGGGGGTGGTCAGGCGGCCGGTGGGGGTCGCGGTGCGCTCGCGCTCGCGGACCGCCTCGGGGAGAGCGGCCAGCACGCGGTCGGTGGCGGTCAGCCCGGGGCAGACGACGTTCACCAGGACACCGCTGTCCGCCAGGTCCCACATCAGGCTGCGGGCGAGGCCGTGCAGGGCGGCCTTGGCGGCGCCGTAGAACTCCTGGCCGCGGTTGCCGCCTAGGGCGTTGTGCGAGGACATCAGGACGATACGGCCGAAGCCGCGCCGCCGCATGCCGGCCACCGCGTGCTGCACGGTCCGCAGCGCGGGTGTCAGGTTGCCCTCGACGACCGGCCGCCACTCGTCCTCGGGGACGTCCTCGAAGCGGGTGCCGGGGGCGCGGCGGGCGCCGTAGCGGACCGCGTTGACGACGAGGACGTCGAGTGTGCCCCAGCGCTGCTCGACGGCGGTGGTCGCGGCGCGCGGCGCATCGGGGTCGGCCAGGTCGTAGGGCAGCGCGAACGCCCGGTCGGCGTGGGCGCCCAGTTCGGCGGCGAGTTTCTCCGCGCCCTCCCGGTCGGTGTGGTGGGCGACGGCGACACGGGCGCCCTCCCGGGCGAAGGCACGGGCCGTGGCACGGCCGATGCCTCCGGTGGCGCCGGTGACCAGGACGGTGCGGCCGCTCAGTCCGAGGTCCATGTGACAGGGGGTCCTTCCGGAACGGGACGGGACGGGGCAGGGGCGGGGGCGGGGGCGGGGACGGGGGGCCGGTCAGCCACGGGAGGCGACGAACTCGCGCACGGAGGCGGCGATGTAGTCGACCATCTCCTCGGTGAGCCCGGGGTAGATGCCGACCCAGAACGTGTGCTCCGTGATGATGTCGCTGTTGGTGAGGGAGCCGACCACACGGTGCGGCTGGTCGACGTAGGCCGGCTGGCGGGTGAGGTTCCCGGCGAACAGGCGGCGGGTGCCGATCTTGCGGTCCTCCAGGAAGGCGACCAGCTCGGCGCGGCTGAAGGGGGCGTCGGGTTCGACGGTGAGCACGAAGCCGAACCAGCTCGGGTCGCTGCCCGGGGTGGCCTCGGGCAGGATCAGGTGCGGCACGTCCACCAGGCCGTCGCGCAGCCGCTGCCAATTGCTCTTGCGGGCCTCGATGAACCAGTCCAGTTTGGCGAGCTGGGTCAGTCCGAGCGCGGCCTGCAGGTCGGTGGCCTTCAGGTTGTACCCGACGTGCGAGAAGATGTACTTGTGGTCGTAGCCGGCCGGCAGCGTGCCCATCTGGTACCGGAACCGCTTGAGGCACTTGTTGGACTCGCCCGGCTCGCACCAGCAGTCCCGGCCCCAGTCCCGCAGCGACTCCACGATCCGGGCGAGCGCCAGGTTCGAGGTGAGCACGCAGCCGCCCTCGCCCATGGTCAGGTGGTGCGCCGGGTAGAAGCTCACGGTGGCCAGGTCGCCGAAGGTGCCGGTGAGCTGCCCGTTGTAGAGGGAGCCGACGGCGTCGCAGTTGTCCTCGATGAGGAACAGGTCGTGCTCCTCGGCGAGTCGGGCGATCTCGGCGACCGGGAAGGGGTTGCCGAGCGCGTGGGCGATGATGATCGCCTTCGTCTTCGGGCCGATGGCGGCGGCGACCCGGTCGGCGGTCGTGTTGTACGTCTTCAGGTCGACGTCGACGAAGACGGGCACGAGGCCGTTCTGCAGGATCGGGTTGACCGTGGTCGGGAATCCGGCCGCCACGGTGATGACCTCGTCGCCGGGGCGCAGCCGCCGCTCCTCCAGGTGCGGCGAGGTCAGGGCGGTCAGGGCCAGCAGGTTGGCCGACGAGCCCGAGTTCGTCAGGTGCGCCTTGCGCCGCTTGAGGCGGCGGGCGAACTGCGACTCGAACTTGCGGGAGCTGGTGCCGGCCGCGATCCGCAGGTCGAGCGCGGCGGACACCAGCGCCACCCGGTCGTCCTCGTCGAGGACCGCGCCCGAGGGCCAGATCTCGGTGGTGCCGGGCACGAACGGACGCGCCTCCTGCTGGTCCTGGTGGTACTTGCGCACCGCGTCGAGCACGAGCCGTCGCTGGTCGCTCATCTCTCCGTCACCTCCGTGATCGGTTCGGCACGGATTCCGCGCCCGTCGTCACGTCGGATCCTGCTCGGCCCTGCTCGAACGCTCCTCGATCCGCGATCGGGGGCCGCGGGAGCGCGCCACCGGACGCCTGGCGCAACAGGTCGTCGATGCCCTCGTCGAGGCTGCGCCGGGCGCGCCAGCGCAGGTCGCGGGCGGCGGCCCGCACGGACACCTGCTGGCGGCCGGCGTCGCCGCGGGCCGGCGCGGCCGCGCCCTCCTCGATCAGTTCCACGGGCACACCGGAGCGTTCGACCAGGCGCCGTACGAGCCGGCGGACGGGGACGGTGGTGCCGCTGCCGATGTTGAACACCCGGCCGCCGGGGTGGCGCCGGGCGTGGTCGAGGGCGGCGAGGACCGCGTCGGCCACGTCGCGTACGTCGACGTAGTCGCGGTGGGCGGTGAGGGCGGTCAGGCGCAGCGGGGCGCCCTCGCCCGGCTCACGGGCCGCGGCGGCGAGACGGCCGGCGACGAGACCGGGGAGGCTGGCGGTGGGGGCGCCGGGTCCGAGCATGTTGGACACGCGCAGGACGACGGCCCCGGGGCCGCCCGTGGCTCCGGCGGCGTCCGCCGCGTCGAGCAGGGCGCGGGTGCCGAGCAGCTTGGTGACGCCGTAGGTGCCGGAGGGGTGGCAGGGCGTGTCCTCGGTCTGCTCGGGTGTGCCGTCGGGCGCGGGACCGTATTCGTACACCGTGCCCAACTGGACGACGGCGGGCCGTCGTCCGGTGGGCAGCCGGGTGAGGGCGTCGGCAAGCACCGCGGGCAGGCGGGCGTTCAGGGCGTGCATCGCGTCGTCGGTGCTGCGCCAGACGGCGCCGGCCGCGTTGACGACTGCGGCGGCGCCGGTTTCGTGCAGCAGCTCGGCGAGCGTGGCGGGGGTGACGTCGGCGAGGTCCAGGCGGTGTCGGCCGGGAGTGGAGCGGGAGACGTCCACGGTGGGGACGCCGCTCGCCTCCAGGGCGGTACGACAGTGGCGCCCGGCGAACCCCGTGCCGCCGAGCACCACCACCGGACCCGCGCCCCGCGCGGGACGCGTCATGCCGTGTCCTGCCGCCGGGCGACCTCGGCCTCCAGGAGCTTCTCGGCCTCGTCGGAGGTCTTGCCCGTGCCGAGCATCAGCACGGCGATCGCGCCGACCAGGATGACCGTCGAGCCCCACACCATGGTGTGCACCGGGAGGGTGTAGGCGCCGACGACCCGCAGCACGCAGTCGGCGAGGAGGCCCGCGCCCCACAGCTGGGTGGTGCGGGTGATGCCGGCGCGGAACCGCGGCTCGGTCTCGCGCAGGTGCTCCCAGGCGGCCTCGCGCTCCGGCTTGCCCTTCGTCATGAACGGGCGCATCGCGCTCGCCATCAGCGGCTGCGAGGTGAACGCCGACGCCAGGATGGACACGCCGATCAGGCCGGTGCCCAGGGACTCCTTGGCCAGCATCAGCCGCGCGTCACCGCTGATCAGGCTGATCGCGGCGCCGACGAGGGTGACCACCAGCATGAGCAGGGCCAGGCCGTTGACCCGGCGGTCGCGGAGGAGGCCGTACACCGTGCGCACGGCGGGCACGGCGCCACTGAGCACGAGGGAGTTCACGGTGCTCAGGTGGGCGCCCTTGTTCAGGACGTAGTAGAGGATGAGCGGGACGGCCACGTCGATGAGCAGGGGGCGCAGTGCGGAGCCCGGGGCGCTCGGCTGGGGGGCGCTCGGCTGCGGGGTGGCGGAAGAATTCAACGGAGGACTCGCTTGCGGGCCGGGGTGGGGGGTCATGTCAGGGCTCTCCTTCATGTCGTAGGGCCAAGGGTCCCCACCGGTACTTGAGTCGCGCTTGAGTCCGGGCGGCCGTCCGCCGGGGGCACCTGAAGCGGGAACGACTCCAGGGCACGCAGGTGGTAGCCGTCGGTGCCGAAACCGAGGCCGGCGACCTCCGGTACCAGGCGGCGCAGCTTGTCGGTGGAGATGGTGTGCTGCCCGCCCGCGTCGTGCAGTTCGCGGTGAGCCCGCACGCCCAGGCGCTGCTCCAGCCAGTCCACGATCCGCTCGACGGGCACCGCGTTGCCGGAGGCCACGTTGACCGTCTCGCGCCGCAGGCCGCTCGCGAGGAGCCGGTCGACGACGGTCACCGCGTCGGCCACCGCGATCAGGTCGCGGCCGGCGCCCCGGTGGATCCGCACCCGGCCCTCGGCGACCTGCCGGGCCAGCATCGGAAGCAGTTGGTGGGCGGGCTGGCCGGGGCCGACCAGGTGGCCGAGACGCAGCACGAGACAGTCCGCCCCGGAAGCGGCGAGCCGCTCCTCCAGGTGGAGTTTGTGCCGGCCGTACGGTGTGCAGGGCTCGACGGGGACGTCCTCGCGGCCGGGGCCCGTCACCCGCCCGTACATGCCGGTGGACGCGGTGGAGAAGAACACCAGGCGGCGTCCGTCCGCCGCGCATCTGCGGGCCCAGGTGAGGACGAGGTCGAGCTCGCGCCGGAAGTCGGCGTCCGAGGTTCCGGCGGCCCAGGACACCCCGGCCGCCAGGACGACGGTGTCGGAATGCCGTGCGGCCAGGGGGGCGAGGTTGCGGGCGAGGAACCCGTTTCCCACGATGTGCATGGCGCGGTCCTGATCTGCGAGGAGACGGTGGTCACGGGGCGGCGGAGGGCGGGGGCGGGCTCAGGTGGTGGCCCGGGCGGCCCGCGGGGCGGGGATCGTCACGGACCTGCCGGCCGGCGGGTGCAGTGCCCGCACGGCCATCGTGACGGCCGCCGCCGTGGCCACGTCGGCGCAGGCGGCCGCCCCGGCGGCGAGCATGGCGAGCGCGGCGACGGGGTCCGCGGCGGGTCCGGCGACCGGTTCCGCGGCGTCCACGGCGTGCACGGCGGCGTCGGCGCCGGGTGCCGTCTCGGCCCGCCCGCCCGGGCCGGAGTCCGTGGCGTCGCCCGCCGTCCTCAGCCCCAGGCGGTGCAGGGCCCCACGCGGGGCGGTGCCCGTGACGTCGTCGCCGGCAGCGGCCACGTAGCCGTCCGGGCGCAGCAGCAGCCAGGCGCCGTCCGCGAGGCCCAGGTCAGCCGTCAACTCACCCTTGTGGTCGAACAGTTCCGCTGTCGTGCGGACGTTCAGGACGGGGCCGTAGGTGGCTTGGAGAGCACGCAGGGCCGGTTCGTCGCCGGGGCGGGCGGCGCACAGCAGGGTGGGTTCGGGGGTGCGCAGCTCCGCGAGGAAGGCGCGCCAGGCCGCCGAGCCGTCGTGCCGCCCGGCCGTGACCCGGGAGGCGCGTGACCCCGCCGGGAGCGCGGTGGTCCCGGCCGGGTCCGGGGTGGTGAGCGGGCCGTCGTCGTAGCGCAGGTCGAGGGCCGACATGCCGCCCATGATCTTGCGTTCGATCCTCGACTTGAGGGGGCGGACCGTGCGCACGACGGTGAACAGGGCGCGCAGCGCGGCCGCCGCGTAGCGGTTCCTGAGCTGGACGAGGATCGTGGCGAACCGGGTGGAGGCGAGCAGGCCCGCGCCGACCGGGACCCGCTCGGCGCTGTAGGAGTCCAGCAGCTTCGGGTCGGCCCCGCCGCGGTGCACCAGGGCGAGCTTCCAGGCGAGGTTGTAGGCGTCCTGCACACCGGTGTTCATGCCCTGCCCGGAGGCGGGGCTGTGCACGTGGGCGGCGTCGCCGGCGACGAAGCAGCGTCCGGAGCGCATGGTCGGGATCATGCGCTGCTGGATCGTGAACACCGAGACCCAGGTGGGCGGTTCGACGGTGACCTCGCCGCCGGTGCCGGCGGCGATCTTCCGCGCGAACCGGCGGGCGACGGCCTCGTCATCGCCGTCGTAGGAGGCGTCCCGGGTGTCGAGCAGGCGCCACTTGCCCTCGTCGGGGAACGGCACCATCATCACCGTTCCCTCCCGGGTGCGCATCCAGTGGATGCTGTCGGCCGGCAGATCGGTGTGGACGACGGCGTCGGCGATCAGCCAGGTCTCGCTGGAGTCGCCGACCAGTTGCAGACCGAGCCGCTTGCGCACGGTGGAGTGGCCGCCGTCGGTGCCGAGCAGCCAGCCGGCCCGGACGGTCTCCGTCCCGCCGTCCGCGTGCCGGAGCGTGGCCGTCACGCCGTCGCCGGTGTCCTCGAACTCCGTCAGCCGGGTGTTCCACTCGACCGGCACCCCGCGGCGCGCGGCCGCCCTGCGCAGGACGTCCTCGGTGACGGCCTGGTCGACCATGAGGGTGTACGGGAAGCGGGTGGGCAGCCGGCTGTAGTCGGTGTCGAAGCGGATCAGCCGGCGGCCGTGCTGGTGCAGCGTGAAGTGCTCGACGCGACGGCCTCGTGGCAGCAGTTCGTCGATCACGCCCATCTGGTCGTACGTCTCCAGGGTGCGGGCGTGCGTGGCGAGCGCCCGGGAGGTGACGGCCGGACCGTGCGCGGCGTCGACCAGCCGGACGGTGAGGCCGTGGCGGGCCAGTTCGTGGGCGGCGGTGAGGCCTACCGGGCCGGCTCCGACGACGAGGACGTCCAGGGGGGTCTCGGTGTCCCGTTCGCTCATGCCACCTGCTCCTGTTCCCGCTCGGCGCCGTAGGTGTCCTGTTCCGAAGCCGACTTGACGGCCTTCCACCAGCCCGGGTTGTCCCGGTACCAGGCGACGGTCTCGGCGATGCCCTGCTCGAAGGGGATGCGGGGGGCGTAGCCCAACTCGTCGCGGATCTTCGACTCGTCGAGGGAGTAGCGCAGGTCGTGGCCCTTGCGGTCGGCGACACGGCGGACGCTGGACCAGTCGCTGCCCGTCAGTTCGAGCAGCTGCTCGGTGATCTGCCGGTTGGTGCGCTCGTTGCCGCCGCCGACGTTGTAGATCTCGCCGGCCCGGCCCCGGTTCAGGACGAGGTGGATGGCGCGGCAGTGGTCGTCCACGTGCAGCCACTCCCGGATGTTGGCGCCCTCCCCGTACAGCGGGACGCTCCTGCCCTCGAGGAGGTTGGTGACGAACAGCGGGATGAGCTTCTCGGGGTGCTGGTAGGGGCCGTAGTTGTTGGAGCAGCGGGTGATGGAGACGTTCAGGCCGTGGGTCCGCCAGTAGGCGCGGGCCACCAGGTCGGAGGACGCCTTCGAGGCGGCGTAGGGCGAGTTGGGGGCCAGCGGCCAGGTCTCGGTCCAGGAGCCCTCGTCGATGGAGCCGTACACCTCGTCCGTGGAGACGTGCACGAACCGCTGGACGCCGGCCCGCAGGGAGGCCTCCAGCAGGGTCTGGGTGCCCAGCACGTTGGTCCGGACGAACTCGGCGCCGGAGGCGACGGACCGGTCGACATGGGACTCGGCCGCGAAGTGCACGACGGCGTCGTGGCCGGGCAGCAGCTCGTCGAGGAGCCGCCCGTCGCAGATGTCGCCGCGGACGAAGGTGAGGCGGGGGTGCGCGGCGGGCAGGTTCTCGCGGTTGCCCGCGTAGGTCAGTTTGTCGAGGACCGTGATGTCGGCGCCGGCGTACGCGTCGGGCGTGCCGTCGTCGTAGCCGCCGTTCAGGAGTGTGCGCACGTAGTGCGAGCCGATGAAACCGGCGCCGCCGGTGACGAGGATCTTCATGCCGCAACCTCTATCCGGGTGTGGTCGCCGACGACCAGGCGGTGCCGGCGCGTGACAAGGTCGCCGCTGCTGACGGCGGCCGAGCGGCCGATGACCGAGCCGTGCACGGCGTGCACCCCGCTGACCGAGGCGCCGTCGAGGGCGATGGAGTAGGAGATGTGGGTGGAGCTGAGGGTGACGTCGTTGCCGATGGAGGTGTGCGGGCCGACGTTGCTGTCCTCGATGACGCTGCCCGGCCCGATGACCGCGGGCCCCTCGATGAAGGAGCGCACCACGCGGGCGCCGGGCGCGACCGACACCGGGCCGATCAGGACGCTCTCCTCGTCGACCTCGCCGTCGACGCTGCGCACGAGCTGGTCCAGGAGCTGCCGGTTGCAGTCCAGGACGTCCTCGACGCGGCCGGTGTCCTTCCAGTAGCCGGTGTACTCGGTGGCGCGCACCTCCGCGCCGCGGGCGACCAGCCACTGCACGGCGTCGGTGATCTCCAGTTCGCCGCGGGCGCTGGGCTGGATGGAGTCCACGGCCTCGTGGATGGCGGAGGTGAAGAAGTAGACGCCGATCATGGCGAGGTCGCTGCGCGGTTCCTGCGGCTTCTCGACGAGCCGGGTCACCCGCCCGTCGGTGTCGAGTTCGGCGACGCCGAAGGCACGCGGGTCGGCGACCTTCTGCACGACGACCTGCGCGGCGGGCCGGTCCGCGCGGAACCGGTCGGCGGCCTCGACGACGCCGTCGGGCAGCATGTTGTCGCCCAGGTACATCACGAAGTCGTCGTCGCCGAGGAAGCCGCGGGCGACCTGCACCGCGTGGGCGAGGCCGCGGGGCGCGTCCTGCCGCAGGTAGGTCAGGGACAGGCCGAGGGCGGCGCCGTCGCCGAGGGCGGCGACGATGTCGGGCTCGCGGTCGCCGACGATCAGGCCGATCTCGGTGACACCGAGGTCCTTGATGCCGGACAGGACGTGCTCCAGGACCGGCTTGTTGGCGATGGGGATGAGCTGCTTGGGCATCGAGTGGCTGAAGGGGCGCAACCGGGTGCCCGTTCCGCCGGCCAGCACAAGTGCTTTCATCGGGGCTCCTCTTGAGGGGAGTGGGTGGGTGTCAGTGCGGGGGTGTGGGGGTCAGGCGGCCACCGTCAGCGGGACGCGCGGGGCGGGTGCGGCGAGCAGCGCGGTCAGCTGGGCCACGGCCTCGTCGAGGCGTTCCAGTGCGGCGGGGCCGGGTCGGCGGGCGCCGGTCACCGGGTCGGTGTGCGCGGTGTCGGCCGGCACGAACACGGCGTCGGTGATCGCGGCGGGCCGCATGGAGGCGAGGACCGGGCGCAGGCCGTAGTCCAGGGCGAGGGCGTGGGCCATCGACCCGCCGGACGCCAGCGGCAGCACCGGCTTGCCCCGCAGCGCGTACTGCGGCAGCACGTCCAGGAACGCCTTCAGCAGACCGGCGTACGCGGCCTTGTACACGGGGGTCGCCACGATCACGGCATCGGCGGTGTCGACCCGGCGCAGCGCGTCCCGCAGCTCCGGGTGACCGGTGTCCCCGCCGAGCAGCGCGGCGGCCGGCAACTCCCGTACGACGAGGGTGTCCACCCGGCAGCCGGCCGCGAGCAGCCGGTCGGCGGCGAGCCCGAGAACCTCATGGGTGAACGACCCGGACGACGGACTACCGGACACGGCAAGGATCGTGGGCACGGCCAACTTCCCTTCGTAGCGGGTGAGCAGGGCTGAGGGGGGTGCCCCGGCGGGGGCGCGGGGCTGTGTCGGTGTGCGGCTGCCGCCGCGGGGGCGCGACCGGCCGCGACACGGCGGCAGCCGCGGGACGGCGGAACCGGGCACCCCTGGCGCGTCAGGCGGCCCGGGCCGGCGCCGCGGCGAACCGCGCCTGCAACGCGCCGACATGCTCCAGCGAGGCCAGCACCCGGGACGGCTCCCCGACGAAGTCGACCAGGCAGGCGATCTCGTCGGCGCCGGCCGCCCGCACCCGCTCCGCGGTGACCGCGGCCTCCTCGACGGAACCGATCAGCGCGTTGCCGTCGAGGTACCGGTTGACCCCGAGGTCGGCCAGCTTGCGCTGGGCGGCGTCGGCGGCGAGCACCGCGCGTCCCTGCTTGCCGCCGCTCATCCGACCGCCGGCGCTGACCGCGCGGGATTCCAGGTCGATCGCGGTGAGCAGGTAGTCGCGCAGCCAGGCCCCGCCGGTGCGACGGGCCTCCTCGGCATCGTCGTCGAGGTAGGTGTGCATCATCACGGTGACCTTGCCGCGCCCGGGGACCGGCGAGGCGGCGCGCGCCTCCCGGTACAGGGCGACGTTGCCGGCGAGGGACTCCGGGTCCTGGTTCTCCAGGTGGGTCAGCACGTTGCAGCCGAGTCGGCCCGCCTCCTTGAACGTGTCCTCGCTGCGGGAGGCGGTGACCCAGATCTCCAGCTCGCGCTGGACGGGCCTCGGGTAGATGTCGAGGTCGACGTCCTTGCCGAACGGGTCGGTGCCGTGCCAGACGCCGGTGCGCCAGGCCTCACGCAGCGCGTGCACATCACTGATCATGCGGGCGCGCCGGCCGTGGTACTCCTGCGGGGCGAGCACGAAGTCGTTGACGTTCCAGCCGGAGCCGACCGAGATCGCGGCGCGTCCGCCGGACAGGCCGTCGACCATCGCGAAGTCCTCCGCGACCCGGGCCGTGGGGTGCAGCGGGGTGACGACGCTGCCCGCCCTGATCTGCACGCGCTCGGTGACCGCGGCGATCGCCGCTGAGGTCACCGCGGGGTTCGGGAAGGCGCCGCCGAAGCGGTGGAAGTGGCGCTCGGGCGTGGAGACGAACCCGAGTCCGAGTGCGTCGGCGCGGCGGGCGCAGTCGAGCATGAGGTCGTAGGTCTCGCGCACCCGGTCGCCGAGCGCGGCGAAGAAGAACACGCCGAAGTCGAGCGGCCCGCCGGGGCGCCGGTGGCTCGCGTTCACTGAATGCCTCCCTCTGGAAGGGCCGCCGGTGGCCCGTGGAACGGATGCGCCCACCGTGGCGCCGTCACCTCGACAGCCGCTGGACCGCAGATGGGGCCGCGCCCCGTGTACCTCGCCTCAAGGGCCGTTCGAGTGGGGGCCCCGACACTGCATCCAGTCCTGCGGGACAGCCGACGGCCAACGGGAGGAGAGTTCATGCGCTGGGACGACATGCATGTCGCCGCGGTGGGCACCTGGCTGCCCCAGCCCGTCAGTGCGGCGGACGCGGTGCGCGAGGGCCGGTACACGAAGGAGCGGTACGAGACCTTCGACTACGCGTCCGTGCTGCGCAGCGACGACGTGGCGCCGCCCGACATGGCCGTGTTCGCCGCGCAGAGCGCGCTGAGGCGGTCGGGCATCGATCCGTCGGAGTTCAGTCTGCTGCTGCACGGCAGCCTGTGGTTCCAGGGCCTGGACATCTGGCCGGCGGCCAGTTACATCGCGCAGCGCACCGTGGGCCGCCACGTGCCGGCCATGGATGTGCAGCAGCGCTGCAACGTCGGGGTGAGCGGCATCGAGCTGGCCGCCGCCCACCTCACGGCGGGGCTGCGCGGCGGCAGCGCGGTGATGCTGACCACCGCCGACCGGTTCACCGGGCCCGCGGTCAACCGCTGGGGCATGCACGAGATGAGCGCGTACGGCGACGGCGGCACCGCGGTCGTCGTCTCCCGGCGAGGCGGCTTCGCCCGGCTGCTCGCCACGGCCACCGCCGCGGACAACGCGCTGGAGGGCCTGACGCGGGGCGACGAACCGTTCCGTACGGCGTCCCCGGCGGCCGCCGTGCCGATCGACCTGACGACCCGCTCCGCCGCGTACGCCGCCCGGCACGACAAGGACGAGCTGACCATGCGGATCGCCCGGACCATGCTGCGGGCGAAGAAGGAGGTGCTCGCCGACGCGGGTCTGACCACCGCCGACCTGGCCAAGGTCGTCACCCCGGCGACCGGCCGGCGCAAGGGCGACCACCAGGTGCACCACCTGCTCGGCGTCACCGAGGAGCAGACCACCTGGTCGTACGGGCGTACCACCGGCCATGTCGGCGGCGGCGACTGGGCCGCGGGGCTGGCCCATCTGATCGACACCCGGGCGGTCGCGCCCGGCGACCACGTCATGTTGTTCGGCGGCGGCGCGGGCTACACCTGCACGGCGGCCGTCCTGGAGATCACGGAGGTGCCGCAGTGGTGACCGCCCTGCAGCCGCAGACCACCGCAGTCGCGGAGGAGGCGTCCGGCACGCTGCCGGGGCTGCTCGCCGCGGCTGTCGCCGAGTGCCCGTCGGCGCCCGCCGTCCGGGACGAGACCGGCGGCTGGACGTATGCCGAACTCGACGCGCACAGCCGGTCGTTCGCCGCCTGGTTGGAGGAGCGCGGGGTGCGGCGCGGAGAGCGGGTTCTGGTGCGGGCGGGCAACACCCGCGCGTTCGTGGCGGCCCTGTTCGGCATCCTGCGGCACGGCGCGGTGTGCGTGCCGGTGAACCCGGCGATGAAGCGGTTCCACCTGAAGTCGGTGGTCGCCGACAGCGCCCCGGTCCTGCTGCTCGGGCAGGGCGAGGACAGGGCGCTGCTCGCGGAGCTCACCGACCGCCCGGTGCACGACCTGGAGGCCGTCCAGGCCGGCCTGGACCCGGCCGCCGCCCCCGTGCACGGGCTGCCGTCCGGCCGGGAGGCGTCCCCCTCCCCCGACGACCTCGCCCTGCTGATCTACACCTCCGGCTCGACGTCCGCGCCCAAGGCCGTGGTCAGCCCGCACGCACCGTGCGTGTTCGCGGCCCGCGCCATCGCCGAGGTGCTGCGCTACCGCGCCGACGACGTGGTGCTGGTGGCGATCCCGCTCTCCTTCGACTACGGCCTCTACCAGATCTTCCTGTCCGTGCTGGCCCGCGCCCAGGTCGTCCTGGCCTCCCCGCAGCGCCAGTTGAAGCTGCTGGGCACCCTGCGCGAGCACGGCGTGACCGTCGTACCGGTGGTGCCCTCGCTCGCCGAGAT
The DNA here is from genome assembly GCF_055560195.1 of Streptomyces sp. NPDC023481. Lineage (NCBI taxonomy): Bacteria > Bacillati > Actinomycetota > Actinomycetes > Kitasatosporales > Streptomycetaceae > Streptomyces > Streptomyces sp. NPDC023481. The sequence continues at coordinate 26,384 of NZ_JBVHJE010000013.1, forward strand.
GCTGCTGCGGCTCGCCGGGCGCGACAAGAGCGCCGGCCCGCTGCCGGTGCGGCTGTTCACCAACACCGGTGCCGCGCTGACCCAGCCGGTCATCGCCGCCCTGCGCCGCACCTTCCCGCACGCCCGGGTGTCGCCGATGTTCGGCACCACGGAGTGCAAGCGGATCACGGTCCTGGAACCGGACGGCGATCTCGCCAAGCCCGGTTCGGTGGGCCCCGCCCTGCCCGGCACCGAGGTGCTGATCCTCGACGAGGACGGGCGGGCGCTGCCGGCCGGCGAGGTCGGCGAGATCGCGGTGCGCGGACCGCACGTCATGGCCGGCTACTGGCAGGCCCCCGAGATCACCGCACAGCGCTTCCGCCCCGACCCGGTGACCGGCGAGGTCACCCTGCACACCGGCGACTACGGGCACCTCGACACCGACGGGCACCTCTACTTCCAGGGCCGCCGCGACGACCTGTTCAAGCGGCGCGGCAACCGGATGAGCGTCCTGGAGATCGAGAGCGCCGCCCTGGACGTGCCGGGCGTCGAGGCGGCCTGCGCGGTCCCGCCCGGCGACGGCTTCGACCTGACGCTGTTCGCCGTGACCCGGCTGGCCCCCGCCGAGCTGGCGGAGCGGCTGGCCGAGCGCCTGGAGGACGCCAAGGTGCCCGGCGAGTGCCGGGTGCTCCCCGCCCTCCCGCTGACCCCCAACGGCAAGACCGACCGGCAGCTGCTGCGCGCCCGCGCGGCGGCACCCGAACCGACCGACCAGGAGACGTCATGATCACAACTGCCGCACCGACGTGGGACGTCCGCTTCGAACGGCTGCTGGCCGCCGTGCTCCCCGCCACGGCGCGCGACACCCGGCTCGCCCCCGGCCTCGACCTGAAGAAGGCCGGCCTGGACTCCCTCGCCACCGTCGAGCTGCTCGTCTCGCTGGAGGAGGAGTACGGCGTCGAGCTGCCCGAGGCGGCCCTGAACAGCGCCACCTTCGCGACCCCGGCCGCCCTCTGGGAGACCTTCGCCCGGTACGGCGCCACCCCGGCCCACGCCTGACCCACCCGACCGCTCCGTCCGGCACCACCGACCGGCCTACACCCCCACAGGAGAGACCCCATGGACATCAACTTCGTGCACACCGGCATCGCCCTCGTCGTCGTCTTCGTCATCGCGGGCGCCGTCAAGCTCGCACGCCGCAACAAGCGGTAGCCGTCATGCGTGTCCTGATGACCACCACACCGGTGCCCGCGCACCTGGCGCCGATGGTGCCCCTCGCGCGGGCCCTGCGGGACGCCGGCCACCAGGTCCTGGTGGCCGGGCAGCCGGACGTGCGGGAGGTGGCCGGGGCGGCGGGTCTGGAACTGGTCCGCGTCGGCAGCCGGTTCCATCCCGAGGACCATCCCGACCTGGCCACCGATCCCAAGCCCCTGGTGGGACACGCCCGTTATCTGACCCCCCGCTACCTGGAGACGGCCCGCTCCTGGCGTCCCGACGTGATCGTCGGGTCCCGTCTGGAGTACGCGTCGCTCGTCGTGGCGGGGGCGCTCGGCATCCCCGTCGCCCATCACCGCGATCCCGATCCAGCCGCGGACGGGCTCGGCGACTCCCTCCGCGGCGTCGCCGCGTTCTTCCTCGGCGGCCTGTGCCGGCGGGCCGGGCTGAGCGCCCTGCCCGTGCCGCGGCTGCTGCCCGCCGACGAGGAGCCCGACCGTCTCGTCGCCGTCCTGGAGCGGCTGGCCACGCAGCACACCCCACGGAGGACCCCCACATGACCTGGACCCACCCCGCCTGCCCGCCGGGCGGCCCGGTATGAACGGCAAGCAGATCCGCCTGTTCGTCGCGGGCGCCCTCGCCGCCATGCTGCTGTCGTTCCTCGACGAGAACATCGTCACGAGCGCCGCCTGGCAGATCACCCGGCACCTCGATCCCGCCCACGGTCTCGACCGGCTGCCGTGGCTCGTCACCGCGTACGTCCTCGCGGCCACCGCGAGCCAGCCGCTGTACGGCAGGTTCTGCGACCTGTACGGGCCCAAGCCGGTGTACCTGTTCGCCGTCTGTGTCTTCCTGCTCGGCAGCGCGGCCTGCGGACTGGCCCAGTCCATGGGGCAGTTGATCGCGTTCCGCGCGGTGCAGGGGCTGGGCGGCGGCGGCCTGATGTCGGTCACGCTGATCATCATCGCCACGCTGCTGCCCGCCCGCAGCCGCACCTCGGGCGCCGGCCTGGGCGGCGGCCTGGTCGCCCTGGGCATCGTCGCCGGACCGCTGCTCGGCGGGTTCCTGTGCCAGCACCTGTCGTGGCGCTGGATCTTCTACGTCAATCTGCCGCTCGGCCTGCTGACGATCGTGGGCACGGTGTTCGGCCTGCGGATGCCCGCGCGCGAGCGCGGTGAGCACCGGGTCGACGTGCTCGGCGCCGCCCTGGTCACGGCCGGGGCGACGGCACTGCTGCTGCTGGCGCGCTGGGGCGGCGGCACCTACGCCTGGACGTCACCGGTGATCCTCACGCTCGGCGCGGCCGCGGTACTGCTCGTCGTGGTGTTCTGCTGGTGGCAGACCCGGGCCGCCGACCCGATCCTGCCGATGTCCCTGTTCACCGACCCGGTGTTCCGGGTGGCGGCGCCGCTGCAGTTCGTCGGCGGGTTCACGGTCTTGGCCGTGCCGGTGTTCGTGGTCACCTACCTCCAGGTCGCCCGCGGTGTGAGCGCGCAGGCCTCCGGTATCCGGCTGGCCCCGATGGCGATCGGGGTGCTCGTGGTGATGGCGGTGTCGGGCCGGCTGATCCCCCGGTTCGGCCGGTTCAAGCCGGTGCTCGTCGTCAACGCCTGCGTGGCGGTGGGCGCCCTCGCCCTGTTCGGGCTGATCCGCGCGGACACCTCGAGCCTGACGGTGGGTCTGCTGCTGATCCCGCTCGGCTTCGGCCTCGGCGGCGTGGTCCAGGTGGTGCTGCAGACGGCGCAGGCCGCGGCGCCGGAGGACCGGCTCGGCGTGGTCACCTCCGGCACCCGCTTCTTCATGACGCTGGGCAGCGCCTTCGGCACGGCCCTGCTCGGCGAGGTGCTCTCGCACCGGCTCACCGCGCTGTCCCCGAAGGGCATGCCGGGACCGGGCCCGGCCCGCGACCAGGTGTACGCGTCGGCCACGTCCACCACGTTCCTGGTCGCGGCCGGCGTGATGGTGCTCGGCCTGCTGCTCGCCCTGGCGATGCCGGACGTCGCCTTCGACGCCTCCGACGGCCCCGAGGGCTCCGACGGGCCGGCCGAACCGCACGACCGTACGGAACCGGCCGTCCAAGCGGCCTGATGCCGCACCACCAGCCGCGACGCCCCGCCCGGTCACCTCCCGCGCGGGGCGTCGCCCGTGTCCGCGCCCTGTATCCGACCCCGGCCGACTGGAGGCCCCATGCGCGTCCTCATGCTCAACACCCCGGTGCCCACCCACTTCTCCCCGCTCCTGCCGCTCGCCTGGGCGCTGCGCGGCGAGGGCCACGACGTGGTCGCCGCCGTACAGCCCGATGTGGTCGACACCGCGCTGACGGCGGGCCTGCACACCGTGCCGGTCGGCGACCCCTACCACGTGGAGGACCTGCTGTCCGGCGGTCTCCCGCCGGGCAAGCGGCCCCGCGAGGTGCGCCCACGGCCGGACGCGGCCGGGCTCGCCGGCGGCGCGAAGGTGTGGCAGATGCACGCCAAGTACCTGGTGGAGGAGCACCTGGCGTTCGCCCGCCGCTACCGCCCCGATCTGATCGTCGCCGACATGATGGAGTACTCGTCGCTGATCGTCGGCGGGGTGCTCGGCGTCCCGGTCGTCCACCACCGCTGGGGGCTCGACCCGTTCACGACGGGCGCCCGGGCCGCCGCCCGCGCCACCCTGGGCCCGCTGTGCCGGCGCCTGGGCCTGCCCGGCCTGCCCGACCCGGACGTGGTGCTCGACCCCTCCCCCGCCGCCCTGCGCCTGCCGGACACCGCGCCGGGCACACCCATCCGGTACGTTCCCTCCAACGGCCCGGCGGTCCTGCCGGACTGGTTGTACGACGGCGCGGACGGGCCGCGCCGCCGGGTCGTCGTCTCGCTGGGCACCAGCACCCTCGACCTCGGCGGCCTGCCGCTCCTCACCCACGTCCTGCGCGCCTTCGCCGACCTCCCGGACACCGAGGCCCTGGCCACCGTGCCCTCCCGGCTGCAGCCGTCGCTCACCGGGCTGCCGCCGAACGTGCGGCTCATCGAGCCGGTGCCGCTGCGCCCGCTCCTCGACAACTGCGCGGCCGTCGTCCACCACGGTGGCGCCGGCACCCTGTTCACGGCGACCGACGCGGGCCTGCCGCAGCTGGTGCTGCCGCAGATCATGGACCAGTTCCCGCACGCCGACGCGCTGGTCTCGGCGGGCGCGGGCCTGTCCCTGCCCGAGGCCGCCGACCAGGACGACCCGGCCCAGGTGGCCGCCGCCGTACGCAGGCTGCTCGACGACCCGTCCCATGGTGCGGCCGCCGCGGAACTCGCCGGCGCCATCGCCGCGATGCCGTCGCCCGGCCAGGTGGCCCGGGACCTCGCCCGGCTCGTGTGACGCACACGGCGAAGGGCCGGACCCCGAGGGGGGTCCGGCCCTTCGCCGTGTCGCGCTCAGACGTCCGTGAACAGTTCCTTCGCCACCCGGATGTGCGGGTTGCCGTACGCGATGTGGCGCAGGACCTTCCCGTACAGGGGGGTGCGGCGCAGGAGGGCGGCGAGCGCGGGGCGCACGCGGGTGGCGACGACGCCCCGGCCGAGCATGGCCGCGCTCTGCAGGCGCTGGGTGCGCATGACGGCCGCGATGTCGGGGGCCCGGCGCTCCTCGAAGGTGCCGAGGAGCGCGGCGCTCGCGTCACCCTCGGCCAGGGAGGTGATCAGCAGCGGGTGCAGGGCGACGGCGTCCTGCACGGCCAGGTTGATGCCCTGGGCGCCGATGGGGCTGTGGGTGTGGGCGGCGTCGCCGATGCAGACGAGGCCGTCGACCGCCCACCGGTCGGCGCGACCGGAGAACACGTCGAGCAGGCTCACGTCCTTGAAGGAGGTGATCTGTTCGCGGATCGCTTCCGCGTACGGCGGTGCCGCGGCGGCCAGTTGTTCCTTGAGGTGCTCGACGCCCCGGGCCGCGAGGTCGGCGTAGCCGCCGTGCGGGAGGGTCCAGCCGATCTGCACCTTGTCCGGGTAGGAGTCGTAGGCGAGGACGGGGCTCGCGCCGTGCCGGAAGACGCGGACGTCCCGGCGGCCGGACGCACGGTCCGGGACGGACAGTTTGAACCACAGCACGTCCAGGTCGAACACGTCGCTGCGGCCGGCCTCGATGCCGGCGAGCCGGCGCAGCTTGGAGAACCGGCCGTCGGCGGCGACGGTGACGTGCGCGCGTATCTCGCGCCGCCCCTCGGGGCCGTCGGCGAACACCCCGGTGATCTCGCCGCCGGGGCCGTGCCGCAGGGCGCTCGCCCGGTGCCCTTCAAGGTGGGTGAAGGTGTCGAACTTGGCGCAGTGCAGGACGAGTTCGTCCAGGAGGTGCGGCTGCGGGATGCTCAGAAGGTGGTCGTAGGGGGCGGGCAGGGTGCGGTAGTCGATGTCGAGCAGGACACGTTCGCCCTCAAGGAGCCGGAACCGGTCGTGCTCGTGGCAGCCGCGGGCCCGCGCCCCGGCGAGCACGCCGAGGTCGTCGAGCAGGCGCATGGCGCCCGGCTGGAGGATCTCGCCGCGGAACTCCCGGTGGTGCGCGCGGGAACGCTCGACCAGGGTGACCCGCGCCCCCGATGCGAGCAGCAGCAGGGTGAGGACCAGCCCGGCGGGGCCGCCGCCGACGACGCAGACGTCGGTGTCCGGCGTGTCGGCGGCGGCCCCGCCCGTCCCGGCCGCCTCGGACGTGTTCATCGGGTGCCGATGACGGGGGCGGCCGTCACCGTGTGCGAGGTGGCGAGCGCGGCCAGGGCCGTGTACTCGGGCAGCTCGTGGGCGCGCCGGGCGGCGTCCGCGTCGCGCCAGCTGCCGATGGCGGTGTAGCGGCCGGGACGGGGCAGGGAGCGGGCCAGGTCGAGCCAGGCGAAGCCGTCGAGGGCGCGGGCGGCTTCGGCGAAGGCGCGGTAGGCGGCCTCGAAGGCGCCGGCGTCGCCGGTGACGTCGGCGACGGTGACGTACAGGGCCTGGCCGCCCTCGGCCTCGGCGACCCGGAGGACACCCATGGAGGGGTCGGCCTCGACGTCGACGATCCGGTGGAACTCGGCGGCGTGCGCCTGGAAGGTCTCCGAGCCGAGTACGGCCTTGAAGTCCTCCGGGGTCGCCCACCAGCCGACGTTGACGTAGGTGCCCGGGGTGTCCTGGTCGCGCACGGCCTGGTGGGAGCGGAAGCCGCCCTGGGCGCGCATCCACTGGACGTGGGAGCCGAAGTGCTCCTCGAAGTGGGCCGCGTCGGCGGGGTCCTTGAGGGTGAAGGTGTTGACGACGGTGAACTCGGGGGCCATGGCGGGAGCCTTTCCGTGGGAGGTGGACCGGGGAGCCTGCTCGGCCGTGCCCCGCGTCAGGTCGAGGAGCCGGGCGCGCAGGTCGCGGCGCTGGATCTTGCCGTTGCCGTTGCGTGGGATCGCGGGGACGGCGACGGCGTCCTGCACCCGCTGGTAGTACGGGAGCCGGGGGTTGACGTCGGCGAGGACGGCCTCGGGCGTCGCCGCCGGGTCGGCCAGCACGAGCAGCGCGCCCGCGACCGCCGAGGAGTACGGGTGCGGCAGGTCGACGACGACGGCCTCGGCGACCGCGGGGTGGTCGAGCAGGGCGCGTTCCACGTCGGAGGGTGCGACGAGGAAGTTGTCGCACTTGAAGACGTCCTTGAGGCGGTCGACGAGGAACAGCCGTCCGTCGGTGTCGACGCGGCCGACGTCGCCGGTGGCGAACCAGCCGTCCGCGCCCACCCCGCCGCCGCCCAGGTAGCCGGCCATCACCTGCGGTCCGCGCACCTCCACCTCGCCGGCCTCGCCGGGCGCCAGGACGGCGCGCGTCTCGACGTCGACGATCCGGCACTCGGTGCCGGGGACGGGGCGGCCGACGCTGCCGTGCACCGGGGCGAAGGCGTCGTCGCTGTGGGTGAGCGGGGAGGTCTCGGCGAGGCCGTAGCCCTGGAAGACGGGCACACCGAGCCGTTCACTGAGCCGGGCCGCCGCGTGCGGGGGCAGCGCGGAGCCGCCGGAGGCGACGTGGCGCAGGGACCGCGGGACGCGCACGGCGGGCTCGGCGGCGTCCGCGAGCCGGGCCAGGCGGACGGGGAGGCTGTAGTAGTGGGTGGCGCCGTGGCGGTCGGCGGCGGCCAGTGCCCCGGCCGGGTCGGGGCCCGCGAAGAGGATCTGCGGGGCGCCCGCGTGGACGGCCGAGTTGAGGTGCATCGGGTGGTACGTCGGCAGGTGGTTGAGGGTGACCGAGGCCGCGTCGAGCCGGTGCGCGTACGCGATCTGCGCGGCGTTCACCGTCAGGTTGCGGTGGGTGAGCTGAACCGCCTTGGGCAGTCCGGTGGTGCCGCTGGTGAAGTGCAGGCAGGCGATGTCGTCGCCGCCGCCCTCGTACGGGGTGCCGGCGGGCGCGGTGGCGGCGCGCCCCGCGGCGGCCAGCGCCTCCAGGGTGGTGTCGGCCGGGTCGGTGGGGGACGCGTCGCCGATGAGGACGACGCGCTCCAGGTGCGGCAGGCGGTCGCGGAGGGCACCGATCCGCCCGTACAGCGCGGCGTCGACGAACGCCACCCGCGCCTCGCACATGCCGAGCACGTGGAGGAGGCCCTCCTCGCGCAGCAGCGGGTTGACGACGGCCGCCACATGACCGGCGCGCATCGTCGCGTAGTAGGCGACCGGGAAGTCCGGGTGCAGGGCGGCGGCGACGGCGATCCGCTCGCCGGGCCGCGGCAGCAGCTCGCGCAGCGCGGCGGCGACGGCCCCGGTGCGCTCTTCCAGGGCGCCGAACGTGGTCGCGGTGCCCTCGGCGATCAGCGCGGTCCGCTCGGGGTACTGCCGGGCGCTCTCGGCGAGCAGCCCGTCGACCCGGGTGGGCACGGTGAGTTCCGGCTCAGCCACGGCGTGCCTCCGCATGGGCGCGGGCGAGGTTCATGGTGGCGGTGCTGTTGGTGCTGAGCGCCTTGTGGACGTAGGCGCGGGCGTCCGCGACGGTGGCGCCCGCGCCGAGGATCCGCTCGATGGTGTCGGTGCGCAGCCGCACGTCGTGCCGCGAGGAGACGTCGACGCCGGTGCCGGACTCCTTGATCGTCCAGGCTCCGGTGTGGGCGGTCATCAGCAGCGGCACGGTGGTCTGCTTGTAGACGATGCGGTCGGCGGCGAAGCAGACCCGGATCGACTCGGTGGTGTGCACGGAGCCGTCCTTGGTGCTGGTGTCCATGCGCATCACCTGCACGCCCGGCTCGTCCTCGGTGAGGTCGAGGGCGGCGACGTGCGGCAGGCGCTCCGGCCACAGGTCGGCGCGGTTCAGGAAGTCGAAGACGTCGGCGCCGTCGCCCTCGACGTGCACGGTGTCGGTGAAGGAGAACTCCAGCTCACCGAGCTGTTCGCCGAGTTCGGCGACCTGGCGGATGTTGTCCAGTTCGTGGCCGCTGTTGCGGTCGAGGGCGGTGCGTATCCACTCGACGTGTCCGGGGGCGTCGTCGACGGCGCTGAAGTCGTGCTTGAGCTCCAGGTGCGAGCGCCCGGGGCCGAGGGGGGTGACGATCCACTCGCCGCCCATCGCGGCCACCGGCGGCGTGGACACCTCCTGGCGGAAGGTGACGCGCAACGCCTCCGGGTCGAGGGTGCGCACCGAGGTCCAGGACTTCACCGCGCCGTTGGCGGTGGCCCAGATGCGGATGCGCTCGAAGCCCTCGGACTCCTCCAGGTGCTCCACGTGGACGTTGGGGAGGAACCGCAGGGGCCAGGAGCGGGCATCGGCGACGACCGCGTACACCGCCTCCGCGTCGGCGGCCACCTCTACCGCGTGCGTGGTCTCGTACCTCACCGGCTGCTGGACCGGGACTGCCATGGCGAACGCCTCCAAAGCGTGGATCGGGTTACGGGTGGGAGGAGAGCGGGGGTCAGAAGTTGCCGAGGCCGCCGCAGACGTTGAGGGCCTGCGCGGTGATGGAGGCGGCGGTGTCGGTGGCGAGGTAGCCGATCAGCCCCGCGACCTCCTCCGGGGTGGAGTAGCGGCCGAGCGGGATCTTCGCCTGGAACTTCTGCAGGATCGCGTCCTCGCTGGTGTCGTAGGCGGCCGCGTAGCCCTGGCGGACGCGCTGGGCCATCGGCGTCTCGACGTAGCCGGGGCAGACCGCGTTGACGGTGATGCCGGTCGGCGCCAGCTCGTTGCCGAGCGCCTTGGTGAAGCCGACGACGCCGTGCTTGGAGGCGGAGTACGGGGCGCCGAGGACGACGCCCTGCTTGCCGGCGGTGGAGGCGACGTTGATGACGCGGCCCCAGCCGCGCTCGCGCACGCCGCTCTCGCGCAGGAACGCGCGGGTCACCAGGAAGACGGAGGTGAGGTTGGTGGCGATCACGTCGTCCCACAGCTCGTCGTCGAGGTCGGCGGTGACGCCGCCGCCCGAGCGGCCGGCGTTGTTGACGAGGACGTCGATCCGCCCGTACGTCCCGACCGCCGCGGCCACCAGCGCCCGCACGGACTCGGGGTCGCGTACGTCGGTGGCGGTGCCGTTCGCCTCGTAGCCCTCGGCGCGCAGTTCCTTGACCGTCAGCTCGACGCTCTCCGCGGTGCGCGCGCACACGAACACCGCGTGCCCCGCGGCGCCGAGCGCCCGGGCGGCCGCCAGGCCGATTCCGCTGGTGGCCCCGGTGACCAGGGCGACTTTCTGCTGGTTGTTCGCCATCTCGGGCGCTCCCCTAACGCTGGTGGTGTGGCTGGTGCCGGTCCGGACCGGACGGCGTCACGGTGCAGGGCCGTACTCGGGATGTGATGGAGCGGCACTGGAAGGCGCGGCGAGCGGTGGTGCTCCGCCCCGTGTCGAGCGGGGCGCGAGGTCAGCGGCCCAGAGTCGGTGGTGACACCCGAGGCCCATCAGGAGGGACCGCCATGACCGTGACGGAGACGGAGTATGCGCAGGGCGCCGGCTTCGCCGAGCTGTACCAGCAGGTGCAGCAGTTCTACGCGCAGCAGATGCAGCTGCTCGACTCCGGGCGGGTCGAGGAGTGGGCGGCGACGTTCACCGAGGACGGTGTCTTCGCCGCCAACGCCAAGCCGGAGCCGACCGTCGGCCGGGACACGATCGCCGCCGTCGCCGGCCAGGTCGTCGCCCAGTACGAGCGTGACGGCATCCAGCGCCGGCACTGGATGGGCATGGTCGCGGTCGACGAGGCGCGCGGCGACACGGTGCGGGCCCGCTCCTACGCGCTCGTCATCGAGACGCCCCGGGGCCAGGCCCCGTTCATCAAGGCCTCCACGACCTGCGAGGACGAGCTGGTCCGCGAGGACGGCCGCTGGCTGGTCCGCCACCGCCTGATCTCCCGGGACGACCTGGCGTAGCGCCACCGCGTCCCCGCGAGAGGGCCACCGGATCCACTCCGGTGGCCCTCTCGCCATGACGGACCCCCGCACCGCCGCCTTGGGCGGTGGAGCGGGGCGGCGGGGCGGGCAGGGCGGCATCCGACCCCGGGTACGTCCCACACGTGCCCGCCCCGTACGGGGGCGTGGGCTCAGCCCGACGCCACCTCCTCGATCCGGGAAACGACGTGTGCCGGCAACGGCATCGACGCGATCTCGGCCGACACCTCCCGCGCGGCCGACGCGAACCCCGGATCACCCAGCAGGGCCACCACCGCTTCCCGCAGCAAGCCGGGGTCCGACTGTCCGTCCAGGGCGACCCGTACCCCCGCCCCGCGCGCGGCGAGCCTCTCCCCGTAGACGTCGAGGGCGGGCAGGGCCTGCGGCAGGACCAGCTGGGGCAGGCCCCGTACGAGGGCGGTGAGGCCGGTGCCGGCGCCGCCGTGGTGGACCAGGGCCGTGCAGCCGTCGAGGAGCAGGGACAGCGGAGCCGGATCCACGACCTCCACGTTCGCGGGTACCGGACCGAGGGCGGCCGCGTGCTCGGGTGCCAGGGTGAGGAGGGCACGCACGTCGTCGAGCCCGTCGAACGCCTCGGCGAGTGCGGCGATCCCGTCGAGTCCGCACTCCTCGACCGTCCGGGTGCTGTAGGAGACGCAGACGGTGCGCTCGGCCCCGGTGGCCCGTCGGCCGGGGTAGCCGCCGGGCCCGTTGTACGGCACGAAGCGCACCGGCCGGCCGGGGTCCGTGCCGGGGGCGAGAAGGCTCGGCGGGCAGGGGTCGAGCAACAGGGCGGGGTCGGGCAGCCCGCCGAGTGAACCCGCCTGCTCCGCCAGGGACTTCAGCGCCCGGCGGGCAGGCTCACGGGCCTGGGTCGTCAGCAGGTCGGGGCCCCAGCGGTGCACCACGCACGGCACACCGAGCGCGCCCGCGACGATCGGCCCGGAGAACTCCAGGGGGTCGGACACCACCACGTCGGGCCGGAAGTCGCGGGCCAGCGCCAGGTAGCCGTCGATGACACGGCCCACCCGGCGCTGCCAGTTCGCCGCCAGCTTGTCCCAGTCCGGCTGCCAGCCGGCACCGGGCGTGGGAGCCGGGGCGGCCGCCGGTCCGGGCGCCGGGGCGGGCCGGGGCGGCGCGGGGGCGGGCGCCGGGGCGGGCGCCGGGGCGTCGACCTCGACGGCGTGCAGGCCGGCCGCCCGCGCGGTCGCCACGGCGACGGGCTCGCCGCACAGCAGGACCTGGTGGCCCGCGGCGGACAGCGCCCAGGCCAGCGGCACGATGGGCAGCAGATGACTGTTCACGGGGGTCACCACGAGCAGGACGCGCATGCGGGCTCCGTCTCCGAAGTCTGTCGTAGGGAGGGAAAAGGGTGACGAACGGAAAAGGGGGGCGAACTGGAAAAGGGGGACGGCGCCCCGGCACGGTCAGCGGGGGAGGCTGTCGTGCCGGGGCGCCGTGTGGGGGGCCGGTCGTCGCGGGCGTCAGGCGGCGATCTGCGCGCGACTGCCGGCCAGGCTCTCGTTGATGTACTCCAGCAGCAGACGCGGGGTGTCCGCCTCGGCGAGGGTGTCGTCGGAGAGCTGTATGTCGTACTCGCGCTCGATGTGACCGGTGGTCTGGAGCACGGCGAGCGAGTCGTAGCCGAGTACCGCGAGGGGGACGTCGAGGACGTCGCCGTCGAGGTCGACGCCCTCGGCCTCGCCGGCGCACTCGCGGAGCAGGGCGGTCAGTTCGTTCAGCGTCATGGCAGTGCCTTTCTTCGCGTTCTCGTGGGGTCGTGAGGGGCGTGGGGGCGTGGGGTCGTGGGGCGGGCGTGGGGTCGGTGACATGGGCTGCGGGAGGCGCGGCGGGCGTCAGGCGGCCGAGACGACCAGCGCCGCGTTGAACCCGCCCTGCCCGCGCGCCACCACCAGGGCGTTGCGCAGGGGCTGGTGCCTGGCCTCGGTGACCAGGTCGAGGCGGATGCCGTCGGCCGTACGGGTCGTGCCCACGGTGGGCGGGATCACGCCGTCACGCAGGGCGAGCAGCGCGGCGGCCACGTCGAGCGAGGCGCCGCCCGCGGCGAGCCGGCCCGTCATGGTCTTGGGCGCGGTGACCGGTACCGCCTCGGAGCAGAAGACGGCGCCGAGCGCCTCGGCCTCCGCACGGTCCAGCTCGGGCACCCCGGCCGCGTCGGCGAACACGACGTCGATGTCCTCGGGCGCCAGTCCGGCGTCGGCGAGGGCGAGTTCGATGGCGCGGCGCAGGGTGGACGGGGCACCGCTGCCGGGTGCCGGGTCGAACGTGGCGGCGTATCCGGCGAGCCGCCCGTACACCCGGGTGCCGCGCTCGCGGGCCGCGCGCTCCTCCTCCAGGACGAGCAGGGCGCCTCCCTCACCGGGTACGTGGCCGCCGGCCCGCTCGTCGAAGGGGACGTAGGCGTCGGCGGGGTCGGTGCCGGTGCTGAGCCGGCCGCCGGCCAGCTGGGCGGTCCAGCCCCAGGGGCAGATCGCGCCGTCGACGCCGCCGGTGACGATGAGGCCGCTGCCCTTGCGGATCTGCCGCCGCGCCTGGCCGATGGCGTCGAGGCCACCGGCCTGTTCGGTGACGAGGACGCCGCTCGGGCCGCGCATGCCGTGCCGGATGGAGATCTGGCCGCTGTTGACGGCGTAGAACCAGGCGAAGGACTGGTAGGCGGAGACGTACTTGCCGCCCTTGCTCCACAGCGCCTCCAGCTCGCGCTGCCCGAACTCGAAGCCGCCCGCCGAGCTGGCGGTGACCACGCCCGCGGCGAACTCGGGGAGTTCCTCCGGGGTGATGCCGGCGTCGTCGATGGCCTCCTGCGCGGCGGTCAGGGCGAGCCGTGTCATGTGGTCGGTCTGCGGCATCAGCCGGGACGGGATGTGCTCGGCGGCCTCGAAGCCGGGCACCTCGCCGGCCAGGGTCGCGGGGTAGCCGGAGGCGTCGAACCGGGTGACCGGCCCGATGCCGCTCTGCCCGGCGAGGGTGGCCGCCCACCAGGCCTCGGTTCCGAGCCCGTTGGGGGCGACGACACCGATGCCGGTGAACACGGAGCCGGTGACCGGGGCCTCGACGGGCCGCTCCAGGAGGTCCGTTGACGTACTCATGCTGCCTTCCGTTCCGGGCTGGTGAGCACCATCGCGCTCTGGAAGCCGCCGAAGCCGCTGCCCACCGTCAGCACGGTGTCGGTGCGCTGCTCGCGGGCGGTCAGCGGGATGTAGTCCAGGTCGCACTCGGGGTCGGGGTCGTGCAGGTTGGCGGTGGGCGGCAGCACGCCGTGCTCGATGGCGAGGGCGCAGGCCGCGATCTCCAGGGAGCCGATGGCGCCGAGCGAGTGCCCGATCATCGACTTGATGGAGCTGACCGGCGTGCGATAGGCGTGCTCGCCGAGGCTGCGCTTGAACGCGGCGGTCTCGTGCCGGTCGTTCTGCTTGGTGCCGGAGCCGTGCGCGTTGATGTAGTCGACGGCGGTGGCGTCCAGGCGGGCCTCGTCGAGGGCGACGCGGATCGCCTCCGCCATCTCCTTGCCGTCGGGGCGCAGCCCTGTCATGTGGTAGGCGTTGCTGCGCGAGGCGAACCCGGAGATCTCCGCGTAGATGTGGGCGCCGCGGGCGAGGGCCTGCTCGCGCTCCTCCAGGACGAAGACGGCACTGCCCTCGCCGAGGACGAAGCCGTTGCGGCTGGCGTCGAAGGGGCGGGAGGCGTGCTCCGGGTCGTCGTTGCGCGGCGAGGTCGCCTTGATGGCGTCGAAGCAGGCGACGGAGATCGGGGAGATCGGGGCCTCGGTGGCGCCCGCGATCATCGTGTCGGCGCTGCCCTCGCGAATGAGTTCCACGGCGTGCCCGACGGCGTCGAGGCCGGAGGTGCAGCCGGTGGAGACGACGGCGGTGGGTCCCTGGGCGCCGGCGGTCCAGGCGACCTCCTTGGCGAAGGACGCCGGGACGTAGTAGTCGAACAGGTGCGGGACGGCGTACCGGTGGTCGACCTGCCAGTCGGCGCCGTCGCCGCTGACGACGCGGTACTCGGTGTCCAGGCCCGTCGTGGCGCCGACCGCGCTGCCGATGGTGACACCGGTGCGCACCGGGTCGGCGCCGGACAGGTCGATGCCGCTGTCGGCGAGCGCCTCGCGGGCACTGACCACCGCGAACTGGGCGGCCCGGTCCATGCGGCGGATCTCCCGGGCGCTCAGCCCGGCCGCCCACGGGTCGAAGTCGGCCTCGGCGGCGATCCTGGACCGGAACTGCGCGGCGTCGAACAGGGAGATGGCCCGGGTCGCGGTACGGCCCTCGGTCAGCAGGGACCAGAACTCCTTGGTGCCCACCCCGCCGGGCGCCACCACACCGATGCCGGTGATGACCACGCGCCGCGTCATCGCTGCCTCCCGGCCCATCGCCGCACCCCGGACCGCACGGCCCGGTCACGCTTCCTGGTCAGCTGCATCGCCCTGTCACCTCTCGCTCGTCCACTTGAGTTCTTCGGTCCGCTGTCTGGGCAGGACGGCCGCGGTGGGACCGTTCACCGCTGTCCCGACTGTGCCGTCCGTCTCTCGCGCCCGGCTCAACCCGGGCCGGAGGACGGCTGCTTGGAGGACGTCGGCCTGGTGGGTGCCGTCCGCCTGGCGGGTGCCGTCCGCCCGGTGCGGGCCGTCGGCCTGGTGCAGGCCGAGCGCAGCCGCCGCCAGCATGCGCGGCGCCTCCTTGCCCCGTACGAAGAAGTGGTCGCCGGCGACCGTGCGCAGCCCGAACCCGGCGGGCGCGTAGTCGGCCCACTCGGCCATGCCGACGAGCGGCGAGATCGGGTCGTTGCGAGCGGCGAGCGCCAGCAACGGAGCCCGTAGGGGGGTCTGTTCCGTCTCGCACAGCGCGGCGGCCAGCCGCAGGTCGTCGCGGAGCGCGGGCAGCACCCGCCGCTCCCACACGTGGCCGCCCGCGGCGGCCTGCGGTGGCAGCGTCCCGTAGGCCACGAGGACACCCAGCAGTTCCCTGTCGGACAGCTCCGCCGAGCGCAGCACCGGGGAGCGCAGGTGCGGCGGCTGTACGGCACCGACGGCGACCAGGGCGGGGCCGGGCAGCCCGGCGCGTTCCCTGGACCGCGCGAAGGTGTAGGCGACGAGGCCGCCGAGGCTGTGCCCGTACAGCAGATACGGCCGGTCCTCCAGCAGCGGGCCGAGCAACCCCTCGAGTTCGGCGACGAGTTCGACCGGGTCGGTGATGCGGGCCTCGCGGATGCGGGCCTCGCGGCCGGGCAGCAGCACGGGGACGACCTCGGCCGCGTCGCCGACGACACCCTGCCAGGGGGCGAAGCAGGAGATGCCGGCGCCCGCGTGGTGGAAGCAGACCAGCCAGGGGGTGCGCGCCTCGCCGGTCATGCGTCCACCAGGGCGACGGCCCGGGTCCAGCCGGCCCCGGCGCCCGCGATCTTCACGGGGAAGCAGGTGACGGTGAACCCGCTCGGCCCCGGCAGGGCGTCCAGGTTGGTCAGCCGCTCTATCTGGCAGTACTCGCGGCGCCGCCCGGCGAAGTGGGCGGGCCACAGGACGGAGCGGTCACCGCTCTCCTGGAACCGCCGGATCATGTCACCGAAGGGAGCGTCCAGGCTCCAGGCGTCGGTGCCGATGACCCGGACGCCGAGGTCGAGCAGGTAGTCGGTGGCGGGGCCGTCGAGGCCCGCGAAGTCGGTGAAGTAGCGTGCGGTGCCCGCGTGCCGGTCGGCGCCGGTGCGCAGGATGACGATGTCGAGCGGGTCGGGCGTACGGCCCGCCTCGTCGAGGGCGCGCTCGACGCGCTCCCTGCCGATCACTCCGGTGCCCACGTCCCGCACGTCGAGCAGCAGGCCGGGCCGGTGGAACCAGTCGAGCGGCATGGCGTCGATGTGCCGGGGGGTGCCGTAGTCACCGCGCGAGCCGTAGTGCGAGGGGGCGTCGACGTGCGTCCCGGTGTGGCTGGTGAGGGTGAGCGTGTCCAGGGAGAGCAGCTCACCGCCGGGCAGGTCGGCCGGGTCGAAGTCGAGGCCGAAGTGCAGCTTCATCTCGTCGGCCATGTGCCGGGCGCCCTCGGCGGGCGTCATCACGTCGTGCACGATCGGGTCCGGCTCCCAGGCCGCGGCGTCGACCGCCTGGGACAGGTCGATGATCCGGGGCGCCTTTCCCGCACCTGTCGGTGCTGCCGATGGCGCTGCTTCTGTCACGGTCACGGTCACAGTGAACTCCCCACGGACACAGTCCTGTTGGCGCGCCCGCCGCTGGACGGGGCGGAACGCTGCCGTTGATGGGGCAACCATCGCCGCGGCCACTCGATCCGTGATCGAGACCGGCCACGGCGCCACTGGACACCGCCCCCTGACCGTCGGCCGACGCACCCGACCGAGACACCCGGCCACCACCGAACCCCGACCGGGGCACCCGGCCGCCGCGCGGGACCGGCCGGGGCGCGCAACCTCCGCCCGACGCCGGGCGGAGGGACCGGCCAACAGCCGACACCGGCCGGAGCGCCGACCGTCGGCGGACACCGCCCGGAGGGTCCGGCCCAGGGTCAGACCGCGAGCCGCTCCCGGAAAGGGGCGTGCCACTCCTCCCGGTCGGCCAGGTCGAGGGCCGGGTCTCCGTTGAGCACCGCCCGGTGCAACCGCTGCAGCCGGTCCGAGGGGTCCACGCCCAGTTCGTCGACGAGGTGGCCGCGCAGGGCCTGGAAGACGTCGAGGGCCTGGCCCCGGCGGCCCGAGCGGTGCAGCGCGAGCATGCACTGCGCGTGCAGCCCCTCGTGCAGCGGGTGCCGGGCGATCAGCGCCCGCAGCTCGGCGACCAGGGCGCTGTGCCGGCCGAGTGCCAGCTCCGCGTCGATGCGCCGCTCCAGCGTGGCCAGCCGGCTCTCCTCCAGCCGGACCAGCTCCACCTCCAGCATCGGCCCCACCTTGACGTCGACCAGGGCGGGTCCGCGCCACAGGGCGAGCGCCCGCTGGCACAGGTCCGCGACGGCCGCCGCGTCACCCCGGTCGGCGGCACTGCGGCTGCGGGACACCAGCTGGTCGTAGGCGTGCACATCGACGGACTCGGGGTCGACGCGCAGGGTGTAGCCGCCGTACTCGGTGGCCAGGATGTCCTTGGCCGTCCGGTCGGCGTCGGGGCCGAGTGCCTCGGTGAGCTTGCGGCGCAGCTGCAGGATGTACGTCTGCAGGGTGGTCGACGCGCTGCGCGGCATGTCGGCGCCCCAGATCTCCTCCATCAGCGTGGGCACCGGCAGCACCTGGCCCGCGCAGCCGGCGAGCAGCGCGAGGATCTGCCGGGGCTTGCCCGCGCTCGGCACGATCGAGACCCCGCCCAGATGTGCGCTGAGCGGCCCCAAGAGCTTGATGTCCATCGGTTCCTCCCGTTACGCAGTGGGCCGGCGGGCTGCCGGGCGGACCGAGCGGTTCGGTCCGGGGCCACTGCATCACCGAGACTCCCCTGACCTGCGCCGTTTCGACAGTGCGGTCATCCCGAACCGGGGGTGAGGTTTCCCCGCTTCGAAGCGTGAATATTTCATGTGCGCCTTGTGACGGCGGCACTGGCCGCCGGGTGGGCCGGGTCGACAGGATCGAGTCAGTCGCCGCGGGGAACGCGGCGCTGGCTTACACAGCTGCATCACTCGATGGGGGACAGCGATGAACACGTTTCAGTCTGCGATGGGTTCGGCCTACGACGATCTGCTGATAGAGGAGCTCGGAACGCTCTCGGAAATCGGCGGCGGCACGATGGACATCGCCTGGACCTGCTCGGTGAGTGCCCTGCCTTCGGCTCTGCAGGCCGACTGCCCGATGGCCGCCTGATCATGGCAACAGGGGGAAGTGACACGGCGCTGCTGGGCTTCCGCCCGCATCTGCACGTGGAACACGTGCCCGGCGAGGCCGTCTACGTCCTCGCCGGCTCACGGGCTACGGCGCTGCACGGGCAGCACATCGCCCGGCTCGCCCCGCTCCTGGACGGGACGCGGAACATGGCCGAACTGGTCCGCCAGGCAGACGGCACCCTCGGCGCCGAACGGACCCGGGATGTCATCGGCCGGCTCCGCGCGGCCGGCCTCGTCACGAGCCGGGTCCCAGCCGACACCCATGGCGACAACGGTGAGTTGGCGTACTGGGCAGCGGCCGACCTGGACGGCGCACAGGCCGCGCACGCACGCGCCACGGCCACCGTGCGCGCCCTCGCCGTGGGCACCTCCGGCCCGGAGCAGGCACGCAGCACGCTGCGTCCGGCTCTCACGGACGCGGGTCTGACCCTGACCGACTCGGACGCCGTCGAGGCCGACCTCAGCGTCGTCCTGTGCGACGACTACCTCGATCCGGCGCTGCGCGCCGTCGACGAGGAGCACCGCGCGGCCGGGCGCCCCTGGCTCCCGGTGCTGGCCCACGGCACCGAAGTCCATGTGGGACCCTTTCTCGGAGTATCTGAGCGCGCCTGCTGGTCCTGTCTCGCGGACCGGCTCTGGCGCGGCCGGCAGATCGAGGCGCACATCCAGCGGGCGCTGGGTCGTACCGGCCCGCTGCCCCGGCCCCACTGCGCGCTGCCCGCGGCGAGCCGGTCGGGCCTCGGCCTGGCCGCTCTGGAAGCCGTCAAGTGGCTCGCGGGGTACCGGCATCCCGGGCAGCGCTCGCTGTGGGTCCTGAACACGCTGACGATGGAGTCCGCGCACCACCCGGTGCCGCGCCGTCCGCAGTGCGCGTCGTGCGGCGACCCCGGCCTGGTCGCGGCACGAGTGAAGGCGCCGCTGCGACTGCGACGCCGTACGAAGACGGACACGACGGGCGGTGGCCACCGTGCCCTCACCCCGGACCAGCTCCAGGCCCGCTACGGCCACCTCGTGGACGAGGTGACGGGACTCGTCAGGGACATACGGCAGGACTCGCGCGGCCCCGCCTTCCTCAACTCCTTCCACGCGGGCCTCAACCCGGTCGCCTCGCCGAACGGCGCCGCCGGACTGCGGACGGGACTGCGCGCCACCTGCGGCGGCAAGGGCACCACCGCTCTGCAGGCCCGCACGGGCGCCCTGGCGGAGGCACTGGAACGCTGCTCCGGCTACTTCCAGGGTGACGAGCCGACCGTGCACGGCAGTTATCGCTCGCTCGCCGCCGACGCGATCCACCCGGACGCCGTACAGCTCTACGACCGGCGGCAGTTCGCCGGCCGGGCCGAGTGGAACGCGGCCCACTCCCCCGCGCACCAGATCTGCGACCCGCTGCCCGACGACGCCGAGATCGACTGGACGCCGGTGTGGTCGCTGACCGAGCACCGGCACAAGCTGCTGCCGACCGCGTTCCTCTACTACGACGTCCCGCAGCGCGAGGGCGCCGCCTACTGCATGGGCACCTCCAACGGCGCCGCCGCCGGCGGCACCCTGGAGGACGCCGTGCTCCAGGGCACGCTGGAGCTGATCGAGCGCGACGCGGTGGCGCAGTGGTGGTACAACCGGTTGCGTCTGCCCGGCGTCGACCTGGACGCGTTCGCGGACGACTGGACGAAGCAACTGCGCACTGTACACGCCTCGTTGTACCGCGAGGTGTGGGCCCTCGATCTGACCAGTGACCTGGGCGTCCCGGTGTTCGCGGCGGTCTCGCGGCGCACCGACAAGCCCGCGCAGGACCTGATGTTCGGCTTCGGCGCCCACCTCGACCCGCGCGTCGCGCTGCGGCGCGCGCTGACCGAGCTGAACCAGCTGCTGCCCCCGGTGGCCCTCGCCGCTCCCGACGGCTCCGGCTACGACGTACGCGACCCGCTCACCCTGGACTGGCTGCACACCGCGACCACCGAGAACCAGCCCTACGTCACCGCGGATCCGGCCCGCCCGGCCACCACCCCCGGCACCCACGCCTACGTCTCCCGTACCGACCTGCTCGACGACGTGGAGGCGCTGCGCGACCTGCTCGGCGGCCAGGGCCTGGAGATGCTCGTGCTCGACCAGACCCGGCCGGACGTGGGCCTGCCGGTGGTGAAGGTGGTGGTGCCGGGCCTGCGCCCGCACTGGCCGCGCTTCGCCCCCGGCCGGCTCTTCGACGCGCCGGTGGCCCGCGGGCTGCTCACCGAGCCGACCCCCTACGACGGCCTCAACCCGTATCCCTTGTTCCTCTGATCCTTGTTCCTCTGACCGCAACCCCGCACCCGTCCACTGCCCACCCCGCGCCCGGGAAGGAGGTCACCATGAGCATCAGCAGCCTCGGCGCTCCGCAACTCGCCGAGTACTGGTCCCTGCTGGAGGACGTCGAGGTCGACCTCGGCACCGGTCCAGGCGATCCCCTGGTCCTGAGCCGGGCGGGGCGGAGTCTGCGCGTCGAGGAGCCCAGCAGGCCGCTGCGCGAAGCGGTGCGGCGGATGCAGCTCGGCGCGGTCACCCTGCGCAACGTGGTGCCCGACTTCCCGGCGTACGACACCCCGGAGGACGCTCCCGGCGCCACGGCCCGCCAACTCGTGCAGGATCTGGAGACATTGGGCGGTCTGACCGTGCGCACTCTCGATGCGGGCGGTAGGCCGCTGCTCTCCTTCGTTCCCGTTCGCCAGGGAGCGAGGCTCGCCCCGCGCCCGCTGGAGCCGGCGCCCGGGCAGGTGCTCAGACTGGTCGGCACAGTGCTCAGGCGCTCCTACGGCGCATCCTTGGAGTCGGCGGCGTCGCGCTACCGCGCGCAGTTCCACGGCCCCCGTGCCCTGGCCTTACTCGACGGGCTCCGCCACCGCGACGCCATGCCCACCTCCGCCGCGGCACGCGCCGCGGTGGCCTATTTGCATGCAGCAAAGTTTCTGTCTTGTGAAACTAAACCACAGGTCAAGGCCTATTCGAGTAATTCAACTCAGCAAAGCGCCCAGCTAGGCTGGCACGGCCTGGGCGGAGTGACCATTCCGCTCGCAGAACACAAGCGGGGGGAACGTTGAGGAGTGTGTCCAAGGGCAGTAGGGGCGCGAACCTGATCCGGGCGGTGCACGAGGACGCGCCGATGCGCCTCTCGATGGCCGGTACCGTCGCGATCGCCTTCGGCTTCTGCGCCATCGACATGGCGTTCGTGGTCGACGAGCATCCTCCGGCCGGCCACCTGCTGCTTGCGGGAGCTTGTTTCGCCCTGCTCTTCTGCCTCCAACTGTCCCATTCGTTCCCCGATCTGTTTCCCCTGCCGTACAGAGCTCGCTACCTGACGCTGGCCGCGCAGGCCGTGCTCTCGTTCGCGCCGATGCTCGTGTTCGGTCAGGCGTTCCTCGGCATGCCGCAACTCTTCGCCGCATCGGCCCTGCTGACACTGCCGCCCGCCGTGGCATGGCCGGTGAGCATTGTGGCCATCGCCGGCATGGAAGGGGCGTCCGTCCTCCTGGGTGACGGCTACGACTTCTGGTACGGACTGGTGGAAGTGGCCCTCAACGTCACCATTCTGTACGGATTCTCCCGCTACTCCCATCTCATCTCAGAGGTCCATCGCGCCCGCCTCGAACTCTCCCGTCAGGCGGTCGCCGCCGAACGCCTGTGTTTCGCCCGCGATCTGGACGACCTGCTCGGCATCAGCCTTTCCACGATCACTCTCAAGTCCGAGCTAGCCGCACGCCTCCTGCCGACTCGCACCGAGCAGGCCCGCGACGAAATCGCCGAGGTGCTCGCCACCAGCCGCAAGGCCCTCGCGGACGTCCGTTCCGTGGCGCGCAGCTACCGGCCCCTGTCGTTGACCGAGGTCCTGGAGTCGGCGCGGTCGGTGCTCACCGCGGACGGCATCGCTACGACCCTGCGCCTGGCCGAACTCCCGAGGCTCGCGCCGGCGACCGAGACCGTGCTGGCCGGGGTGCTGCGTGAGGGGCTCACCAACGTGCTGCGGCACAGCAACGCGGAACGTTGCACCGTCTCCCTGGCCGTGTCGGACGGCGGCGGCACCGTGACGCTCAAGGTCCTCAATGACGGAGTGCGGGACCAGACGGACCATCACCGCAACGACGCCGGTGCGCTCGCCTCCCTGGCGGACCGCGTCGAGCGTCTCTCCGGCACCCTCGTCACACGTCGCCGAGACGACTGGTTCCATCTCGTCGTCCGCGTCCCCGCCGTCCCCGAAGCCGATCTCGTGGAGCAACCGGTGAACACCGGTCCCCGGAGCGGAACTCGCGCCACCGTGCCCGCCGTGCGGATTGCCAAGGCCCTGACCATCGCTATCCTCGCCGCCTACTTCCTTCAAGGATTTACCAACACATCCTCCAACGGCGTGACCGGCGGTCGCCTCGCGGCCGCCACCGCTCTCATCACGGCCGGCGTGTTGTTCCAAGCCTGGCAGACCTTCTCCACAGCACCCCCTGCCAGCACACTCCGGCGCGCCGTTCTCGTCGCCCAACTGCTGCTCGCCTTCGTCCCGCTCGCCTTCCTCGGAGCCGACTGGGAGGACTCCTCCGGTATGGCCGCGGGCACCGCCCTGCTGGTCCTCCCCCGGCCCCTGTCCTGGCTGACGTACGCGGGAATCGTTGTCAGCAACCAGGTGGCCCTTTACCACCTCGGCCTCACGGACATCGCCCAGTTCTCCTACCAGCTCTTCATGACCGCCATGACCGGCCTCGTCGTCTACGGCCTCTCCCGCCTGCGCGACCTGGTCGAGGAGGCGCACCGCACCCGGGCGGAGCAGGCCAGGCTCGCCGTGGTCAGCGAGCGGCTGCGTTTCGCCCGGGATCTGCACGACCTGCTGGGCTACAGCCTGTCGACCATCACGCTGAAGTGCGAACTGGCGAAGCGGCTCGCCCTGCGCCGCCCGGAGCAGGCGCGCGCGGAGATCGGGGACGTGCTGACCACCAGCCGGCAGGCGCTCGCGGACGTACGGACGGTCGCCCGGGGATACCGCCCCATGTCACTGGCCGACGAGGCCTGTTCGGCGGTGTCGCTGCTGACGGCCGCCGGGATCCGCGCGGTCCTCGACCTCGGCCACACGGCCCCGCTCAGCCCCGCCGCCGACACGGTGCTGGCGACCGTGCTGCGCGAGGCCCTGACGAACGCGCTGCGGCACAGCCAGCCGCAGGAGTGCCGGATCTCCACGGTGGACGCCGGAGCCGGCACGGTCGTGCTGTGCGTGGCCAACGACGGTGCGGCCACGGGGGATCCACGGCCCGACGACGCGGGCTCCGGGATCGGCAACCTGACCACCCGGCTGCACCGGCTCCGCGGCACCCTGGAGGTCGCCCACCGGGGCGGAACGTTCACCCTGACGGCGCGGGTGCCGCACGACGCGCAGCACGCACCCGCCCGGGACGACGCCGACGACCTCGGCCTCGACCTGGCCCCGGACCTCGGCCGGGAGGTGGTCGCGGCGTGAGGTCACAGCCAGCCGGAGTCCCGGGCGATGCGGATCGCGTCGACGCGGTTGCGGGCACCCAGCTTGGTGACCACGGTCGTCAGGTAGTTGCGGACCGTGCCCGCCGACAGGTACAGCTTGTGCGCGATCTGCGCGGGCTCCTCGCCCTCGGCGGCGAGCCGCAGCACCTCGGCCTCCCGCTCGGTGAGCGGCGAGACGCCCGCGTCCAGGGCGGACAGGGCGAGCTGCGGGTCGATCACCCGCTCTCCGGCCGCCACCTTGCGCACCGCCTCGCACAGCTGGTCCGGCTCGGCGTCCTTGAGCATGAAACCGGAGGCGTGCGCGGACAGCGCCCGGCGCAGGTTGCCCGGGCGGCCCAGGCTGGTGAGGATCAGCACCCTGCACTCGGGCACGGTCGCGTGCAGGGCCTCGGCGGCGGTGATGCCGTCGGTGCCGGGCAGGTCGATGTCCAGGACGGCGACATCCGGCCGCAGCTTCTGCGCCGTCGGCACGATCTCCGCGCCGGAGGCCAGCTCGGCCACGACGTCCAGGTCGTCCTCCAGTTCGAGGAGCGAGACCAGGGCGCGGCGCAGCATATGCATGTCTTCGGCGATGAGAATGCGGATCAAGTCGAGTCCCCCACTCGGCGCGCGACGACCGAGCAATCATTCTCGGCCATGTGGACGGCGTTCAGAGGTCCGATTATGCACCTGCGTGCGCGCCGGTCCGCCATCTCGGGCCGGGGCCGCCCCCTGGTCGGTCCGCCGGCCGTCCGTCCGGCCGCCCGGCCGGTCGCCCGCCGGGCCGAGCAGTTCGACGATCTCGCCCATGAAGCCTTCGTCGAGCATCGTCGCGACGCCGGTGTCGGCACCGTCCACGCCGCCGCTGTCGCCGAGCCCCGCGTCCTGGCGGGCCACGCTGACCAGATAGCCGTCGGGCAGCCAGTGCGTGCCGAAGCCCCACTCGCCGTGGCTGGACGGCCGGCCGTCGGGACCGCACAGTTCCCCGTCGGCGCCGAAGCCGAACTGGTGGAAGCCGAGCCGCATGCCCTGCCCGAGCGCCTTGGTGTAGGCCTCCTTGAGGGTCCAGATGCGCAGCAGTTCCCGGTTGCGCGCGGCCTCGTCCAGGCGGGCGAGCCGGGTGCGTTCGGCGGGGCTGCACAGGCTGCGCTCGACGGCGGCGTAGCGGATGCGCCGGTCGGACAGTTCGGTGTCGACGCCGATCCGGCCGCGGCCGCTGAGAGCGACGACGATCAGGTCCCGGGTGTGGCTCAGGCTCAGCTCGATCTGGCCGCAGCCCCGGATGTAGGGCCGGCCGCCCGGTTTGTAGCTCAGCTCGACGGACCCCGGGTCGACGCTCAGCGCCGCGCCGACCGCGTGCCGCACCAGCAGCCGGGACGCGGCGAACCGGGAGCGGGCCGTGGGGTCGGTCAGCCCGCTGAACCGCTCCCAGTCGCGGCCGCCGAGCAGGTTGCGCAGCTCGGGGTCGGCGAGCGCGGCGGGCAGCCAGCGCTGCCAGTGCCCGTGCACCACCGCGTGCCCGTGCCAGCGCAGGGCCTGCCGCACGGGGGCCCACGGGCCTTCGATGCCGGGGACGTACAGGGGCTCGCCGACCGCGAGGGCCGGTGGGGCGGTGCCGGCCGCCGGGTCCGTCGCCGGGTCCGTCATGGTGGGGGTCAGGGTGTGGGTCATGGCAGGTCCTCTCCTTCCGCCAGGGGCGTGCGGTGCAGGTCGTAGCCGGTCCCCGCACGGAGCCGCGCCACCACCTCCGCCAGCACCCGGGCCGCGCAACCTTCCGGTGGGTCCGGCAGGTCGAGTCCGAGACGGGCCGCGAGCCTGCTCAGGGCGAGCAGGACCCAGGCCGGATCCCCGGTGAACGTGCCGTCGTCACGGCAGCGTTCCCACAGGGCGAGTACCGCTCCGGCCGCCGAGAGCAGCGCGTACCGGTCGACGAGCGCGCACCACTCGGGGCTGCTCAGGTCGGGCCGGGCGCCGAGCGGCAGGGTGGCGCAGCGGTCGTGCAGGGCCCACAGCTCGCCGGTGAAGCCGCGCGCGTACGCGGCGAGTGCGCGCTCGTACGACCCCTGGTCGCGGCGGTCGCGCAGCCGCCCGGCGGTGGCGTTCAGGGCGGCGGCGAGGAAGTCGTCGCCGCCGGCCACGGCGAGCGCGCCGAGGTCGAGCGGGGGCAGGTCGCCGTGGGGCCGCAGGACGGCGTCGGGCGGCTCGGCCGCGCGGAACCAGGACGCCCGGGCGAGCAGCGGGAGCTGGGGTGCGATGACGGCCTGGCAGGCAGCGGTGCCCGCGTGACCGAGCCCGGCGGCCGGCAGGTCCCGCAGCAGCTTGGCGGAGAGCGCCCGGGTGAGCGGCAGCGCCGGGTCCGCGCTGTCGGCGGCGAGCACGGTGGTGAGCGCCTCGACGTCGTCCCGCAGCAGCTCGGGTACCAGGTACTTGGCCGCGGCGGCGGCCAGGTGGGCGCTGCCGGGGAGCAGGTGCAGGGAGCGCAGGGCCGCCGAGGCGAGCGCGTCGCAGGCCAGCAGGTCCGCGAAGACACCGGCGAGCAGCGGCCCGTGCCGCCCGAAGTCGCCGTTGCCGCGCCCCAGTTGGGCTCGTACGGCGCCGCGCAGCGTGGTGTCGACGGAGGCGATAGCGGCGGCCGGGATCAGGGCCCGGTTGAGCTGGAAGGTGCGCAGCGCGAGCCGGACGCCGTCGCCCTCCGCACCGACCAGGGCGCCGTCCGGGACGGTGCAGTCGTCGAAGTCGAAGCCCGAGAAGTGGCAACCGCGCATGCCCCCCGTGAGCTTGCGCGGCAGCCGGCGCGCGGCACTCTCGGGCAGTGCGGCGGGGTCGACGAGGAGCACGGAGTGGGTGCCGCGGCCGGGGGCCGGGGCGTCGGCGGTGCGGGCGTAGACGACGAGGGCGTCGGCCCGCTCGGCGTTGATCACCATGTCCTTGCGTCCGCTGAGGGCGTATCCGCCCGACCTCCTTCGCCGCGCGGAGAGTTCGCCGCGCAGGACGGCGCTGCCGTGGGCCAGGTTGTGGTGCACGATGGCCACGCGGCCGCCGCCGCACAGCAGGCCGGCCAGGTGGGCGCGCTGCTCCTGCGACCCCGCCGCCCACACGGCGGACGCGGCGAACAGGGACGTGATGCCGTAGCCGAATCCGAGCGCCAGGTCGCGGCGGAAGACGGGCCGCACGGCCCGCGCCAGTTCGTCGGCCCGGGTCAGGCGCCCGCCGAGGGCGGCCGGCACCAGGTGCGCGCCGAACCCGGACGCGCTGAGCACCTCCTCGGCGGCCGGGAGGAGTTCCGACCGCTCCTCCGCCTCCAGCAGCGCCCGGAACCCGTACGGCCCCGCCGGGTCCCACGGATCCCCGAGCCGCCGCTCCAGCTCGGCCCCCGCGTCGGCCGTACCCGTCACCGAAGCCTCGTCGGACACGGCTGTCACGAGTGGATCTCCTCGGCGATGCGCTGCTTGACGGTGCGCAGCTCCTCCTGGCGGGCCCGGGAGAAGCCCGTGCCCTCGGGCCTCTCGGGCAGGTCCGTGCCCCCGCTGATCCGCCAGCCCGAGCCGCCGTCGACGAGGGAGCGGTGCTTGACCGCGTAGTACCCGGCGGGCCCGTGGTCGAGGGCGATGCCGGCGGCGCCGGCCGCGGCGGCGACCAGGTGCGGGTGGAAGCGCGAGGTGATCCAGGCCTGTCCGGCGGTGGCCGGGAACCCGTCCGCGAGCAGCGACTCCGCGCTGTAGGCGCGGGCGGCGGGCCAGCGCCGGACGGCCTCGGCGAACACCTCGTGGTCGTCGCCGGGGTCGCACTCGACGATGCCGATCCGTTCGCCGCCACCGCCGGACTCGCCCCACGCCTCCACGGCCTTGACGGCGAAGTCGAGGAGTTCCACGGTCTGCGCGCAGACCATCACCGGCGGCAGCTCCTCCTCCCGCGGCCGGTACAGGTGCGGCCCGAGGTCGAGGAAGAGGTCGTCGCCGGTGCACCGGGCGTCGGGGCGGTCCAGGCCCCGCAGGGACACCTCGTCGCGCACGTCGAGCACGGTGAACGGTTCCACGGCGCGGCGCAGCGCGCTGCCGTCGTCGTCGAACGCGGGCCACAGGCCGAGCCCGGTGAGCGCGGCGCGCCCGCCCGAGCGGCGTACGGCCGCGCCGGCGCCGGCGACGAGCCCGAGGTGCTGGGGGCACAGCCCGTTGACGTAGCCGCCGCCGAGCAGATGGACGACGTCGGCGGTGAGCAACCGCCTGAGCCCCGGGTCCTGTTCGGCGTCGGGGGCGAGTACGGCGCGTTCGACACGCGCCACCGCCTCGGCCGGGCCGGGGCGGCCGGGGGCGCGGGAGAGCCGCCACAGGGTGTCGGTGAACGTCACCCGCGGGTGCAGCCCGCCGAGCGTCTGCCGGGCCCGCTCGGGGTGCACGCAGTCGAGGACGACGTCACGGTCGGGGGCGGTGCGGGCGAGGTGCCGCAGCCAGCCCGCGACGATGACCTCGTCACCGTAGTTGGGGATGCCCGCGGCGGCGATCAGATACGAGGTGGCGGTCATGCCGGGACCTGTCTTTCGGTGCGGAGGAGGAGGAAGGGTCGTCATACGGCGGCGGGGAGGGGCAGCAACTCCTCGATGTGGAGGGCCACCTCGGCGGGGCTGGGCAGGGTGTCCAGCTCCGCGCGCAGTGCCGTGAGCGCGGTGCGGTGCGGGCCGTCGCCGAGCAGCGCGGCCAGTGCCGGGGCCGCCGTCGCGGGGTGCTGGTGGTCGCCGACGAGGACGGTGCCCGCGCCGCTCGCGGCGATACGGTGCCCGGTCTCGGAGTAGATCGGTGAGCGCGGCAGCACCAGTTGCGGGATACCGGCGTGCACGGCGGCCAGGGCGGTCCCGGCGCCGCCGTGGTGCACGACCGCGTCCGCCCGGGCGAGCAGCAGGTGCATCGGTACGGCCTCGGCGACCCGGACCCGCTCCGGCAGCGGGGGCAGCAGCTCCCGCTGGCCGGCGCCGACGGCGAGGACGAGGTCGGCGTCCAGGCCGCGGGTCGTCTCCAGCATGTCGGCGAGGGCCCGGGTGACGGCGCCGGTGTCGGTGCGGCCGAGGGCGACTCCGGTGGTGAAGACGATGCGGGGTGCGGTGCGCGGTCCGGCGGGGGCCGGGGGTACGGCGCCGGGCCCGTTGTAGGGGACGTGGCGGATCGGGACGCGGCGCACCGGCAGCGAGTCGCCGAGCGAGGTGCTGGGCGGCGCGGGGTCGATCAGGGTGGCGGTGGCGGCCCGCGGCTCGGCCCCGTACTTCTCGAACAGGCCGAGGTACGCGGGGAGTTGGTCGCCGGTGCGCGGGTCGCGGTCGGTGCCGGTGACCGTACCGACCTCCCAGCCGTGGGCGAGGCTCGGCACCCCGCACACCGCGGCGATCACCGGTCCGGCCAGGCACAGCGGGTCGTGCACGACGAGGTCGGGCCGCCAGGTGCCGGTGAACGCGACGAGGTCGTCCAGCATGGCGTCGGCGACGAGCGTCTGCCGGGTGGTCGCGGCGCGCAGGGTGCGCGCCTGGGCGTCGTTCAGCAGCTCCGGGCGGGTCGCCCAGCCGGCCGGCCAGGTCCCCTCGTACCAGGCCCTGAAGTCGTCCCTGTTCCCGGCCGACTTGAGGTCGACGGGCCGTCCCACGGCGACGGCCGGCAGGCCGGCCGCCACGATCGCCTCGGTGCAGGCGGGGGGCGCCGCGATCCGCACGTCGTGGCCCGCGGCCGTGAGGGCCCAGGCCAGCGGCACCATGGGGAAGAGGTGCCCGGGAGCGGCCCAGGTGACGAAGAGTGCGCGCATGGCGGTGGTCGGTCCTTCCGCGGGGAGGGGTCGGCGGGTCGGCTGGTTCTTCAGGCCCGGGGGCCGGGGGTCACCAGATGGCGTGCAGGGCGGCCAGCAGCGTGCGCGCCTGCATGTTCAGGAAGTAGCCGCGGCCGAGGAGTTCACCGGCCTGCGCCAGGGAGACCCACACGTAGTCGTCGGGTACGTCATCGAGGTCGTCCGGTGCCTCGACGACGAGGTAGCGGTTCTCGGCCCGGTCGAAGCGGGCGCCCTCCTCCGAGACCATCACGTCGTACCGCACACGGGAGGGCGGTGCGCCGAGCACCTCGCGCAGGAAACGGGGGCGTTGGCGCTCGGGCCGGTGCCGGTGGTTGGAGGGGGTGCACTGCACGGTGGGACACAGCTCCACGACGTCGAGCAGTCCGGCCTCGCTGCGGGCGTGCAGCAGCACGTGGAGCACGCCGTCGACGACCCTGGTCAGCAGGGCGCAGATGCCGCCCGCCGCCGGGACCAGCAACGGCTGCGCCCAGTGGCCGACTTCGCGGCTGGCCGCCCACACCTCGGCGCCGACGATCCCGAAGTACCGCCCGTCGGCCCGGCCGAGGGCGCCGTCGGCCCGCCGCCAGCCCCCGCCGACCTCGGCCAGCGGGATGCTCTGCTGCTCGACACGGGTGCGGGCCTTGATCTCGTTGACCGCGCCGACGAGTGCGGGGGTCGCGTGCACGGTGGGGGCGGCGGGGGCGAGCGAGCGCAGCAGGGCGGCGCCGTAGGCGTCCCGGGCGGCCTCCTCCCCCACCTCGTACGACAGGCAGGCGAGGACGGAACTCGCCTCCATGGACACGAGGTTGTCGCGGCGCAGCAGCCGGCGGATCTGACCGAGGGTGAGCCAGCGGAAGTCCTCGTGCACGGCGACGTCACGCGGGTCGGCGACGACGACCATGTGCCGGTTGCGCTTGCGCAGGAACCAGGAACCCCGCTCGGACTGCAGGCTGTCGACGAGCACCCGGCCGGCGGGCGGCGCGACGAAGTGCTCGGCGTGGTGCGGGCCGCGCCCCTGGTGGACGCCCATCAGGTTGGACCGGGTGGCCTGGACGGTCGGTGCGAGGTGGACGGTGTTGACGTTGCCCGGTTCGGTCTTGGCCTGGACCAGGAAGTGCCAGACGCCGTCGAACTCGGCGACGAGGAAGCCGAGGACGCCGATCTCGCGCTGGCTGAGCACCGGCTGCTCCCAGCACTCGCCGGGGCCGCCGTCGCCGGTGCGCACACGCAGCCCCTCGACGGCGAAGAAGTGACCGCTGTCGTGCCGCAGGTCCCCGGTGTCCGGCGCGAAGTGCCAGCCGCCCATCGCCTCCAGCGGCACCCGCCGCACGGTGAACCCCTCCCGGGCCTGCCGCTCGGCGAACCACCGCTCGAAGACGTCGTTGGGCGTGACGGCACTGTCGTCGGCGCGCGCGGAGAGGGCGAGGGCGTCGCGTACGGCGCGGGCGGTGAGCGCCGAGGACGCGCCGGCGGCCGTCTCCGTGGCCGTACCCGTGCCCGTGCCCGTGACAGCCGTACGCGTGCCCGTGCCCGTGACAGCCGTCCCCGCGAGGCCCGTCCCCGGGGTGACCGTCTCAGCGGTGGGCATCGGTGGTCAGTCCCTCGATGACCGGCACCACGCTCGCCGGCAGCGGCTGTGCCTCGATGTCGGCGCGCAGGGCGGCGGCGCCCTTGCGCAGGCCCGGCTCGGCCAGGACACGGGCGACCGCCTCACGCACGGCGTCGGAACCGGCCTGTCCGCCGTCCTCGCGGTCCGGGTCGAGGAGGTCCTGGTCGATCTGCAGGCCGGCGCCGACGGCTTCGAGCCGGTCGACGTTGAACCGTCCCTCGGGGATCTTCGTGATGCCGACCTGCGGCACGCCCTGCGCGGCGGCCGTCATCATCACACCGGTGCCGCCGGTGTGCACGATGGCGTCGCAGCCGTCGAGGAGCATGCTCAGCGGCACCCAGCCGACGGGCCGCACGTTCTCGGGCAGCTCCCCGAGGTGGCGCAGGTGATCCTGCTCGGTGGCACCGACGGTGAGCAGCACCTCCACGTCGAGACCGGCGACGGCCCGCACGACCCGCCCGAACGTCTCGATGACGCCGACGCCCATCTTCTTCTGCTGCGAGGTGCCCCAGGTGACGCAGACCCGGGGGCGGCGCGCGGGTTCGAACAGCCAGTCCGGCTCGGCGCCGGGGCCGTTGTAGGGAACGTAGCGGATCTGCTGCCGGGCGATGTCCCGCTGCCCGGGCCAGCGCAGGCTCGGCGGGCACGGGTCGATCCACAGCGTGGGGTCCACCCGCGGCTCCACCCCGTGGCGTGCGAACAGGCGCAGGTACTCCGGGTGGGGCTCGGTACCGGTCCGGTCGGCGATCTCCAGGCGCAGCAGGCGGGCCATGCCGTAGAGGTGGGAGACGCTGGGGATGCCCAGCACCTGGGCGGCGACGGGCCCGGCGAACGTCACCGGGTCGTGCACGATGACGTCGGGGCGCCAGGCGCGGGCGTACTCGATGAGCCCGTCGACCATGTGCTCGGCGACGCTGAACTGCTTGAGGGCGAGCTGGTCGGTGACCCGCACCCAGGCGGCGTCGTCCGGCTCGTCCGGGTGCGCCTTGCGGGGCCGGAACACGTCCCGCGCGTACCAGGCGGCCGCGTCGATGTCCCGGCCCACGGTGACGGAGGGGATCCCGGTGCGCTCGACGGCGTCGGCGAGCGCGGGCGTACTGGCGATCCGCACCTCGTGGCCCGCCGCGATCGCGGACCATGCGGTCGGCACGAGCGGATAGACGTGGGGGCGCGCGGCGTAGGTTGAGAACAGGATGCGCATCTCGTGCGGTCTCCTCGCATGCGGCGGCTGGCCTGCCCGACGCTAGGGCCGCCCCCCGGAGCTGTCCTTGAGCCCGTCTCGACCTGCGGAAGCGGCGGCCACACGCCCGCGGACCGGCGCAGGCCCGCGGCAGTCCCTACGTGTTTGTACGGGGTGGTCCGGGGCACGAGGGGGCTACCGCAAGAACGGCACCGCAGTGACGAGGAGGCGCATTCCATGACTGCCGGCGAGAAGGCCAAGGCGAAGACCGAGCAGGCCGAGGGCAAGGCCAAGGAGGTGGCGGGAAGCGCCATCGGGAACGACCGCATGGCCGCCGAAGGACAGGCCGAGAAGAGCACGGGGGATGCCCGTGAGGCCAAGGAGAAGGCCAAGGACGTCTTCAAGCACTGACCGCGTCCGTCTTCCCCGAAGGGCCTTCCCGGTCACCTGGGAAGGCCCTTCGGGGTATGCGTGGAACGGGTGGCGTTTCCCTGGGGGAAGCCGCCGCAGCCGCGGCGGCCGAAGGACGGGATCACCCCCGGCCGTCCAGCCGGCCGGCTCCGCCGGTCCGGCCGCCGAGGTGGCTGGTGGGTTCCGGCCCGACGGTGTGAGGATGTCGTCATGCATGCGGCCCCCGAGCAGAAGGTGCACCTCACCCGCCATGAAGAGGTCTTAGTGATCACGGTGCGCGGTGAGACGGACCACGATGACACCGAGGAGTTCGAAGCGGCCTGGGACGCGGCCGACCAGGCCGCGCTGCCCACCACGGCGATCGACCTGTCCCAGGTCACCTTCGCCGACAGCATGCTCCTCAACGCACTTCTGGACGCCAGGCGCCGGCACGCGGCCGGCGGCCGGCGACTCGTCCTCCTCGGCCCCCTCCCCGCGACGGTGGGCCGGCTGCTGTCCCTCAGCGGGACGATCAGCCACTTCACGATCGCCGACACGGGCCCCTCCCACACCAGTTGAGGCACAGAAGCGGCTGTTGCCCGGGCAGCGGTGTGAGACGTCCATCAAGTGGCCCGGCTTCCCCGTACGGGCGGCCGACTCCCACCACCGCGGCCTGAACGGGAGTGGGCGCTCACGTCACCTTCGCCAGAACAGGTGGTGCGTCACGCCGCTCGGGCTGGGCACGACCTCCAGGTGGAACCGGTCCAGCAGCTCGTCGGGGGACTCCCAGAGCCGTAGTCCGGATCCGAGCTTCACCGGCGAGACCACCACATGCATGGTGTCGACGAGGTCGGCCTCGAGGAACTGCCGGACCGTGGTGACCCCGCCGCCGAGTCGGACGTCCTTGCCCTGTGCCGCTTCCCGCGCCCGTTCGAGGACCGTTGCCGGGCTGCCGCCGACGAAGTGGAACGTGGTGTCGGAGAGCGTGAGCGACGGACGCTCGTGGTGGGTCATGACGAACACCGGCGTGTGGAACGGGGGCTCCTCTCCCCACCAGCCGCGCCACTCGTGGTCGTGCCAGGGCCCGCGCTGGGGCCCGAACTTGTTGCGGCCCATGATCTCGGCACCGATGTTGCGTGCGAAGTCTCGCGTGAAGTAGTCGTCGAGGCCCCGGCTCCCTCCGGGTTCCGTGCGCATGGGCCAGCTCGCCGTGGCTCCGGCCCAGGCGAACAGCCTCTCGGGATGGTCGAGGCCGAACGGCCGCTCAAGACTCTGGTGCTCACCGGCACCGATG
This sequence comes from Streptomyces sp. NPDC023481, assembly GCF_055560195.1. Lineage (NCBI taxonomy): Bacteria > Bacillati > Actinomycetota > Actinomycetes > Kitasatosporales > Streptomycetaceae > Streptomyces > Streptomyces sp. NPDC023481. The sequence continues at coordinate 60,459 of NZ_JBVHJE010000013.1, forward strand.
CCGTCACTCGAGACGTTGAAGTTCATGACTCTCAGCAGTTGATCCACGTGTTTCCTCGTCAGGTCGTGTCGCGTCATCGTGTGGCGAGGCGCCGCACATCATGACGTCGAACGGGATGTGGCCGGATCGACAGCGGTCCGTCACTTTATTCAGACGCGCGCCCAGAAAGCAGCCCCGGTGGCGGTGTGGCGGTGGCGAAAGCCGACGGCATCGAGGTCGCCGGGGGCGCCGCGCGGCCGTGCACATGCGCCGCAACGGACGCCACAGCCCATCCGTCCGCCACGACCGCCAGCCGGCGAACCTTCCCGGTCACAGCACTGGGCGCGGCACGGCCACTGTTCCGCGGTGCGATCCTCGGCCGGCCCGGAGGACGACCGCCAGTTCAACGGGATCGCTCAGCATCGGTAAGCAGACGGCTGCGGCCCTGGGACCGAACGAGGACGCCGCACCCGACCTGCCGGCCCGCCTCGGCCGCCTGAGCCATTCAGCCGGGCTGGCCGGGCCTGCCAAGTAGTCGCAAGGCGCGCTGGCGGCCCCGCCGGCCGGACCCGCCGAGCCCACTCCCCTGGGCGGCCCATGGCCGGTCGTGTCACCCGGACAACTGCGTCCCTTCGATGCATGCCGGCATCCGGTGGGGGTACCCGAACAAATTCGGGCTTGAACAGAGGAGGGACATGGACGACGTCGCCACTCCCGGCAGGGAAAGTGTGCCCCTGTCCGGGCACCAGGCGCGATCTGGCGCCCTGCTCGACGGAACGCTGGAGAACCTGCGGGCGTCCGCCATCGCGGTCGATGACGATGGCCTCATCGTCGCGGTCAACGACGCGGCCCAAAGCCTGCTGGGCAGGGAAGCCTCAGACCTCATCGGTCAGGACTTCCACGACCTGCTGCACCGGGACGAATACGGGCACGCGGTGCCGCGCACGCGCTGCCAGATCAGGAAGACGCTCCTCACGGGCGACACCAGGCATGGCGACACCGAGTGGTTCGCCCGCGGGGACGGCACTCTCGTCCGGTTGTCCTGGCTGGTCACGCCCTACTCGCCCGGTCCGGGCGGGGCAGGTGCGCTGGCGCTGCTGTACGAGCCGAAGTCAGCGGAGGTGCGTCACCGCGACGGCGGACACGCCGCGCCGCTGTCGGAACTGGACCGCCTGTCCCTGCTGGCGGAGACGACCACGCAGCTCACGTCCACCCTGGACGCGGACGAGGCGCTGCACCGACTGGCGGCCCTGACCGTGCCCCGGCTCGCGGACTGGGCCGTGTTCGACCTACTCACCGAGCGTGACGAAGTACGACGCGTTCTCGTGATGGAGCACAAGGACGGCATCCTCGTCGAGCGGGACGACCTGCAGGGCCCGATGCCTCCCGTGCCGGCAGAGTCACCGATGCCCCTGTCGCGGGCCCTGCGCGGCGCCGCCTCCTCCCTCGCCGGCCCCGCCACCTACCAGGGTCCGCCCGACTCCGGCATAGCGGTCGAGCAGCAGCGCCTGTTCACCGCGACAGGCATGCACTCAGCCGTCATCGCACCCATTCGCGGTCTGCGCGACGTAATCGGCGCCCTGACCCTGGGCCGCGCCCAGCGTCAGGGCGCCTTCACCCCTGCCGACCTGCCGCTGCTGGAGGACCTCACCCGCCGGGCGGGCCTCGCGCTGGACAACGCGCGCCTGTACCAGCGCCAGCGCAAAGTCGCCGAGACCATGCAACGCCACCTGCTGCCCCAGCTGCCGGTCCTGCCCGGGCTGGAGATGACCGCGCGCTACGTACCCGCTCCGGACGCCTCATCCGTGGGCGGTGACTGGTACGACGCCTTCGCTCTGGCCCCCCACGTCCACGCACTGGCCATCGGCGACGTCGTCGGACACGATCTCGACGCCGCGGCCGGCATGGCGCAGGTCCGCAACATGCTGCGCGCCTTCGCCTGGTCCCACCCCGAGGCCGCACCCAGCGCCGTCGTCACACGGCTCGACGATGCCGTGATGCACATAGCCGAGGTACCCATGGCCACCGTGATCCTCGCCAGACTCACCCTCGGGAATGACACACTGTGGCGCCTACGCTGGACGAACGCCGGTCACCCGCCGCCCCTGCTCATCGCCCACGACGGTCAGACCCGCTACCTCGACGAGGCTCACGGCATGCTCCTCGGAACCGGAGTCACCAGACCTCGCCCCGACGCCGGCACCGTTCTGCCACCCCAGGCCACGCTCCTGCTCTATACCGACGGACTGGTCGAATCCCCGCACCACTCCATCGATGACGGGCTTGACCGGCTGCGCCGACACGCGGCCTCCCTCGCCCACCGCCCCCTTGACTCCTTCTGCGACTTGCTGCTGGACCAGGTACGCCCCAGCGACAACGATGACGACGTCGCCATGATCGCGCTGCGAACGCCCCCTCCCGTAGGACCCGCCTGACCCGCGCGTGAGGCGAATCGAGTGGGCGCAACGGGAGACTGTCGCAGCTCCTGAGCCGGTGGGCTGAGGCTTCGAACGCCGCTGTCGTCGACAACCGGTTGGCGCCGGCACCTTCATCAGCTCGCCGACGCGCTCCAGCGTCGGCAGCCGGTGTGCCGCCGGGCGGCATGGCGGCATGTTCGACCGGCATGGTGGCATGGGGGCATGGAGTTGCGGGAGCTACGGGCGTTCGTGGCTGTGGTGGAGGAAGGCGGGCTGTCCGCTGCTGCGCGGCGGCTGCATGTGAGTCAGCCCGCGCTGTCCCAGACGGTCAGCGGACTCGAGCGACAGCTGGGGGTGAGGCTGCTGGTGCGCGGCAGCACCGGGGTGCGGGCCACCGAAGCGGGTACCGCTCTGCTGGCGGAGGCGCGCGCAGTGCTCGCCCGGAACGATCAGGCCCTGCGAGTGATGGCCCGGTACACCGGGCCGGGTGGCGGGGCGCTGCGGATCGGGATCCCGCTCGAACTGCCCGCAGGGCTGCTCGATCCGGCACTGGCCGACCTGGCCGAGACGCATCCGGACACGAATGTGCAGGCGCGGCATCTGTCCTCGGCGGAGCAGTTGGCGGCACTGCGCACCGGTGAACTGGACGTCGGCTTCCTGCGCGAGCGCCCGTCGGGACCGCAGTTCGACGCGCTGCTCGTCGTACGGGAGAACCTGGGTGTGCTGCTGGCCGCAGAGCAGGCGGGCGAGCTCGCCGGACCCGACGGCATCGCGCTGGAGGCGCTCGTCGGCCTGCAGTGGGTCGGATTTCCTCGCTCCGGCAGCCCCGCCTGGTACGACGAGCTGACCGCGGTCCTGCGCGGGCACGGCCTGGACCTGGGGCCGGAGGCACCGCAGGGGCAGGTGCTGATCGCGGAGGTGAAGCTGGCGGCGGTCGCCTCCGGGAGGGCCTTCGCGCTGGCTCCGTCAGGCTGGCAGCAGCCCCTGCCCGACCAGGTGACCTGGTCACCACTGGTCGGGCATCCACTGGTCCGGCGCACCTGGGCGGTGTGGTCGGCCGACTCGCGCCGCCGTGACCTCGGGCGGTTCATCGCCGCGCTCGACCGCTCGGTGAGCAGCTGACCCGGACCCTCCCAGTGGGAAAGCGACTGAGGTCAGGTCCCTCGCGGGTGCGCTGGGGACAGGAAACGCCGCGGGCACACCCGTCGGCTGCCGCGGGGGTCGGTGCGCCTCAGACAGCCGTACGACCGCCGTCGACCGGCAGGATCGCGCCCTGCACGAAACTCGCCGCATCACCGACCAGATAGGCGATCGCCTCGGCGATCTCCCGCGCCTCAGCGGGCCGTCCGGCCGGCGCCTGCGCGGCGAGGGCGTCGAGAGCCTCGCCCATACCGGCTGTGCCCTCGGTACGGGTGGGACCGGGCTCCACGGCGTTGACCCGGACCCCGCGCGGGCCGAACTCGGCGGCCCACGCCTTGGTCAGCAGGTTCACCGCCGCCTTGCTGGAGCCGTACAGCGCCATGCCCGCGACGCCGTACTCGGCGACCATGGTGCTGACATTGACGATCGCCCCGTGCCCGCGCTCGGCCATCGCCGGGGCGAGCTGCCCCACCAGGTGGAACGGTGCCTTCACGTTCAGGTCGTAGACGGCGTCCACGTCGTCGGGCGACGCCTGCGCCGTCGGACCGAACGGGAAGATGCCCGCGCTGTTGACCAGGATGTCCACGCGGCCGCCGCCCAGCTCGGCGGCCTTGCGTGCCAGCTGCCTCGCCGAAGCCGCGTCCCGCAGGTCGGCGGCGACGAAGTCCGCCTTGCCGCCGCGCGCCCGGACTGCGGCGACGACGGTCTCGCCGCGTGCTGCGTCGCGTCCCGCGACCAGCACGTACGCGCCGCGCTCGGCGAGCAGCGCCGCGGTCGCGGCGCCGATACCGCTGGTCGCTCCGGTCACCAGGGCCACACGCCCGGCCAGATCCACAGAACCCATGAGGGCCGTCCTTCGTATCGAGAAGTGCGGGCCGAACGGAGGTGCGGTGGACCGCCTTCCGTCGCCCCGTCGCCTCGTCCGTGAGGTGACAGGAGTCCCAAGCGCCTGCGACTTCCAGGGATTCCGGCCTGGCCATAGGCAGATCCGATACCCGCTATCAGAGCCGAATTTCTCTCTGCCATTCCTACCGTCCCTCGGGCGCGCACGCAGCCGAGGACGCCGGTCGGAGCCTTCGCGCAGGTAATAGCTGACTCGTGACCGCCCTTGGAACGACCTCTGGCTGGCGCGAGGGCCGTTCGTGCGGCAGCCCTGTCAGCCCCGTCGGCCCGTCCGGCCTTCGCCCGTCACGGAGTCCCTGCGTGACGGCCTCGGTAGATCCAGCCGACCGAGGCCACCGGCAAGATTCCCGCCCTGACGTGGGCAGCTCATGGTCGTACCCGCGCCGTGGAAGGACTCGATGCGCCCCCTGGTCATGCTGATCGCGGCGCACCGGGCCGTCCGCGTTCCTGATCCCCGTGGCCGTCATGTCGCTGCTCGGGCGACAGGGCAGCTGCTGGAGAGGGCTGCGGGATGCCCGGCGCAGCGTTCCCGCCACCGGGCCACCCCGGGCGCGTCCGGGGTGGCCCGGGCGCGATGCGTCCGGGCCGACCCGGTAGCCGGTGACGAGGCTGGACATCAGCAACGACTCGTCGCCGGGTTTCACCTCGTACACACCGGCGTCCGACCCCCGGGCGCCTGCCGGGTTGTGGCTCAGGCGTCGATGATGACCGGGATGATGAGGGGTTTGCGGCGATAGGTGCGGAACGCCCAGTTCGCCACGGCGCGGGCGATGAGCTGTTCGAGCTGGCGCGCGTCCCCGACGCCTTCCTCGGCCGCGGTGGCCAGGGTCTTCTCGATGACGGGCACGACCGGCTCGAAGGTGGCGTCGTCGTGGACGAAACCGCGGGCCAGGAAGTCGGGCGCCTCGGCGAGCGCGCCGGTGTCCGCGTCGACGATCGCCACCACCGTGACCACGCCTTCGGCGGCCAGGGTGAGGCGGTCCTTGAGGGACGCTTCGGTGGCGCCGCCGACCTCCATGCCGTCCACGTAGACGTTGCCGGCGGGGACCTTGCCGGTGATGGACGCACGCCCGTCGACGAGGTCGACGACGACGCCGTCCTCGGCGATGACGACCCGGTCGGGGTCGACGCCGGTACGGATGGCGAGGTCGCCGTTGGCCCGCAGGTGGCGCCATTCGCCGTGCACGGGCATGACGTTGCGCGGCTTGACGATGTTGTAGCAGTAGACGAGTTCGCCGGCGCTGGCGTGCCCGGAGACGTGCACCTTGGCGTTGCCCTTGTGGACCACGTGGGCACCCCACCGGGTGAGCCCGTTGATCACCCGGTAGATGGCGTTCTCGTTGCCGGGGATGAGGGAGCTGGCGAGCAGGACGGTGTCGCCCTTGCCGATGCGGATCATGTGGTCGCGGTTGGCCATCCGGGACAGCGCGGCCATCGGTTCGCCCTGGGAGCCGGTGCACACCAGAGTGATCTTGTGGTCCGGGAGCTTCTCCAGCTCCCGCGTGCTGACGACGAGACCGGAGGGGACCTTCAGATAGCCCAGGTCACGGGCGATGCCCATGTTGCGGACCATCGACCGGCCGACGAAGGCGACCTTGCGGCCGTACTGGTGGGCGGCGTCCAGGACCTGCTGGATGCGGTGCACGTGGCTGGCGAAGCTGGAGACGATGACCCGGCGCGGCGCGGTGCGCATCACCTGCTCGATCGCCGGATTCAGCTCACGCTCGGAAGTGGTGAAGCCGGGCACCTCGGCGTTGGTGGAGTCGGTGAGGAACAGGTCCACACCTTCCTCGCCGAGGCGGGCGAAGGCGCGCAGATCGGTGATGCGGTCGTCGAGAGGGAACTGGTCCATCTTGAAGTCGCCCGTGTGCAGCACCATCCCGGCGCCGGTGCGGATCGCGACCGCCAAGCTGTCAGGGATGGAGTGGTTGACCGCCACGAACTCGCAGTCGAAGGGCCCGAAGCTACGCCGGTCGCCTTCCCGCACCCGCACCGTGCGCGGCCGGATGCCGTGTTCCTTGAGCTTGGCCTCCAGGAACGCCAGCGTCAGCTTGGAGCCGACGACGGGAATGTCGGACCGCTCACGCAACAGGTACGGCACGCCGCCGATGTGGTCCTCGTGACCATGGGTGAGCACCACGGCCACGATGTCGTCCAGCCGGTCCCGGATCGAGGTGAAGTCCGGCAGGATCACGTCCACGCCGGGCTGGGTCTCCTCGGGGAACAGTACGCCGCAGTCGACGATCAGCAGCTTGCCGGCGTACTCGAAGACGGTCATGTTGCGGCCGATCTCCCCCAGGCCGCCCAGGCCGATGACCCGCAGCCCTCCTTCGGGAAGCGGTGGGGCGGCTTTCAGCTCGGGGTGCGGATGACTCATACCCTGACGTTACCCGGAGAGTGGGGCGGGATGATCCATCGCCTGCGTGATCCCTTCTCCCGACAGGGCCGGGGCCGCCGACAGCGGCTGCTCCAGGACGATCGGATGACGCCGCGGCCGGACAGGGAGGGGCAAGCCACACAAGGAGGGACGAGACGGACAGGGAGGGACGAGGAGGTACCGCCTTCGGCGGGTCGACCGTGCGCCCGGTGGTGCCGGCGGGGATCTCCTGCCTCTCGTCGTGGTGGCCGGCCTCCACGGCCTCCCGGTGCGCCTCGGCGCTGGTCCACTCGGTCTACAGCAGTGCCCGAGTGCCGTCCCCCCAGACGGCCCCCGCCCTGCGTCGGAAGTGCGCCCTGCCCTGCCCCGGGTGCCCGCCTCCCCCTCGGCTGGGCGGCGATAACGGCGTCCGTGAAGGCGCGCTGCCTGGATCATGGCCGGATCCGTTCGATCACAGGTCACTGCTCGAACATGTCGGGGAACCGTTCGGATGCTTGCGTCTGCCGGCCCGGCCGGGATCAGACACTCGTCCATGCTTCGATGAAGGCGTGACGTTCGGCCGCACCGGGCGACTTGTGGTCCGCGTGAAGGACGCGCCAGGCGGTGAGTTCCAGGTCCCGGAGCCAAAGTTCGCCGATGACCTGTGTTTTGAGGTCAGGAAGGTGGTCGGACTCGGCGAGCGCCTGGCCGATCACCTCTGCGGCCGCAACGCGCTGGGGAGGCGTCATCTCGTCGACGGCCGAGAGGATCTGTCCAGCCAGACCGGTTCCTTCTCCGGTCAGCGAACGCAGCACCATGTCCTTGATATTGGTCGGCAGCAGGTAGGCGGTGCCCGAGGATCTCCACAGGTTCGACCAGAAGCGTTCTCCTGTGTCGGTGGGGGCGGGGAGCGCGGCCAGCAGTCCGAGGAGGTGCGCGGTGGCCGCGTAGCCATCGGAGTGGGCCGCCGCGAGGACGGCGATGCCGGCGGCACGCTCCCTCTCGATACGGCCGGTTTCGCACTGTGGGGGCCCCAGTCTCTGTTCCAGCTGATCTGCGAGGCGGGCGGATGCGTGGGAGGGGAACTCGGGAAGCATCGACGGTCCTTGGGCGTAGGCGGGCGATATGCGCGCTCGGGAACCTTGGTCCTTCCCATGGCCAGGCGCCTTACACGGCTTCCGCAGGCCGAGTTGGTGGCGAGACCGGCCTCGACGGATGCGGCCCGCACTCGCGGCTCGACGCGTCAGTGCCTGGACCGTGGGCGACTTCAGCCACTCCGACCACTGGCCCGCCGGGACCCGGCACACAGTGAGGCCCGACCGGCGTGCCGGTCGGGCCTCACTGCTCGGTTCGGCTCACACCTGTCCGTACGTCATGCGGACAGGGGGAGCGCCGAGCGCTGCGGACGCCCGCTGGTACGGGCCGTCCATGGGCGCGGGTGCGGCGGCGGGGCCGGTGCGGCAGGTGAAGCCGAGCCGGGTCATGGCCCTGAGGACTTCGCCGGTGCTGAAATCACGGCGGTCCTGGCGGGTGATGACCTGGCCGACCTGCTTGGCGGGGTAGTGGCGTCGTCCGATGATGACGAAGTCACCGGTGACCGGCTCGGGCGTGACGCCCTTCATCGATTCCGCCACGCCGCTCTTGGTCAGGTCGAACGGGAAGCGGGCGATGACACAGCGCATGATGCCTCCAGGAGACGAGAAGACGGGGCCGGGGGCGTGAGGGCGGTTCAGCGGGAGAGGGCGAGGACGCCCGGAGCGTTGCCGTGTTCGTCGACCACGGGCCGGGCCCCGAGCCGGCGGCTGTGCATCGCACGCTCGGCTTCGGCCCTCGTGGTCAGCGGTGAGGCGAAGGGCGCGATGACGTCGGCGATGTCACGCAGGCGGATGCGGTCCGTGTATCCGGAGCCGTCACGAACGGCCGTGAGCCGGGCCCGGGTGACCAGGCCGGTGCACAGACCGTCCTCGTCGCAGACGACCAGATGACCGGTACGGGCGGCGGTCATCACGAACAGTGCCACCTCCACGGTCATGTCCTCCCAGACCTGCGGTCCGGCCGTGACCGTGGTGCCGGCCTCCGTGCCGTACGCGGGGTGGGTGCCCGCCGGGCGGAACTGCGCCTGGTCCAGAGTCAAAGGGTGCCTCCTGCGAAGTGGGGCGGGCTTCCTGATCACGAGGGTCCTATGCCGCCGCACCGGCGGTGGACTGCCGTACGGACGCGCGGCGCGCCGCCGAGACGGGGCGGCGTCGACCGCGTGAGGTGCCGCCGCGCTTCTTGGGGCGTTCGGCCACCGGCGCGGTGATGACGACCGGGATGCCGGAGGGGGCCTGGGCCCCGGTGATGCGGCGCAGGGCCTCTTCGCCGACGCGGACCTGGGTGGTCTGCGGGACGATGCCGGCCGCCGCCATGAGGCGCGTCATGCCGCGGCGCTGGCTGGGGGTGACCAGGGTGACGACACTGCCGGACTCTCCTGCGCGGGCGGTACGGCCGCCGCGGTGGAGGTAGTCCTTGTGGTCGGTCGGCGGGTCGACGTTGACGACGAGGTCGAGGTTGTCGACGTGGATGCCGCGCGCCGCGACGTTGGTCGCCACCAGTACGTTGACGTGTCCGGTCTTGAACTGCGCCAGCGTGCGGGTGCGCTGCGGCTGCGACTTCCCGCCGTGCAGGGCGGCGGCCCGTACCCCGTTGTGCAGGAGGTGCTCGGTGAGGCCGTCGACGGCGTGCTTGGTGTCGAGGAACATGATCACACGGCCGTCGCGTGCGGCGATGTGGGTGGTGGCCGTGTGCTTGTCGGCGCCGTGGATGTGGAGCACGTGGTGCTCCATCGTCGTGACCGCGCCGGCCGAGGGGTCGACGGAGTGCACGACGGGGTCGTTGAGGTAACGGCGCACGAGCAGGTCGACGTTGCGGTCGAGAGTGGCGGAGAACAGCATGCGCTGGCCTTCGGGGCGGACCTGGTCGAGGAGGGCGGTGACCTGCGGCATGAAGCCCATGTCGGCCATCTGGTCGGCCTCGTCGAGGACGGTGACGGAGACCTGGTCCAGTTGGCAGTCGCCACGGTCGATGAGGTCTTTCAGGCGTCCCGGCGTGGCGACGACGACCTCGGCGCCACCGCGCAGCGCGCTCGCCTGCCTGCCGATCGGCATTCCGCCCACCACCGTGGCCAGCCGCAGCCTCACGGAGCGGGCGTACGGGGCGAGCGCGTCGGTGACCTGCTGCGCCAGCTCACGCGTGGGTACGAGGATCAGCCCCAGCGGCTGCCGGGCCTCGGCGCGCTGCCCGGCCGTACGGGCCAGCAGCGCCAGCCCGAAGGCGAGGGTCTTGCCGGAGCCGGTGCGGCCACGGCCCAGTACGTCCCGGCCGGCCAGAGAATTCGGCAGGGTCGCGGCCTGGATCGGGAAGGGTACGGTCACGCCTTGCGAGCCGAGCGCGGCCAGCAGTGCTCCGGGCATGTCGAGATCGGCGAAGCCCTCTGCGGCGGGAAGCGCGGGAGTGATCGTCCTGGGCAGCGCGAACTCCCCCTGAACGGCGGCGGGCCGGCGGCCGAAACCACCGGAACGGCTTGGGCCGCCGGAGCGGCTCCTGCCCGACGAACCGAATCGGCTGCCGCCCCTGCCGGAGTCGGTACTGCCGTCACGGGTGCGGGCGAAGCGGTCGTTCGTGCGTGTGCGGTTCATGCGGAACCTTCCTCGATGCGGCACATATCAAGGAATTCCCGCAGCGATGAGCAGCACGGAGAATTGCAAGAATGGACCGATGGAATGCGAGAGCGAAACTGGCCGACGGAAAATCCGTGCAGGCACAGCCGCTGGAATGAGTGGCGCGAAGCGGACGCAGTGTTCGGGCGTCCGCCGCTGTGAAGCCATGGGGGGTGCGTGCACCCCTGAAGGATGCTCCGTATGGGTGAGCCTACGGGTTTCCTGGTGTCGTCCGCAGGCGAGACCACTGCGGGAAAATGCGAGCAGCTGGGGCCCACACCCCGAAGGACGCGGGCCCCAGCTACAAGTACGCGACAGTCAGCGTCAGGCGAGAACGATGTTCTCGGCCGTCGGGCCCTTCTGGCCCTGCGCGATGTCGAAGGTCACCTTCTGGCCCTCCAGCAGCTCGCGGAAGCCCTGGGCGGCGATGTTCGAGTAGTGGGCGAACACATCGGCGCCGCCACCGTCCTGCTCGATGAAGCCGAAGCCCTTTTCCGCGTTGAACCACTTCACGGTGCCATTAGCCATGTCATTTCTCCTTCGGGGCAGTGCATCGGGATCCGCACGTCACGGACTCCATGTCGCCGCGATGATCACCCCGCCGGAAAAGGAACCGGATAACAAAAGCGCTTCCAACGGCACAGACGCCGCCCGGAGGACACTTGGAGTTTTGGGAACCACAACTGCAACTGAGATCGACAGTAGCACGCCGCAGCGGCCTGTGTTCGGTGAAGAAACCCACTCCACTTAATGTGGAAGAGAATCTGTCTGCCTGTTCCCGTGAAATCTCAGCTCGCGGGCACAGATTTCGACCCAGCCGGAGCGCAACGTTTCGGGGGCGCTGGGGGCGCGCCCGGCGTAACGGCTGCTCCCCAAAGGGACGGTGCGACTGGTCCGGTCGCCGCCCGACTCGGCGCACGAACCGCACGGTCCACCCCTTCATCCACAACCTGACGCACCATCAGAACGTGCGCCCACGGAAACACGTCGGCGTGGCCGGCCCGATCCTGGGAAAGCAGGAAAGTTGCTTGACCGTGCCACGGGTGGCGCAGGAACCCGCCCCGCCCCGGCCGACTCGCCGCCCGGGGCGGGGTGGCACCCCCAGCTGGTTGTCGCCGCCGTTCCACGTCGTCTGCCGGGCCCGGAGGGATCAGTAGCGGGTCCACTTCTGGTTGCTGCCGCCGTTGCAGGTCCACAGCTCCAGCAGGGTGCCGTTGGCGGTTCCGTTGCCGGTGGCGTCCAGGCACAGGCCGGACTGGTTGCCGGTGATCGTGCCGTCGGCGTTGAGTGTCCACTTCTGGTTGCCGCCGCCGTTGCAGGTGTAGATGTCCACCTTGGTGCCGGGGCTGGTGCCCTGCCCGGCAGCGTCCAGGCAGTCGCCGCCGTAGACCCGCAGCTCACCGGCCGACGTGCTGGTCCACTGCTGGTTGCTGCCGCCGTTGCAGTCCCACAGCTCCACCTGGGTTCCGTCGGTCTGGGACTGCTTGGGCACGTCCACGCAGCGGCCGGAGCCGGCGCCGGTGATGGGGCCGGTGGTACCGCCGCCCGGGCCGCCCGGGCCGGGGGTGATGGACAGGTTGTCGAACTGCGCCGTCTCGCCCTGGCCGGTGGCGTAGCCGGCCTGTCCGCCTGCGTAGCCGTAGTCGTCGGCCGAACCCACCGTGGAACCGTCGATCGAGGCGGTGATGGTGCTGCCGGAGAAGGTGAGTGACAGGGTGTGCCACCGGTTGGTGCCGATCGCCGCGGTCGTTCCGTGTGCCAGCGTGGTCACGCTGCCGCCGGTGTCGGTGCGGAGAACCGACCAGGCTCCGGTGTCGCTCACGCGCAGGTGGTAGGCGTTCAGGCCCGCGGCCCCGCTGTAGCTCTGGGTGTTGGCCCGGCCGAGCAGCTCGGCGTATCCGGACTTCTCGAGCAGTACGTCGGAGGAGACGGTGTAGTCGCTCCAGCCGAGGTCGCCGAGCAGGGCGTGCGGATCGGTGAGCGGGTCCCAGGTGATCGGTGCCTGCGCGCTCATCTGCCGCACGCACTTGCCGCCGCGTCCGCCGCCGCAGGCCGCGACCTCGAAGGCGCCCTGCCAGTCCATGAGGTACTTCGCCTCGGCGCCGGTGGTGTAACCGTCGAAGGTGTCGCTGTAGGGCAGGCTCATCGCGCTCCGGGCCGGTCCCGCGGCCTTCCCCTTACCCTGGCCTGTGGTGGTGGTGATCGTGTAGACGCGGCCGGGCTGCACGGTCAGGCTGAAGCCGCCGTTCGACGGGGTGATGTCGGCGGAGTGCACGAAGTAGTCCGCCTGGTTGGTGGAGTTGACGTCGGTCGCCCAGATGTGGACCGTGCCGGTGGACAGCCCCCCGGTGACGTTGAAGTTCAGCGTCTGGGTGCTGCTCGCGTCCATGGTCTCGATGACCGTGGAGTAGTCGGACCTGTTCGTGGACTTCAGGGAGACGTAGCTGCCGTTGCCGCGGTTGCCGCCGATGTAACCGCTGGAGGAGTCGAGATACTGCCAGCCCGGGGCGGTGAACTGGCTGGTCTGGGCCGCCACCCAGGTGTTCTTGCCGATCGCGTAGTAGCCGGACCACGGTTGCGGGGTGAGCGCGAGACCCATGGTGGGGTACGGGAGGTTCGGCGTGATCGCGGCGACGACGGGCCAGTTGAGGTACGCGGTCATCTTGCCGTCGATGTAGCCGCGGTTGATGCCGCGGGCCATCGCGTTGGCTCCGGCGTTGTAGTCGTCGGAGCCGTTCTCGCTGGCCCACAGCTGCTTGCCGGACGACGTGGCGGATGACGGGACACTGCAACTGGACTGCGTGGACCGGTACCCGCACGGGTAGTGGGTGCCGATGATGTCGACCGAGGAGGCGAAGGCCGAGTCGGAGTCCACGTCGTCGGCGACGGCCCAGTCGGAGTCGGCTGCGACGATCTTGACGCTGCCGTAACCGTTGCTGCCCAGCGCGCTGCGCAGTTGCTTGTACCAGGAGATGTTGTAGCCGCGCTCGTTCCATCCGCCCAGGTAGTCGATGGTCAGCCCGTGCTGCTTGGCACAGCCCAGCCAGGAGACCAGGTAGTTGATCATGTCGGTGGACCAGAAGTTGCCGTTGCCTACCCAGCCGGGCGCGCCCCAGGCGAGGCCGTACAGCTTGATGTTCGGGTTGCGCGCCTTGGCCTGCTCCATCAGCCACCACTCGTAGCCCCGGTCGCAGTTCAGGTCCGTCCGCGTGTGCTCGTGGCTTGGTTCGGCCCCCGACGTGGAGTTGGTGTCACCTCCGATCTCGGTCTTGAGGATCTGCAGGGAGGCGCCGTAGCCGGGCCGGAAGAGGTAGTCCAGGATCTGGCCTCGCTCGGGCTCGGGATAGTCGACCAGGAGCCTGCTGTTGCCACCGCCTCCGCTGATCGCGCCCACTCCGTCGAACGTGCGGCCTCCGGAGGAGCCGTTGATCGTGATCGAGCTGGCCGCGTGGGCCGGCTCGGCGATGCCGGTGACCAAGCCGCCGGCGGCCAGGACGAGGCCGATGAGCACGGCCGTCGACGTGCGTAACTGCCGGAGCAACCGGATGAAAGCTGACACGGTGGTTTCCTTTCGGGGGCGAAGGTGTCCTGCCTGCGGGAGCCGCCGTCGCCGGTTCGCGGCTCAGGGAGGGCGCCGTCGGTTGCCGAGGCGCCTGGGTGACGTCCGGGGACATCACGTGGTGGTCCTCCGGGCCGGCCTGAGGTCCGCCACCTTCCCCGCTGTGTGGTCCGGCGTCAGCGGTAAGCGGCAGCGGTGATGTCGGACTGCACCGCGTTGTCCGTCGCGCCGGACGGGTATCCCGCGACGACTGCCCCTTCGTAGAAGGACGAACGTCACCGCTTGACGGCTTGATGCGTCGATCGGGCTCATGGGCAGTGCGCCGGCGACCCGGACGCGGCCGGGACGCCTTGCGGGGACGAGAGCGTCTCAGGGCGTTGCCACGGGGAACGGTGTGCCGACGCCGGGCCGGGCTCTGCGGCTCGGAGCCCGGACGGCGATTCCTACGAAGGTTCCGGCGTGCTCAACTCAGTTTCCACTGCTGGTTGGTCTGGCCGTTGCAGGTCCACAGTTCGACCAGGGCACCGTTGGCGGTGGAGGCGCCGGTGACGTCCAGGCAGAGTCCGGACCCGACCCCGGTGATGGTGCCGTCGGTGTTGATCCTCCACTGCTGGTTGGTCTGGCCGTTGCACTGCCAGATCCCCACCCTGGTGCCGGGCGTGGTCTGGTTGTCGAACGCGTCCAGGCACATCTGCGAACCGCCCGAGTAGACCGTCAGCTGCTGGGAGGGGGTGTGCGTCCAGCGCTGGTTCGCTCCGCCGCCACAGGTCCAGATCTGGACCTGTGTGCCGGCGGTGGTGGTCGAGTCGGGCACGTCGAGGCACTTGCCGGCGACCCCCGCGTGGATCTCGCCCGTGGCCTCCCCGCCTCCGGTGCCGCTGCCACCGGCGACCCGGTACATGACGGTTCCGTGCGCCGGTACCGATGCGCTGATCGCGCCCGACGTGGTCGACGTCGCCCCGGACCACAGGTCGGTCAGGGTGTAGCTGGAGGCGCCGGTCTTGCCGACCGCGGTCGCGGTGGTGCTGATGTTCGCGGTCGATCCGGTCTCGTTGAACAGCGCGACGGACACGTCGCCGCCCGCGAGCGGCTTGGCCAGGACGTCCAGGCCGTTCGACGAGGACACCATGGTTCCCTGCCTGCCCAGCGAGTCCTGGTCCACCGCGATCACGCGGGAGTTGGTGTAGATGGACAACGTGGTGGAACTGGCGGAGGTCAGGTTCGTGCCGGCGACGAGCGGTGCGGCCATCTGAGCCCACAGGCTGAACTCCGTGCGGGCCTCGGTGTCCGTCAGGCCGCTGTTGCCGACCTCCAGCATGTCCGGGTCGTTCCAGTGGCCGGGGCCGGCGTAGGAGGCCAGGCCCACGTTGGCGTGGAAGATGGAGAGCATGCTGGAGTAGCTGGCGGTGATGTCCCCGGTGGTGCGCCAGCTGTTGCCGACGCCCGCGCCCCAGGTCCACACGTTGTCCTGGCCCCAGTTGCACAGGCTGTACAGGATGGGCCGGCCGGTCGCGGCGAGGGCGTCGCGCATAGCGGTGTAGCGGGTCTGGGCGGACACCCCGTTGTTGTTGCAGTTGTCGTACTTCAGGTAGTCCACGCCCCAGGAGGCGAAGGACTGGGCGTCGGTAGTCTCGTGACCGAGACTGCCGGGGTAGCCGGCGCAGGTGGCGGTGCCGGCGTCCTCGTAGATGCCCAGCTTGAGGCCGAGCGAGTGGACGTAGTCGGCGGTGCCCTTGATACCGTCCGGGAACTTCGCCGGATCGGGGACCAGCCGGCCCGAGGAGTCCCGGGAGTGCGTCAACCAGCAGTCGTCGATGTTGACGTACGTGTAGCCCGCCGCCTGCATGCCGTTGGTGTGCATCGCCTGTGCGGTGGACTTGATGAGCGCCTCGGAGACGTTGCAGCCGTAGGCGTTCCAGTCGTTGAATCCCATCTGTGGCGTCGACGCCAGGCCGTTGCCCAGCGCGGCCGCGGGCTGGGCCGTACCGACAGCGAGCAGTGGAAGCGCGAACGCCAGAAGGGCGCCGGCCGCCGTGAGCGCCAACGCCCTTGACCGGCGCACCAGACGGCGCAGTCCTCGTCGTGCGGGGGGAATGTGTGCGGGCATTGCCGTGGACCTCCGGAAACGGGTATCGCCTTGCGCGGAGTTGGCGAGGGCACGCATGGGGGGGTGGTGATGCACGCGGGACGGTGGCGCATGCGCGGGACCCGGGTTCGTGCGCGTCGGGGAGGCGTGGCGCCGCTGGTCGGCTCCCGGACCACTTCGGGCCGTCCGTTGTTGCCGGCGCCAAGTGGCCTCCCTGCGAGGTGGGAGCGCTCCCAATCGGCTAGACCTCTACGGTTGGCGCTCACGATCCTGTGGGTTCGCGACACGCTTGTCGTTCTCCGACGGAATGTGTTCGGATCCGAACGGAATGTGTGCGCTGTTGTTGAAACGAGGCTGGCACACAACGGGGGCGGGCTCAAGAGCCTGGACAGCATTGCCATGAAAGGGCCGGTCCGCGCCCGGTGCCGGAGTGGCGAGGCCGGAGACTCGCCCGGACCCGGACGAAGGTACCGGCACCTGCGGCCCGGGAAGAAGCCGGTCGGGGCGCCGCAGCAGGGGCCCCGGCCACTACCCGGTACCGCACCGCCACCGAGTTCCTTGGCGCCGCGGACGAACGAAACCGGACACACCGACGGGTTGGGCCCGATCACCGTGCCACCGAGTTCAGTGGCTCGGCCCGAGCCCGCGCAGGCCTCGCCGCATCCCGTCAACGCGCCTGTCCCCCCGACAGATCACGACCGTCAACGAGCATCAAGAATCCCGAAAACCGCCCCCCTCGGCTCTCTGCCGGCCAGCTCGGGATGGCTGCCCACGCGGTCCCGGAGGATGCCGACGGTGTCGGGCCACACGGTGAAGTGCCCTCCGCTGCCGACGAGGATGCGGTCCCAGTCCTGGGAAGCCGACACGCCGACTCGGTCGATGACGAAACCGCGGCAGACGGCCGCGTCCTGATCGAGCGTGCGCACCAGTGCGGCGACCGCCTCCTCGCGGTCGGGCAAGGGGATGTCGGTGAGGCGCAGCGTGATGCTCTGCGTCGTCTCGTCGGTTCGTCGCACGATGCCGGTCAGGGACTGGTCGTAGCCCTGCCAGCAGGTGAACTCGACCTTCGAGTACCGATCGTCGGCCAGGGCAGCGGCCAGGGCAGCGCTCTCACCCCTCACCGGCTCGCGGTTACCGACCGGCGTCTCGCGGAACCCGAAGAGGGCATCGGTCAGCGGGTGCACGGCGGAGAGCCCGGCGGTCTCCAGATGCGTGAGGAGCTGATGGGCGCGCGCGTTGTCCAGCTTCGGCACGTACCAGGTGAAGAAGCCCGCGGCCCCGGGCGGGGTCGCAGCGGGGGCGTTGTCCGGGAACTCCTCCTGGAAGATGCGCCTGGCCTGCTCGTCGGGCACGACAGGGACCGTGTAGTTGCTGGTCCGGAGGTGGTCCAGGAACTCCTGTGGCAGGGCAGCGTGGTGACGACGTACGTAGTGCGTGAGATCGACGGGCCAGAGCCAGGTGCCGTCCGTCATCAGGGATCCGGAGCCCGCGATCCACTCTTCGCCGCTGAGGACGTCACGCTCGGCGCCCATCGTGGAGAAGATCTCCAGGCCCGACTCCAGGTAGGCGACGATACGGTCCTCGTCCCAGGGCCCACTGTCCTGTACGGCATCTCGAAGCGACGGCGCGTCGTCTGCCGCGGTGGCCTGGCCGCCGGTCTCCCGGTAGAAGCCCGCTCGCCTGATCATTTCCACTCCTGTGAGCCTGCCGTCAGTGGGCCATGGGCAGGTAGGTGCGCCAGTAGCCATTGTTGCCGATGGTGGGGGTCTGGTTGAGGCCGAGCTGGGGGGACGTTCCCACCTTGCTCGTGGGCGCTGTCACGGGCACGCCGAGCTCGTTGGCGACGGACTGCGCGAGGGGCAGCTCGGGCGGTCTCGCGTCCGCGCCCGAGTAGCAGGAGATGAGGCGGACCGGTTCACCGTGGTAGTTGGGATTGCTGCGGAATGGCGTCCGCGACCCCGGCCAAGGGGTGGCTAAGTTCTGATCAACGCAGGCAGAGGGCGAGGACTGTACTGCCCGCCTCGGACGGCTCTTCCCGGTACTCGGTGATCGGCTGAGCCACCCGGCCATCACGCGACGGCCGGGATGGACGCGATCACTTCGTGGTGCGGACGGTACGCAGACCGGGTTCGCCCTGGCAGGACTCCACGAGTTCGGTCAGGGCTGCTCAGGGCTGAAGGTGTTGCGGGAGCGGACATGCGCAGGGCCCTCGGCGAGCAACGCCCGCCGGAAGGTCCTGCGATCGGCGCCGCCTCGGTCGGCGTGCCGCGATCTCTGCGAAGGTGGCCCAGGTTGTGGGTAATACGGCGACTCTTACACCGACAAGGTCGACTGGCCATACTTCAGAAACGGTACGAGGGCTACCCGCGGACGCCACCGTGGACCAACGGATCAGATGGCGTTCACCCGCGGAGCCCGCGGCAGCGTACGGCGCCCCCTTCCCGTCGTAGCCTGACGGGACGCCGTGCCCCCTCGGGTTCACAGGTGGATGGGCAGGTGGCGGGGTCCGCGGAGCATCGCGTTCTGCCGGTACGGGGGCGGGTCTTCAACCAGGCGGGCGCTGCCGAGACGGGGAAGCAGGGCGCCGAGCGCGGCGTACGCCTCGACGCGGGCCAGGGGTCCGCCGTAGCAGGCGTGGATACCGCTGCCGAAGCCTAGGTGTTGGTTGTCCGGGCGGGCGGGGTCGAACCGGTCGGGATCGGGGAACCGCATCGGGTCGCGGTTGCCCGAGGCGAGGACCAGAATGACGGACGCGCCTGCGGGGACGAGGGTGCCGGCGATGTCGGTGTCGGCGTGCGGGATGCGTTCGCGCATGTGGACCGGGGGCTCGTAGCGCAGCAGTTCCTCCACCGCTCGCGGGAGCAACTCCGGTTCCCGGCGCAGCCGGTCCAGCTGCTCGGGCTGGCGCAGGAGGGTGAGGGCGCCGTTGGTGATGAGGTTGACCGTGGTCTCGTGTCCGGCGATGAGGAGCAGTACGGCGGTTTCCGCGAGTTCCTCGTCGGTGAGGCGCAGGGCCGGGTCCGGCTCGTTGACGAAGGCGGAGAGCATGTCGTCGCCCGGCTTGCCGCGGCGTTGTTCGGCCAGGTTCAACAGGTAGCCGCCCATCTCCATCCGTGCCTGGTCGCCGGCCTTGTCCTGCTCGGTGGAGTCGTCGTCGGGCCTGACGTCGGCGGCTGCGACGATCGCGTCGGACCAGGCCCGGAAGAGGGGTTCGTCCTCGTGCGGCACGCCGAGCAGGCGGCAGATCACGGTGACGGGCAGCGGGTAGGCGAAGTCGTCGACGATGTCGATCTGCCGGCCCGCCTCGAACGGCTCCAGCAGTTCCCGGGTGATCCGGTCGATCTCGCCGCGCATGCCGTCGACCCGGCCAGGGCTGTGCGGGGGCCCGAACGGCCGCATGGCGAGGGTGCGCAGCCTGTGGTGTTCGGGGTCGTCGAGCCGCAGGAACGGCGGCTTGTTGGTTGCCTCGCCGCGGGTGCGTGGGTCGGCACTCATCCGTGGGTCGTGGAGCAGCGCGGCGATGTGGTGGTAGGTGCCGATCAGGTAGCTGCCGTCGGCCTGCGGCACCACGGGACCGGCCTCGCGGAGTTCCGCGTACAACGGGTAGGGGTTGGGACGGCTGGCGTAGTCGGTGATCCGTGCCAGCAGGGTCGCGGAGTCCATGACGGCTCCTCGTAGGGGGCGGGATGGGGGCTACACCACCGTCAGCCGACGGTCGGGCAGGTGACCGGTGAGTGCGACGGTCGGGCCGTGGGACAGCACGGAGGGGTCCGGTACGGCGGAGGGGATCGGGACGTCGGCCGCGATCGCACGGTCCTGCGCGCCGGGCGGCGGCGGGAACGGAGCGGCGGTCTCGATCAGGTGCCGGTAGTAGTCGAGCGCCTTGGCCATGTCGACGGTGACCGCCGCGGTGACCCGACCCTGGTAGCCGTAGACCATCGCCAGACGGCGGGCCTCCAGGGAGCCCTGGGCGATGACCACGTGGTCGGAGTAGGTGGGCACGCCCACCGACTTGATGTTGAGCCCGAACTGGGTCGACCAGAAGACCGGGATGGCCAGGTGCGGGCGCTGCAGCGGTCCGGGGTTGACCATGTTGTGGGCCGCGACCTCGGCCTGCTCGACCGCGTTGCCCCAGTGCTCCAGCGACAGCATCTGGTAGCCGAACAGCGGGTGGGGGAAGCGGGAGACGTCACCGGCCACGAAAACGTCGTCGGTGACGATCCCGTACATGTTGAAGGCCCGGCAGCCTGCGTCGCAGGCAATGCCGCGCGGGCCCGCCGCCAGCCCCGACTCCGCCAGCCACTCCACATTGCGGATCGCGCCCAGGGCCACGACGCACACGTCCGCCTCGACGCGGCTGCCGTCGGACAGCTGCGCGCCCGTGAAGCTGCCCTTGCCGTTCAAGGCGGTGACCGTCACACCGGTGCGCAGATCCACGCCGTGGTTGCGCTGCATGACGGCCGCGAGCTTGGACAGGGTGCCGCCGAGCGCGCCCACCAGGGGGGCGGGACCGCGTTCGGCGACGGTCACCTCAAGCCCCAGTTCCCGGCAGGCCGAGGCGATCTCCGAGCCGGTGAAGCCACCACCGATCACCAGCACCCGCTCCGGCCTCGCGCCGAGCCGCTCGGCCAGTCCCGCGCCGTCCTCGCGCGTGCGCAGGGTGAACACCCCGTCCAGGGCACCTTCCTCCGGTTTGGGCCAGGGCCGCGCGCGGGTCCCGGTGGCGATCAGCAGCCGGTCGTAGGGCAGGGACTCACCGTCGTCGAGCGACACCCGTTTCGCCAGCAGGTCCACAGCGGTGGCGCGCACGCCGAGGCGCCACTCGGCGTCCGGGTCCCGCCGCATCGGCAGCTCGAGGGTGTCCGCCGTCGCCTGGCCCAGCAGCACCTGCTTCGACAGCGGCGGCCGGTCGTAGGGCGCATGGGGCTCGTCCCCCACCACCGTCAGTGAGCCCGTGAACCCTTCCTCGCGCAGCGCCTCGGCTGCCCTCAGCCCGGCCAGCGACGCGCCGACGATGACGATGCGGCCGTCTTTCAGGTCACCGGGCACCGGTGCTCACCTCTTCCCCGAGGAGGATCGCCTGCACCGGACACGCGGCCGCGGCCTGGCGCACACGCTCCACCTGATCGTCTGGAACGGCCGTGGCGTACAGCAGCCCCTCCTCGCCGTGCAGCTCGAACACCTCCGGCGCGAGGAATACGCACTGCGCATAGCCCTGGCAGCGTGTGAGGTCGACAACGGTCCGCATCTCCACCACTTCTTCCTCCGTTGTCACACCCCCCTCCCCTCCAGCATGAGGCCAGAGCTGAGTCCCTGCATGCCTTGTGATCGAGCGCTGATATTCGAGCCGGTCAGGGTGACGGGGAAGGAGATGAACTCCCGGCAATGACGCCCCAGTTACTGGAGAAGCGTTCAGGTGCGTCTCCTTCGACCAAGTGGTCCGGGTGACCCGGGTCACTGTCACCGCCTCCCCATTTCCATACGTCGTATGGTTATCCTGGCAGGGCGTTCCATACAACGTATGGAACTGCTTGACGGACAACGCCACGACGCCAGGCGCCTCACATCGCCTGCAAAAGCAACCGTTGGCGCAGATCGCACCAACCGGAAGGAAAGATCATGAAGAAGCTCACGAATCGGATCGCTGTCGCCGTTTCCTCCGTGTCGGTCGCGGGTGTCGCCGTTGTCGGTGCCGGGGGCACCGCTTCGGCCGCGACTCCCGCCTCTGTGCAGGTCCAGCGGTCGGCCGAGGTCAACCTCACCGACTACCGCTGGGACCACGGCGTTGGGTACCTGATCGAGCAGGGCTACTGCTGGGACGGAAAGCGTGGCTGGCACCACGACGACCATGTCGCCGGCTCCCTCTGGCATAGCCACGACGGTCGCTGCTGCCGCTGGGACGATGAACGGCACGAGTGGAAGTCCGACAGGTCCTACCGGCTCGACTGGAACCGCTACGAGAGCGACGGCCGGGGCTGGGACCACCATGACCGGAACCGCAGTGACCGGGACTACTTCGGCCGGGACCACTACGACCGGAACCACGGTGACCGGTAAGACAGGTCCCGCCTGTACCCCTGAGTGGAGGCCGTGCCCCTCGCCTCGATGCCTGCCGGCGGCAGGGATGCGACCGCTGGTCACGGATCAGCGGTCCCCTGACCGCCGCCCGGGCGGGCGATCGAGCGAGTGCCTGCCCCCTGCTCCCCTCTGAACCTGCCTGCGGCACCACCTCGTGCCACAGGCGCGCGTCGCCCAACTGCCGCTACGCCACGACCCCCACGACCCCGCGGTCCGCCGACGCTGTCCGGCGCCCGGGCCCAGCTGAACACCCCCTGATTCGATGCGTACTTGTCGCCACGAGCGCCGGGGCGCAGCCGAGGCAAGGGGGACGCCTTGGAGAGAATGCTCATGGAGTCTTCGAGGACCGTGACTCGGGCGGTGACCGCGCAGCTCGTCGTCTCACGCACCTACTCACAGCCCTTGTGTATGCAGTTGCGGTACGAGCCTGCAGATCCCTACGTCGTCCGCGCCGCCTTTTTCGTCCACAGCGACGAGCCGGTCGAATGGGTCCTGGGACGGGATCTTCTGGCTGACGGTCTGGAGGGTTCCGCAGGTTACGCGGACGTCCGGATCTGGTCGGCCGCAGGGCGGGGTGACGAGTCGATCTACATCGCCCTCGGTTCTTCCGGAGGCAACGCCTTGCTCGAGGTCCCCGTGCAGGACATCTCGTCCTTCCTTCAGGACACCCAGGCTTTGGTGCCACGGGGTACCGAGTCCGGCCTCATCGACTGGGATGCCGAACTGGCACACCTCCTCCCCCGAGGCTGACCGCCGACCATCCATGCTCAGAAGTAAAGGAACCAGTGTCATGCCCCAGTACCAGCTTCGCGTCTACACCCTGCGCAGCTCCGACGCGCTCTCCGCCTACGAGAAGAGCTCACGGCGGGAGCGCTGGGCGGCATGGCCGCCTCGGTCAGCGGATGGGCGATGCAGCTCGACGAGGCCGGCGATCTCCCGCTTCGGGAGGCCAGATCTCGCACTTCGGGAAGGAGATCGGGAACAAGCCGACGACCGTGGTCACTTCACGGGCCAGCGTCACACGGCTGCCGTGCAGAGGCTGCGGAACCACCCTGCCGGGCGGTGTTCCCCGATATGACGGGGGTGGCTCCCGCATGTCGCAGCCTGAGATCGCCCGACTGCGGGCGCGGCTCAGGGGCCGGTGCCTGGGGCGCAACGCCTCGGAAGGTGTGGCTCAAAGGCCGGCGTCCCGGCCGTCACGATCGCCGGTGAGCCGGCTTTCCAGACCGGTGATCAGTGTGTCCATCACGAGGCGGAACATGTGGTCCTGGTCAGGGCCTTCAGGAGCTACGTCCGCAGAGTCCGCACCCCCATCACCGTCTTCACCATCGTCGAAGCCGGGGGGCTTGAGGGTCGACCACTTGCGGAGCGAGCCGTTGAGTTCGGCGGCGAGGACACCGATGACGACGGCGACCATCAGCGCCGCGATCTCCGAGACCTCTGACTGCGGAACCCCGGCAGCCTCCACGATCGCGGTGAGCGCGGTCCAGAACGGGTCGTCGGGCTGGATGAAGTCCGGTTGGTGGCTGAACGAGTAGGCCATCAGCTCGGGGTGACGGTGCGCCAGGGTCCGGAAGTCCGTGGCGAGCAGGCGGATCCGATCCTGCCAGGGCGCGTCCTCCAGTGTCACGGTGCGGAACTGGGCGCCGACCATTCTCGTCACGCCGCGCAGCACGGCTTCCTTGTTCGGCACGTGGTGGTACAGCGACATCGGGTTCGCGTCGAGCTCGGTGGCAAGTTTGCGCATGGTGAGCGCCTCGACCCCGTCCTCGTCGATGAGCCGCAGGGCGGCGGCATAGATCCCGGCCTCGGTCAGAGGCACGTCCCTCTTCCTCGTTCCCCGCGGGGGACGCCTCACCTTCTTTTCCATACCTCGTACGGTACCAGTTCCCTACACCGTATGGAAATGACCTGAACCACAGCGCCCACCAGGGTGGCCGGGCTTGCCTCACATTTCCATACGCCGTACGGTACTAATTCCATACGACGTATGTTTCTGCAGGGCCCCCGGCATCGACCTACGCAGCGCGCCCTTGCCCACCCCCTACACCCCCTCCGCAGAGGAGCAAGACATGACCACGCACTCCGCGAACGGCCTTCGCCCCATCCGGTCCCCGCGCGGGATCCCTCTCCTCGGCCACACGCCGCAGATCCCCGGCACCAACCCGTTCGGGTACTTCGCCGAACTGGCCAAGCAGTTCCCCGAGGGCATCTACGGCATGGACATCGCCGGCATCGAGCAGGTCTTCGTCTACGACCCGGACCTGGTAGCCGAGGTCAGCGACGAAACGCGGTTCTTCAAGCAGATCGACAAGACGCCGCTGAGCCATGTCCGGGACTACTTGAACGCGGGCCTGTTCACCGCGCACCAGCACGAAGAGGAATGGGGCAGGGCGCACCGGATCCTGCTGCCGGCCTTCAGCCAGCGGGCCATGAAGGCGTACTTCGGGCAGATGCTGGAGATCGCCCAGAACCTGGCGGGCAAGTGGGAGGCCAGGGAGGGGCAGCCGGTCAACATCACCGACGACTACACCCGCCTGACGCTGGACACGATCGCCCTGTCGGGGTTCGGCTACCGGTTCCAGTCCTTCGACAAGGAGGAGCTGCACCCGTTCCTGAACGCGCTGCTGGAGGCGCTGATCGAGTCGCTGCGGCGCTCGCAGGAGCTGCCGATGATGACCAAGCTGCGCAAGGCGGACGACCGGAAGTACCGCGAGAACATCCGGCTGATGCAGGACCTGGTCGAGAACGTGATCAAGGAGCGCCGCGAAGGGAAGGGCGGCGGTGAGGAGGACCTGCTGGGCCTGATGCTGGAGGCCACGGACCCGGAGACCGGCAAGCTGCTGGCCGATGACAACGTGCGTGACCAGGTGCTGACGTTCCTGATCGCCGGTCACGAGACCACCAGCGGCCTGCTGTCGTTCGCCACCTACTCACTGATGCGCAACCCGCACGTGCTGGCCCAGGCGTATGCCGAGGTGGACCGGCTGATGCCCGGCGACACCGTCCCGGACTACGACACGATCATGCAGATGGACGTCATCCCGCGGATCCTGGACGAGACCCTGCGCCTGTGGGCCCCCATCCCTTTGATCGGCAAGGCCCCGCTTGAGGACACCGTCATCGGCGGCCGCTACGAGCTGAAGAAGGGCACGCGGGTCAACATCCTCGAAGAACCGCTGCACACCCACCCCAAGGCATGGGACCGTCCCCACGAGTTCGACATCGACCGGTGGCTTCCGGAGAACCGCGCCAAGCAGCACCCGCACGCCTACAAGCCGTTCGGCAACGGCGTGCGTGCCTGCATCGGCCGGCAGTTCGCGCTCACCGAGGCCCGTCTGGTCCTGGCGCTGGTGCTGCGGAAGTTCAAGTTCTCCGACACGGCCGACTACAAGATGGACGTCCGGGAGGCGCTGACGCGCAAGCCCGGCGACTTCGAACTGGTCGTGCGCCGCCGCAAGGAGCACGAGCGGAACGTCTTCGGTGCCGTGGACCTGAAGACGGACGACACCCAGGCCCAGGCCGCGGTCAGCGGTGTGGGTGTGAACCTGACGGTGGCGTACGGCTCCAGCCTGGGTTCGTGTGAGGACCTCGCCCGCACCATCGCCGACCGCGGTGAGCGCTCCGGGTTCGGCACCACGCTGGTGAGCCTGGACGAGCTCAGCGACAACCTGCCCACCGAGGGCCTGCTCGCCGTGGTGGCCGCCAGTTACAACGGCAAGGCTCCCGACAACGCCCAGCGCTTCGACGACCTGCTCGCCGCCGGGCTGCCCGAGGGCTCGCTGGCGAATGTGCGGTACGCGCTGCTGGGTGCCGGCAACACCCAGTGGGTGGCCACCTTCCAGGCATTCCCCAAGCGGATCGAGGAGGGCCTGCTGGCCGCCGGCGCCACCCCCATCGTCGAGCGCGGTATCGCGGACGCCGCCGGTGACTTCGACGGCATGGCCACGCGGTGGATGGACAACCTGTGGGCCACTCTGGCCGAGGAGTACGCCGCCGACACCTCCCAGGCGAGCGGCCCCCGCTACCAGGTCCAGCTGCTCACCGAGTCCGACGTGCGTCCCGCCATCGTCTCCGAGCAGGCGTACCCGCTCACCGTGGTGGCCAACGAGGAGCTCGTGGCCGACGCGACCGGACTGTGGGACTTCAGCATCGAGCCGCCGCGCCCGTCCGCGAAGTCCATCACTCTCGAGCTGCCCGAGGGCGTCACCTACGACACCGGCAACCACCTGGCCGTCTTCGCCAAGAACGAACTCGCCCTGGTGGAGCGCGCACTGAGGCGGCTCGGCGTCGACTACGACCAGGTGCTCCGGCTCGACCAGCCGGCCGGTGGCCGCTCCCACCTGCCGGTCGGCACCCCGGTCACCGCCGGCATCCTGCTCACCGAGTTCCTGGAGCTGCAGGACGTGGCCACCCGGTCCCAGATCCAGACGCTCGCCGAGCACACCGAGTGCCCGTGGACCCGGCCGCAGCTCCAGGCGTACACCGCCGACACCCAGGAGGCCGAGGAGCGCTACCAGAAGGAGATCCTCGGCAAGCGCATCTCCGTGCTGGGCCTGCTGGAGCGCTTCCCGGCCGTCGAACTGCCGCTGGCGGTTTTCCTGGAGATGATGGGCCCCATCCGCCCGCGCTTCTACTCCATCTCCTCCGCCCCGTCCGCCAACCCGCGCCATGTGCGCCTGACCGTCGGCCTGCTGGAAGGGCCGGCCCTGTCCGGCGACGGCCAGTACCGCGGTACCTGCTCCGCCTACGTCGCGGGCCTGGAGCCCGGGGACGTCGTCTACGGCTACGTCCGCGTGCCCTCCCCGACGTTCGCCCCGCCCGCCGACCCGGCCACGCCGCTGATCCTCATCGGCCCCGGCACCGGCATCGCGCCGCTGCGCGGCTTCCTGGAGGAGCGGGCGACACAGCACGCGAACGGCACCCAGGTCGGTCTGTCCCAGGTGTTCGTCGGCTGCCGCCACCCGGAGCACGACTACTTCTACAAGCAGGAGATGCAGGACTGGGAGCAGGCCGGCATCGCCCAGGTGCACACCGCCTTCTCCGCGGTGACCGGCCACCCGGCCCGGTTCGTGCAGAACGCCATCGCCCATGCCGCCGACACGGTGTGGCAGGCCATCGAGGACGGCGCGTACGTCTACGTCTGCGGTGACGGCCGCCGCATGGCACCAGCCGTCCGCGAGGCCCTCGCCGCCATCCACCGCCAGAAGACCGGCAGCGACGACGCGACCGCCCAGCAGTGGCTCGCCCAGCTCGAGGCCGACGAGCGCTACCAGCAGGACGTCTTCGCCTGACCGTCGCACGCCGTCAAGGCGCGCTCCCCCCCAGCCGCCGGGAGGCGTGCGGACGTCCTGCCGCCCCCGCACGCCTCCCGGTCCCACCAGCCATTCAGACATCCCATGGGCACCCATGGCCCGAACCACCGGGCCGTGCCGCTCACAGAAAGCAGACCGTCATGGACAGCATGCTCGCCGGACGCTTCCACCTGGACAGCAAGAAGTTCGCCGTGGAAGAGGTCCCGATCCCCGTGCCGGGCCCGGGCGAGGTCCTCATCGAGGTCAAGGCCGCCGGCGTCTGCCTCTCCGACGTCCACCTCCTCGACGGCTCCCTCGTCCCGCTGTTCGCCACCTCCGACACGGTCACCGTCGGCCACCAGGTCTCCGGCGTGATCCACACGCTCGGCCCCGACCTCAAGCGCGGCCTGCCCGTCGGCACCCGCGTCACCCTGGAGGCCGGCAAGACCTGCGGCACGTGCGCCGGCTGCGTGCGGCGCCGGCCCTGCACCCAGATGCTCACCGCCGGCATCGACTACGACGGTGGCTGGGCCGAGTACGTGATCGCCCGCGAGGACACCCTCATCACCATCCCCGACAGCCTCCCCTTCGACCAGGCCGCGATCATCCCCGACGCGGTCTCCACCCCCTACGCCGCCGTCGTCGCCACCGCGGGCGTCCGTGCCGCCCAGTCCGTCGGCGTCTGGGGCGTGGGCGGCGTCGGCGCGCACAACGTACGCCTCGCCCGCCTGGTCGGCGCCGCCCCGATCATCGCCGTCGACCCGCTGCCCAGCGCCCGCGAGCGCGCCCTGGCCTTCGGCGCGGACCTCGCGCTCGATCCGGCAGCTCCCGACTTCGCCGACCAGGTCCGCGCGGCCACCGGCGGACGCGGCCTGCACTTCGCCTTCGACTGCGCCGGCGTACCCGCCGTCCACGACCAGGCCGCCTCCGTGCTCGGCCTGGGCGGCTCCCTCATCCTGGTGGGCATCACACCCCGGCCGCTCACCATCACCGAGGGCCTGACCTTCAACTACCTGCAGAAGCAGGTGCGCGGCCACTACGGCGGCTTCCCCGAGTCCGTCTCCGAGCTGGTGCAGCTGACCGCGGCCGGCCGCCTCGACCTGGCCCCCTCCATCACCGACCACATCCCGCTGGTGGACGCGGCCGACGCGGTCAACCGTCTCGAGAACAAGATCGGCGACCCGATCCGGCTCATCCTCGTCCCCTGACGTCCATCAGCTGGACACCAAGCCACCCTGGGCAGGGGTGAGTGGGCGCCGGTGCGTGAGGGAGCACCGGCGCCCACGGCTTTCCGGCAACCGTGGAGAGACAGAACCATGCAGACGACCGACACCCCGAGCGGCGCACCGCAACGCAGCGACGCTCGCGCGAACCGTCAACGCATCCTTGCCACCGCTCGGCGGAAACTGCGGGACGACCCCGACGCAAGTCTCGACAGCATCGCTGTGGCGGCGGGCCTCGCGCGGCGCACCTTCTACGGACACTTCTCCAACCGGCAAGCTCTCCTCACCGAGTTGGCGCAGGAAGCAGCCCAGGCGCTTCACCAAGCGTTCGCCCTGACACGCATCCGAGGTGCTGATCCGCTGGAGGCGATGGCGCGGATGGCCCTGGCGGCATGGGCGGTGGACGACCAGTACCGCATGCTCATCTCCCTCGGTCGCCGCCACCTCGGAGAGGAGACGATACGCGCCACTCTGGCACCTGCCCGCGAAGAGGCCATCGCGGCAATACGACGTGGCCAGCACGAAGGCGTGTTCGCGAACCACGTCCCCGCGCCCGTCCTCGCACAAGCGCTGGAAGCACTGATGCTGGCCCTCGCCGAGGAGAACACCACGTCCACCTGGGCGGACCCCACGGGTGAGGCCGCGGCGACCGCGGCCCTCGTCGCCGCCGGCGTAGCACCGCAGATCGCATCCCGCCGGGTTCGAGCCGTGTTGCATGAGCATGTGGTGTCTGTGCTGCGGCCAGCGAGCACCTGATCCGCAGCGGCGTGGAGGCTTGGGACCTGCCCGGTTTCGGTTCGCCGCGACCCGAGGGCTTCCACTGCACCAAGGAGGAGTACGTCTCCTGGATCATCGAGCGGTTGCAGGCAATCGGCGAGCCGGTCGGCCTGGTCGGCCATGACTGGGGCTGCCTCCTCACCGCGCGCGTGGCTTCCATACGGCCGGAGCTGATCCGCACATGGGCTGGCAGCAACGGTCCGGTCAGCGCCGAGTACGTCTGGCATCCACTGGCCAAGCTGTGGCAGGACCCGGTCGCGGGCGACCACTGGGCCAACGAGTACGACCCCGGCGAGTTCGCCAAGGACCTGACCGACAACCTCCAGATCCCGGCTGAGCTGGCCGAACAGACGGCCGGCCGCGTGGACGAGACCATGCGCGACAGCATTCTCCAGCTGTACCGCTCCGCATTGACGGTCGGTGCGGAGTGGGAAGCGGGTCTGGCGGACCTGGCCGGACCGTCCCTGGTGTTCTGGGGGGCGTTCGACCCAGTCTGCCCCGTCGACTTCGGCGAGAAGATGGCGGCTTCCGTGCGCGCCGCCCGTTTTCTGAGGCTGGACAGTAGCCACTGGACGCCTATCCAGAAGCCGGCCGAGGTCGCCGCCGCCCTCGAGGAGCACTGGAGCAGCTCTCGGGGGTGAGTGGCGCGTCCAGCAACAGCGCGCTTGGGCCGCCACATGTAAATCGGTTTCCACGACATCGTGGATCGCCGACGCCCCAGCCTGCAGGGCTGCGATGCCGTAGCACGGGGCCCACCCGACTTGGCCAGCGGCGGCGCACCAATCCGGATCCTCAGATGAGATCGGGCAGCGGGCGCCGGGTCACTTCGTGCGCGTCCTCCGGCGGGAGCCCGAGCATGCGCAGGACCATCTCGGCCAGGTCGGAGGCGGCCTCGTCGCCGTCGAGGTCCGGACGGTCCAGCCGCAGAGCCACCAGGGACAGCAGGGTGCCGCCCAGGGCGGACAGGGCGGTGGTCGCGTTGCCGCAGGTGAAACGGCCTGAGGCGATGCCGGTCTCCAGGTCGCGCAGGGCGCGTGGGGCGAGGCCGCGGTCGGAGTGGATGTGGGACAGGCCGCGGTCGCGCAGGATCCGCATGAGTTCCGGGTGGGAGTCGGCCATCCGGGCGGTGAGCCGGAAGCCGGCCGCGACCAGCTCGGCCGGGTCGTCGATGCCTTCCACGCACGCGTCGATGACCTGCCCGAACTCCTCCAGGGCGTCCGTCACCGCCGCGTCGAACAGCTCCGTCTTCGACTCGAAGTGGTTGTAGAAGGACCCGAAGCCGACATCGGCGCGCTCGGCGATGGCCTGGATGCTCGCGCTCGTGTCCCCGGTTTCCGCGAGGATCTGCCGGGCCGCGCGGACGAGCGCCTGGCGGGTCTCGGCACGGCGTCGCTCGAAGCGGTTCTTGGGCGGGGCTGACGTCGGCATACGGCCCAGTGTAACCGCCGCAACGATGACACTGGCATTACTGATGAGATCCTCAATTATTTGGGCTGCACCTATTGACGGAGGGAAACAGCAGAGTTGATGATTTCCTCATTGCGGCAGTGTTGCTTGGAGGACACCATGTCCCACATCCCCGTTAACAAGGGCGGTCCTCTGACGCCCCACCAAGACCTCCACAGTGAGCAGGGCGCCCTACGCGGTGAGCATCCCGGCCGGTCCCGGAACCCCGTCATCAAGGTGGCGGACCTGGCCTGGCTGGAGTTCGAGAAACCGGACCTGGACCGGGCCGAGGTGTTCGCCCGGGACTTCGGGTTCGCGATCGCCGCCCGCACCGAGCGGGAGTTGTGGCTGCGCGGCACCTTCGCGGGCTCACCGTGCATGGTCATCCGGCGCGGGCAGACGTCCCGCTTCGTCGGGCCGGCGTTCCACGCGGCCGAACGGGCCGATCTGGACCGGCTGGCCCGCGCGACCGGCAATGACGTACGCGACATCGACGTCCCCGGCGGCGGACAGGCGGTCGCCCTGCTCGATCCCTCCGGCTTCCCGGTCCGGGTCGTGCACTGCGCCGAGCAGTTGCCCGCACTGTCCGAGCAACAGCCGCTGATTCTCAACACCGGCACCGAGCACCGACGCGCGAACGCCACCCAGCGTCCTCCCCGCGAGCCGTCGCGCATTCAGCGGCTCGGGCACGTGGTGCTGGAGACGCGGGTGTTCATGCGGGCCCTGGACTGGTATCTGGACACCCTCGGGATGATCGTGTCCGACTTCCTGTTCCTGGACGGACAGCGCCGGCGCGGGCCGACCATGGCGTTCATCCGCTGCGACCAGGGCAGCCTGCCCGTGGACCACCACACCCTCGCGCTGCACCTGGGGCCCGGCACCGGCTACGTCCACTCCGCCTACCAGGTCACCGACCTCGACGCGATAGCCGCCGGCGGCGAGTACCTCGCCGAGCGCGGCTACCGGCGCAGCTGGGGCATCGGCCGGCACATCCAGGGCAGCCAGCTCTTCGACTACTGGCGCGACCCCGACCGCTTCATGCTGGAGCACTTCGCCGACGGCGACCTGTTCTCCTGCGACCTCGAACCCGGATGGGCACCGATGTCCGCGAGCGGCCTGGCCCAGTGGGGCCCGCCCGTCACTCGCGACTTCCTCGGCGCCAGCCCGTCACCCGCCAAGCTGCGCGAAGTCACGCATGCCCTGCGCGGCGACAACGAACTCGACCCCGCACGCCTGCTGGGCCTGATGAAAGCGATGAGCTCATGAGCACCAACGTCCTGCGCACCCCCGACGGCTGGTGGGCCGTCCGCGACGAGCGCGCCGTCCGCATCGAGACCAAGGCCGTCACCACCGCCGAGCTGCTCGCCGACCGGGATGCCGTCCGTGAGGCCACCGCCTCCGGCGAAAGCGGCACGCCGGTCGCCGACCTGGTGGCGCTGCCCCCGGTGACCACCCCGTGCCGGGTGGTGGCCCAGATGGTCAACTACCGCAGCCACGCCAGGGATTCCGGGTTCAACGGCGACATACCGCCCACCTTCTTCCGCAAGGCGTCCGGCTCCGTCACCGGCCCGCACGACACGATCGTCCGCCCGGCACGCGTCGACTTCCTCGACTACGAGGTGGAACTCGGCCTCGTCATGGGCGCGACCCTGCCCGTAGGCACCGTCGTGGAAGAGCGGGACCTGCCGCGCTACGTCGCCGGGCTGGTCCTCACCAACGACGTCAGCGCACGCGACGTGCAGCTGACCAAGACCCAGTTCTACGAGAGCAAGTCGTACCCGACCTTCACGCCGACGGGTCCGTACCTGGCCCTGCTGGAGCCGGAGGACTTCGACCGTCTGATCGACCTGCGACTGCGGCTGTCGGTGAACGGCGTAACGCGTCAGGACCGCACACTGGCCGACATGATCGTGCGGCCCGCGCAGGCCCTCACCCTGCTCGCCCGCTTCCAGACCCTCGACCCGGGCGACCTGCTGCTGACCGGAACGCCCGGCGGCACCGCCCTGAAGGCTCCGCCCAAGCCGATCGAGAAGATCGCCGCGCTGCTGCCGCCCGCGCTGAAGTGGAAGGCGTTCTTCAAGGGGCAGGCCAAGAACCCCCTCTACCTGCGCAACGGTGACCTCGTCACCGCCACGATCGCCACCCCGGACGGGCGAATCGACCTCGGCGAGCAGCGAAACC
The DNA here is from genome assembly GCF_055560195.1 of Streptomyces sp. NPDC023481. Lineage (NCBI taxonomy): Bacteria > Bacillati > Actinomycetota > Actinomycetes > Kitasatosporales > Streptomycetaceae > Streptomyces > Streptomyces sp. NPDC023481. Next base: position 93,596 of record NZ_JBVHJE010000013.1, read on the forward strand.
CTGTGGCGGACGCAAGGTGAGCGCCCCAGCCGCCCGCAGACCGGTAGTGATCATCGGCGCGGGGCCCGTGGGGATCACCGCCGCGCTCCTGCTCGCCCAGCACGGAGTGCCCAGCCTGCTCCTCGAACGCCACCGGGACATCTACCCCCTGCCGCGCGCCGTCGTCGTGGACGACGAGGTTCGCCGGATCCTGCAGAGCGTCGGCGTCCACGAGGAGTTCGCCACTCTCGCCAGGCCAGCGCCCGGGTTGCGGCTGCTGGACGCCCGGCGCCGCGTGATCGCCGAGTTCCCACGGTCCCTGCACGGCCACCACGGCTTCCCGCAGACCAGCATGTTCGACCAGCCAGAGCTGGAACGGCTGCTGCGCGACGCCCTGGCCCGTCGCCCCGAGTGCGAGCTGCGAGGCGGGGTGGAGGTCGGGTCCGTCAGCCAGGACACCGACCGAACGGCTCCGGTCCGGGTCACCTTCCGCCGCGACGGCAGCGATGAGGACGAGCACGTGTGGGCCGACGCCGTCCTCGGCTGCGACGGCGCGGGCAGCATCACCCGCGACGCCATCGGCGCCGTGTGGGAGGACCTGCACTTCGAGGAGAGCTGGCGGGTCATCGACGTGCGCACCAGCCTCCCGGTGCGCACCTGGGAAGGCGCCGAGCAGATCTGCTGCCCCACCCGCCCGGCCACCTTCATGCGAGTCGGCGAAGACCGCTACCGCTGGGAGTTCCGATTGGCCGAGGGTGAGACCTTGGACGGCCCGAAAGAGCTGGAACAGCTGCACGAGCTGGTCGCCCCCTGGGTCGACCTGCCGTCCGCTGCCCACGGGGGCGGGGGCGACGGCTTCGAGGTGATCCGGCAGGCGCGGTACACCTTCCGGGCCCGCCTCGCCGACCGGTGGCGCCGGGGACGCGTCTTCCTGCTGGGCGACGCGGCCCACCTCACCCCGCCCTTCATCGGGCAGGGCCTGTGCACGGGCCTGCGCGACGCCCGCAACCTCACCTGGAAACTCGCCCGCGTCCTTCAGCAGGGCGCGGACGACCGGCTGCTGGACACCTACCAGCAGGAACGCAAGCCGCACGCCCGCCACGTGATCCGCGTCGCGGTCGCCGTCGGATGGGCCATGACCGGCGGACAGGACCGCGGTGCGGCCATCCGCCGGGCCGCGGTGGGCGCGGCCTGCCGCATCCCCGGTGTGACCGCGGCGGTGAGCCGCGACCTCAGTCCCGCACTGACCGCCAATCCGCTGGTACGACGCCGCCCCCGGCTGACCGGCCGCTCACTGGCCGGCACCTTCTGCCCGCAACCCTGGGTGGTCGTCGACGGCAGGCGAGAGCGCCTGGACGACATCCTCGGGCACTCCTTCGCCGTGCTGACCGCCGTGCCGCCCACGGCACGGATGACGGGCGTGGCCACGGCCCTGGGCGCATCCCTGATCCATGTCGTCGACATGGACGACGACGGCACGCTGACCGCCTGGCTGTCACGCGGCCGGGCGAACGCCGTCCTCCTGCGCCCCGACCGCGTCGTGATGGACACCGTCCCCACCGGCACCGGCGACTTCACCGACGCCGCCGCCTGGGCTCCCCTGCTGCACACGGCCCGCCGCCCCGCCGCTGCCCGGCCGGCACCCTGACGAGGAACACCACACCATGACCACCCCGCACTCCACGCCCTGTCCGGAGCCCTTCCTGCCGCCCGACCCCCAAGCGGCCGCCGGCAGCCGCATCGCGGACTTCGCCCGCTGGGCCACCCGGCACCGGGGCGCCGAAGGGATTCCGGACCCGACCGACTACCAGGCCCTGCACCAGTGGTCCGTCACGGACCTGGAAGGATTCTGGGCCGCGGTGTGGGAGTACTTCGACATCGACGCCACCACTCCGTACGAGCGAGTGCTGGCCGAGGAAGCCATGCCCGGCGCCCGCTGGTTCCCCGGCGCCACCCTCAACTACGCCCACCACGCACTGCGCAACCTGCACCCGGACGCACCCGCGATCACCGCCCTGGACGAGACCGGAGCCGCCTACGAGATCACGGGCCGGCAGCTGCGCGCCCAGGTCGCCTCCGTCGCAGCCACCCTGCGCGACCTGGGCGTCGGACCGGGCGACCGGGTGGTCGGCTACCTGCCCAACACCCCCCACGCCATCATCGCCTTCCTCGCCACCGCCGGCCTGGGCGCGGTGTGGTCCGTGTGCGGCCAGGACTACGCCCCCAAGGCCGCAGCCGACCGCTTCGCCCAGCTCGAACCCACGGTCCTCATCACCGCGGACGGCTACCTCTTCAACGGCACCCGGCACGACCGCCGCCCCGCCTCCCTCGACCTCGCCGACGCCCTGCCCACGCTCAAGGCCACGGTCCTCGTGGATCACCTGGGCCTCGCGTGGCCAGCGACCCGGGCCGCGAGTCTGACGGTTCCCTGGGAGGACGCGGCCGGCCGCACCGAGTACCTCGCCATCACCCCGGTCCCGTTCGACCACCCGCTGTGGATCGTCTTCTCCTCCGGCACCACCGGACTGCCCAAAGGCATCGTTCACGGTCACGGAGGCGTCCTGCTGGAACACCTCAAGACCCTCGGCCTGCACTGCGACCTGGGCGTCGGTGACCGCCTGCTGTGGTACACCACCACCCACTGGATGATGTGGAACCTGGTCGTCTCCACCCTGCTGACCGGTGCCGCCACCTGCACCTACGACGGCAGCCCCGCGCCGGTGGCGCGCCCGGACGTCCTGTGGGAGCTGGCGGCCCGCCACAAGGTCACCGTCTTCGGCACCAGTCCTCAGTACCTGCTGGCCATGGCCAAGCTCGGCGTCGACCCCGCCGTGCACGACCTTTCGGCGATCCGCGTCATCGGCTGCACCGGCTCAGCCCTGCCGGCCTCCGCATACCCCTGGGTCCGCGACCACGTCGGCGCAGGCGTCCAGCTGGCCTCCACCAGCGGCGGGACGGACGTCGTCTCCGGCTTCGCCGGCGGCGCCCCCACCACCCCGGTGTGGGCGGGTGAGCTGTCGGCTCCCAACCTCGGCGTGGCGCTCGCGGCGTACGACGGCGCGGGACGGCCGGTCGTCGACCAGGTCGGCGAACTGGTCGTCACCCGGCCCATGCCCTCGATGCCGCTGTACTTCTGGAACGACCCTGACGGCAGCCGCTACCGCGACGCCTACTTCAGCGCCTACCCGGGCGTGTGGCGGCACGGCGACTGGATCACCCTCACCTCCCACGGCTCGGTGATCGTGCACGGCCGCTCCGACGCCACGCTCAACCGCAACGGGGTGCGCCTGGGCAGCGCCGACATCCACGACATCGTCGAACGCCTCCCCGAGATCACCGAGGCCCTCGTCATCGGTGCAGAGGAACCCGACGGCGGCTACTGGATGCCGCTCTTCGTGGTCCTCGCCGACGGGACCGTCCTGGACGAGCCCCTGCGCGAGAAGATCCGCGACGCGATCCGCACCGGCGCCTCCCCCCGCCACGTCCCCGACGAGATCCTCGCCGTGCCGGCCATCCCGCACACGAAGACCGGCAAGAAGCTTGAGGTCCCGGTCAAACGCCTCCTCCAGGGCGCACCCGCCGAGCAGGTCCTCAATCCCTCCGCGGTGGACAACCCCGACCTGATCGCCTACTTCGCCGGTCTGGGAGCCGAACGCCGCCAGGCCCCTTGTCCGCTCACCCCCGAGGACGTCTCGTGATCCTCTCCGCCTCGCTGACCTGTCTCATCGCGTTGATCTTCGCCCTGCTGGGCGCGGCCAAGATTCTGGCCCTGGGTCCGATGCCCGAGCTGGCCGCCCACGCCGGCTTCACCACTGCGGCCTACCGGGTCATCGGCGGCCTGGAGCTGGCGGCCGCCATCGGCGTGGCCCTCGGCCCGGTCGTACCGCTGTGCGGCGACCTGGCCGGTATCGGGCTGCTGATGCTGCTCGCCGGTGCCGTGACCACGCACGTACGCAAGGGCGACGGGCTGACCAAGCTCCTCCCCGCGGTGACATGCGCTGCTTTGGCCGCCTGGTATCTCGTACTCCTCCCCGGCCTCTGACCCGTTCCGGGGGACTGCCGGCGGCCACTCGTCCTGTTAGCGAGCCCACGGCGGGGCTGGCAGACTGAATCCGTGGTTCCGCTGATGGTCGCGGCGGATCAGATCGCGTCCTCATCGCTTACCGGCGCCAGTGTGGTGTCAGTCTGCGCACTGCTCTTCACCGTCGCGTCGTTCTGGTGGCTCAACGCCCGACAGGGACGCCTGCAGGCGTGGGAACCTCATTCCTTCGCGGCGATCGTCCACGGTTCGACGGCACGCCTACGACTGCCTCTCGTCCTGCACAACACCGGTCCCCAACCGATCGTCGTGCAGGACCTCATCCTGACCTTCCCTGATGAGCCCGCCTCTCATCTGCCACTCCTGTGGGTGTCCTCCCCGTCCCGGCTCCAACCGGGGCCGGACGAGGAGGCGAAGCTGCCGGCGGGGTTCGTCGTGCCCGGCAGAGAAGCGCAACAGCTCTTCCTCGAGTTCGAGGCACCGTTTTCCGGATTCCTCCCGGAGGCCCGTGACTACAAGGCCCAGATACAGGTGCGGGTCGGCCACCGCAAGGGGTGGCGCCCCCTGCTGACGTTCATCTTGAGGGCCGCCAACATCATCGATCCAGACCGCTACACCGTTTACGACAACGCACCGGTCGAGCTGACGAAGGAAGACCAGAAAAGAGCGGATGCCGCGCTCCTCGAACTGTTGGAAGAGCACGGGGACGGCTCCCCTCCGGGCGGCAGGCGACGGGAGGAACCCCCTGATGACGGCGACGCCGACACAAGCGGCTGACGCGGATTCCCGCATCGGCACGGCGGGCTTCCTCTCCGTGGTCGTGGTCCACCGCCGAGAACGTTCCCGACGCGCGGCGTAGCGTGAGGTGAGGGATGCGTCTCTGGACTCGTGCAGCAGCGAGCGGGTCCGGGACACGAGACTCGGCAGATCAGTGTGCCCCGAGCACTTGCATCATCACCTCGGGTGAGCCGCCAAGGATCTGGAGGGGTCCGATGCCGACCCCGGCATTTGCCCTGGACCGTCAGCCGGGTTCCTCGCGGACCGAGAGACGAAAGGCCACTCATGCCTCGATCCATGCGAGCGCTCGTAGCCGTAGCGGCCGGCGAGCCCGCCGATGTGCTGCGGCTGGAATCCCGGCCTGTTCCCACGCCGGACGCCGGTCAGGCGTTGATCGGTGTGAAGGCGACCCCGGTTCACGCGAGTGATCTGCACGTGCTGCGCGGCCGGTACGGCTTCACGCCGGAGTTTCCCGCTGTCGGGGGCTACATGGAGTGCGTGGGCCGTGTCGCGGACCTGGGCCCGCAAACCGAAGGGCTGAAGGTCGGTGAGCGCGTGGTGGCCGCCGCGATCCCGGCTGTACCCGGGCCCGCTGCGACAGGCACCTGGCAGGAATACCTCGTCGCCGACACACACAGGCTGCTGCCGGTCCCCGACGATCTGAGTGACTCCAGCGCCTGCCAACTCGCCGTCAATCCATTGACCGCGCTGCTCCTCGTCACGCGCGAACTCGACGTACAGCCGGGCGAATGGATGTTGCAGACCGCCGCGGGCTCCACCGTCGGCCGGCTCGTGATCCAGCTGTCCCGGCATCTGGGGTTTCGTACGATCAATGTCGTGCGCCGGCGTGCTGCTGTCGAGGAGATCACAGCCCTCGGTGGAGACGAGGTCATCTGCACAGAGGACGAGGACCTGGTGCAGCGCGTCGCTGAGATCGCGGGACCGGCCGGCGTGCGGAAGGCCATCGACTGTGTCGCGGGCCCCGTCGGCGCCCAAGTGTCCCAGGCACTGGCTCCGCGTGGAGAGCTGGTGGTGTACGGCGCGCTCTCCACCCACCGGCAGACCGACCCGGCGGCGCTGACGATCCCGCTCCAGGCCCGTTCAGTCATCTACGAGACCAAAACAGTCCGTGGGTTCTGGCTGAATCGCTGGTTCGGCAGCGCCACGCCGGAGGAAACGCTGCACGCGCTGGCCCAGGTGCGCGGTCTCGTCGTCGATGGGGTGCTGAGCATTCCGCAGGGCCGGCCGTTCCCACTCGAAGCTTTCGCAGAAGCCGTCACGCTCGCCGAAGCACCCGCACACGGCACCAAGCCACTGTTCGTCTTCGACGAGGGGCGGCACGAACGTGACAGCTACGAAGCGCCCTGATGGTGCAATGGCGGTTCGGCCACACTCACAGGTGCGACCTGGGATCGGGCACGATGACCGCTTCAGAGCGCCCGGCCCCGCCCGGTCGATGGCGGCACGGCTATCCATGAAGGCCGCCGAGGCCGAGCAGCGCCAGGCGCTGGCGGACCAAGGCGGCAGAAGATCACTCCATGCACCCGGCCGCAAGGTGACAGACCATCAGAAAGAGCGTCATCGTGAGGCGTACGACGCGCTTCACGTCATGCACTTCGGAAAACAGGTCGAGCACCGCCGATCACCCCTGAAGAACCCGAGAAAACCGCAGGTCAGAGACCCTTTTGGGCGGGCTCCAGAATCGCCACGCACTCCACATGATGCGTCATCGGAAACAGATCGAACGCCCGAAGCATCCGCACCCGGTACCCGCCCTCCCGGAAGTACCCCAGGTCCCGGGCCAGCGCAGCGGGATCGCAGGCGACGTAGGCGATGCGGCGGGCGTTCAGGGAGGCGAGGTGGGCGACCGTCTGACGGCCGGCGCCTGACCTCGGGGGGTCGAGGACGATCAGGTCGACCTCGGTGATGCCGGTGCGCGGGAGGACCGACTCGACCTTGCCCTGCTCGATGCGGACGCGCGGGAAGTCGGCCAGGTTGTGCCGGGCGTCCTCCACCGCGCGCTTGCCGGACTCGATGCCGAGGACCGCGCCCTTCTCGCCGAGGCGGTCGGCGAGCGCGCCGGCGAAGAGGCCGACACCGCAGTAGAGGTCCAGGGCCGTCTCGCCCTTGCGGGGCAGCAGGCCCTGCATGACGGCCGTGACGAGGGTGTCGGCCGCCTTCGGGTGGACCTGCCAGAAGCCGCCGCTGCCCACCCGGTGGGTACGGCCGTCCGCGCGTTCGCGCACGAAGGGGCGGCCGTGGACGCGGTGCACGCCGCCGGTCTTCTCGTCGACCCGCTGGACCGACACCGGCTTGTCCAGCTCGACCAGCGGCAGGCGGCCGCCGGGGCGCGGGGTGAGGATGACCTGGCGGTCCTGGGATCCGGTCGCGGCGATCGCCTCGACCGACTCCATGCCGGTCCAGTCCCGCTTCTCGATGCCCAGCTCGCTCACGCCCGCCGCCGCGATCATGCAGTGGTCGATGCGCTCGACCTCGTGCGAGCGGTGCCGGCGCAGACCGGCGTGGCCCTCGGCGTCGACGGCGTACTGGACGCGGGTGCGCCACTGCGGGACCTGGCCGGCGGGCAGCTTGTCGCCCTCCGCCGGGACCACCGTGCCGTCCCAGCCGGCCTCCTCGGGTGTGAGGCCGGCGAGCCGCTGGAGCTGCTCGGCGATGACGTCGGCCTTCAGCCGGCGCTGGGCGCCCGGCTTGGCGTGCTGCCAGTCGCAGCCGCCGCAACGGCCGGGGCCGGCGAAGGGGCAGGGGGCCTCGATGCGGTCCTTGGACGCCTCCAGGATCTCCACCGCGTCGGCGCGGAGGAAGCGGGCGCCCTCCTCGCCCTCCGTCACCCGGGCCACCACCCGCTCGCCGGGCAGCGCGTGCCGGACGAACAGCACCTGGCCCTCGGCGGTACGGGCGATGCAGTGGCCGCCGTGGGCGACGGGGCCGATCTCGACCTCGTACTCCTCCCCCACCAGCGACTTCTTCGGTTCTGCGGGCATGGTGGGGTGACTCCAGATCGACAGCGGGGGCGGCCCGCACCGGCGGGACCGACAACAGCCCACCAGTCTACGGCCTCCCCGCCGCGCCTCAGTCCCTGGCCGACGGCTCCTTCGGCCGCTCCACGGCCGGGCCGCGCCGGACCGCGCCGGGGGCGTTCCACTCCTGCCGCTTGCGGGCGCGGGCCCGGGCGGCCTCGGAGGACGCCAGCTGGTAGGGGACGGAGGTGACCATCACGCCGGCGGTGAACAGCAGCCGGCCCTTCAGGCGCAGGGCGCTCTGGTTGTGCAGCAGGTGCTCGTACCAGTGGCCGACCACGTACTCGGGGATGATCACGGAGACCGCGTCGCGCGGGGACTCCTTGCGCAGGCTCTTGACGTACTCGATGACCGGCCGGGTGATCTCGCGGTACGGCGAGTCCAGGACCTTCAGCGGTACGTCGATCCCGCGCCGCTCCCACTCCTCGCGCAGTGCCCTGGTCTCGGCCGGGTCGACGTTGACGGTCAGCGCCTCCAGGGTGTCCGAGCGCATCAGCTTGGCGTAGGCCAGGGCGCGCAGGGTGGGGCGGTGGATCTTGGAGATCAGGACGACCGAGTGCACGCGGGACGGGCGGACCAGGTCGTCGCTGGGACCCTCCGGCGCGGCGATCTCGTCGGCGACCCGGTCGTAGTGCTTACGGATCGCGGTCATCGTCGCGTAGAAGATGCACATGCCGAGCAGGGCCACCCAGGCGCCGTGGGTGAACTTGGTGACCAGGACGACGACGAGCACCAGGCCGGTGAAGAAGGCACCGAACGCGTTGATCGCGCGGGAGCGGATCATGTGGCTGCGTTTGGCCGGGTCCTTCTCGACCGCCAGGTGGCGGTTCCAGTGCCGGACCATGCCGGTCTGGCTGAGCGTGAAGGACACGAACACGCCGACGATGTACAGCTGGATCAGGCGGGTGGAGTCCGCGCCGTAGATGACCACCAGCAGCGCCGCCGTGCCGGCGAGCAGCACGATGCCGTTGGAGAAGGCGAGCCGGTCGCCGCGGGTGTGCAGCTGGCGCGGCAGGTAGCGGTCCTGGGCGAGGATCGAGCCGAGCAGCGGGAAGCCGTTGTAGGCCGTGTTGGCGGCCAGGAACAGGACCAGCGCCGTGGCCGCCGCGAGGACGACGAACAGGAAGCTGCCCTTGCCGAAGACCGCCTCGGCGACCTGGGAGATCACCGGGTTCTGGACGTAGCCGGAGCCGAGCGGGGCGCCGCCGCGCAGCAGGTCGGTGGCCGGGTTCTCGGCCATGCGGACCTTGGTGGCCATGGCGAGCGCGATGATCCCGCAGAACATGGTGACGGCCAGCAGGCCCATCATCGCGAGGGTGGTCGCCGCGTTCTTCGACTTGGGCTTGCGGAAGGCCGGGACACCGTTGGAGATCGCCTCGACGCCGGTGAGGGCCGCGCAGCCGGAGGAGAAGGCGCGCAGCAGCAGGAAGACCAGCGCGAAGCCGGCGAGCCCCTGGTGCTCGGCCTTGATGTGGAAGTCGGCCGTGGGGGCGCGCATGGTGTCGCCGAGGACCAGTCCGCGGAAGGCACCCCACGCGATCATGATGAAGACGCCGCCGACGAAGACGTACGTCGGGATGGCGAAGAGCTTGCCGGACTCCTTCACGCCCCGCAGGTTCATCAGGGTCAGCAGCACGATCACGGCGGACGCGCAGAACACCTTGTGCTCGACCACGAAGGGGACCGCGGAGCCGAGGTTCTCGATGCCGGAGGAGATGGAGACGGCGACGGTCAGGACGTAGTCGACGAGCAGCGCGCTGGCCACGGTGAGGCCGGCCTTGGGGCCGAGGTTGGTGGTCGCGACCTCGTAGTCGCCGCCGCCGCTCGGATAGGCGTGGACGTTCTGCCGGTAGGAGGCGACCACCGTGAACATCAGCACCACGACCGCGACCGCGATCCAGGGGCTGAAGTGGTACGCCGACACGCCCGCGATGGACAGGACCAGCAGGACCTCCCCCGGCGCGTAGGCGACGGAGGACAGCGGGTCGGAGGCGAAGACGGGGAGAGCGATGCGCTTCGGCAGGAGCGTTTCGCCCAGCCGGTCGCTGCGCAGTGCGCGCCCGATCAGGATCCGTTTGGGCACGTCGGTCAGTTTGGACACGAGAGAGGATCGTAAGCCTTCGAACTGGCACCCGCCCACCCGGCGTGCTTGATCTGCCTCACGAGTGAAATCGGGGGCGCGCGGAACTGCGGAATCCGTGGTGCGTGTGCCCCCCGTGCCTAGATGGCAAACCCCGCCTGTCATCGCACTTCGGAGGTTCCATGCCGGCGACCGCGGAGCTGATCGGGGCGCTGCTCGCGCTCGTCGGCCTCGGAATCCTGACCCTGTGCAGCGTGCGCAGCATCACTCGCCGGCGCCTGCGACCGGCTCCGGCACGGGGGTGCCCACCGCGCGGCGCCCGTGTGTAGCTTTGGGCGTCGGTCTGAGACCCTGAGGCTGAGCAGTAACTTTTGGACACCGGAAGGACGGTCGTGCACATCGTCATCATGGGCTGCGGACGAGTGGGTTCCGCTCTCGCCCAGACCCTGGAGCAACAGGGACACACGGTCGCCGTGATCGACCAGGACCCCACCGCCTTCCGCCGGCTGGGCCCGGGATTCGGGGGCCGCCGGGTCACCGGCGTCGGATTCGACCAGGACACCCTGCGCGAGGCGGGCATCGAGGAGGCCGGCGCCTTCGCCGCGGTCTCCAGCGGGGACAACTCCAACATCATCTCCGCGCGCGTGGCCCGCGAGATGTTCGGTGTGGAGAACGTGGCCGCCCGCATCTACGACCCCCGCCGCGCCGAGGTCTACCAGCGCCTGGGCATCCCCACGGTGGCCACGGTCCGGTGGACCGCCGACCAGATGCTGCGCCGGCTGCTGCCCTCCGGGGCCGAGCCGCTGTGGCGCGATCCCACCGGCGGGGTGCAGCTCGCCGAGGTGCACGCCTCCGCGAAGTGGGTGGGTCAGAAGATCAGCAAGTTGCAGGAGGAGACGGGCGTCCGGGTGGCGTTCCTGACGCGGCTGGGCGAGGCGATCCTGCCCACCTCGCAGACGGTGCTGCAGGAGGGCGACCTCGTGCACGTGATGATGCGGACGGACGACGTGGACAAGGTCGAGGCGGCGTTCGCCGGTGGCCCGGAAGAGGAGGGCGGTCACTGATGAGGGTCGCCATTGCCGGGGCCGGCGCGGTCGGCCGCTCGATCGCGGGCGAGCTGCTGGAGAACGGCCACGAGGTCCTGCTGATCGACAAGGCGCCGACCGCCATCTCGGTCGAGCGCGTCCCGCAGGCGGAGTGGCTGCTGGCCGACGCCTGTGAGATCACCTCCCTGGACGAGGCGGCGCTGCAGCGCTGCAACGTCGTGATCGCCGCGACCGGCGACGACAAGGTGAACCTGGTCGTCTCGCTGCTCGCCAAGACGGAGTACGGCGTCCCGCGTGTCGTCGCCCGGGTCAACAACCCCAAGAACGAGTGGCTGTTCAACGAGGCCTGGGGCGTGGACGTCGCCGTCTCCACCCCGCGGCTGATGTCCGCCCTGGTCGAGGAGGCGGTGAGCGTCGGCGACCTGGTCCGGCTGCTGCGCTTCAGCCACGGCGACGCCAACCTCGTGGAGCTGACCCTGCCGGAGGAGTCGGCGCTGGCCGGCACCCAGGTCGGGGACGTGGAGTGGCCCGAGGACACCTCCCTGGTCACGATCATCCGCGGCACCCGGGTGCTGACCCCCTCCAAGGAGGACTCCCTGGAGCCGGGTGACGAGCTGCTGTTCGTGGCCGCTCAGGCCCGGGAGGAGCAGCTGGAGGACCTGCTGTCGGTGCGGCGCGAGGACTGACCGCGCGCACGCTGCGAAGGGCGCCCCTGTCGCCGGGGGCGCCCTTGTGCGTCGTAGGACGGTCCGCTCACGCCTCCCGGCGGTGCCGCCCCCCGGTCGTCTCGCCGCTCTCCGCGGCCTGCGCGGCCCGGCGCTCCTCCTCGGCCTCCAGCTCCGCGAACACGTCGATCGGCGCGGGCGCCTTCGCGAGGAAGACCCAGGTCAGCCAGACCGCGAGCAGGAACGGCGGGATCTTCAGGATGACCAGGACCCAGCCGAGCTGCGCGGTGTCGGCCCACCAGTACAGCGGGAAGAGGATCGCGCACTTGGCGAGCAGGATGAGGCCCCAGGCCCAGCTGGCCTTGGCGTACGCCTTCTTGCGGCCGGGGTTGCGGGTGCGCCAGGAGAGGTTCTCCTTGAAGATCGGGCCGAGGATGAGGCCGATCAGGGGGACGCCCGCGAGGGTCGTGATGATGTAGGCCAGCGCCATGCCCAGCGTGTAGAGCATGCCGGGGAGGTAGAAGTCCTTGGCGTTGCCGGTGAACATGGCGAACACCACGCCGAAGACCACGCCGAAGACACCGCTGAAGGCGTGCTTGACGGTGTCCTTCATGGCCAGCCGGACGACGACCAGCACCACGGAGACCGCCAGCGCGGCGATCGCGGACAGGTGCAGGTCCTTGTCGACCGTGAAGATCGTGACGAAGAGCAGGCCCGGCAGGACCGTCTCGACCATGCCTCGGACCCCGCCGAAGGCCTCGAACAGCGCCGCCTCGGTCACCGCGCGGGCGTCGTCGGGCTGAGTCTGGTCGGTGTCTTCGGTCGGCTTGTCGAGGGACGTCACCGGCTACTCCCGTCCGAGGGGTCGCAGTTCGTATTTCGGGTTGAACAGCACCCGGCGGCCCCGGCTCATCGAGATCCGGCCCGATGCGATCAGCTTGCGCCCCGGTTCTATGCCCACGATGGAGCGCCTGCCGAGCCACACCACGTCCAGCGCGGCGGAGCCGTCGAACAGCTCCGCCTCCAGGGCCGGGACTCCCGCGCGCGGGCGCAGGGTGACCGTGCGCAAGGTACCAGTAACGGTGACGATCTGGCGGTCCTGGCAGTCGCCGATCTTCGTACAGCCCGCTGTCTCGGCGTCTTCGCGCAGCTCCTCGGACTCCAGGTCCTCCTGCGACGAGGAGAGCCGGTCGAGCATGCGCCGGAACCGGCCGGCCGGCTTTTCGGAACGAGGAACAGCACTCATATCTGAAGCGTACCGGGCACCACCGACAAGACCGTCGGCCCGCCGGTCCCCGGGCGAACCCGTCTACTTCTCGAACCGGTAGCCCATCCCCGGCTCGGTGATGAAGTGCTTCGGGTGCGAGGGGTCCGTCTCCAGCTTGCGCCGCAGCTGGGCCATGTACACGCGCAGGTAGTTGGTCTCGGTCCCGTACGACGGCCCCCACACCTCCTGCAGCAGCTGCCTCTGGCTGACCAGCCGGCCGGTGTTGCGGACCAGCACCTCCAGCAGGTGCCACTCGGTCGGGGTGAGCCGCACGTCCCGGCCGCCGCGGTTGACCTTCTTGGCGGCGAGGTCGACGGTGAAGCCCGTGGTCTCGACGGTCGTCAGGTCGTCCTCGCCCGGCCCGGCCGGCTCGGCCCGGCGGACGGCGGCCCGCAGCCGGGCCAGCAGCTCGTCCATGCCGAACGGCTTGGTCACGTAGTCGTCGGCGCCCGCGTCCAGCGCCTGGACCTTCTCGTCGGAGGAGTGGCGGGCGGACAGCACCAGGATCGGCACCCGGGTCCAGCCGCGCAGGCCCTTGATCACGTCGACGCCGTCCATGTCGGGCAGGCCCAGGTCGAGGACGACCACGTCGGGGTGGCGGGAGGCGGCGAGTTCGAGGGCGGTCGTGCCGTCGGGGGCCGCGTCGACCTCGTACTTGCGTGCCTTGAGGTTGATCACGAGGGCGCGCACGATCTGCGGCTCGTCGTCGACCACGAGCACCCGGGTCATAGGGTCTGCCTTTCTGGTTCTGCGATGCCTGCGGAGGGGATCGGCTGGGGAGGGGATCCGGCCGCGCGGAGGGTGAGCACCATGGTGAGTCCGCCGCCCGGCGTGTCCTCGGCGTTGAGGGTGCCGCCCATGGCCTCGGCGAAGCCCCGGGCGACGGCGAGGCCGAGCCCGACCCCGGCACCGCGCGGAGCGTCACCGTACCGCTGGAAGGGCTCGAAGATACGATCCTTCGCCTCGTCCGGCACACCCGGCCCGCGGTCCACCACGCGCACCTCCACGCGGTCGGCGATGGCGCTCGCGGCCACCAGGACGCGCCGCCCGCGCGGGCTGTACTTGACGGCGTTCTCCACCAGATTGGCCACCGACCGCTCCAGCAGCCCGGGGTCGACGGCGACCATCGGCAGCGTCTCGGGCACGTCCAGTTCGACGCTGTCCTCGGGGACACCGCCCAGCGCCATCGGTACGACCTCGTCCACGTCGATCTCGCGGATCAGCGGGGTGACCGTACCGGTCTGGAGGCGGGACATGTCGAGCAGGTTGCCGACGAGGTGGTCGAGCCGGTCGGCGCCCTCCTCGATGCCCTCCAGCAGCTCCGCCTGGTCCTCCTCGGACCAGGCGACGTCGTCGGAGCGCAGGGACGACACGGCGGCCTTGATGCCGGCCAGCGGGGTGCGCAGGTCGTGGCTGACGGCGGCCAGCAGGGCGGTGCGGATGCGGTTGCCCTCGGCGAGCGCGCGGGCCCGGTCGGCCTCCTCCTGGAGCCTCCTGCGGTCCAGTACGACGGCGGCCTGGGCGGCGAACGCGGCCAGCACCCGGCGGTCCTCGGCGGGCAGCACCCGGCCGGTGAGCGCGAGCGCCATGTGGTCGCCGACCGGCATGTCGACGTCGGCGTCCTCGGGGCGCTCCAGCGGCGGGCCGAAGCCGGCGCGGCCCGCGCAGGTCCAGGGCGCCACGTCGCTCTCGCGTTCCAGCAGGGCGGCCGACTCCATGGCGAAGGTCTCGCGGACCCGCTCCAGCAGCTCCTCCAGGCTGGTCTCCCCGCGCAGCACGTTCCCGGCGAGGAAGGAGAGGATCTCGGACTCGGCGCGCAGCCGGGCGGCCTGGTGGGTGCGCCGGGCGGCGAGGTCGACCACCGAGGAGACCGCCATACCGACCCCGAAGAAGATCGCGATGGCGACGATGTTCTTCGGGTCGGCGACCGTCAGCCGGTGCAGCGGCGGGGTGTAGAAGTAGTTCAGCAGCAGCGAGCCGAGGGCCGCCGAGGCCAGCGCGGGCAGCAGGCCGCCCAGCAGGGCCGCGGCGACCGTGACGGCCAGGAACAGCAGCATGTCGTTGGCGAGGCCCAGGGCGACGGTGTTCAGCAGCACCGCGAGGACCGCGGGTCCGGCCAGGCCGACCGCCCAGCCCCAGACGATCCGGGCCCGCCCGAGCCGGCCGCCGCGGTTGACGGGCAGTCCCCGCCCCTTGGCGACCTCCTCGTGGGTGACGATGTGCACGTCCAGGTCGGGGCCGGAGTCCCGGGCCACCGTGGCGCCGACACCGGGCCCGAAGACGTACTGCCAGGCCTTGCGGCGCGAGGAGCCGAGCACGATCTGCGTGGCGTTCACCCCGCGCGCGAAGTCCAGCAGGGCGGCCGGGATGTCGTCGCCGACCACGTGGTGGAAGGTGCCGCCCAGGTCCTCGACCAGGGTGCGCTGGACGGCCAGCTCCTTCGGGGAGGCCGAGGTCAGCCCGTCGCTGCGGGCGATGTAGACGGCGAGGACCTCGCCGCCGGCGCCCTTCTCGGCGAGCCGCGCGGCGCGCCGGATCAGGGTGCGGCCCTCGGGGCCGCCGGTCAGGCCGACGACGATCCGTTCCCGGGAGCCCCATATCCGCGAGACCTGGTGCTCGCTGCGGTACGCGTTGAGGTACTCGTCGACGCGGTCGGCCACCCACAGCAGCGCCAGCTCGCGCAGGGCGGTGAGGTTGCCGGGGCGGAAGTAGTTGGAGAGGGCCGCGTCGACCTTGTCCGGCTGGTAGATGTTGCCGTGCGCCATGCGGCGGCGCAGGGCCTGCGGGGACATGTCGACCAGCTCGATCTGGTCGGCCCGCCGGACGACCTCGTCGGGTACGGTCTCGCGCTGGCGCACCCCGGTGATCGACTCCACGACGTCGCCGAGTGACTCCAGGTGCTGGATGTTGACCGTGGAGACCACGTCGATGCCGGCGGCGAGCAGTTCCTCGACGTCCTGCCAGCGCTTGGTGTTGCGGGAGCCGGGGACGTTGGTGTGGGCCAGCTCGTCCACGAGGGCGACGGCGGGCGCCCGGCGCAGCACGGCGTCGACGTCCATCTCGCCGAACGTGGCGCCCCGGTGCTCCAGCTGCCGGCGCGGCACCTGCTCCAGGCCGTGCAGCATCACCTCGGTGCGCGGCCGGTCGTGGTGCTCCACGAACGCGACCACGCAGTCGGTGCCCCGCTCGGTCCGGCGGTGCGCCTCGGCGAGCATGGCGTAGGTCTTGCCCACGCCGGGTGCCGCGCCGAGGTAGATCCGAAGCTTGCCGCGTGCCATGGCCCCATTGTCTTCCCGTGCCTGTTGCCTGCGCAGCGTCGACCTTACGGCCGGCGATCACGGCGATCGGTACGGGAGTGCGAGCAGGGGGCAACTTTGACGCAACCCTGATGGCCGACGCCGCGGCCCGGCACTCACCGCTCGGTGATCTTCCCCTCGGGTGGCTCCAGCACCCGGCCGGCCAGGTCGAGCAGGGCCGTGTCGCGGGTGGCGGCCAGGGCGGGCGGGGGGTCCCTCCGCGCGGGCGGAGTCGAGCGGGGCGGGGTGCTCGCCCTCGATGGCGCTGCCCCCACAGCAAGGCGGGCCGCGCCCTTGGGGCACGGCCCGACGTGAACAACCGCTGAACCCAGCGGAGCGCCTAGCGGACCTCGGTGATCTCCGGGCCCCGCTGCAACTGCCCCATGCCACCGGAGAAGCGCGAGCCCTCCTCCTGCTGGACCCCCTCGGGGACCATCTGCGCGTCGTTGGGCAGCTTGAGGACGATCGGGTCGCGCGGGGCCATCGGGCCCTCGCCGCGGACCACGACGGTGTCCCGGAAGATCTGCTCCAGCAGCCCGGCCGCCTGCGGCTGCACCGCGCCCTGGCCGGAGATCACACCGCGCAGGAACCAGCGCGGACCGTCCACGCCGACGAACCGTACGACCTGGAAGCCGCCGGTGCCGTCGGGCAGCTGCACCGGCACCTGGGCGCGCAGCTCCCACCCGAGCGGGCCCTCGACCTCGTCGACGATGCCACCCTGCTGGGTGATGCCGGACGCGATCTCCTCGCGGACCTCGCCCCAGATGCCCTCACGCTTGGGCGCGGCGAACGCCTGGAGCTGGACGGCGCTGTCGCGCAGGACGACGGTCGCGGCGACGATGGCGTCACCGGCTACCTCGACCCGCAGCTCCATGCCGTCGACGCCCGGCACGAACAGGCCGCCGAGGTCCACGCGGCCCTCGGCGGGGTCGCGCACCTCGCTGCTGTCCCACGGACCGTCGGGCCGGGGCCCGGGCTCCAGCCGGACGCGCTCGCGCCCGGCCTCGCCTTCCTCGTCCGCCTCGGTGTCGACGCTGTCGACGACCTGCTCGGCCTCGCCGGCCGCGTCCTCGGCGGCACCCTTCTTGTTGCGACGTCCGAACACGTCACTGTCCTTCCCGGTCGGATACGACCGAAGCGTATCGATTCCCACCCGCCGGACCGCCCTCGGCGGCCCGGCCGCTTGTGCCGCTCTCGTCGCCCACCGCGGCATGGCCACCGGTGGACCCGAAGCCCCCTTCGGCCCGCGCCGAGCCGGGAAGCTCCGCGACCTCCTGGAAGCGGACCCTCTCGACCTGCTGGACGACCAGTTGGGCAATCCGGTCGAAGCGCTCGAACCGCACGGCCTCGCGCGGGTCGAGATTCACCACGATCACCTTGATCTCCCCACGGTACCCGGCATCCACCGTCCCCGGGGCATTCACGAGGGCGACACCGCAGCGGGCGGCGAGGCCGGAGCGCGGATGCACAAAGGCCGCGTACCCCTCGGGCAGGGCGATCGACACGCCCGTGGGCAGAACGGCCCGTTCGCCGGGCTTCAGCTCGCACGCCTCGGTGGTGCGCAGGTCGGCCCCGGCGTCCCCGGGATGCTCGTACGCCGGAAGCGGTACGTCCGGATCGATGCGCCGCAGCAGCACGTTCAGCGGGTCTCGGCTCACGGGTTCACCTCGAAGGCGCGGGCGCGCCGGATCTGGTCGGGGTCGCTCATGGCGGCCTGGATCTCTTCCTTGCGGCCGTGGTCGATGAAGTGGTCCACCTTGACCTCGACGAAGAGGGCGTCGGCGCGCACGGCGAGCGGCCCGTCGGGGCCGCCGAGGCGTCCGGTGGCGGTGGAGAAGATCTTCCGCCCGGCGACGGCCGTCACCTCGGCCTCCAGATACAGGGTGCTGCCGACGGGCACGGGCCGCACGAAGTCCGTCTCCAGCCGTCCGGTGACGGCGATGGTGCGCAGCAGCCAGTTCAGCGAGCCGAGGGTCTCGTCCAGGGCCGTGGCGAGCACTCCCCCGTGCGCGAGGCCGGGGGCGCCCTGGTGGGCGGGCCGCACGGTGAACTCGGCGGTCAGCGAGACGCCCTCGCCGGCGCGGGCCTCCAGGTGCAGTCCGTGGGGCTGCCCGGGGCCGCATCCGAAACAGTGTTCGTAGTGGGCGCCGAGAAGCTCCCCGGGCGCGGGCGCGTCGGGGTGCCGTACCGGTTTCGCCGCGTCGGCGGGGGGCTGAAGAGCTGGGGAACTACCACTCACAGCCGCAGACCTTACCCGCGCGTCGGCCGGTTACCGATCCCGTGCCAAGCTTGGCTCCATGCAGCTCTCCGCCGCCCCCTACGAAGAACGTCTCACCGCCCCCCGCTCGTGGTGGCTGATCAGCTTCCTGGTGGGTGTCTCGTTCGCCCTGATCCTGCTGCCGTTCGGCACCCTGCCGCTGCTCGGCGGCCTGGTGGGCGGTACGGCGGCCGCGGCCGTGGTGGCCAGTTCCTACGGCTCCCCGCGCATCCGGGTCGTGGGCGACTCCCTGATCGCGGGCGAGGCGAAGATCCCGGTGACGGCGCTGGGCGCGACGCAGGTGCTGGACGCGGAGGAGGCCCGCGCCTGGCGGACGTACAAGGCCGACACGCGTGCCTTCCTGCTGCTGCGCGCCTACATCCCGACGGCGCTGCGGGTGGAGGTCACGGACCCGCAGGACCCGACGCCGTACCTGTACCTGTCGACGCGGGAGCCGGAGCGGCTGGCCGCGGCCATCGAGGCGGCGCGCACGGCGCACGCCTAGAACCCGCCCGGGCGGCCTCGGCCGCGCCCCTCAGGGTTCGTCGGGCAGGTCGCGCAGCGAGAGGGGTTCGGCCGGATTCTCCAGGGGCGGCAGCTCCGGCAGCGCGTCCCACGGCACCTGGATCCTGCGCAGGTCGGCTCGGACGCGGGCGGCGAGGCTTCTGGTGTCCCGGCGGTTCATGACCGCCCCGACCGCGGCTCCGACCATGAACGGCATCAGGTTGGGCAGGTTGCGGACCATCCGCTTCATGATCTGCTGGCGCAGCTGGCGCTTCATCCGGCCGCCGAGGGCCGTGTCGTAGGTCGACGGCTTCATCACGTCGACCCCGCGTTCCTCCGACCAGGAGGACAGATACGCGGTGGTGCGGGCCTTGAGACCGCCGGGCGGGCGGACCCCGTAGACCTCGTGCAGTTCGGCGATCAGTTTCAGCTCGATCGCGGCGACGCCGGTGATCTCCGCGGCCAGCTCGGTCGGCATGGCCGGCGGCACCGGCAGCATCGCCGCCGCTCCGATCCCGGCTCCGACCGTGGAGGTGCCGGCCGCCGCGCCCGCCACCAGCTTGTCGGCGAGTTCCTCGGGTCCGAGCCCGGGGAACTGCCCGCGCAGGGTCGCGAGGTCGCGTACGGGGACGCGCGGGGCGATGTCGATGATGCGGTCCGTGAGGTACGCCAGCCCCGCGCGGGCCCGGCTGCCGCCCTTGCGGGCGCCTTCCCGGGTCAGTTCCCGGGCCTTCTCACGGATCGCCGTCGCCCGGCGCCGGGCGACGGGTGCGGGGGGCTGTGCCGACGCCGGCGGGCCGCCCCGGTCGGGCGCCTGCCCGAGCGAGGCTCCCGTTCCGGGTGAGCCCCGCTCGTCGTCACGCGCGCCGTGCGGGCCGTCGACCGGCCCTTGGTCCGCTTTCCGCAGGTGGAAGCGGCGCTTCCGAGGAGGGGTCGAGCCGGACATGGCCGACCCGTCCTCAGTCGCAGTCGCGGCAGATCGGCTGGCCGTTCTTCTCCCGGGCCAGCTGGCTGCGGTGGTGCACCAGGAAGCAGCTCATGCAGGTGAACTCGTCCTGCTGCTTGGGCAGCACCCGGACGGCCAGCTCCTCGTTGGAGAGGTCTGCTCCGGGCAGTTCGAGTCCCTCGGCGGCCTCGAACTCGTCGACGTCCACCGATGAGGTGGACTTGTCGTTCCGCCTGGCCTTCAGCTCTTCAAGGCTGTCCGAGTCGACGTCGTCGTCGGTCTTGCGTGGAGTGTCGTAATCGGTTGCCATATCGCTCTCCCCCTCTGGGTGTCTGCGGTGTCTCCAGCGCACGTAACGCGTGAGAGGCCGGACTTGTGCCCGACCTGAGGCGGAGATTTTGCCTCACATCAAGGTCTGTTACTCAATCGACACCCAACCCGACCTCCCGAGAGTGATCGGCTTGGCTGGCGGTGAGGACCGTACACGGTTCGAATGCCGCACCTCAAAGGCGCCTCACCGTGTACTTCCCGTGATCAAGTGCCCTGAAAACCAGGACTTTCCCGGCTTTCCACCTTCTGTCATGATCACAGTGCGTACATGGCCGGAATTCCGCCCATGTGATCGATCACACAGGAAGAACCCGGTCCACCGGTCGAAAAATTCCGCGTAAAGCGAACATCCCCCGCGTGTGTCGTTTTCGGTCACACCGGGAAGGTGACGCGCATCACCAGACCACCGCCCTCGCGGGGCTGGGCCAGGATGTGACCGCCGTGCGCCCGGGCCACGGACCGGACGATCGACAGGCCGAGACCCACCCCCTTGTCGCTGCCGGTGCGCTCGGTGCGCAGCCTGCGGAACGGCTCGAAGAGGTTGTCGATCTCGTACGCCGGCACCACCGGTCCGGTGTTGGTGACCGTGAGCACCGCCTGCCCGTGCCGGACCTCGGTGGCCACCTCGACCCAGCCCTTCTCGGGAACGTTGTACCGCACGGCGTTCTGCACCAGGTTGAGCGCGATCCGCTCCAGCAGCACGCCGTTGCCCTGCACGACGGCCGGTTTGCGCTCACCGCGGACCGTGACGCCCTTGGCCTCCGCCTCGGCGTGCACCTGGTCGATGGCCTGCGTGGCGACCTCGGCCAGGTCGACCGGTTTGCGCTCGACGATCTGGTTGTCACTGCGGGCGAGCAGCAGCAGCCCCTCGACCAGCTGTTCGCTGCGCTCGTTGGTGGCGAGCAGCGTCTTGCCGAGCTGCTGGAGTTCGACCGGCGCGTTCGGGTCCGACAGGTGCACTTCGAGGAGCGTTCTGTTGATCGCGAGCGGGGTGCGCAGCTCGTGCGAGGCGTTGCCGACGAAGCGCTGCTGGGCGGTGAAGGCCCGCTGCAGCCGCTCCAGCATGTCGTCGAAGGTGTCCGCCAGCTCCTTCAGCTCGTCGTCCGGGCCGTCCAGCTCGATCCGGCGGGACAGGTCCGAGCCGGCCACCTGGCGGGCGGTGCGGGTGATCCGGCCGAGCGGGGACAGCACGCGGCCGGCCATCGCGTAGCCGAACGCGAAGGCGATCACGGCGAGGCCCAGCAGGGCCAGCAGGGAGCGGCTGAGCAGGTTGTCCAGGGCCGCCTGGCGCTGCTGGTCGACGCAGTGGGCGATCGCGTCGTTGAAGTCCGACAGCGGCACCGGGCCGGAGTTGATCGCGGTGACCGCGGGGCAGTTGTCGCTGGTGACCTTGATCGCCGAACCGCTGACGATCTTGAACAGCGGCTGGTTGCCGGTGCTGATCGCCTGGGCGGCGAGCAGGTAGATGATCGACAGCAGCAGGATGCCGGCGATCAGGAACATGCCGCCGTACAGCAGCGTCAGCCGTATCCGGATGGTCGGGCGCAGCCACGGGAAGGGCGGCTGCGGCCGGCTGGGGTCCCAGGTGGGCTTCGGGGGTGCCTGGGGTGGGGCGGGTGTCGTGGCCACGGGGGATCAGATCCGGTAGCCGGAGCCGGGGACGGTGACGATGACGGGCGGCTCGCCCAGCTTGCGGCGCAGCGTCATCACCGTCACCCGCACCACGTTGGTGAACGGGTCGGTGTTCTCGTCCCAGGCCTTCTCCAGCAGCTGCTCCGCCGAGACCACGGCGCCCTCGCTGCGCATGAGCACCTCCAGCACCGCGAACTCCTTGGGCGCGAGCTGGACCTCCTTGCCGTCCCGGAAGACCTCGCGGCGGTTGGGGTCGAGCTTGATGCCGGCCCGCTCCAGGACCGGCGGCAGGGGCACGCTGGTGCGGCGGCCCAGGGCGCGCACGCGCGCGATCAGCTCGCTGAAGGCGAACGGCTTGGGCAGGTAGTCGTCGGCGCCGATCTCCAGGCCCTCGACGCGGTCGCTGACGTCGCCGGACGCGGTGAGCATCAGCACGCGCGTGGGCATGCCCAGCTCGACGATCCTGCGGCACACGTCGTCGCCGTGCACGAGCGGGAGGTCGCGGTCGAGGACGACCACGTCGTAGTCGTTGACGCCGATGCGCTCCAGGGCGGCCGCACCGTCGTACACGACGTCGACGGCCATGGCCTCCCGGCGCAGTCCGGTGGCCACCGCATCGGCGAGCAGTTGCTCGTCCTCGACGACGAGTACGCGCACGTCGCTTGTCCTTCCTCATGTCCGCCCGCGTGGCGCGCGGTGAGCGCGTGCGGGCAGGGCTGTTTCGCGGGTGTGACCCCCATCCTGCCCTTTTCGGCCATAAGTCGGCTGTAAGGCGGGGTCCGGGCCCGTGGGACGGGGTTCCGGGGCGGGAATAGGTGAATTTCCGCGCCGGTTGAGGTTTCCGCGGAAGGGAGCGGGGGGAGGACGGCTTTACACCCCGCGATCACGCTCTGCATGTGCCGCAGCACCATGCGGTACCCCGCCATCCGCTTGGCAGAGCGGGCGTGGGTGTCCGGCACCGTCGCCGCCCGGCCGGGCAGCGCTGGGCACCTGCGAGAGACGTGATCGCCCCTTCCTCACGGCACACCCCCGTGCCACCGACCCACGACCCTGGACGAGGGGGCGCAGCATGGACGCTTTCACCGCAGGACTTCTGCAGCGCATACAGGCGACCGAGTCCGACCTGTCGCGGGCTCGTGACGAGGGCGACGACTTCCTCGCCGAGGTGGAGCAGGCCGAGCTCGACGACCTGCGACGCCTCGCCGCCGAACACGGTGTGGAGGTCGGCGCGTCACGCGTCTGATCGACCCGGAGCGCAGAACCCGGAGCTCACGCCCCGGAGCACGACGAGGGACCCCGGCGAATCCAGCGCCGGGGTCCCTCTGTGTGCTGCTACCCGTGTACCGCCGCCGCTACCCCGGTCAGTCGTGCCAGGCGCCGAAGTCCTCCAGCAGCCGCTGGAGGGGCTCGAACACCCCGGGTGACCCCGCCACGGTCAGGTCGCCCGAGGGGCGCTCTCCGGGCCGCCCACCGGTCAGCGCGCCCGCCTCCCGGGCGATCAGGTCCCCGGCCGCGACGTCCCACGCGTGCAGACCCCGCTCGTAGTACCCGTCGAGCCGGCCGCAGGCCACGTCGCACAGGTCGACCGCCGCCGAGCCACTGCGCCGGATGTCCCGCAGCAGCGGGACCAGCCGGGCCGCCACCTCCGCCTGGTGGGTGCGGACCTCGGTGACGTAGTTGAACCCGGTGGACACCAGGGCCTGGTCGAGCGGGGGCGCGGGGCGGCAGGCGAGCGCCCGCTCGCCCTCCCAGGCGCCGGTCGCCCACGCGCCACCGCCGCGCACGGCGTGGTAGGTCTCGCCGCGCATGGGGGCGGCGACCACGCCGACGACGGTCTCGCCGTCCTGTTCGGCCGCGACGGACACCGCCCAGGTCGGCAGGCCGTACAGGTAGTTCACGGTGCCGTCGAGCGGGTCGATCACCCAGCGGATGCCACTCGTGCCCGCGACGGAGGCGCCCTCCTCGCCGAGGAAGCCGTCGTCCGGGCGCCGCCCGGAGATCAGGTCGGTGATCAGCTTCTCCGCCGCGATGTCCATCTCGGTGACGACGTCGATGGGACTGGACTTCGTCCTGGCCACGGCCAGGTCGGCGGGGCGGCCGTCACGCAGCAGCTCGCCGGCGCGGCGGGCGGCCTCCTGGGCGAGGGCGAGCAGGTCCCGGTGGGGGGCGTCGGTCACGGTTCTCCTCACGCGTAGGGACTGTCGGCGCCGGCGGCGGCCGGGCGGGGCGCACGGGCGGGACAGCAGCCGACCGGGCAGAGGTGGTGGCTCGGGCCCAGCGCGCCCAGGGCGCAGGGGGTGACCTCCTGGCCGCGCTCCACGGCGGCGCGCTCCGCGACCAGCTCGCGGACCGCGGCGGCGAACCGGGGGTCGGCGCCCACGGTGGCCGAGCGGCGCACCGGCAGGCCCAGCTCCTCGGCCTTGGCCCTGGCCTCGGTGTCGAGGTCGTAGAGGACCTCCATGTGGTCGGAGACGAAGCCGATGGGCGCCATCACCACGGCGGGGGCGCCGGCCGCGTGCCGCTCCTCCAGATGGTCGCAGATGTCGGGCTCCAGCCACGGGATGTGCGGGGCACCGGAGCGGGACTGGTAGACGAGCCGCCAGGGGTGGTCGACGCCGGTGCGCTCGCGGACGGCGTCGGCGATCAGCTGGGCCACGTCCAGGTGCTGCTCCACGTAGGCGCCGCCCTCGCCGTGGGCCTCGACCGGGCCGGAGGTGTCGGCGGCCGAGGTCGGGATGGAGTGGGTGGTGAAGGCGAGGTGGGCGCCCGCGCGGACGTCCTCCGGGAGGTCCGCCAGGGCGCGCAGCACGCCGTCGGTCATGGGCTCGACGAAGCCGGGGTGGTTGAAGTAGTGCCGCAGCTTGTCGACCCTCGGCGGTTCCAGGCCCTCGGCCTCCAGGGCGGCCAGTGCGTCGGCGAGGTTCTCCCGGTACTGGCGGCAGCCCGAGTAGGAGGCGTAGGCGCTGGTGGCGAGGACGAGGATGCGGCGGCGGCCGTCGGCGACCATCTCGCGCAGGGTGTCGGTCAGGTACGGCGCCCAGTTGCGGTTGCCCCAGTAGACCGGCAGGTTCAGGCCGTGTTCGGCGAAGTCCTTGCGCAGGGCGTCCAGCAGGGCGCGGTTCTGGTCGTTGATGGGGCTGACCCCGCCGAACAGGAAGTAGTGCTGCCCGACTTCCTTCAGGCGTTCCCTGGGGATGCCGCGCCCGCGCGTGACGTTCTCCAGGAAGGGGACCACGTCGTCCGGGCCTTCGGGGCCGCCGAAGGAGAGCAGGAGGAGGGCGTCGTACGGGCTGGCATCGAGCACGTCTGGCATGGGTCGATCCTGCCACCCGGCACTGACAGCGGGGAAACAGCGGGGTGAAGAGTCGGGTTCCAGCCGGTTGAGGGCGGTTTCTCCGGACGTCGCACCGGGTGCGATGAGGGTGCCCTAACTCGTAAGCTGTATCAGCCGCATTCGCGCCTTACCGAACCGCCCGGAGACCACGTGCCCAGCCCTTACAGAGCCCTGTTCGCCGAGCCCGGCACCAAGGCGTTCTCCGCCGCGGGACTCGTCGGCCGGATGCCGCTGTCGATGATGGGCATCGGCGTGGTCACCATGGTCTCCCAGCTCACCGGCCGGTACGGCCTCGCGGGCGCCCTGTCGGCCGCCATGGCGCTGTCCGCCGCCGCGGTCGGGCCGCAGATCTCCCGGCTGGTGGACCGGCACGGGCAGCGCCGGGTGCTGCGCCCGGCGACCCTGGTGGCCCTGGCCGCCACGGCCGGCCTGCTGCTCGCCGCCCACCTCGGCGGGCCGGACTGGGTGCTGTTCGTGTGCGCGGCCGGGGTCGGCGCGGTGCCGAGCCTGGGCGCGATGGTCCGGGCCCGCTGGGCGGCGCTGTACCGGGGCACCCCGAAGCTGCACACCGCCTACTCGTTCGAGTCGGTCGTGGACGAGGTCTGCTTCATCTTCGGGCCGATCATCTCCATCGGCCTGTCCACGGCCTGGTTCCCGGAGGCGGGCCCCCTGCTGGCCGCCTGCTTCCTGGCGGCCGGCGTCTTCTGGCTGACCGCCCAGCGCGCCACCGAGCCCGAACCGCACCCGCGTGAGCGGCACGGCGGCGGCAGCGCCCTGCGCGCGCGGGGGCTCCAGGTGCTGGTGGCCACCTTCATGGCGACCGGCGCGATCTTCGGCGCCGTCGACGTGGTCACCGTCGCCTTCGCCGACGAGCGCGGCCACAAGGGCGCCGCGAGCGTGGTCCTGGCGCTGTACGCGGCCGGTTCCTGCGCGGCGGGCGTGGTCTTCGGCCTGCTGCGTTTCAGCGGTGCGCCGGAACGCCGCTGGCTGCTGGGCGTGACGGGGATGGCCGTGAGTATGATCCCCCTCCTACTGGTCGGAAACCTGCCGCTTCTGGCCGTGGCGCTGTTCGTTGCGGGCCTGTCCATCGCACCGACGATGATCACGACGATGTCCCTCATCGAAGAGCACGTACCGCGCGCGCAGCTCACCGAGGGCATGACCTGGGTGGGCACCGGCCTGGCCGTCGGCATCGCGGTCGGCTCCTCCGTGGCCGGCTGGGTGATCGACGCGGCCGGGGCGCGGGCCGGGTACGGGGTTCCGGCCGCGTCCGGAGCCGTCGCGGTCGCGGTCGGTTTCCTCGGGTACCGCCGGCTGCGCAGGCCGGCCGCGGGTCGGGGAGGCACCGTTGAGCAGCACAGCGAGCGGGAAGAACGGCACGTGGCGTAACTGGGGCGGGAACGTCTCCGCCCGGCCCGCGCGGCAGGTCGCGCCGGCCTCCGTGGAGGAGCTGGCCGCGGCCGTGCGCCGGGCACGGGAGGACGGCCTGAAGGTGAAGGCGGTCGGGACCGGGCACTCCTTCACCTCGATCGCCGCCACCGACGGCGTGTTGATACGCCCTCAACTGTTGACCGGCATACGCGGCATCGACCGGGAGTCCATGACGGTCACGGTGGAGGCGGGCACCCCGCTCAAGAGACTCAACGCCGCTCTCGCGCGCGAGGGCCTGTCGCTCACCAACATGGGCGACATCATGGAGCAGACCGTGTCGGGGGCCACCAGCACCGGCACGCACGGCACGGGCCGGGCGTCCGCCTCCATCGCCGCGCAGATCAAGGGGCTGGAACTCGTCACGGCCGACGGCTCGGTGCTCACCTGCTCCGAGAAGGAGAACCCGGAGGTGTTCACCGCGGCCCGCATCGGCCTCGGCGCCCTGGGTGTCGTCACCGCGATCACCTTCGCCGTGGAGCCGCTCTTCCTGCTCTCCGCGCGCGAGGAACCCATGCCCTTCGAACGGGTCCTCGCCGAGTTCGACCAACTGTGGGCGGAGAACGAGCACTTCGAGTTCTACTGGTTCCCGCACACCGGCAGCACCAACACCAAGCGCAACAACCGCAGCGCCGGCCCCGAACGGCCGGTGGGCCGGCTGGCCGGGTGGTTCGAGGACGAGTTCCTCTCCAACGGCGTCTTCCAGGTGGCCCAGTGGGTCGGCCGCGCGGCCCCCGCGACCGTGCCGTCGATCGCCCGGATCTCCAGCAGGGCGCTGTCCGCGCGCACGTACACGGACATCCCGTACAAGGTCTTCACCTCGCCGCGCCGGGTGCGGTTCGTGGAGATGGAGTACGCCGTCCCGCGCGCGGCCCTGGTGGCCACGCTGCGCGAGCTGAAGGCCATGGTCGACCGCTCCGCGCTGCGGATCGGCTTCCCGGTGGAGGTGCGCACCGCCCCGGCCGACGACATCACCCTGTCCACCGCCTCCGGCCGGGACAGTGCCTACATCGCCGTGCACATGTTCCGGGGCACGCCCTACCAGGCGTACTTCACCGCCGCCGAGCGCATCTTCACCGCGCACGAGGGGCGTCCGCACTGGGGCAAGGTGCACACGCGGGACGCGGAGTACTTCGCCCGGGTGTACCCGCGCTTCGGCGAGTTCACCGCGCTACGGGACCGGCTGGACCCGGACCGGCTGTTCCAGAACGACTACCTGCGGCGGGTACTGGGCGCCTAGCCCGGCGAAATCAATGGTTCCGCTTCCGGTGATCGCGTGAAGTTCGCCACGTTCATGATCGGCAGAACCGGTTGCGGAGCGCCAAGTCGCATCCCTTGCCAGAAGTTGGGCGGCGCGCCGATCCACGCACATGGCCCGAATGGAGTACTGTTGCGAGCCCTGGGTCCGGCCTCCCACCAGGGTGTCCGCGGCCTTGCAGGACCGCCGGGAGGGGGCTGGTTGCACAGGGTGACAGAGTTGGTCACTTAGCGTTGCGAACAGGTAACCGTGCCATAACGGCGTTCCCGGGCCCGTGCCCGACACGCCGGGCAACTCGGCAAGGTTGTGGCAGGCTGCACCCGGGCAGGCCACACTCGACTAGCGGAAGCAGCGACGCACGTGACGTCGGCAGGCACCACCCGGGAGGTCCCCATGCCCGAACTGCGTGTCGTGGCCGTCTCGAATGACGGCACACGGCTGGTGCTGAAGGCTGCCGACTCTACGGAGTACACGCTTCCGATCGACGAACGCCTGCGCGCCGCCGTGCGCGGCGACCGTCCCCGTCTCGGCCAGATCGAGATCGAGGTCGAGAGCCATCTCCGCCCGCGTGACATCCAGGCGCGGATACGCGCTGGTGCCACCGCGGAAGAGGTCGCCCAGCTCGCCGGCATCCCCGTCGACCGGGTACGGCGCTTCGAGGGCCCGGTACTCGCCGAGCGCGCCTTCATGGCCGAGCGGGCACGCAAGACCCCGGTGCGCCGGCCCGGCGAGAACTCCGGCCCGCTGCTCGGCGAGACCGTACAGGAGCGGCTGCTGCTGCGCGGCGCCGACAAGGACACCGTGCAGTGGGACTCCTGGCGCCGCGACGACGGCACCTGGGAGGTGCTCCTCGTCTACCGGGTCGCGGGCGAACCGCACTCGGCGAGCTGGACGTACGACCCGCCCCGGCGGCTCGTCCAGGCCGTGGACGAGGAGGCGCGCTCGCTGATCGGCGAGTCCGACGACCTCGCCGTGCCCGAGCCCAGCTTCCCGTTCGTCCCGCGCATCGCCCGGCTGCCGCGCGAGCGTTCGATGGACCGCGCGCTCGAACGGCTCGACCGCGACCGGCCCGGCCTGCCCGCCCCGCCGCCGGAGCCGGACGAGGAGAGCACGGGCGAGCGCGACTCGCTGACCAGCCTGCTGGAGGCCGTACCGAGCTTCCGGGGCGACCTGGTGGTCCCGGAACGCCCGGCGGAGCCCTCGGAGGAGCCCGACGACGAGCCCGACGCCGAGGAGCCGCCGGCGCCCGCCGCGTCCGCCGGCTCCGCCTACGCGGACGTCCTCATGCCGCGTTCCGTCGGCAGCCACCGCGACCGGCTCGTCGGCGCGACCGACCGGCAGGCCGAGGCCGACGGCGTGCGCCCCGGCCGCCGTGCCGCCGTGCCGAGCTGGGACGAGATCGTCTTAGGCACCCGCCGCAAGAAGCAGGAGTAGGACGTCGTAGGACGACGGGAGGGGCACGCGCGCGTGCCCCTCCCCGGCCTGCCCGCTACTGCGGATCCGCCCCCACCGCCACCGGCCGCGCCGGGTCCGCGGACCACTCGGACCACGATCCGACGTACAGGGCCGCCGGGATGCCCGCCACCGCCAGCGCGAGGACCTCGTGGGCGCCGGAGACGCCCGAACCGCAGTACACGCCCACCTCGGTGTCCTCGGACACGCCCAGGGCCTTGAAGCGGTCCCTCAGCTCCACCGCCGGCAGGAAGCGGCCGTCGGGGCCCACGTTCTCCGTCGTCGGCGCCGACACCGCGCCCGGGATGTGCCCGCCGACCCGGTCGACCGGCTCCACCTCACCGCGGTACCGCTCCCCCGCGCGCGCGTCCAGCAGCACCCCCGTACGGGCCAGGGCCGCGGCCCCGTCCGCGTCCAGCAGCCCCGCTGCGGCCGGGGCCGGGACGAAGTCGCCCTCGGCCGGCTCCGGCACCTCGGTGGACAGCGCGCCCCGCCAGGACGGCAACCCGCCGTCGAGCACCCGCACGTCCGGGTGACCCGTCCAGCGCAGCAGCCACCACGCGCGCGCGGCGGCCCAGCCCTGCCCGCCGTCGTACACGACGACCGGCCGCCCCGCCGACACGCCCGCGCGGCGCATGGCGGCACCGAACTCCGCGAGGTCGGGCAGCGGATGCCGGCCCCGCGCGCCGGGCGCGGCGGCCAGCTCCCGGTCCAGGTCCACGAAGACCGCGCCGGGGATGTGCCCGGCCGCGTACTCGGCCCGGCCGTCGAAGGCCGGCGCGCCCGCCGCCTTCGCCACGCTCAGCTGCCAGCGCACGTCCAGCAGCGCGGGCGGGGCGGCCCCCGTCAGCTCGTGCGCGAGATCGGATGCGGTGATGATGGCTGTCATGGCGTCCATCCATACGCCAGGGGTGGCCGCGGCGTCCAGGTCCGGCTACTCTGCTCGGCCGGACAGGCTCGATCACCGGGCGTACCGGTTCGAGCACGTGCTGTACAGCGGGCGAACATCCGTCGGGCTGTGTCAGAAAGCGGCGGGAGACGGCAGATCGGGCATCCTCCGGGAGTGACGGCCGAGCGGGTCGGCAGCGCCCCCGGCACCGCCGGAGAACGCGGGCACCGGCACGGGCCTACCCGCCGGCGGCCTGGACACCCCTTCCGGGGAGCGGAAGCGACACGGCCACCGCGAGGGGCCGGGGAGAGAGAGATCGATGACCGAGGCACGGGAGTCGGCCGGTCCGCACGCGTGGCGCGGGCCCGGCACGCCCTGCTGGGTGAGCCTGATGGTGCACGGGCTGGATGCCACCGAGGAGTTCTACGGTGAGCTGTTCGGCTGGGAGTTCCGGCCGGGCCCGCAGCAGCTCGGCCCGTATGTGCGGGCGCTGCTGGACGGGCGGGAGGTGGCGGGCATGGGCCAGCTGCCGCCGGACCGCCGGCTGCCGGTCGCCTGGACGCCGTACCTCGCCTCGGACGACGTCGACCAGACCGCCGACACGGTACGGCTGTGCGGCGGCACGGTGGCCGTCGGCCCGCTGGACGCCGCCGAGGCCGGGCGGATGGCGATCGCCTCCGACCCCTCCGGGGCGGTGTTCGGCATCTGGCAGGGCTCGGCCCACTTCGGCACGGCGATCAGCGGCGTGCCCGGCACGCCCGTCTGGAACGAACTGGTCACCTACGAGACGGAGAGCGTCGCGAAGTTCTACCGGAGCGTCTTCGGCTACGGGGAGGAGCCGGTGGTCTCCGCCGACTTCGACTACGTGACCCTGCGCCTGGACGGCCGGCCGGTGGCGGGGCTGCACGGCGTGGGCCACGCCCTGCCCCGGGACCGGGGGCCGTACTGGCGGACGTACTTCGAGGTCGCCGACCTCGGCGCGACGCTCCGGCAGGTGACCGGCCTGGGCGGCCGGATCCTCCGCCCGGCCCACGACAGCCCGCACGGGCGGGTGGCGACCGTGGCGGACCCGGAGGGCGCCGAGTTCTCGGTGGTGCAGGACCCGCGCTGAGGCCCGCGGGTCCCGTCCCAGGGCACCTCAAGGGTCCTGAGACGCCCTGCAAAGGCCCCTGAGCCCGGGGCCGGGCCCTGACGGGTTCTCAGGACGCCGAGACGGGCAGCACGTCCGGGGACAGGGCCGCCGCGCGGGCGGACGCGGCGGTCATCCGGCGCCGGTGGTGGCGGCGGCACAGCACCTCGTAGCCGATCTCGCCCGCGGACTGGTTGACGTCGCCGACGACCACCTGGGCGCCCTCGACCACCATCTCGCCGCCCACCGTGCGGGCGTTGTGCGTGGCCCGGGCGCCGCACCAGCACAGCGCCTCCACCTGGAGCACCTCGATCCGGTCGGCCAGCTCCACCAGCCGCTGCGAGCCCGGGAACAGCTTCGAGCGGAAGTCGGTGGTGATGCCGAAGGCGAACACGTCCAGGTCCAGCTCGTCCACCACGCGCGCGAGCTGGTCGATCTGCTCGGGCGCGAGGAACTGCGCCTCGTCCGCGATCACATAGTCGGCCCGGCCGCCCCGTGAGAGATGGTCCACGAGGTAGACGTACAGGTCCTGGCCGTCCTCGACCTCCACCGCGTCGGTGACCAGACCCAGCCGGGAGGACAGCTTGCCCTCGCCCGCGCGGTCGTCCCGGGTGAAGATCATGCCGGCCAGTCCGCGCGCGGAACGGTTGTGCTCGATCTGCAGAGCCAGCGTCGACTTCCCGCAGTCCATCGTTCCGGAGAAGAACACCAGCTCGGGCATGAGGAGTTGAGCACCTTTCGGTGAGTCGTCGGGAGGGGTGGGACGCTTCAGGAGCGTACTTCGAGCAGCGGGACCAGTTGTTCCGCAGGGGTCATCGAGCCGTGGTTGCCGACCAGCGCCGACTCCTTGGGTTCCCGCTCGGAGGCGATGATCAGGACGTCGTCGTGCGCGGCGGCGATCACGTCCCCGAGCCGCGGGTACACGCGCTCGTCCACCCGCGGCCCGAACCAGCCGGCCGCGATCGCCTCGTCCCGCGAGGCCACCCAGAACTGCTCGCCCAGCACCTCGCGCCAGACGGTCAGGACGTCGTTCCCGGCGCCCGGCACCGCGTAGACGTGCCGGGCCCGGCCCTCGCCGCCCAGCTGGGCCACGCCGGCGCGCAGCTCCCAGTCCTCGTCGAAATCGATGCGGTGCCGGTCGTCGAACGGCACGTCGACCATGCCGTGGTCGGCGGTGACGTAGAGGGCGCTGCGCGGCGGGAGCTGCTCGGCGAGGCGCTGGACGAGCCGGTCGACGTACATGAGCTGGCCGCGCCAGGTGTCGGAGGCGACGCCGTAGCGGTGTCCGGCGCCGTCCAGCTCCGAGTAGTACGTGTACACCAGCGAGCGGTCCCCGGCGGCCAGTTGCTCGGCCGCCAGGTCCATGCGGTCCTCGCCGGTGAGCCGGCCGTGGAAGGTGCCGCCGCTGAGCGCCACCTTGGTGAGCGGGGTGTGCTGGAAGGCGGGCGAGGACACCTGCGCGGCGTGCACCCCGGCGTCGTGGGCCAGCTGGAAGACGGTGGGGTACGGCTGCCAGGCGTGCGGTGCGGTGTACGGCTGCCAGCGGAGCTGGTTCATCAGCTCGCCGGTGTCCGGATTGCGCACGGTGTAGCCGGGCAGGCCGTGGAGGCCGGGCGGCAGGCCGGTGCCGACGGAGGCGAGGGAGGTCGCGGTGGTCGCCGGGTAGCCGGCGGTGAGCGGGCGGCCGGTGCCGCCGCGCGAGCTGCCGAGCAGGGAGGTCAGGAAGGGGGCCTCGTCCGGGTGTGCCCGGAGCTGCTCCCAGCCGAGCCCGTCGATCAGGAAGACGCAGACCCGGTCGGTCGCGGTCAGTTCGCCGATCGTGGCGGTCAGACCGGGCACGCCCATGCCGGCGGCCAGGGTGGGCAGCAGGTCGGCCAGGGAGCCGCTGCCGTACTCGGGCAGCGGCGCGGTGTCCAGGGCGAGGGGTTCCGGGTGGTCCCAGGCGGAGAGCTGGGACATCAGCGCGTGAGGTCCGCGGTCGCCTCCGAGATGGCCTGCGCGAAGGCGAGCGTCTGGCGCACCGTCTCCGGGCCGTCCCCGGCCTCGCTGACACGCAGGCTGAGGTCGTCCGCCGTGGAGCTGCCCGTGTAGCCGTGGTCGGCGTCGCAGTTGGGGTCGCCGCAGGCGGCGGGCTCCAGGTCGATACGGCTGACCGCGCCCCAGCCGATGGTCAGCACGACCTCGCGGGGCAGCGTGCCCGGCGTGTACTGCTCCGGGTTGGCGACGACCCGGCTGACCACCACCGAGGAGATCCGGTCGAGCTTCACGGACTCGGTGGAGGTGGTGGCGTACGGCGTCGGGGACGTGCTGTCGGCGGCCTGCTCGTCGGTGTGGCTGACGATGAAGCGGTTGCCGGTGAGGACCAGCACGGTGACGTGCCGGCGCACCTCGTTCTGGTCGAACGTCGTCTCCTGGTGGACCAGGTACGACCGCACGGGCTCGCCGCCCACCGCGGACTCCACCGCCTCGGCCACGAGGGCCGGGTAGTAGCCGCTGCGCTCGATCGCCGCGCGCAGCCCCTGGGTCGTCGTACTGGTCTTGGCCATGGCGTCCATCCTAATCCGTGGGCGGGGGCGGTCCGGGCCAGTCGTGCGGACCGGGGCGGCCCGTACACGCGCGCGCGGGGGCCTCGGCACGGGCCCCGGCCCGGATCCCCGGTCCGTCCCACCGCCGTCCTCGGGCAGCGGCTTCCGTCCGGCGATCTCCCTGTGGTGTGCCCCCCGTCCCGCTCAGTAGGCCGGCAGCGTGCGCGGGCCCAGGTCGTCGCGGGCGGGTGGGGGCGCGAGCCGGACGGTGGCGCCGAGGACGCTCACGCCGTGCGGGGCGACGACGACCGGCTCCAGGGTGACCGCGACCACCTCGGGGTGGTCGTCGACCAGCCGGGACACCCGCAGCAGCAGTTCCTCCAGGGCCGGGGTGTCCACCGGGGTGGAGCCGCGCCAGCCGAACAGCAGGGGGGCCGTCCGGATCGACCGCACCAGCGAGGTCGCCTCCCGGTCGGTGACCGGGATCAGCCGGTGGGCCATGTCACCGAGCAGCTGGGAGGCTGCTCCGGCCAGGCCGAAGGACAGCACGGCGCCGGCCGCCGGGTCGATCACCGCGCGTACGACCGTGTCGACCCCGCGCGGTGCCATGCCCTGCACCACCGGCCGCAGCTCCTCCGGCCGCCCGAACAGTTCGGTCAACTCGGCGTACGCCCGCAGCAGTTGCTCCTCGTCCGCGAGGTCCAGACGGACCCCGCCCAGGTCGGCGCGGTGCCTGAGGTGCGGGGCGGTGGCCTTGAGGGCGACCGGGTAGCCGAGGGAGCGGGCGGCCTCGACGGCGGCCCCCGGGGTGGGCGCGGGCAGGGCGCGGCGCACGGGGATGCCGTACCTGCCGAGCAGCGCGCAGGTCTCCGCGTCGGAGACGGCGAGCCCCTGCCCGCGCGTGAGGAGCTCGCCGATCAGCCGGGCGGCGCCCTTCTCGTCGATGTCGTCGTACTCCGGCACCCTGCCGGGGTCGGTCGCCTCGCGCCGCCACCCCGCATACTTCACGGCTTCGGCGAGGGCCCGGACGGCACGTTCGGCGGCGGGGTAGGCGGGGATGAGGTGGGTGCCCTCGGGTGGGGTGGTGAGGTCGGGTGCGGCCGCTCCCGCGGATCCCTGCGCCCTCTCGCCGGCCCCGGGTACGGCTGCTCCCGCGGATCCCTGCGCCCTCTCACCGGCCCCGGGTACGGCCGCTCCCGCGGATCCCTGCGCCCTCTCACCGGCCCCGGGTGCGGTGCTCGCCGCAGCCGACAGCGCCTCGGCCAGTCCGCCCAGCTCGACGTGGACGACGAGCACCGGCTTCCCCGGCACCGCCGCCGCGGCCGACCGCAGTGCCTGGGCCAGTTCGGCGTCCCCCGGCGAGCCCTCCCCGATCGCGGGGATCGCCGTGACGACGACGGCGTCGTTCGTGCCGTCGGCCAGCGCGGCGGCGAGCGCCCGGTGGAAGTCCTCCGCCGTCGCCCCGGTCGTCAGGTCCACGGGCCGGGCCGGCCGCAGCCCCTCGGCCAGACAGCGGTCGTACGTCAGCACGCCCAGCGACTCGGAGTTGCCGAGGATGGCCACGCGCGGGCCCGCGGGCAGGGGCTGGCGCGCGAGCAGCAGCCCCGCGTCGACCAGCTCGGTGATGGTGTCGACCCGGATCACGCCGGCCTGCCGCAGCAGCGCGGAGACGGTCGCGTACGGCAGCCGGGTGGCCCGGACCGCGTGGCCCTGCGGTGCCGTGCCGGTCCCCTGGACGACCACCAGGGGCTTGGCGGCCGCCGTGCGCCGGGCGAGGCGGTTGAACTTGCGGGGGTTGCCGATGGACTCCAGGTACATGAGGACGACGTCGGTCTCGGGGTCGTCGTACCAGTACTGCAGGACGTCGTTGCCGGAGACGTCCGCGCGGTTGCCGGCGGAGACGAAGGTGGAGACGCCGGTGACCCCGGTGACGCCTCCGCCGCGCCGGTGCAGCCGGGACAGCAGGGCGATGCCGATGGCGCCGGACTGGGCGAACATGCCGATGCGGCCGGGGCGGGGCATCTCGGGGGCCAGCGAGGCGTTCAGCCGGACGTCCGGGGCGGTGTTGATGACCCCGAAGGCGTTCGGGCCGATGATCCGCATGCCGTACGCGCGCGCGGCGCGCACGAGGGCCCGCTGCCGCTCGCGCCCCTCGGGGCCGCTCTCGGCGTACCCGGCCGAGAGCACGACCAGCCCCTGGACGCCGTGTTCGCCGCACTCGGCGACCACGGCGGGCACCTGCTCGGCCGGCACGGCGACGACGGCGAGGTCCACGGGGCCGCCGATGTCCCGCACCGAGCGGTGCGCGGGCACCCCGTCGAGCTGCGTGAGGTCCTCCGGGAAGAGCTTGTTCACGGCGTACAGACCGCCCGCGTAGCCCGCGTCGCGGAGGTTGCCGAGGACGCCGCGGCCCACTCCGCCGGGGGCGCGGCCGACGCCGACGACCGCGACCGAGCCGGGCGCGAGGAGCCGCCGTACCGAGCGGGCCTCGGCGCGCTGCTCCCGCGCGCGCTGCACGGCGAGGGAGCGGTCGGTGGGTTCGAGGTCGAACCCCAGGCGGACGACGCCGTCCTCGAAGCTGCGCTTCTGGGTGTAGCCGGCGTCCGTGAACACCTTGATCATCTTGGTGTTGGCGGGCAGCACCTCGGCGGCGAAGCGGCGGATGCCCCGCTCGCGCGCCACGGCCGCGATGTGCTCCAGCAGGGCGGAGGCCACTCCGCGGCCCTGGTGGGCGTCCTGGACCAGGAAGGCGACCTCGGCCTCGTCGGCGGGCGCGGAGGCGGGCATGCCGTCGGTGCCGATGCGGTCATAGCGTACGGTGGCGATGAACTCGCCGCCGATGGTGGCCGCGAGTCCCACCCGGTCCAC
Source organism: Streptomyces sp. NPDC023481 (assembly GCF_055560195.1). Taxonomy (NCBI): domain Bacteria; kingdom Bacillati; phylum Actinomycetota; class Actinomycetes; order Kitasatosporales; family Streptomycetaceae; genus Streptomyces; species Streptomyces sp. NPDC023481. Next base: position 130,335 of record NZ_JBVHJE010000013.1, read on the forward strand.
AAAGTCGTGGTGCGTGAAGCGGTGGACGTCCTTGGCGGAGAGCCGTGGGTACGGCGCGAAGAAGCGGTAGTACTTCGACTCGTCCGAGACCTGCTCGTAGAAACTGACCAGGCGGTCGGCGTCATCAACGGTGATGGGCCGGATGCGTGCGGTGCCCCCGTCACGCAGCACCACGTCCGCCTCCCAGTGGGCGGGGTAGTGGTGCCGGTCCTGCCGGTCCGCCGAGGTCTGCATGAGCCCCAGAGTACGGCTCGCGTACGACAACGGAGCGAGGCAGTCTGTGGAGGACGACAAGCCGGACCGAGGCCGCGGTCCGGCCCCACACCGGAGCGGGACGCACGTCCCCTCCGGGCACGCTTCACGATATGGGAAACTGGTCTAGACAACCCTGAACACCGAAGGGCAGCAACACATGGCTGAGCGCCGCGTCAACGTCGGCTGGGCCGAGGGCCTCCACGCCCGCCCCGCCTCCATCTTCGTCCGAGCCGCCACGGCCGCAGGCGTCCCGGTGACGATCGCCAAGGCCGGGGGCAACCCCGTCAACGCGGCCTCCATGCTCGCCGTTCTGGGCCTGGGCGCCCAGGGCGGCGAGGAGATCGTCCTCGCCTCCGACGCCGAGGGTGCGGACGCCGCACTCGACCGGCTGGCCAAGCTGGTCTCCGAGGGCCTGGAGGAGCTGCCCGAGACCGTCTGAGCGAGCACCGCACAGAAGCGCCGGAGCCGCGCCGCCTTTTCGGGTGGCGCGGCTTCGGCGTGTGCGGGGTGGCTTTCCCACCGGAAAAGCCACCCGCCGAATTACCGCGCCGTTAATTCGGGCAGCGGAAAAGACCCCGCCCCGAATAACTCCTCTTTGTATACGGCCCCCGTGTTAATGCCGTCGGCCCGACATGTTTACGGCTCGTTGCGAAGTCCTCACACGCTCCGCGCCGCCGGAAAACCGCAGCCGGTGCGCGCCGGTCGCGCGCTCGGCGTGCAGCGTGGTGAGGGCCCGCGCGCGCTCGGCGTCGCCGCGCGCCACCGCGTCCACGATGGCGCCGTGCTCCGTCCAGGACTCCATCGGGCTGACCGGCGCCTCCACCGTGTACATCCAGGCGATCTTGTGCCGCAGCTGGGTGAGCATCGCGGTCAGCGAGGGGCTGCCGGAGGCCTGGGCGAGCGTCTCGTGGAACCAGCCGCCCAGCGAGCGAAGGTCCTCGCTGCCGCCCCTCCTGGCCCGTTCCTGGCCCAGCCGGACCAGGCCGCGCAGCACCTTCAGATGGGCCTCGGTGCGGCGCTGGGCGGCCCGGGCGGCGCCCAGCGGCTCCAGCAGCATCCGCATCTCCAGCAGGTCGGCGGCCTCCTCCTCGGTCGGCTCGGCCACGCACGCGCCCGCGTGCCGGCGCGTCACCACGAAACCCTCGGCCTCCAGGGTGCGCAGGGCCTCACGCACGGGGACGCGCGAGACGCCGTACCGGCGGGCCAGTACCTCCTCGGTGAGGCGGCTGCCGCGCGCGTGGACACCCGCGACGATGTCGTCCCGGACAGCGGTACACACCGAGTGCGCCGGAATACGCATGACCGACCTCCGCCTTAATCCCCGTGAAACGCCGACGATGGACGCGTGTTCCGTGACTCTATTGCAATAGGCCGGAATTTCCGACGGCGGTCCCGGATCCAGGGATATTTTTTGGTCAGCGAATCAGGCGGACACCGCGAAAAACGACGAAAGCCCCGGCTCGGTGAGCCGGGGCTTCGGACGGTCGTGCGCGGGGTGTCAGACGTTCACGCCGTGCTGGCGGAGATAGGCGACCGGGTCGACGTCGGAGCCGTACTCGGGAGTGGTCCGCGCCTCGAAGTGCAGGTGCGGCCCGGTGACGTTGCCGGTGGCGCCGGACAGGCCGATCTGCTGGCCCGGGACGACCTTCTGGCCCACCGTGACCCCGATGGACGACAGGTGCCCGTACTGCGTGTACATGCCGTCGGCCATGCGAATCACGATCTGGTTGCCGTACGCGCCTCCCCAGCCGGTGGAGACGACCGTGCCGGAGCCCACCGCGTGGACGGCCGTGCCGCTGGCGGCGTGGAAGTCGATGCCGGTGTGCGAACCGGAGGACCACAGGGAGCTGCTGGCCTGGTAGCCCGTGGAGACGTACGAGTGCGCGACGGGGGCGACGAAGGTGTTCAGCAGCTTGCGCTCGGCCTCGCGGGCGGCACGGGCCTTGGCCGCGCGCACCTCCGCGGCCCGCTTGGCGGCGGCCTTCGCCGCGGCCTCCTCGGCCGCCTTCAGCTCGGCGGCCTGCTGCTGGGCGGCGGCCTGCGCGTCGATCTGCTCGGGAACGTCCTGGGTCACGGCGAGGACGGGGACGAGCCCGGTCTGCTCCGTGGGGTTCTCGGCGGCGAGCGCCGGGGAGGCGGCGAGGGTGCCGATCACGCCGGTGGTGGTGAGGGCCGCGATACCGGCCGCCTGAGCGGTGGTCCGCTTGACCCGGCCGGGCTTGCGGTGCTTCCCGGTGGCGCACATGAACGCCATGAAGTGGCTGGTCCTTTCCTTCCCTCTCGCCTACCGGGTTAGCTGACGGGTTCGGAGCAGGAAGGTCTCCTACGGGCTCCCCCACTCGCGCGCGGGCGCCCGATTCACCCCAGGGACTGCGTGGGTCCCCGGCTCCCCTGGCTCGCGCCGTACGGGGACTCGGCGATGACTGTCCGGTGCCGCGGGCGCGGCGCACTGCCTGACGAACAGCCCGGATGACGCTACGGCGGCCCGCTCCCCGTCCTCAAACGGAAGCGGCCTTTTGTAGCGCATCCCACAGGGCAGACAGGCAACCTCCGCCCCAAAACGGGCATCTGAGGGAGCGAGTGGAACAACAGGGCCCTGACGACCGACGCGTTGCCAGGGCCCTGCGCGCGCGTGCCGTTACTCGGCCGCCACCACGGTCACTTCACCGATGCCGAGCGCCTCCACCGGCGCCTTGATGGCGGCCGCGTCACCGACGAGGACGGTCACCAGGCGGTCCACCGGGAAGGCGTTCACGACGGCCGCGGTGGCCTCCACCGTTCCCGTGGCGGCCAGCTGCCGGTACAGCGTCGCCTGGAAGTCGTCGGGCAGGTGCTGCTCGACCTGGTCGGCCAGCGTGCTCGCGACGGCCGCCGCGGTCTCGTACTTCAGCGGCGCCACGCCGACGAGGTTCTGCACGGCGACGTCCCGCTCGGCGTCGGTCAGGCCCTCCGCCGCGACGGTCCGCAGCACCTTCCACAGGTCGTCCAGCGCCGGGCCGGTGTTCGGCGTGTCCACCGAGCCGCTGATGGCGAGCATCGCCGCGCCCGTGCCGTCCGGCGCGGACCTGAGGACCTGTCCGAAGGAGCGCACGCCGTAGGTGTAGCCCTTCTCCTCGCGCAGGACGCGGTCCAGGCGGGAGGTGAGGGTGCCGCCGAGGCAGTACGTGCCGAGCACCTGGGCGGGCCACACGCGGTCGTGCCGGTCGGGGCCGATCCGGCCGATGAGCAGCTGCGTCTGGACGGCGCCGGGCCGGTCCACGATGACCACGCGCCCGGTGTCGTCGGCGGTCACCGGCGGCACCGGCCGGGGCTCGCCCGGGGTGCCGGTCCAGGCGCCCAGGGTGTCGCCGAGCAGGCCGTCCAGGTCGACGCCGGTCAGGTCGCCGACGACGACCACGGTGGCCGTGCCGGGCCGCACATGGCGGTCGTAGAAGGCGCGTACGGCCGCCGCGTCGATCTTCTCGACCGTCTCCTCGGTGCCCTGGCGCGGCCGGGACATGCGGGAGGTCGCCGGGAACAGCTCCTTGGAGAGTTCCTTGGCGGCCCGGCGGGAGGGGTTGGCCAGTTCGTGCGGGATCTCGTCCAGGCGGTTGCGGACCAGCCGTTCGACCTCGCTCTCGGCGAAGGCGGGCGCGCGCAGGGCGTCGGCGAGCAGACCGAGGCCCTTGGCCAGGCGGGAGGCCGGGACCTCCAGGCTGAGCCGGACGCCGGGGTGGTCTGCGTGCGCGTCCAGGGTGGCGCCCGCGCGCTCCAGCTCGGCGGCGAACTCCTCGGCGGAATGCTTGTCGGTGCCCTCCGAGAAGGCCCGCGCCATGATCGTGGCGACGCCGTCCAGGCCGGCCGGCTCGGCGTCCAGCGGCGCGTCCAGCAGCACCTCCACGGCGACGACCTGCTGGCCGGGACGGTGGCAGCGCAGCACGGTCAGGCCGTTGTCGAGCGCGGTGCGCTCGGGAGCCGGGAACGCCCAGGGCCGGGCCTCGCCGGGCTGCGGCCGGGGGTGGAAGTCCATGGTGGCGAGTTCGGTCACTTGGCCGTCTCCTCGTTCTCGTTGCCGGCCTCTACGGTGGCTTCCTGCTCCGGGTCCCCGGGGATGTCGGCGTCCTCCACGGCCTGCGGGGACTTCGGCTCGTAGACGAGCACCGCGCGGTTGTCGGGCCGCAGGCGGGCCTTGGCGACCTCCTGGACCTCCTGCGGGGTGACCTCCAGGACGCGCTGGACGGCGGTCAGGGCGAGCTGAGGGTCGCCGAACAGGACCGCGAACCGGCACAGTTCGTCGGCACGGCCGGCGACCGTGCCGAGCCGGTCCAGCCACTCGCGCTCCAGCTGCGCCTGGGCGCGCTCCATCTCCTCGGGCGTGGGGCCCTCCGCGGCGAACCGGGCCAGCTCCTCGTCGATGGCGGTCTCGATGACCGGCACCTCGACGTCACCCGAGGTCTTCACGTCCAGCCAGCCCATGGAGGGCGCGCCGGCCAGGCGCAGCAGGCCGAAGCCGGCCGCGACGGCCGTACGGTCCCGGCGCACCAGCCGGTTGTACAGGCGGGAGGACTCGCCGCCGCCGAGAATGGTCAGGGCGAGGTCGGCCGCGTCGCACGCGCGCGTGCCGTCGTGCGGGAGCCGGTAGGCGGCCATCAGGGCGCGCGCGGGGACCTCCTCCACGACGACCTCGCGCTTCTGCTCGCCGATGACGTCGGGCAGGGAGCCGTCCCGGGGCGCGGGCTTGCCGTCGTGGGAGGCGATGGAGCCGAAGTACTTCTCGACCCAGGCGAGGGTCTGCTCGGGGTCGATGTCGCCGACCACGGAGAGCACCGCGTTGTTCGGCGCGTAGTAGGTGCGGAAGAACGCGCGGGCGTCCTCCAGGGTGGCCGCGTCCAGGTCCGCCATGGAGCCGATCGGCGTGTGGTGGTAGGGGTGGCCCTCGGGGTAGGAGAGCGCGGTCAGCCTCTCGAAGGCCGTGCCGTACGGCACGTTGTCGTAGCGCTGGCGGCGCTCGTTCTTGACGACGTCCCGCTGGTTCTCCATGGACTCGTCGTCCAGGGCGGCCAGCAGGGAGCCCATGCGGTCGGCCTCCAGCCAGAGCGCCAGCTCCAGCTGGTGGGCGGGCATGGTCTCGAAGTAGTTGGTGCGCTCGAAGCTGGTGGTGCCGTTGAGCGAGCCGCCGGCGCCCTGCACCAGCTCGAAGTGGCCGTTGCCCTTCACCTGCGCGGAGCCCTGGAACATCAGGTGCTCGAAAAGGTGAGCCAGGCCGGTACGACCCTTGACTTCGTGGCGGGAGCCGACGTCGTACCAGAGGCAGACCGCCGCCACCGGGGTCAGGTGGTCCTCGGAGAGCACCACGCGCAGACCGTTGGCCAGGCGGTGCTCGGTCGCTGTCAGGCCCCCGGAGCCTGCCTCGGCTGTGGTCGTGTGACCCATGGGCATGTACGTCCCTTCGCGAGCGGAGGCGGTTGATGGAAACCGCGCTTTTCCTGCCGTTCCTGCCACTGTATGCAAAGCGTGCGGGGCCCCGGCGGAGTTCCCGCGGGACGTACGCCCACAGCGGATCGCGTAGCCTGCGTCGGACTCCGCTCCGCCGGTCCGGCGGGCCCGCCCGGACCGGGTGGTGGCACGGGTTGTCAGTGCCTAGGTCCACAATGGTCCGCGTCAGATCCGTCAAACGCTTCAGCAGCACGAGCGCCCCGTAGGCGAGCGACCAGATCAGAAGGAGCCAGGCAGCGATGGCCCGCCGCAGCACGAAGACCCCGCCGCCCGACGATTCGTTCGAGGAGAGGATCCTCGACATCGACGTCGTGGACGAGATGCGTGGCTCCTACCTCGAGTACGCGTACTCGGTCATCTACTCGCGCGCCCTGCCGGACGCCCGTGACGGTCTCAAGCCGGTGCACCGCCGGATCGTCTATCAGATGAACGAGATGGGGCTGCGTCCAGAACGCGGCTATGTGAAGTGCGCGCGTGTCGTCGGCGAGGTCATGGGCAAGCTGCACCCGCACGGCGACGCGTCGATCTACGACGCCCTGGTGCGCATGGCGCAGCCCTTCTCCATGCGGGTGCCGCTGGTCGACGGCCACGGCAACTTCGGCTCGCTGGGCAACGACGACCCGCCGGCCGCCATGCGGTACACCGAGTGCCGGATGGCCGAGGCGGCCGGCCTGATGACCGAGTCGATCGACGAGGACACGGTCGACTTCGCGCCGAACTACGACGGCCAGGAGCAGGAGCCGCTGGCCCTGCCCGCGGCCTTCCCGAACCTGCTGGTCAACGGCGCCTCGGGAATCGCGGTCGGCATGGCGACGAACATGCCGCCGCACAACCTGCGCGAGGTCGTCGCCGCCGCCCGCCACCTGATCCGGAACCCGAACGCCGACCTGGACGCGCTGATGAAGCACGTCCCGGGCCCGGACCTGCCCACCGGCGGCCGGATCGTCGGCCTGGACGGCATCCGGGACGCGTACGCGAACGGCCGCGGCACCTTCAAGATGCGCGCCACGGTCTCGGTCGAGCCCGTGACGGCCCGCCGCAAGGGCCTGGTGGTCACAGAACTGCCGTTCACGGTCGGCCCCGAGAAGGTCATCGCGAAGATCAAGGACCTGGTCAACGCGAAGAAGATCCAGGGCATCGCCGACGTCAAGGACCTCACCGACCGCGAACACGGCCTGCGCCTGGTCATCGAGATCAAGAACGGTTTCGTGCCGGAGGCCGTCCTGGAGCAGCTGTACAAGCTGACCCCCATGGAGGAGTCCTTCGGCATCAACAACGTCGCCCTGGTCGACGGCCAGCCGCTCACCCTGGGCCTGAAGGAACTGCTGGAGGTCTACCTGGACCACCGCTTCGACGTGGTCCGGCGCCGCAGCGAGTTCCGCCGCGGCAGGAAGCGCGACCGGCTGCACCTGGTCGAGGGCCTGTTGACCGCGCTGGTCGACATCGACGAGGTCATCCGGATCATCCGGTCCAGCGAGAACTCCGCGCAGGCCAAGGAGCGCCTGATGGAGCGCTTCTCGCTGAGCGAGGTGCAGACGCAGTACATCCTCGACACGCCGCTGCGCCGGCTCACCAAGTATGACCGGATCGAGCTGGAGGCGGAGAAGGAGAAGCTCACCGCGGAGATCGAGGAGCTGACCCGGATCCTGGAGTCTGACGCGGAGCTGCGCAAGCTGGTCTCGGCCGAGCTGGCCGCCGTCGCCAAGAAGTTCGGCACCGACCGGCGCACGGTCCTGCTGGAGTCGGCGGGCGCCCCGGCGGCCACGGTGCCCCTGCAGGTGGCCGACGACCCGTGCCGGGTGCTGCTGTCCTCGACGGGACTGCTGGCCCGTACGGCGACCGCGGAGCCGTTCCCGGAGGCCGCGGGCGCCAAGCGCGTCAAGCACGACGTCATCGTCTCGGCGGTGCCGGCGACCGCGCGGGGAGTGATCGGCGCGGTGACCTCGGCGGGCCGGCTGCTGCGGATCAACGTGGTGGACCTGCCGCAGCTGCCCGAGCCGGTGGCCGCCCCCAACCTCTCCGGAGGGGCCCCGCTGGCGGAGTTCGTCACCCTGGAGGACGACGAGACCGTGGTCTGCCTGACCACGCTGGACGAGTCGTCACCGGGGCTCGCGCTCGGCACCGAGCAGGGCGTGGTCAAGCGGGTGGTGCCCGACTATCCGTCCCATAAGGACGAATTGGAGGTCATCACGCTGAAGGAGGGCGACCGGATCGTCGGCGCGGTGGAGCTGCGCACCGGCGAGGAGGACCTGGTCTTCATCACGGACGACGCGCAACTGCTGCGCTTCCAGGCCTCGATCGTCCGGCCGCAGGGCCGTCCGGCGGGCGGTATGGCGGGCGTCAAGCTCACCGAGGGCGCGAAGGTGATCTCCTTCACGGCGGTCGACCCGGCCGCCGACGCGGTGGTGTTCACGGTGGCGGGTTCGCGCGGCACGCTGGACGACTCGGTGCAGACGACGGCCAAGCTGACCCCGTTCGACCAGTACCCGCGCAAGGGCCGGGCCACGGGCGGTGTGCGCTGCCAGCGGTTCCTGAAGGGCGAGGACTGCCTGTCGCTGGCCTGGGCGGGCCCGCTGCCCGCGCGCGCGGCGCAGAAGAACGGCACGCCGGTGGACCTGCCCGAGGTGGACCCGCGCCGGGACGGCTCGGGCACCTCGCTGCCGAAGACGGTGGCCGTGGTCGCGGGCCCGGTGCTGTGAGACGGGCGGCCCGGGGCTAGGCGGGCGGCCCGGGGCTAGACGGGCGGCCCGGGGCTAGACGGGCGGATCCTCCAGGTCCGCTTCCGTCTCGCCGTGGGGTTCGTCTTCCGCCCCGCCTCGCGTTCCGTCCGGGTCCTGTACGTAGCGCAGAACGCCCCACATGCCGTGCTCGTCGGCGTGTGGGGCGTCGTTCTTGCACGCCCCGAGTTCCTTGCCGAGGGTGTCCGTGTCGATGCCGGAGCCGATGAGCACGAGCTGGGTGAGACGGGCCTCCCCGGGCGCCCAGGGCTCCGGGTAGAAGCGCAGGAACCGGCCCACGGCGTGTACGGCGTACCGGTTGCGGGGGTCGTACGGTCCGAAGTCGACGTACCCCTTGATCCGGTACAGCCCCTCGGGCCGGCTGTCCAGGAACCGCATGAGCCGGCGGGGCTCCAGCGGGACGTCGGCGCTGAAGGACAGGCTGTCGTAGCCGGTGTGCAGGTGCCCGTGGTCGTCGGCGCCGTGGTCGTGCAGGTCGTCGAAGGACAGCTGCCCGACGCGCTCCTCGCCGGGCCGGCAGTCGAAGAGGAACTCGGGATCGATGCGGCCATAGGTGGCGGGGACGACGGCGGCGCGGTCGGTGAGCGAGCGGACGAGGCCCAGCACCCGGTCGGTGTCGGGCGCGCGGTCGAGCTTGTTGACGACGACCAGGTCGGCGAGGGCGAGGTGCCGGTCGATCTCGGGGTGCCTCGCCCGCGTGTCGTCGAACTCGGCGGCGTCGACCACCTCGACCAGGCCGCCGTAGACGATGCCGGGATGCTCGCTGGCGAGCACCATCCGCACGAGCTCCTGCGGTTCGGCCAGCCCGCTGGCCTCGATGACGATCACGTCGATGCCGGTGGCGGGCGCGGCGAGCCGGTCCAGGTACAGGTCGAGTTCACCGGCGTCGACGGCGCAGCACAGGCAGCCGTTGCCGAGGGAGACGGTGGAGTCGCCGAGGGCTCCCGCGACGGCCATGGCGTCGATCTCGATGGACCCGAAGTCGTTGACGATGGCCCCGATCCGGCTGCCTCCGCTGCGGTGCAGCAGATGGTTGAGGAGCGTGGTCTTCCCGGAGCCGAGGAAACCGGCGAGCACGACGACCGGGATCTGCTGCGGACTGCCGCTGTGTACCGTGCTGTTCCCCAACGGGCGACCTCTCTGACGTACCAGCGCGCACCGGCTCGCGGTCCGGCGCACGGGCGGGCGTGGACTGGTCGTCCAGGATACGAGCGGGGACCGGCGGTGCCGGTGCCCGCCGGCCGGGTCGCCTGCTCGCGTCAACGGCCGGGGGCCACCGCCGGCTGGGGTTCCGGACCCACGTACCGCGCCGCCGGGCGGATGATCTTCGGGTCGGCGGCCTGTTCCAGGATGTTGGCGCTCCAGCCGACCACCCGTGCCGCGGCGAAGGTGGGGGTGAACATCTCCCGGGGCAGGCCGCACAGTTCCATGACCACCCCGGCGTAGAACTCGACGTTCGTGTGGAGTTCGCGGCCGGGCTTCAGCTCCGCGAGGATCGCCTCCACCCGGCGCTCGACCTCCACCGCGAAGTCGACCCGGGGACCGCCGAAGTCGAGGGCGATCTCGCGCAGCATCCGTGAACGGGGGTCCTCGGTGCGGTAGACGGCGTGGCCGAACCCCATGATCCGGTCGCCGGCGAGCACGCGCGCGCGGATCCAGGCGTCGATCCGGTCGGGCGTGCCGATGGCGTCCAGCGTGTCCAGGGCCCGGCTGGGCGCGCCCCCGTGCAGCGGACCGGAGAGGGCGCCGACGGCGCCGGTCAGGCAGGCCGTGACGTCGGCGCCGGTGGACGCGATGACGCGGGCGGTGAAGGTTGACGCGTTGAACCCGTGGTCAATGGTTGAGATCAGGTAGTGCTCGACCGCACGGACCCGACGCGGATCCGGTTCCGAACCGGACAGCATGTACAGGTAGTTGGCCGCGTACGAGAGGTCCTCGCGGGGCTCCACGGGATCGAGGCCCCGGCCCAGCCGGTACAGCGCGGTCAGCAGGGTGGGTACGGCCGCACAGGCGGCCAGGGTGTCGGCGCGCCGCTCATCCTGGTCCATGTCGTACACCGGCCGGAAGCCCTGGGCGGCGCCCAGCAGGGACAGTGCCGTGCGCAGTCCGGCCAGTGGTCCGGAGCGCCGCCCGGCCCCGGCGATCGCGGGCAGTGCCGCGCCGACGGCGTCGGGCAGCCGCCGCAGGGCCGCCGTCTCGGCGGCGAAGGCCGCTCCGCGTCGCGCGTCCGGCAGCGTGCCGTGGACCAGGAGGTGCCAGACGTCCTCGAAGCTGCGGGTGCGGGCGAGGTCGACCGCGGGGTACTGGCGGTAGTGGTAGAAGCCCTCCCGGCCCCTGACGTCACCGATCTCGGTCTCGGCGACGACGACGCCCGCGAGACCGCGCGGGGCGTCGACGAGCGGGGTGGCGGTCCTGTTGATGGCCATGGCTTTCCTCCCTGAACTTGATCCGACTGTCCATGCTTGACTATTTTCTTGTCAATATTGATTGAATCAATGTGTAGTCATCAACCTGTGCAGAGACCGCTACCGTGGCGTCCATGCGCGATCACGACACCGCTCCCCACCGCCCCGGGCGCCGGATGACCACCAAGGAGACCGCCGAACTCCTCGGCGTGAAGCCCGAGACGGTCTACGCGTACGTGAGCCGCGGCCTGCTCAGCAGCAGACGCGAGCCCGGCGGCCGGGCCAGCACCTTCGAGGCCCGGGAGGTGGAGTCCCTCGCCCGCCGCAACCGGCGCGAGGCAGCCGGGAGCCCCGGCTCCGGCGGGGACCTGTCCGTCCGCACCCGGATCACGCTGATCGAGCAGGACCGGTACTTCTACCGGGGCGTGGACGCCGTCGAGCTGGCCGCCCGCCACCCCTACGAGGAGGTCGCGGAGTGGCTGTGGACGGGCCGGCCGAGCCCCGGGGCGGCCTTCTCCGCGCCCGGAAGCACCGTGCAGGTGGCCCGCCGCGCGGTGGACGCGCTGTCCGAGCACGCCTCCCCCATCGACCGGCTGCGGGTGGCGGCGGTCGCCGCGGCGGCCGAGGACCCCCTGCGTTTCGACCTGTCCGAGGAGGCCGTCCTGAGCACGGCACGCATCCTCATCCCGACCCTGGTCGCCGCGCTGCCGCCGGCCGCGCACACGCGCAAGGACGACGGTCCGCTGGCCCAGCGCCTGTGGGCCCGGTTGACCGGCCTCCCAGCCGACGATGCCTCCCTGCGCGTCCTGGACACCGCGCTGGCGCTGCTCGCCGACCACGACCTGGCCGCGTCGACGCTCGCGGTACGGGTCGCCGCCTCGGCCCGCGCGCACGCCTACGCGGCCGTCTCGGCCGGACTGGGCGTGCTGGAGGGTCCGCTGCACGGCGCCGCCAGCGGCCTCGCCCACCGGATGCTGCTGGACGTGCTCGACCAGGGCACGGCGGTCCCCGTGATCGCCGCCGAACTCCGCGCCGGCCGCCGCGTGCCCGGCCTCGGCCACCGGCTGTACGCGGGCGAGGATCCCCGCGCGCGGGTGCTCTTCGGCCTCCTGGAGCAGCTCCCGCGCGCGGAGTCCGCGCTGCTCGCGGCCCGCGACATCGTGGCGACGACCGCCCGGCACACCCCGCTGCACGCCAATGTGGACCTCGCCCTGGCGGTGTTCACCGCGTCCTGCGGCATGCCGTCCACGGCCGGCGAGACGATCTTCGCCGTCGCCCGGACCGCGGGCTGGATCGCCCACGCCCTGGAGGAGTACGGCGAGCGTCCGCTGCGCATGCGCCCCAGCGGACACTACGTCGGTCCGCGCCCGCCGCAGCCCCTCCCGGAGTAGGACACGGCACCGGCCGGAAGTGCCCCCGAGCGGAGTCAGGTTAGGCTCACCTCTGTGAGTAGGTGTGCGACCGTCTCCCGGAGCCTCGACGAGCCGGTGTCCGGTACGGCGGCCACGGCGACGACGTGGCTGCTGCTGGAACAGCCCGGTCCGTGGGGCGTCAAGGCGCTCACCTCCAGCCACCTCGACCCCGCGCTGGGCCGGGCGCTGGAGGCGGCCGCCGACGGCACCGGCGTGCGCATCGCGTTGATCCGGCACCCCGGCCGCCACGCCGACCCCGGCACACCCCAGGTCCGGCGGGTGTACGCCGCACACACCGTTCCGGGGAACGTGTGGCTGCACAGTGCCACCACCCGCGATCCGGAGCGGCTGCTCGACCTGGACTTCGCCGGCCTCGGGACCGGCGACCACCGTTCCTTCGGCACGCTGCTCGGCGGGCAGCCGCACCGCGGTGACCCGCTGGCGCTGGTGTGCACCAACGGCAAGCGGGACCGCTGCTGCGCCCTCCTGGGCCGCCCCCTCGCCGCAGAGCTGGTCGCCTCCGGGGTGCGCGGCGTCTGGGAGGTCACCCATCTGGGTGGACACCGGTTCGCGCCCACGGTGCTCGTGCTGCCGTACGGCTACGCCTACGGCCGCGCCGAGGCACACACCGTCAAGGAGGCCCTGCACGGCGCCCAGGAGGGTCGCGTGATCGTCGAGGGGTGCCGGGGGTGCTCGGCGTGGGAGCGGCCCGGCCAGGCGGCGGAGCTCGCCGTCCGGTCGGCCGCGGGCGAGTACCGGGCGGGCGTGCTGAGGGTCGTACGGACGGCCGGCACGGGCCCGCGCTGGGAGGTGACCGTCGCGCACACCGACGGCCGCCGTTGGCGGGTCACCGTGGCGCAGGGGGCGTCGCTGCCGCCCCGCCCGGAGAGCTGCGGCGCGGAGGTGCTGGGCACGCCCGCGCGCATGGACGTGCTCGAGCTGCGCGAGCTGAGGCCGACGGCGCCGGCGCGTCAGCCGCACACGGATGCCGTCAACCATTGATCCCGGGGGGATCAAGAGATCCACACCACACCCCCTGGGGTGGTCACCGGCGCCCCACGTACCGTCTGGGGTATGAGCCCGACTCCCCCCGCCCGCCGACTGCGCCTCGGGCTGCCCCGGCGGATGTTCTCCCAGGTGCTGCTGATGCAGTTGGCGATCGCCGCGGGAGTCGCGGTCCTCGCGACCGGGCTCTTCCTCGCACCGCTCAGCAAGCAGCTGGACCAGGAGGCGATGCGCCGCGCGCTGGCCATCGCGGAGACCACCGCCCAGGACCCGCACATCGCCGAGGGGGTCCTCACCACGCCGCCGTCCAGGAAGGGCCCGGTGCAGCGGGAGGCCGAGCGGATCCGGCGGGCCACGCACGCCGAGTACATCGTGGTGGTGGGCCGGAACTGGGTGCGCTGGTCGCACCCGACGCCTTCGGAGATCGGCCGGCGCGTCTCCACCAGCCCTTCCGACGCCCTGAAAGGCAAGGAGGTCATGGAGATCGACCAGGGCACCCTGGGACGCTCGGCGCGCGGCAAGGTGCCGCTGTACGACGCCGACCACCGCATCGTCGGCGCGGTCTCGGTCGGTATCGCCTACGACAGCGTGCGGGCCCGGTTGATCAGTGCGATCCCGGGGTTGTTCGCCTACGCCGGTGGTGCGCTCGCGGTGGGCGCGCTGGCCGCCTGGCTGGTCTCCCGCCGGGTCCAGCGGCAGACCCGCGACCTGGCCTTCTCCGACATCTCCGCACTGCTCGCGGAGCGCGAGGCGATGCTGCACGGCATCCGGGAGGGCGTGGTCGCGCTCGACCGGGGCGGCCGTATCCGCCTGCTCAACGACGAGGCGCGGCGGCTGCTGGGCATCGGTGACGAGGCCGTCGGGCGGACCCTGGACGAGGCGCTCGGTACCGGCCGTACGACGGACGTGCTGGCCGGCCGCGTGACCGGCACCGATCTGCTCACCGTGCGCGGCCATCGCGTCCTGGTCGCCAACCGCATGCCCACCGACGACGGCGGCGCCGTGGCCACCCTGCGCGACCGCACCGAACTGGAGCAGCTGGGGCGCGAACTCGACTCCACGCGCGGGCTGATCGACGCCCTGCGCGCGCAGGACCACGAGCACGCCAACCGCATGCACACGCTGCTGGGGCTGCTGGAGCTGGAGATGTACGACGACGCCGTGGAGTTCGTCGGCGAGGTGGTCGGGGACCACCGGGCCACCGCCGAGCAGGTCACGGAGAAGATCCAGGACCCGCTCCTGGCCGCGCTGCTGGTCGGCAAGGCGACCGTGGCGGCCGAGCGCGGGGTCGCCCTGTGGGTGTCGGAGCGCACCCGGCTCCCGGACCGGCTGATCGACCCCCGGGGCCTGGTCACGGTCGTGGGCAACCTCGTGGACAACGCCCTCGACGCGGTCGCGGGCACCCTCCACGCGCGCGTGGAGGTCGAGTTGCGCGCGGAGGGCCGTACGGTCGTCCTGACCGTGCACGACACGGGCCCCGGTATCCCGGAGGACCAACGGGAGTTGATCTTCACGGAGGGGTGGTCCACCAAGAAGCCGCCCGCGCACGGCAAGCGGGGCATCGGACTGTCCCTGGTGCACCGGCTCGCCGAGCGGCAGGGCGGGAGCGCGACCGTGGCCACGGCGGCCGGCGGTGGCGCGGAGTTCACCGTGGTCCTGCCCGAGGCGCTGACCGAACCGGAACTGGAACCCGCGGTGACCGGCGAGTCCTCCGGGACCGCTGCCGTCGCCGAGGAGGAGGCGCGATGATCGAGGTCCTGGTCGTGGACGACGACACCCGTGTCGCCCGCGTCAACGCCGCCTACGTGGAGAAGGTGCCCGGTTTCCATGTGGCCGGCGAGGCGCACAGCGCGGCCGAGGCGCTGCACCGGGTGGCGACCCTGCCGCGGCTGGATCTCGTCCTGATGGACCACTACCTGCCCGACGACACGGGGCTCGCGGTCGTCCAGGAGATGCGCCGGCGCGGCCTCCAGACCGACGTGATCATGGTGACGGCGGCGCGGGATGTGTCGACCGTTCAGGCGGCCATGCGCCAGGGGGCGTTGCAGTACCTGGTGAAGCCGTTCGCGTTCGCCGGCCTGCGGGCGAAGCTGGAGGCGTACGCCGAGTTGCGGCGCACCCTGGACGGCGGCGGGGAGGCCGAGCAGGCGGAGGTGGACCGGATCTTCGGCGCCCTGTCCGCCCCGTCGGAGCCCGGGCTGCCCAAGGGGCACTCCCCGACGACGGCGGAGCTGGTGCGTCAGGCGCTGCTGAGCGCGGAACGGCCGCTCTCCGCCCAGGAGATCGCCGAGCGGACGGGGGTGAGCCGGCAGACCGCCCAGCGGTATCTGAAGCTGCTGGAGCGCACCGGCCGGGCCCGGCTGACCCTCAAGTACGGCGACGCGGGCCGCCCGGAACACCGTTACGTGTGGGCGACCCGCGCCTGAGCGCGATTCATGCAGCGGTCACTTGACCGCCTTGACGAACTCCGTCGTGTACGTCTTGTTCAAGTCGACCTTCGCGTTCTTGATGGTGGGGTTGAACGCCTTGAGCACCTTCTCGACGGTCTCGGGACCGCTCTGGGGCATCACACCGTCGTCAGTGAACATCGGCAGGGTGCTCTTGATGGCCTGCGTGTAGAGGGCCTTGTTGCCCTGGGAGTAGTCGGCGGGCATCTTGGCGGCGATCTCGTCGGCGCTGTGCGTGGACATCCACTTGAGCGTCTTGACGAATGCGTTGACCAACTTCTGGACGGTGTCCTTGTGTCCGTTGACCCAGTCCGTCTGCATGTAAAGACTTGACGAGGGGTACGGCCCACCGAGCGCCTCCTGCGAGCCCTCGGGGGTGCGCATGTCGATGAGGACCTTCCCGGCCTTCTTGTCCAGGATCGTCGCGACGGTCGGGTCGGTGGTCATGCCGCCGTCGATCGCGCCGTTCTGGAGCGCCGCGATGAACGTCGGTCCCGCCCCCACCGCGACCGGCGTGAACTCGCTGACCTTCACCCCGTTCTTGACCGCCAGGTACTTGGTGAGGAAGTCGGTCGAGGAGCCGAGGCCGGTCACGCCGAGCTTGCGGCCCTTGAAGTCCTTGGGGGAGGCGAGGTCGCCCGCGGCCTTGCCGGAGACGACCTCGACCTCGCCGGGTGCGTGCGAGAACTGCACGACCGATTCCACCGACTTGCCCTTCACCTGCAGGTCGAGGGTGTGGTCGTAGAAGCCGACCGCCCCCTGCACCTGGCCGGAGACGAGCGCGGTCTCGGCCTGGACGCCGGCGGGCTCGCTCAGCATCTGGACGTTCAGGCCCTCGGCCTGGAAGTAGCCGAGGCGCTGGGTGAGCATCGCGGGCAGGTAGATGACCTTGTCCAGGCCGCCGACCATGATCTTGACGCTCTCGCCCTTGCCGCCGCCACCGCTGCCGGTGTCGGCCGTGGAGCTCGCAGCGTCGTTGGCGCAGGCGGTGAGGGAGGTGAGGGCGAGCAGTCCGGCAGTGGTGAGGGAGGCGTATCTGGCGGTCTTGCGCATGCGGTTCACGTCCTTGTGAGAGGGCGGTGCGGGAGGAAGGAGCGGCGGCGAGGGGCCGGTCAGCTGTCGGAGCCGCTGGGCTTCCAGCGGAAGATGCGGCGCTCGGCGAAGGTGAGCAGCCCTTCGGCGACGAGGGCGACGGCGGCGAGGATCACCATCGCGGCGTACACGCCTGCCGCGTTGAAGGTGTTCTGCGACTGCGCGACCAGCAGGCCGATGCCCTTGGTCGCACCGATGTACTCGCCGACGATGGCGCCGATGAGCGCGAAACCGAAGCTGACGTGGAGACTGGTGAAGATCCAGGAGGTGGCCGACGGGATGACCACCTGGAGGGTCACCCTGCGGTCGCTCGCGCCCAGGATGCGGGCGTTGGCCACCAGGTTGCGGTCCACTTCGCGGGCGCCCTGGAAGGCGTTGAAGAACACCGGGAAGAAGACGAGCACGACGGCTGAGGCCACCTTGGAGGACGGGCCGAGGCCGAACCAGATCAGGAAGATGGGCGCCAGCACGATCCTGGGAATCGAGTTGAGCACCTTGATGTATGGACCAAGAACCTCGGCGAGCAATCGGATCCGCCCGAGCGCAATGCCGAAGAGCACGCCGGCGACCACACCGATGACCCAGCCGAGCAGTGCCTCGTGCAGCGTGTACCAGATCTGCTCCCCCAGGGAACCGAGCGCTGTCCCGTGGGCCACCCAGGTGTAGATCTGGTCCCAGATCTTCGAGGGCATCGAGAAGTTGAACGGATCGATGACCTTGGCGCGGGACAGCGTCTCCCACAGTCCGAGGACGACCACCAGCAGCACCACGCGCGCGACGCCGACGAGGAGCTTGCGCCGGCGGGCGGCCTGGGCGCGGGTCTGCGCGCGGCCGGGTGCCTTGGCGGTGCCGACGACCGGGGTGCTGAGAACCTCAGGCGACATGGGCGGTACCCCTCTCGCGGGTGATGCGGACCTCTTCGCCGAGGGACTCCCAGATCTCGCGGTAGATCTCGATGAACCGCGGCTCCAGACGCACCGACTCCACCTTCCGCGGGCGGGGCAGGTCGATATCGAAGACCTGCTTCACGGTCGCGGGTCCGGCGGTCATCACGACGACCTTGTCGGCCAGCGCGATGGACTCCTCCAGGTCGTGGGTGACGAAGACGACGGAGGCACCGGTGCCCTCCCACAGCTCCAGCAGCTCGTCCGACATCAGTGCCCGGGTCTGCACGTCGAGCGCGGAGAACGGCTCGTCCATCAGCAGGATCTCGGGGTCGTTGACGAACGTGGCCGCCAGGGCGACGCGCTTGCGCTGACCGCCGGAGAGCTGGTGCGGATAGCGGTCCTCGAAGGCGGCGAGCCCCACCCGGGCCAGCCACTCGCGGGCCTTCTGCTTGGCCTCCGCCTTGGGCACGCCCCGGAAGCGGGGACCCGCCATGACGTTGGACAGCACCGTCCGCCAGGGGAAGGTGGCGTCCTGCTGGAAGACGAAACCGACCTTGTCGCCGACGCCGTCGACCGGTTCCCCGGCCACCAGCACCTCGCCCTCGCTCGGCTCCTCCAGGCCGCTGACCAGGGTCAGCGTGGTGGACTTGCCGCAGCCCGTCGGCCCTACGACGGCCACGAACTCGCCCCGCCCGACGGCGAGGTCCAGACCGCGCACGGCCGTGTGCAGTCCCCCGGACGGGGTTTTGAAGATCTTGCTCGCGCCCCGCAGCTCGATGGCGGGGCTGGTGTCTGCGCTCATGGGCCGGGACGGTAGGTGTGGCCCCCGCCACAGCAGCAGTCTTGTGGGCGCAAGCCGTTCTTTTGCTCGCAAGGACCTGTTGTGCTCGTTTTGCTCGCGCTACAACTGCGGAGCCGAACACGGGCTCGATGCTCGCCGGCCTTGGAGGAGAGGCCTGATGATTGACGTCCTGGTGGTGGACGACGACTTCCGCGTCGCAGAGATCAACGCCAAGTACGTGGGAAAGGTTCCCGGCTTCCGGGTGGCCGCCCGCGCACACAGCGCCGCCCAGGCCCTGGCCGCCGTCGAACGCGGCGGCATCGATCTGGTCCTGCTCGACCACTACCTGCCGGACCGCACCGGCCTGCAACTCGTGCACCGCATGCGGGAGCAGGGCCATGGCACGGACGTCATCATGATCACGGCGGCGAGTGACGTCACGACCGTCCAGCAGGCGATGCGCCTGGGCGCCCTGCACTATCTGGTCAAGCCGTTCACCTTCGCCGCGCTGCGCGCCCGCCTGGACTCCTACGCCGCCCTGCGCCGCACGGTCGACCGGGTGGGCGGCCGGGGTCTGACGGGCCAGGAACAGGTCGACCGGATCTTCGGCGCCCTGCGCACCGCTCCCGCCCCCTCCGCGCCCGGTCTGCCGACCGGCCACTCCGAGCCCACCACCGACCTGATCTGCGGCGTCCTGCACCGCGCCGACCATCCGCTCTCGGCCCACGAGGTGGCCGCCCGGACCGGCCTGAGCCGCTCCACCGCCCAGCGCTACCTGCGCCACCTGGAACAGGCGGGCCGGCTCCGCCTCTCCCTGAAGTACGGCGACACCGGCCGCCCGGAACACCGGTACGCCTGGGTGGCACCCTAGCGAGACGCCGTGCCCGCGCTACGCGGCTCCGGCCCCGGTCAGCGAACGCACCTCCGTCTCGGCGTACTTGGCCTCGTCCGCGGCCTCGTCCGAGGTGACCGTGCCCAGCCACCCGGCCAGAAAGCCGAGCGGGATGGAGACGATGCCCGGGTTGTCCAGCGGGAAGTACTGGAAGTCGACGGCCGGGAAGAGGGAGTCCGGGCTGCCGGACACCACCGGGGAGAGCAGCACCAGCCCGATCGCCGGGAGCAGCCCGCCGTAGACCGCCCACACCGCGCCACGCGTCGTGAAGCCGCTCCAGAACAGCGAGTAGAGCAGGACGGGCAGGTTCGCGGACGCGGCGACCGCGAAGGCGAGGCCGACGAGGAAGGCGACGTTGAGATCGCGGGCCAGCAGGCCGAGCACGATCGCGACGACGCCGATGCCGACCGCCGCCCACCGTGCCACCGCGACCTCGCTGCGGGGCTTGCCATGCGGTCTGCGCAGCGACGCGTACAGATCGTGGGCCACCGACGCCGAGGAGGCGAGCGTGATGCCCGCGACCACCGCGAGGATCGTCGCGAAGGCCACGGCGGCGACCACAGCGAACAGCACCGTGCCCCCCGTGGAACCCGCCCCGCCGCCCAGGTCGAGGGCGAGCAGCGGCACGGCCGTGTTCCCGGCCGCGTTGGATCCGCGTACGGCCTCCGGCCCGACCACCGCCGCCGCGCCGAATCCGAGGACGATCGTCATCAGGTAGAAGCCGCCGATCAGAGCGATGGACCACACCACGGAGCGGCGGGCGGCCCGGGCGGTCGGCACGGTGTAGAAGCGCGACAGGATGTGGGGCAGTCCGGCCGTGCCCAGCACCAGCGCGAGGCCCAGGCTGATGAAGTCGAGCCGGTCGGTCCAGTCCCCGCCGTACTTCAGGCCCGGCGCCAGGAACGCCGTCCCGTGACCGCTGCGCTCCGCGGCCGTGAGCAGCAGCCGGTCGACGTCACCGTGGAAGCGCAGGAGGACGAGAACGGTCAGTACGACCGTCCCGCCGAGCAGCAGGACCGCCTTCACGATCTGGATCCACGTGGTGGCCCGCATCCCTCCCAACGACACATAGATCACCATGAGCGCACCGACGCCGATGACCGTCCAGGCCTGGGCTGCTCCGCCCGTCCGCCCCAGCAGCAGCGCCACCAGACTGCCCGCCCCGACCATTTGCGCCACCAGATACAGAACGGACACCGTGACCGCGGACGTTCCCGCCGCGATCCGCACCGGCCGCTCCCGCATCCGCGCGGCCACCACGTCGGCCAGGGTGAACCGCCCGCAGTTGCGCACCAGTTCGGCCACCAGGAACAGCACGAGCAGCCACGCCACGAGGAACCCCACGCAGTACAGCAGCCCGTCGTACCCGTACAGCGCGATGAGCCCGGCGATCCCGAGGAAGGAGGCGGCCGACATGTAGTCGCCCGCGATGGCAAAACCATTCTCCATCGGGGAGAACAGCCGCCCGCCGGCGTAGAACTCCTCCGCCGACCCGCGCCGCCTGCGGCTCACCCAGGTCGTGATCCCGAGGGTGACCGCCACGAACCCGACGAACAGCAACAGCGCCGGCGTCTGGTGACCGGTCACGACGCGCCTCCTCGCGCACCGCGGGCCAGTTCCTGGGTGTCCCACCGCAGCTCCAGCGCCACCCGGTCCCGGCGCAGCCGAGCATGCCGGGCGTAGGCCCAGGTGAGCAGGAAGGTGCTCAGGAACTGCCCGAGCCCCGCGACCATCCCCACGTTCACCGCCCCCGCCAGGGGCCGGGCCATGAATCCCGGCGCGGCCGTCGCGGCGACCACATACCCCACGTACCAGACCAGGAAGCCGACGACCCCCGGCACCACGAACCGCCGGTACCTGCCGCGCACCTCCTGGAACGCCTGGCTGCGCTGCACCCGGACATACACGTCGCGGGCGTCCGCCGCCGTCGCACCGGGCTCCGCGCGCGCGGGCGGCACGGCCGGCGCGGGCCTGCCCGTGCCGTCCGGCTCGCCCCAGCCCGAGGCCAGCGCGTCGTACCACGGGTCCTCGTACCGCACCTCCCGGGAGGGCGCGGCGTGGTCTGCCTGGTGCTCGGCGGAGCTCTCGGGGCCGTCCCCGGCGCCCCCGGGGCGACCGTTGCTTGACTGCATGCCCAAGGATGGACAGAACGGCAGGATCGCTGACTCTTCTTCGTCGCGCCCTTCACCCCATCAGGTGATTCAGCCGGTGGGCGGCCGCACCAGTCCCCTGCTGTAGGCGTACCGCACGGCCTGCGCCCGGTCTTTGAGGCCCGTCTTGGCGAAGAGGTTGTTGATGTGGGTTTTCACGGTCGCGGTCGACACCTGCAGTCTGCGGGCGATCTCCTGGTTGCTCAGGCCTTCGGCGATCAGCACCAGGACCTCGATCTCGCGCGTGGTCAGTCCGTCGGGCGCCTCGGCTGCCGCCGCCGGCACGGGCTCCGCCTGCGACAGCCGCTCCAGCAGCCGTCGCTGGACACTCGGCGACAGCCCCGCGTCCCCCGAGAGCACGCTGTGCACGGCCCGCACGATCTCGTCGCCGCCCGCGTCCTTGGTCAGGTACCCCCGGGCGCCGGCCCGCAGCGCCGGGAACAGCGACTCGTCGTCCGCGAAGGTGGTGAGCACCACGACCTGGGTTCCGGGGTACCGGGCCCGGATCCTCCGGGTGGCCTCCACGCCGTCGCAGCGGGGCATTCTGAGGTCCATCAGCACGACGTCCGGAGCGAGTTCGCCGACCAGCCGCACGGCCTCCTCGCCGTCTCCCGCGGCCCCCACGACCTCCACACCCGGCAACAGCCCGAGCAGCATCACGATGCCCTCACGGACCACGGTCTGGTCGTCGGCCACCACCACCCGT
Organism: Streptomyces sp. NPDC023481; assembly: GCF_055560195.1. Taxonomy (NCBI): domain Bacteria; kingdom Bacillati; phylum Actinomycetota; class Actinomycetes; order Kitasatosporales; family Streptomycetaceae; genus Streptomyces; species Streptomyces sp. NPDC023481. The sequence continues at coordinate 152,580 of NZ_JBVHJE010000013.1, forward strand.
GCGGGCTTCTTCCCTCCCTCCGTCTCCGTCATACAGGCACCTTCAGCGTCACCACGAACCCCTCCTCGTCCGGCCCCGCGTCCAGTGAACCGCCCAGCAGTTCGGCGCGCTCGCGCATGCCCAGCAGACCGTACCCGCCTCCGGCTCCCCGGAGTTCGCCCGGCCGTCCGCCCGAGTCCCGGACGTTCAGCGTCACCTCGTGTTCGCTGTAGTCGAGCCACACGGCCACCTTGGCGCCCTCGGCGTGCTTGCGGACGTTCGTCAGCGCCTCCTGCGCGACCCGCCGTACGGCCTGGGACGCCTCGGCCGGCAGGGGGCGGCGTTCACCTGTGACGGTGACCTCGGCCCCGTCGGCCGAGCTGACGAGTCCGGTCAGGTACTCCTCCAGCGGGGTCAGTTCCCCCCGCAGGGCGGACAGCGCCTGACGGGTCTCGTCGAGTCCGTCGCGGGCCATGCCCCGGGCGGCCACCACCCGCTCCAGGATCCGTTCGCGGTCCGCGCCGTTCTGGATCAGCAGCCGGGCCGCCTCCAGGTGCACGAGCTGCGCCGAGAGGCTGTGGGCCAGTACGTCGTGGATCTCTCGGGCGATGCGGGCCCGTTCGGCCAGCGCCGCGGACTCGGCCTCGGCCACGCGGGCGGCACGCTCCTGGGCGAGCAGCCTCTGCGCATTGCCCCGGGCCTCCGCGTCCAGCCGCAGCACGTACCCGGCGAGGGCCATACCGGCCACGGTGGCGGCCGTGGACAGCCAGACGTCGTTGGTGAACGCGGCGTAGGAGGCCAGTGCCGCCGACGCGACGGGGACCGCGGCGCCGAGCGGCAGCCGCTCCAGTGCACCGACGCCGCAGCCGCACCAGATCACGAGGGCGGGTCCTCTGAATCCCGTGGCTTCGGCGGCGACCGCGATGCACAGGAGGATGCTCACGAGCGCGAGGGAGTGCAGCAGCCGGTGCTCATAGGTGGTCCGGAAGAAGGCCCAGGCGACGAGGGCGGCGAGGACGACTCCGGCCGCTGCCGCGACCGCCTCCCAGACACCGACGGACCTCTGGGTGAAGGCACCCCACAGGAGCATGGCCAGCACGACCAGCCGGACCGCCCAGACGAGCACGCGCCGGGGCCGGGTCCTTCCCGCGCGGCCGAGCGCTTCCCGCGACGGCCAGCGTGTCCAGGCGTTCTCTGTCACACGCGCTCCTTCCAGGCCGACCGCTCGTCCGCACCGTACGCCGGGGCGGGACGACTCACGACGCCGGCTGACTGGGCCCGCCATGCCAGGATCCCCCCGCGCACCAGCAGGGTGCCGGCGAGGCCCAGCATCAGCGCGGAGCTGTCCTGGTGCAGGCCGAGTGCGGAACCGAGGACGAAGAGGCCGGCTCGCAGGGCTATGCCCACGGCCCAGACGGCGATGCTCGCCTTCGTGCTCTTGGTCCACAGGACGCCGTCCGGCGCCGTCCAGATGCGGGTGGTCAAGCCCCAGCCGATGCCGGTGGCCAGCCCGATGAGCAGTTCCACCGCGAGCAGGGCGGCGGATTCGACGCGGTGGTGGGCGTCGAGGACGCCGGGCTCGCGCAGTGCGACGACGGCGAGCACCACGGGCAGCAGCCACCAGCGCCGGTCCGTGTTGATCGCCCGGGCGCGGAACTGCCGCACGATCACTGTCGCGGCGACGGCCACGATCACCAATGCGTTGACGAGCCCGGACATCAGAACCCCCGTGAACGAGAAGGCGGTGCCGGGAGCGAGCGCTGCCGACGCCTTCGAAGTTACGGAAACGAGCAGCCCAGGGGATCGGAGCCAGGGTGGATCAAGGGTGGAACCTCGAAGCGGCTCGCCTCCACCCACGGGTGGAGAGGTCGTGCGGGGCGGAGGACGCGCGGGGCAGGAGTCGTGCGGGGCAGGAGTCGTGCTGCCAAGCAGCCCAGCCCGGCCAGCGGGACCGTAGCCGCTTCCCCGGCCCCTGGGCAGCGTTCCTGCCCAGGGGCCGGGGAAGCGCACCAAGTCCGTCACCCCCTGCCCGCGCCCCCGCCGCCCGAAGCCCAGCGCAGCGGTTACGCGTCGATCCGCGACCGGTCCAGCGTCGCGGCCGAGCTGGAGATGAACTCCTTGCGCGGTGCCACGTCGTTGCCCATCAGCAGGTCGAAGACCTGTTCCGCGGCCTCCAGGTCGGACAGGTTGATCCGGCGCAGGGTGCGGTGGCGCGGGTCCATCGTGGTCTCGGCCAGCTGGTCGGCGTCCATCTCGCCCAGACCCTTGTAGCGCTGGATGGAGTCCTTGTACCGGATGCCCTTGCTCTGGAACTCCATGAGCTTGTCGCGCAGCTCGCGGTCGGAGTACGTGTAGACGTACTTGTCCTGCCCCTTCTTCGGCTGGACGATCTCGATGCGGTGCAGCGGCGGCACCGCGGCGAAGACCCGGCCGGCCTCGACCATGGGCCGCATGTAGCGCTGGAACAGCGTGAGCAGCAGGCAGCGGATGTGGGAGCCGTCCACGTCGGCGTCGGTCATCATGATGATCTTGCCGTAGCGGGCCTGGTCGATGTCGAAGGTTCGGCCGGAGCCCGCCCCTATGACCTGGATGATCGCGCCGCACTCGGCGTTCTTGAGCATGTCGGTCACCGACGACCGCTGCACGTTGAGGATCTTGCCGCGGATCGGCAGCAGCGCCTGGAACTCGGAGTTGCGCGCCAGCTTGGCCGTACCGAGCGCGGAGTCGCCCTCGACGATGAACAGCTCGCTGCGGTCGACGTCGTCGCTGCGGCAGTCGGCGAGCTTGGCCGGCAGGGACGAGGACTCCAGGGCGGTCTTGCGGCGCTGGGCGTCCTTGTGCTGGCGGGCCGCGACCCGGGTACGGGCGGCGGCGACCACCTTCTCCATGACGACCCGGGCCTGGGCGGCGGCGTCACGCCTGGTCGCCGTCAGGAAGGCCTTCAGCTCCTTGCTGACCACGCCGTTCACGATGCGGCGGGCCGCCGAGGTACCGAGGACCTCCTTCGTCTGCCCCTCGAACTGCGGCTCGGCCAGCCGAACCGTGACGACGGCGGTGAGACCCTCCAGGGCATCGTCCTTGACGATGTTGTCCTCGGCCACGCGCAGCATCTTCTTGGCGCGCAGCACGTCGTTCATCGTCTGTGTGAGCGCCTGGTCGAAGCCGGCGACGTGGGTGCCGCCCTTGGGCGTGGCGATGATGTTGACGAACGACCGGACGGTCGAGTCGTAGCCGGTGCCCCAGCGCAGCGCGACGTCGACGCCCAGCTCGCGGGTGACCTCGGTGGGGGTCATCTGGCCGTGCTCGTCCAGGACGGGAACCGTCTCCTTGAAGGTGCCCTTGCCGGAGAAGCGGAGGACGTCGCAGACCGCCTTGTCGTTGGCCAGGTACTCGCAGAACTCGCTGATGCCGCCGTCGAAGCGGAAGGACTCCTCGCCCTTGCTGCCGCCCTCGCCCAGACCGAACTCGTCACGGACGACGATCGTCAGCCCCGGCACCAGGAAGGCGGTCTGCCGGGCGCGCTGGTGCAGGTTCTCCAGGGAGAGCTTGGCGTCCCTGAGGAAGATCTGCCGGTCGGCCCAGTACCGCACGCGCGTGCCGGTGCGCGTCTTGGGGATCTTCTTCGCCTTGCGGAGACCGCTCTTGGCCTCGAACTTCGCGTCGGCGCCGTCGGAGGCGAAGGCGCCGGGCACGCCGCGCCGGAAGCTGATGGCGTGGGTGTGGCCGCCGCGGTCGACCTCGACGTCGAGACGGGCGGAGAGGGCGTTGACCACGGAGGCGCCGACGCCGTGCAGGCCGCCGGAGGCGGCGTAGGAGCCACCGCCGAACTTGCCGCCCGCGTGCAGCTTGGTCATGACGACCTCGACGCCGGACAGGCCGGTCTTCGGCTCCACGTCCACGGGGATGCCGCGGCCGTTGTCGCGGACCTCGACGGAGCCGTCGTCGTGGAGGACGACCTCGATGTGGTCGCAGTAGCCGCCGAGGGCCTCGTCCACCGAGTTGTCGATGATCTCCCAGAGGCAGTGCATCAGGCCGCGGCTGTCGGTCGAGCCGATGTACATGCCAGGGCGCTTGCGCACCGCCTCAAGACCCTCGAGGACGAGCAGGTGCCGCGCGGTGTAGTTGGAACCGTCGCGGTCTGCTCCTGCCAGCAGCGCTGTGGACGGCACGGACGTATCGGCGGTCACGCGGTTCGCTCCTCGCTGAATTTCAGGTGGCCCCCTTTTGGGTAAGGGGGCGGCTTCGGTCGCCGCTCAGAGGGTACCGAGCCCTGGTAGAGCCGGTGTAACGCCACCCTCGTCGGCAACTCACACTAGTCCACGCTCGCATACACGTTCGATCCCTCGATGGAGTGAAGTACACATCACGTTCCCTTCGAGGCATGAACCATTTAGGCTCCGGGCACGTCCTCATGAACAACCGGCAACCCGGCCGGGAGGACCGAGAGCAAGACAGCGCGAACCCGTAAGCACACAAGAGACGCAATACGGCACATTCGCCGCCAACCGGCAGCAGACAGCCGCCCCGGAAGATTTTTTTCGAGGAAAAGCCACGAGCGGGAACGTTTTCGGGCTGGTTGGATGTTGACCCTGGTACGACAGCTCGTCGAGCTAGAGAAGAGGCGACGTGACTACTGTTCTGACCCCCGCGAGCCCGCTGACGGCCGCCGATCGCTGCGACCGCTGCGGCGCCCAGGCATACCTGCGCGTCGTCCTGCTGAGCGGCGGAGAACTGCTCTTCTGCGCCCACCACGGTCGCAAGTTCGAGCCGGAACTCAAGAAGATCGCCGCTGAGATACAGGACGAGACGGAGCGACTCACCTCCGTTCCGAACACCACTTCGGAAGAAGAGCGCTGAATCTCGCACCCACGACGAGCCAGCTCCGGCACAGGCCGGTGAACGGGCGGCCGCTCCTCACCAGGGAGCGGCCGCCCGTGCTCATGCCCTCACGCGCTCAGACGTGCCCGGAGGGACGCGCGGTCGCCGAGGCCGACCGCAGCGCTCGTACGACCTCGGAGACGCGCGTGTAGACGCCGGGGAGCCCCGGCTGTCCGCAGCCGCTCCCCCACGACACGAGGCCGATCAGCCGCCCCTGGGCCACCAGAGGCCCCCCGCTGTCCCCCTGGCAGGCGTCGGGGCCCCCGGCGGCCTCACCGGCGCACAGCATGGTGCCGGCCCGGTAGGCCCCGTTCAGACCGCCCGGGTAGGCGCGGGCGCACTGCTCGTCGGGCATGACGCGCACGCGTGCGGCGCGGAGCCGGCGCGGGTACGCTCCTGCGCCGGTCGTGTCACCCCAACCCGACACCAGGGCCTCGGTGCCCGGCGCGTAGGCCGGGTCGCCCGGGCCCGCCATGGCGACGACCGCGTTCTGCGGCAGGGGGGCGGCCAGTCCGAGGACCGCGAAGTCGCCGGAGTTGGTCGTGACGTCGTACGCGGGATTGACCCGGACCTCCCGTACGGCGATCTCCTGGCCCTGCGCCGACAGCAGGTCCGTGCGGCCCGCGATGACCTTGAGGTCGCGCAGGTGGCTCAGCGGCGCCCCGAGGGCCTCCTCGGCCAGGCAGTGGGCGGCTGTGACCACTGTGGTGCGCCCGATGGCCACAGCACCGCAGAACTGGCCCGCCCTCGCTCCTCCGAACAGGTCACGACTGGCCAGCGCCACCGTCCAGGGAGCCTGGGAAACGTCTATCGGAAACCCTCCGACCACCACACTGCCGGCGGCTGCGGGAGGGGGGCTCGCCAGGGGTATCGCAGTCACGGCGGCCGCCAGGGCCAGCGGCCGGATCAGTACCCGGGCAATGGAACGGCGCATGCATGCTCCTCACTCAGTGGTGCTCATGGGACACCCAGAGTGATCCAGGTCGCGCACGCGCGCAGCACGAAGGCCCGGCCCCCGCGAGGGGGGCCGGGCCTTCGCCGTCGTAGCGGCCTGGCCGCGGGCGACCTAGTCGAGGTAGTCGCGCAGCACCTGCGAACGCGACGGGTGGCGCAGCTTCGACATGGTCTTGGACTCGATCTGGCGGATGCGCTCGCGTGTGACGCCGTACACCTTGCCGATCTCGTCGAGGGTCTTCGGCTGACCGTCGGTGAGACCGAAGCGCATGGAGACGACGCCCGCCTCGCGCTCGGAGAGGGTGTCCAGAACGGAGTGCAACTGCTCCTGCAGGAGTGTGAAGCTGACCGCGTCGGCCGGGACGACGGCCTCGGAGTCCTCGATGAGGTCACCGAACTCGCTGTCGCCGTCCTCGCCGAGCGGGGTGTGCAGCGAGATGGGCTCACGGCCGTACTTCTGGACCTCGATGACCTTCTCCGGGGTCATGTCGAGTTCCTTGGCCAGCTCCTCCGGGGTGGGCTCGCGGCCCAGGTCCTGGAGCATCTGGCGCTGCACGCGCGCGAGCTTGTTGATGACCTCGACCATGTGCACCGGGATACGGATGGTGCGGGCCTGGTCGGCCATGGCGCGGGTGATCGCCTGGCGGATCCACCAGGTGGCGTACGTGGAGAACTTGTAGCCCTTGGTGTAGTCGAACTTCTCGACCGCGCGGATCAGACCGAGGTTGCCCTCCTGGATGAGGTCCAGGAAGAGCATGCCGCGGCCGGTGTAGCGCTTGGCCAGGGAGACCACGAGACGGAGGTTGGCCTCCAGCAGGTGGTTCTTGGCGCGGCGGCCGTCCTCGGCGATGATCTCCAGCTCGCGCTTGAGCTTGGGGGCGAGCTTGTCGGAGTTCGCCAGCTTGTCCTCGGCGAACAGGCCGGCCTCGATGCGCTTGGCGAGCTCGACCTCCTGCTCGGCGTTGAGCAGGGGGACCTTGCCGATCTGCTTCAGGTAGTCCTTGACCGGATCGGCGGTGGCACCGGCCGCGGCGACCTGCTGCGCGGGCGCGTCGTCCTCGTCCTCGTCGGACAGGACGAAGCCGGCGCTCTCGGTGCCCTCGGGCTCGTCGGCGACCTTGGTGTCCTCGAGAACCTCTTCCTCGAGGAGCTCGACGTCGTCCTTCTTGGCCGTGGTCTTCTTGGCTGCCGTCTTCTTCGCGACGGCCTTCTTCGCGACCGTCTTCTTGGCGGTGACCTTCTTCGCGGCCGCCTTCTTGGCGGGTGCGGCTTCTTCGGCGGACTCGGCGACGGCCGGGGGGGCGGGTACCTCGGGGGCGGCCGTGTTGGCGGTGGCCTTCCTGGTGGTCACCGTCTTCGCCGCGACCGTCTTGGTGGCGGTGCGCTTGGCCGGGCTCTTCGCTGCGACGCTCTTGCGGGTGCGCTTGGGCTCTGCGGCACTGACCATCAGCGTCACACCCTCTTCCTCAAGAATCTGGTTGAGGCTGCGCAGTACGTTCTTCCACTGAGTGGCCGGAATCTGGTCAGCTTCGAAGGCCCGACGCACATCGTCGCCGGCGATCTGCCCCTCAGCCTTTCCCCGCTCAATGAGCGCCATGACAGAGACGGACTCGGCGATCTCCGGCGGGAGCGTACGGGATGTGCTGGCCGACACGAACAACCTCTCGGAACGTTGGAAAACGGCTTCCGGCACCGTCCACTGCGGACAGGAGCCGACCACCGGCCTGGGGATCGGCCGACGGCGCGGGCGGGGCCGGGGAGATGCACAGCGCCTTGTACGGCGTCCGTATTCCCTCCGCGGCTATACCTCTTAGGTCATCGCGCTGTCTCCACGAGCGTTACGCCCAATCTACGTGGCCCGAGTCACACCCCGTAAGCGTTCAAAAGCTGTCAGATATGCACAGAGAGGGACATCATCGACCTTCGTCCCGACCACACCCACCACACGGTCCGGTCGTCACACCATCGGACCCGCCGGGCCCGCCGGACTCCAGAAGGTCCGGCGGGTCCGGCGAGGCCGGCGCCCATGGCCCGGCGCCGCCGCGAGCACCACGCACACGCCGCACACCGGCGACCACACCGCACCCCTCGCGGGGTCAGTGCTCGCGCGGGGCAGGCACCACGCGCTCCACCTCGGGGTGGACCGTCAGCAGCTGGCGCATGGCCGCCTCCGCCGCCGTGCCGTCGCCCGTGCCCAGCGCGTCGACGATCCGCGCGTGCTGCGCCAGGGACGCCTCGCTCGGTCGGTCACAGGCCGTGACCGGGCCGCCGGAGACCTGGAGGGCCGCCGAGACGATGCCGGAGAGGTGCTCCAGCATGCGGTTGCCCGCGATCTGGATGAGCAGCCCGTGGAACTCGGCGTCGGCGCGCGAGTAGGTGAGCACGTCGCCCTGCGCCATGGCGTGGCTCATGATCTCGACCATGTCGCAGAGGCGCTGCTGCACCTCCTCGCGCCCGTGCCCGGCGGCGAGACGGGCGGCGAGCGGCTCGATCGTCCAGCGCAGCTCGCTCAGTTCCCGGCGCTGGTCGTCGCGCTGCGGCCCGAAGGCCCGCCACTCGATGATGTCCGGATCAAGCAGATTCCAGTCGCTGACGGGGCGTACGCGCGTGCCGACGTTCGGGCGGGCGCTGACCAGGCCCTTGGCCTCGAGGACGCGGAGGGACTCGCGGACGACGGTGCGGGACACCTCGAAACGCTGGCCGATCTCCTCCGGCACCAGCGGGCGGTCCGCGCCCAGGTCACCCGAGACGATCATCTGCCCCAGCTGCTGGACGAGTTGGCCGTGCAGCCCGCGTCCGCGGCTGCCCGCGGCCCGCCGGCCGACGCGGCCCAGCTCCGGCTCCCCGGTGTCCCAGTGGGGCGCGCCGACGCGGTCGGCTACCACCGGGGCCTCGGCGTAGGGGTAGCGGTCGATTTCGCCCGGGCCGGCCAGACCAGAGTCGGCGGAGCGGGCGGCGGTCATCATGGTGTGCGCAAGGGTACTCACGGATCCTTTGTCGGCGTCGCTTACAACTCCCTTGAGGTCTTTGGTGAAAAGCACACGAAAGGGTGATCGCTCACGCCGTCGCAATTGACGCCTTATCGGAAAGAAGTGAGCTTTCTGCGGGAAGTTGTGTGCAGTTCGAAACCGGGGGTATACGGATGGTAGTCAGCGGAGCCGGCTGCGCAGTGCCGTGAACAGATAGGCGCAGAGCAGCGCCGCGAGCGACAACGCCATTGCTGCACCGACGGGTTGAGCGAGGACTCGTGCCGCCGCGAGCAGGTACCGCTCCCCTCCGAACGGCCACCGCAGCAGGTGGACCTCCCGCAACCGCACCGGGAAGTCGGCCGCCATCCGCACAGCCGGCCCCTGCAGGGCCTTGTGTACGAGGGGTACGACGAGCACGGGTACGGCGAGGACGGCGGCCAGTCCGGCCGTCGTGGACCGGAACACGCCGGCCGCCAGTACACCGGCCCAGGCGCAGCCGAGGACCAGCCCGAACCAACTCGCGGTGAGCGAAAGCCAGTCCGCGGGAACTTGCGAGAGCTCCCGTCCGTAGACGATGTAGAGCACTTCGGCGTCGCAGCCCACGGTGAGGAAGGCCAGCAGCACCGCGGTGGCTCCGGAGACGAGCAGTTTCGCGGTGAGCAGCCCCAGCCTGCGGGGGACGGTGCCGCGGTCCGCGGCCAGGGCGGGGTGGCGGAACTCGTCTCCGAAGGCCAGCGCGCCGAGCAGCCCTGCCGCGAGCGCCGCGGGCGGCAGCGGCAGCTCCCGCGGCCATGCCGCGAACAGCCGTTCCTTGGGAGTGTGACCGAGTCGTGCCAGGAGTACGGCGGTGAGCGCGGACACCACCAGGACGGCACCGCAGATGAGGAAGCCGGTGCCGATTCCGGTGGCGCGCCGGAGTTCGTAGCGCAGAGGGCGCAGGGGACTGCGGGCGGGGCGGACGGAGATGGGGGGTGGGAGGGGGGAGGGGGCGGCGAGGGGGCGGACACCGTCGGTGCGGGCCGCGCGTCCGGCCTGCCACTGCCGGGCGTCCGGGTTCCTGGCGCCGGGGAGGAAGGTGCGGGCGCGGGTGACGGTCTTGGTCGGGGTGCGGGCACTGTCGGTCCGCGGCTCGGGGGCTGTCACCACTGCGCCCAAGCCGGCACCGGGTGTGGTCGACGGACCGTGGGACGGGCCGGCGAGGGCCCTGGCGGGTGGCTCGTCGGAGCCACCACCGGCGGCGCTCTTCTCACCGGATGCGGTGGCTTCGCGTGCCGTGCCGTCCTCCTGCGAGGCCGTGGCGGCGGGTGAGGCGTCGCGGGTCGACGGCTGGTCCGACGTGGGTTCTTGAACGACTGCTTGGCCGGATTCCGGTTCCTCTGGTCCGACCGGAAGGAGGCCGGCCGTCATCCGGGTGGCGGGCTCCGACTCCGACGGGTCGGCCGGGGTGCGGTGTTCTCCCCCGCCCCGCATGCGCCCGGAACCTGTGGCGTTTCCTGCCGCAAACGCTGACGCCGGGGTGTCCGGTCCCGGCGCGGACAAGGCAAGGGCGCCGGTGCGCGGCTCGGCCGCTGCCCCCGGGCCGGGCGCCATGGTGCCGGATTCCGCCGTCAGCCCGGTGGTGTGCGTCTCGTCCACGGCTCGGCTCCGGTCCGCGGGTGAACCGCCGAGCGCGGCGGGGCCGGATTCCGGCGCGGATACACGCGACTCCACGCCTTCGCCACCCGCCCGCGTGCGGCAGGCCGAGGCGTGCTCCCGCTCCCCATACGCGTCGTCATACGCGTCGTCGTGAGCTGCCGGGGCCCTTTCCGCCGGACCGTCCTCCGGATGGGCCTCCCGGTCCGCCGACGGGCCCTCCAGGGCCTGCTGGGGCTCGGCGAGGCACTTCCCGTCATCGCCGTCGGTACCGGCGTCCGGCCCCATATCACCGACCTCGTTGGCCAGTTGGTGGACGAGGATGCCGTGACGGAAGGCGATCTCGCCGACGTCGGCGGTCGTCGTGCCGTACACCGACAGTCGGTTGCCGCTCTCGCGTACGACTTCGACCGAGCGGCGGGCGGTGCGGGCGTCCTTGGTGAGCAGGGCCGCCAAGCGGGCGGCGTGGGGGCTGCGGACGGCCACGCGTGGGCGCAGCCGGGTACGGGCGAAGGCCTTGGCCTCCTGGTCGGCGACGAGTCTGCCGCCGTCGAGCGTGACGACCCGGTCGGCGGTGCGCGCGGCCTCCTTGGGGTCGGCGGTGGTGAAGAGCACCGTGCCGCCCTGGGTGGCGTGGGCCCGCAACATGCTGTGCAACCACTGGGCCTCCCGGACGGAGAGACCGTCTGTGGGTTCGTCCAGGACGAGCGTGTGCGGGTCGGGCAGCAGGGCACAGGCCAGGCCGAGTCTGCGGTCCATGCCGCGGGACAGCGTGCCGAGGCGCTCTTCACGGAGGCTGACGAGGCCGACCACTTCGAGGACCTCGTCGGCTCGTCGCGCGGTGACTCCGGCCGCGGCGCACAGCATGCGCAGGTGTCCGCGGACCGTGCGGGACGGGTGGCCGGGTACGTCACCGAGCAGTACGCCGACTTCCCGCGACGGATGGGCGATCAGGTGCAGGGGTCGGCCTCTGAAGTGCGTGATGCCGCGCCCCTGTTGGAGCTCGAGCGCCAGTCTGAGCGTCGTCGTCTTGCCCGCGCCGGCGCTCCCGAGGAGCGCGGTGACATGCCCGGCACGCGCTTCGAAGGAGACGTCGTCGACGGCGGGCGGGTGCGCCTTGCGGGGATTGCTGGTCAGTCCGAAGGCCTGGATCACCTGCAGCAAGATAGCGCTACGTATCCGGTTTTTCCGGTATAGGGCGACTTGCGACCATATGCCGTGTGATCTGTCGCCTCATCTGTCCGCCGTTCGGCGGAACGTGCCCTCCACAGGGGCGACCGGCACCCGCCGGCCGTGCAGCAGGTCCCGCTACGTCCCTCAGGCCTCGGGTCAGACCTCGGGACGCAGCATCGGGGGGTTGAGCAGGGTGGCGCCGCCGGCGCGGAAGAGCTGGGCCGGCCTGCCTCCCTGGCGTGTGGTCGTACCGCCGGTGGGGACGAGGAATCCGGGGGTTCCGGTGACCTTCCGGTGGAAGTTGCGCGGGTCGAGTGCCACGCCCCACACCGCCTCGTACACCCTGCGCAGCTCTCCGACGGTGAACTCGGGCGGGCAGAAGGCGGTGGCCAGCGACGAGTACTCGATCTTGGAGCGGGCGCGTTCCACTCCGTCGGCGAGGATCTGGACGTGATCGAAGGCGAGCGGCGCCACGGGTTCGCCGTCGCGGCCGTAACCACCCTGTTGGAGCAGTTCCTCGACCGGGGCCCAGCGGGCGTTGCTGGCGTCGCCTCCGGCGCGCGGTGCCGGCAGGTCGGGGGCGAGCGCGAGATGCGCGACGCTGACCACGCGCATGCGCGGGTCCCGCTTGGGGTCGCCGTAGGTCGCGAGCTGTTCCAGGTGGGCCCCGTTGTCCTGGGCCGGGACCGAGGCGTCGTGGGCGCACAGCCCGGTCTCCTCGGCCAGCTCCCGCGCCGCCGCCTGGGACAGGTCCTCGTCGTCCCGTACGAAGCCGCCGGGCAGCGCCCAGCGCCCCTGGAAGGGGGGCTCGCCCCGGCGGACCGCCAGCGCGCACAGGGCATGGCGACGCACGGTCAGCACGACCAGGTCCACGGTGACGGCGAAGGGCGGAAAGGCTGACGGGTCGTAGGGCATGCCGCGATCATAGTCGTCTTCCTGACGATAAACACTCCCTCGGTCGGCCGTATCGGTCGTGGTTCCGCTTCATTCCGGTACGGCCCGCAAGGCCGGCTCCCGGTGGGCCGGTCCGGCGGTGTCGTTCCAGGTCACCGGCCTGGTGGGGAGGTCACGCGCCCAGTTGCAGGCCGTCCGCCGCCTCTTCCACCATGGCCAGTCCCAGTCGGCTGATCCGTACGGCGAAGGGGGCGCCCGCGACACGCATTCCGCTGAGGTTGAGTTCGCCGAGCGGGGCACTCCGCAGGGGACGCAGGGTGACCGTGCGGGCCGGGACGTCGGGCCGGATACCCGCCAGGGCGGTGAGCAGCAGGACCACGGAGGCCGCGGCTGTGGCGGCCGGGCGGCAGGCAGCGGGGTGCGGCAGGGGCGCGGTGCCGGTGGAACGCTGTTCGCCGGCGAACATCTCGGGCAGCCGGTGACCGAAGTGTTCCGCGGCTTCCAGCAGCCCCTTCAGCAGTCCGGCCGCCTCCTTGTCGTACTCGGCCGCCGCCAGTCCCGCGACCGCGAGTGCGGTCTCCTGGACTCGAACGGCTCCGGTCCGATGGCCGAACGGGTTGTGTCCCGCCTCCTTGGCGCCGAGGCCGCGCAGTCCCCAGCCCGCGTCCATGGCGGGGGTGCCGAGCAGCCGGGCGAGGTGTTCGGTGTGCACCTTGTCGAGCAGGCCGGGGGCGAGTCGGCCGCCGCCGAGCAGGCCGGTGTCGAGGAGGTGGACGGTGGTGGCGGAAAGGTGGGGCACGGGGCGGCCGTCGGGGGCCAGGGCCGCGGCCGGGCGTCCGCCGCCGTGGTCCTCCACCCAGAAGTCGGTCTGGAAGGCGGTACGCAGGGTCTGGGCCCATTGGTGTAACTCCGTGGCGCCCGGTCTGTCGTAGGCGTCGAGGAGATCGGCGCCGATCAGGGCGGCGCGGTAGGCGTGGGCCTGCGTTTCACAACGGGCCGGGCCATCGGGGTGCGGATCGGGGAGGTAGGTGCCGTCGCCGACGGTCGTCCGCAGCCAGCTCAGGCAGCGCTCGGCCGCGGGCAGCAGTTCCTGTGTCTCCTGCTCGGGCAGCCCCCAGCGGCGGGCTTCGGCGAGCAGGACGGGGAAGAGCAGGGTGGCGTCCGTTCCGGTGCAGCCCGGTGGGAGGTGCGGGCCGGCGTCGCGCCGGGGGCCCGGGATCATGCCGGCCCGGGGGCCAAGGCCCTGCAGCTGGGTGCGGGCCAGGGTGCGCAGAGTGCTCGCGGCGAGGCGGGTGCCCAGGGGAAGCGTCATGCGGGCGGCGGCGATGGCCTCGGCCGGAGCCATTCCGCAGCGCCAAGGGGCGCCGGCCGCGAGATAGGTGTCGGAGGGGTGTGCGGGGTCGCGCAGGAGCAGTGCCCGGAGGTCCGCGATGGCCGCGTGCACTAGTGGGGCCACTCGGGGGTCGTCGCCTGCCGCTCGCGCGGGGGCCAGGGGGCTGGTGGCAGCGTGTCCGGCCGGCCGCAGGGGGCCTGCGCCTTCTGGCCGCACCCGCAGCTCCACCGTTGCCGTCCCGGCCGGCGGCAGATCCAGTTCCCAGCGCAGCAGTCCGGCGGACGCCAGGGCGTCGGAGGGCGGCGGATCGGTGGTGACGCAGGCTGCTGCGTCGGCCGTGGCCCAGCGCAGGCCCGAGTCGTGAACGCTGGCCGGGAGTTCGGGCGCTGCGGCACCGGCGGCGATGGCGGCGAGTTCCGCCAGGTCGGTGCCGAGGGTGACCTCGACGGGGAGGCGCAGTGGGCATGGGGCGGCGTTGCGGAGTGTGATGCGTTCGGTGCCGTCGGCCTGGCGGGTTCGTTCGACGACGACATCGGGGTCGGGGCCTGCGGCCGGGGACACGCGCAGCGTCCCCACGAAGCGGGCGGTGTCGGCTCCGGTCATCCTGGCCTGCACTGGCAGCGGTTCGCGGCCGGCCACGCGGACCTGGCACCGGGAGAGCAGTCGTCTGCCGCCTCGGTAGAAACCGTCCAGGCCCTGGCCGGTCAGCTGCCCCGGCTCTCCGGAGATGACGAGGCCGGGCAGGGCCACGCAGATCAGCGCCATGTGCGTGGGCGGCAGCTCGGGTGCGAGGCGGCGGGCCGGGGGTGTGCGTTGCGGCGGTGCCGTGGTGGGACGGCGGGGTCGGGTGGTTGCGGGAGTCGGAGGGCTCCCCTGGGGGTCCGGGGTCGGTGGACGCGGGTCCGCGGGCGACGGCGGCGGATCGCCGGCCGCCGTCGGTGTGTCGGGGTGGGTGCCTGCCGTCGGGAACGGCTCGTGCCTGCTCCGGGGCGGACGTTCGCCGGCGGCGGAGGGCGGAGTCGGCTGTCGGTGCATGGGATCGCTTCTTCTGCGCTCGGTGGGCCTTGGGCGTGCTGGGCGGCTGGTGGGTCGCCTCGGAGGACAGGAGAGGACAGGAGAGGTACGGCGGCGGGGCCCGTCCAGGCGTTCCGCCACTCAGGTGAACGGAAGCGGACTCGTCGGGGTCACGGCTCGCCCGGCGTAAGCCGACCGAAAGAAGGTGTGACCCGTCGACTGGGGGCGGACGTCGGAGCACACTCGTCTCCCTGCCTCGCCCCTGCGCCGGGAGTGCGCTCCGGTTGCTGCGGTGCCGCCTCCGGTGGCCGCCGGCGAGGTGTCCGGTGAGCGCCAGCACCAGTGCAGGCGCGCGGGAGTCGTTACTCCTACGGGCTGGGTGCCGGTTGCCGGTAGTCGGTTGCCCGACGGCACGGCGTCGGTCGTGGTGTCGTCGCGAGCCGCCGCATCCGTACGCGTGCCGGCCAAGCCGAGCCGCGTCCGCCGGGCGGCGTGACGCGCGGTTCCGGTGAGCCCCGCATCTGCGCGACTTCCACCGGCACGACGCTCACCCGTCCACCTCAGGCCGTCAACTCTCCGACGGAACGCCATCAGGCGTGGCCTCGCCCGACGCCGCCGCATGCGCGCGTGTGGTGCCCGGCCCGGTGGCGTCACTGGTGAGTGTTCGGGGGCGGGAGTCTGCCGGCCTGCGTCGGTCTCGCTTCGCCCTGGCCGTGTGGCGGCCGTCTTCCTCCGCGCCACGCGCACGGCGGCGGCGCTGCGCACGCTTACGTGAGCCGGGTTCGGCAGGCTGGTCGCTCTCCTGCGTGTTGGCTCCGGAGGTCAGCGGCGGGGTTTGCAAGGGCTCGGAGTGAGCAGTCGCGGATGCCGGGAAGTGTTCCGTCGGCTGTTTCGGCGTGCGCTCCGCCCGTTCCACGCGCAGGCAGCGGCGGATGGATTCGGGGTCGAGTCCTTCGTTGCAGGCCTGGTGCAGAAGCCGGGCGAACAGGTAGTCGGGGTCTGCGGCCAGGGCCATGGCCAGTGCTTCACGCGCTTCCAGTTCATCGCCCATGGACCAGGCGACCCAGCCCGCGAGGGTGAGCGGTGCTGCGGCGTGCTCGCCGTAGGGACCGACACAACGACGGGCCAGGGCGCGCCAGAGCCGGAGCGCCGGGCCTGCCTCGTCCCCTTCCATCCAGGCGGCGGCCCGGTCGCGGGTCGTGCGGTCCTGTAGGCCGAGGATCAGGGAGGCCGCCTCGTCGTCCGCGAGGAGGTCGTCGTCGCGTACGTCCGCGGGGTGTGTGCCGTGGACACGTGCCGCCGAGGCGTAGCGGCGGATGAGCCTCTCCGCGAGGGCGATGGTCTCGTCCGCCACTTCGAG
The DNA here is from genome assembly GCF_055560195.1 of Streptomyces sp. NPDC023481. Classification (NCBI taxonomy): domain Bacteria; kingdom Bacillati; phylum Actinomycetota; class Actinomycetes; order Kitasatosporales; family Streptomycetaceae; genus Streptomyces; species Streptomyces sp. NPDC023481. Next base: position 168,766 of record NZ_JBVHJE010000013.1, read on the forward strand.
GCGCTTCGTCTCGTCCAGCATGCGGGGCACCAGGATCAGGCCTACCGCGTCCAGGACGATCTCCTGTTCCAGTGCCGCGCTGGTCTCCCACGGCTGCAGCCGGGCGCGCAGCTCTCGCAGGGTGCCGCGCACCTGGATGCCGGCGTAGGTGGCCGCCGCGGCGAGCACGGAGGTGCCGGGAAGGCCCATCGGTGAGCCGTCCTCGGGGCAGCAGCCCTCGACCGGGCAGCAGTACGACCAGTAACGGCCGTCCGAGATGCACAGGGCCTCGATGACCGGCACGTCGAGGGTGCCGCACTCGATGCGCATCAGGTGGGACAGCCTCTCTAGGCGCCGCTTGACGTCCCGGCCGGACTCCCCGGGGCCCGGCTCCTGGCAGACGTAGGCCACCATCCGCTCGGGTCGGCCGCCGCGCCGCTCGCTGCCGGTCACCAGCCCGCGGGCCAGTTGCCGGGCGGCCGCCTCCCAGTCCTCGTCGTTGGCGGGGATGCCGAGCCGGGCGCGGCCGCCGAACCTGCCGCGGCCTGCGTGGTCGTGCAGGGCGACGAGCACCATGCTGTCCTCGGGGCGGTAGCCGAGCAGGTAGGGCAGGGCGTCGGCCAGCTCGGCCGGGGTGCGCAGAGTGACCTGCGTGGCGTGCTCGGTCGGTCCGATCAGCGGCTCCTGCCCGAAGATGTCATTGCTTTCGTTGGGTCCGGTGGTTTCGCTGTGGTTCGTCATGCACCGACGATCTCGCGGATCTTGAGATTCCGGTTGGGCCTGTGGATAAGTCGAATCAGGGACACGACAAGCCCGATCTCGTTGTCCACAGACCCGTCCCGGGCCTGCCCGGTTGTCGGTCCCGTCCTGTTGTATGGGACGCATGGAGCACACGAGCAACGCGGATCTCCGCACACAGGCAGACGCCGTCCTCGCCCGTCTCGTCGGGGATGCCACCGGCGCCGCCCGGCTGCGCGAGGACCAGTGGCGGGCGATCGAGGCACTGGTCGCCGACCGGCGCCGGACCCTGGTCGTGCAGCGCACGGGATGGGGCAAGTCCGCGGTGTACTTCGTGGCGACGTCGCTGCTGCGGGCCAGGGGAAGCGGGCCCACGGTGATCGTGTCGCCGCTGCTCGCCCTCATGCGCAACCAGGTGGAGGCCGCGGGCCGGGCCGGTATCCACGCCCGGACCATCAACTCGGCCAACACCGAGGAGTGGGAGGCCGTCCAGGCGGAGATCGCGGCGGGCGATGTCGACGTGCTGCTGGTCTCGCCGGAGCGGCTGAACAATCCCGACTTCCGCGACCAGGTCCTGCCCAAGCTGTCCGCCGCCACCGGCCTGCTGGTCGTGGACGAGGCCCACTGCATCTCCGACTGGGGCCACGACTTCCGCCCCGACTACCGCCGCCTGCGCACCATGCTCGGCGACCTGCCGCCCGGCGTCCCGGTACTGGCCACCACCGCCACGGCCAACGCGCGGGTGACCGCGGACGTCGCCGAGCAGCTCGGCACGGGAGGCACCTCCGACGCGCTGGTGCTGCGCGGGCCGCTCGACCGGGAGAGTCTGAGCCTCGGCGTGCTGCGCCTCCCGGACGCCGCGCACCGGATGGCCTGGCTCGCGGACCATCTGGACGATCTGCCGGGCTCCGGCATCATCTACACGCTCACCGTCGCCGCCGCCGAGGAGGTCACCGCCTTCCTGCGGCAGCGCGGGCACGCCGTCGCCTCGTACACGGGCAAGACGGAGAACGCCGACCGGCAGCAGGCGGAGGACGACCTGCTCGCCAACCGCGTCAAGGCCCTGGTCGCCACCTCCGCGCTCGGCATGGGCTTCGACAAACCGGATCTCGGTTTCGTGGTCCACCTCGGCTCGCCCTCCTCCCCCATCGCCTACTACCAGCAGGTCGGACGTGCCGGCCGCGGCGTCGACCACGCCGAGGTACTGCTGCTGCCAGGCAAGGAGGACGAGGCGATCTGGGAGTACTTCGCCTCGCTGGCCTTCCCCGCGGAGGACCTGGTGCGGCGCACGCTGGACGTCCTCGGCCGAGCGGAGGGCCCCCTTTCGCTGCCCGCCCTGGAACCGCTGGTCGAGCTGCGCCGCTCACGTCTGGAGACCATGCTGAAGGTCCTCGACGTGGACGGAGCGGTGCGCCGCGTCAAGGGCGGCTGGATCGCGACCGGGCAGCCTTGGTCGTACGACGCCGAGCGCTACGCGTGGGTGGCCCGGCAACGCGCGGCCGAGCAGCAGGCGATGCGCGAGTACGCGACCACCACCGAGTGCCGGATGGAGTTTCTGCAGCGCCACCTGGACGACGAGGGCGCCAAACCCTGTGGCCGCTGCGACAACTGCGCGGGCCCCCGCTTCACATCCGACCTGTCCGCCACGGCGCTGGACGCGGCGCGGAGCGACCTGGGGCGTCCGGGAGTGGAGGTGGAGCCCCGGCGCATGTGGCCGACCGGCCTCCCCGCCATCGGTATCGACCTCAAGGGCCGTATCCCGGCCGGTGAACAGGCCTCGGCGGGACGGGCTCTGGGGCGCCTGTCGGACATCGGCTGGGGAAACCGGCTGCGCCCGCTGTTCGCGCCCCAGACCCCGGACGCAGCGGTGCCGGACGACGTGGCGCGAGCCGTGGTCGATGTCCTGGCGGACTGGGCCCGAGGTCCCGGCGGCTGGGCTTCCGGTGCGTCCGACGCGCACGCCCGGCCGGTGGGCGTGGTCACCGTGGCCTCGCGCAGCCGCCCCCGGCTGGTCCACTCGCTGGGCGCGCGGATCGCCGAGATCGGCCGGCTCCCGCTGCTCGGCTCGGTGGAATACGCCGGCGACGCGCCCCGGCTGCCGCGCAGCAACAGCGCGCAGCGCCTGAAGGCCCTCGACGGCGCGCTGACGGTGCCGCCCGGCCTGGCGTCGGCGCTGGCCGAGGCGCAGGGTCCGGTGCTGCTGGTCGACGATTTCACGGAGACGGGCTGGACCCTGGCCATCGCGGCACGCCTGCTCCGGAAGTCCGGGGCGCGCGGCGTGTTGCCTCTGGTCCTCGCCGTTCAGGGGTGACCCCGACTCGTCACCTTCTGCGCCTCCCGGTGGCCGAGCGGTGTGTTGTGGCTGGTCCTCGGGAGTCCAAGGAGGTCCGCGGGGCCGCGCGCGGCGGATCGCCGGGGGCCGGTGGGGCGCCTCAGGCGTCACCGGCCAACCCTTTGGGTAGGGATATAAGCCACGCACCACCTGATAACAGTCGGCGGCCTCAATTGCTCGTTGCCGCAACCAAGTTCGGCAGGAAGAATTGAGGTCCGCTCCCCGCACGGCTCGTCCGTGATCCGGCTGGGCTCCGCTGCGGTGCGCGCTCCCCCGAATCCGACCTCGCCCGCAGTATGGGCGCGTAGCCGAAGGGAGGAACGTGACCTTCGGATTCGCCTCGTCCTCGGCGGCCTCGTTGTCGACGTCCGCGTCCGCCGCCTCCGCCAGTCGCCTGCTCGAGCCGGCCGAGTGGGCCGCCGCCGGAATCCCTTTGCTGCGCAACCCTCGTGAGGTCGTCAGCGGGCTGCACGCCCGGCACCACCCGAAGCCGCTCACGGCGATCGTGGCCGTCCTCGACCCGGACGAGCGGCTGCGGGCCAGTGCTTCGTTCACGCGCCGTCCGGCCCCCGCCGACGGGTGGATGTTCCGCAACACGCTGCTGGCCCAGCTGCGCCGGGTGATCCCTCATGACCTGCGTCGCCGTACTCCCGTGCGGACGGCCGTCCTGCTCTACTGCCGGGAGGGCGAAGCGCGTTGGACCGAGGAGGACGGCGCCTGGATGTGGGGGCTGCGGGACGCCTGCACACTGCACGGCCTGCGGTGCGGGGCGTACATCACGCTGACGCACGAGGGCTGGCAGGTGCTCGGCGAGGGCCGCGGCGGACGCCGGCCCAACGCGCACTCGGCGCCGGAGCCCGTCGCCCTGTCCGGGGCTCCGCCGCTGGTGCCGCGCACCGGCGGGCCGGTCTCCGACGTACTGCGCCGGGCGGCGGCCCGCTAGGGAGGGGGCCGGCGGTACGACGGCTCGTGCCGCCGGTCAGCGGCACGAGCGGCGCTCGGGGCCGGTGTGCCATGACCGAGGCGTCGGCGTGCCCCGCGAACCGCGCCGACGATCTCCAGCGGGCTCACGTCTGGTGCTCCGGCACCGGACGGCTTCCGGAAGCATCCCGACGCGTGCCTCCTGGCCACGGCTGTGGAAGCCGGCGGCGTGCTTCGATCTTGGGGCACCGCCGCAGCGAGATGGCAGGTCCGCCGGACCACCCGTGCTGCTCCCCGGGACGTCCAGGGGAGCAGCCACACCACCAGCGCGACAGCAGCCCGTCATCCGGGCATGCCAAAGGCCGCACCGTGCGGATTCCGCCCGAGCGGCTCCTTCGACACCCTGACGCGCCGAGGCGCCGGGCACGGCTCAGACGCCGGTGCCCAGCACCGAGTTGATCTGCTGCGGGTCGCCGCAGACGATCAGCAGGGCGCCGGCTCTGGAGTGCGCCAGCGGGAGGGCGGTGGCCGCGGCGGAGGCCGGGCCTCCGTTGACGGCCACGACGACCACCGGGCGGGACGCGGCGCGGGAGGCGACGGCCGCGTCCGCGTAGAACACGTCGTCACCGGCGTCGTGCAGCGCCCAGTAGGACGTTTCACCGAAGGACAGCTCGTGCTCGGCCCACGGGTGCTGTGCGCCGGTGGTGATCACCAGCACGTCACCGGGGGCACGGCCCGAGTCCAGGAGCAGGTCCACCGCCTCTTCGGCGGCGTCGAGCGCACCCTCGGCCGAGGCCGGGATGAGCTGGATCTGCGGGGCCGCCGTGGTGGCGGGAGCGCCCGGGCCGGAGGGGCCGGGCTTGGCCGGAGCCACGTCACGCGGCGTGCGCTGCACCGGCGGCGTGGGCCGCAGAGGGCCGGGACGACCGGGGCGGGACGGAGCCGCGGGACGGGGGCCGGGTACGGGGCGGGGGGTCGGCGCGGTACGGCCACTGGCCGGAGTGGCGCGGGGACCCTGGGCACTCTCGTGAATCTGAGGCTCCTCGGGAATGAGAGGCATGAGCTGATATTTATCAAACGTTGGTGCGGCGCGGATGGCCGGGTGGCACATCAGTGCGAGCGGAACCGTTAAAAATCGAAGCCGAGCTGGCCTTCGATTTCCGGAACGCCTCCGTCCGCCCAGCTGCGGACCTTCTTGAGGTGCCGCCACTGAGGCAACGCATCAAGATACGCCCACGACAAGCGGTGGTGCGGGGTGGGCCCCCACTCCGCCAGCGCGGACTTGTGCACGGGCGACGGATACCCGGCGTTGTCCGCAAATCCGAAGTGTGCATGGTCGAGGCCCAGTTCGGCCATCATTTTGTCGCGCTGAACCTTGGCGATCACCGATGCCGCGGCCACGGCCACGCACGACCGATCGCCCTTGATCACCGTGCGCACCCGCCAGGGGGCACCGAGGTAGTCGTGCTTCCCGTCGAGGATCACGGCCTCCGGACGGACCGGCAGGGCGTCCAGCGCACGGACCGCGGCCAGCCGCAGCGCGGCCGTCATCCCCAGGTCGTCGATCTCCTCGGGAGAGGCATGCCCCAGCGCATAGGCCGTCACCCACGTCTGCAGCCTTCGGGCGAGTTCCGTGCGCCGCTTGAGGGTCAGCAGCTTGGAGTCGGTCAGTCCCTCGGGCGGGCGGCGCAGTCCGGTGATCGCCGCGCAGACGGTGACGGGCCCGGCCCAGGCGCCGCGTCCCACCTCGTCGACACCGGCAATGACCTTCGCTCCGGTCGTGGCGCGCAGGGAGCGCTCGACGGTGTGAGTAGGTGGTTCGTACGGCATGGCGCCCTAAGCCTACGCCGCCGGTATCGCCGTGCGACACCCCGGTCTCCCGGCCCGTGTGAAGAGCGCCGGCGCGGGCGACCAGGCCCCTCAGGGCCGCAGCAGCGGGAGCGTCAACTGGTCGGCCATCTCCGTGAGTTCCTGATCGCTCCATTCGCTCGCGCACATCCTTGATCGGTACATCATCATGGCCGGAATGGCGTCGAAGACGTATCCGTTCGCCGCGTCGGAGCGAACCTCTCCCTCGCCTTATGCCACGGGTGATGACCTCGCGAAGCAGCTTGACGGTCGGCTCGACGACACTGCCGGAGATGACCTGCTCGAAGCGCTCCACTTGCACGTGATCGCATGCGTGAATGACCGATCGGAGCGCGATACCTCCGTCGCCCCCACGGCCGCGACGCACGGCCGATACCGGAAGAACGGGCGGCCCTCACACAGAGTTCCCGGCACGCACGGAGTGTTTTCCGGTCGGTCAGCCCCCCGCCGGCACCCACGCCGGCAGAGCCTCGGTGCGCTGCACCCACTCGGCGGGCGGCGCCCCGGCCTTGGCGGCGGCGAGCACGCCGCCCACGATGGCGCAGGTGGTGTCGACGTCGCCGCCCACCTGGGCGGTGGTCCAGAAGGCCGTCTCGTAGTCACCGAGGGCCCGCGCGGCGGACCAGAGGGCGAAGGGGACGGTGTCGTGGGCCGTCGTACGGCGTCCGCAGCCGAGGACGGCGGCGACGGTGGCCGCGTCGGCGTAGTCGAGCATGTCCCGGGCGCGGCGCAGGCCCTGGCCGACCGCGCTCTTCGGCACGAGGGCGACGACGCCGTCGAGGAGTGCCTCAGGGGCGGGCGGCCCGTCCGGCGAGCCGGCCAGTGCCGCCGCGGCGGCCACGGCCATGGCACCGACCACGGCCTCCCGGTGCTGATGGGTGGGGTAGGCCGAGATCTCCGCCTGGTGGGTCGCCTGCTCGGGGTCGTCCGCGTACCAGGCGCCCAGGGGCGCGATCCGCATGGCCGCGCCGTTGCCCCAGGAGCCCTGTCCATTGAACAGGCCGGCGGCCAGCTCGCGCCAGTCACCGCCCTCCCGGACCAGGCGCAGCAGCCGGTTGACCGCGGGGCCGTAGCCCCGGTCGAAGTCGTGGTGCTCGGCGAAGGAGCGGGCGAGCGCGTCCTGGTCGACGCGGTGGTGGGCGGCGAGGACGGCGACCACGGAGCAGGCCATCTCGGTGTCGTCCGTCCACTGCCAGGTGCCTGTGGGCAGCTCGCGGCGCTTCAGCAGGGGGTAGTTCACGGGAACGAAGAACTGGGAGCCCAGCGCGTCCCCCACGGCCAGACCACGCAGGCTGGCCAGGGCGCGCTCCAGGCGCCCGGGGGAAGAGGAATCGGCGGTCCCAGGAGAAGAGGAATCAGCGGTCATCGCTCTGCCACTCTATCCGTTCACCCAGTACGGGTCGGGCTCCCGCCAGCGCTCGAAGGGCCGGTCGAGTGTGTACCGGCCGTCCTCTCCCAGAACGAGTACCCGCATCTCGGCGTTCCCGGGATTGGACAGGGACTCGAATTCCGCGACGGTCCAGTGGAACCAGCGCATGCAGAACAGCCGCATCGCGAGCCCGTGCGTCACCAGGAGGACGTTCGGTGGGTGGTCCGGCGCCTCGAAGCTGCGGAACAGGCTCTCCAGGAAGCCGCCGACCCGGTCGTACACGTCGGCGCCGGACTCCCCCTGGGGGAACCTGAAGAAGAAGTGGCCGTACGCGTCGCGGTAGGCCTTCTGCAGACGTACGTCGTCGCGGTCCTGCCAGTTGCCCCAGTCCTGCTCGCGCAGGCGGGGTTCCTCCCGGACGCGTATGAGGTCGGGGTCGAGGTGGAACGCGCGGAGCGTCTCGTGGGTGCGGCGGTACGGGGAAACGTACACGCTCACGCGTTCCCGGCCGAAGAGCTCGCGGACGCGCTTGCCGGTCTCCTCGGCCTGCCGCCGGCCGCGCTCGGTCAGCGCGAGGGCGTGGTCGGGTTCGCGTTCGTACACGGAGTCGTCGACGTTGCCCGTTGACTCGCCGTGTCGGACAAGGACGATGCGCCGTGGTCGTGCCATGCCGAAACCCTAGATCGAACGACGACCAGTCGAGCACTCGTACGGCCCTCATACGGCGTAGGTCACATGTGTCACGCGTCCGGGAACGTCTCACCGCACGGCGTACGACGGCTCATCGCAGTGCGATCGTCAGACCAGGGCGCGGCTCAGACCGTCCAGGACGGCTCCAGATCCACGATGTCACCGGAGAGCGCCGCGACGTCGGCCTCCGTCTGGGCACGCAGCGCGAGGCGTTCCACACGCTCCGTGCGGTATTTTCCGTGTTCGGCCGCCGAGCGCCACATCGAAAGGATCAGGAACTCCTGTTCGGGCCCCTCGCCGAACATGCCGCGGATCATGCCGGGCGAGCCGGCCATCGCGGGGTTCCAAACCTTTTCCTGCATGAGGGTGAAGTGCTCGACGCGCTCCTCGTGGATCCGGCACAGGGCCGCCCGGATCAGATCCGCGTCGGTGAACCGGGGCTCGAACCCCGTCTTCACATCGAAGCGGTACTCGAACAGCTTGACCTGGGCATCCTTGAAGGTGCCGGACTGGGCGGCGGCCAGGCGGTCGTGGGAACGGGCCATGAAGGAGTCGTAGAAGGCACGGCTCTCCCAGAAGGTGAAGATGTGCGCCACCCCGGATCGCTGCCGGCTCCAGCCCCCACCCTGTCCCCGAAACCCCGGCTCCCCCAGAAGCCCCGCCCATTTCCGCTGCCCCCGCTCGAATCCGCGGCGGTCCACCACGGTGCAGCGAATCCACTTGACCAGCACCGCGCCATCGTAAGGCCACCGGGCGTGGCGTCGGTCACGCTCCGGCGGAGATCACCCGCGCATGCGCCCCCGCGCGCGTGGCACGATGGGCAAGGAGCCTCGACACATGGGGAGTTGGGGTCGAGCGGACCCCCAGGGGGAAGGGAACAGCCTGGTGACCGGCTTAAGCAAGGGAATCCGCAAGGTCGAGGTCGCGCTCAAGTGGGACCCGAGTCCGGCAGGTCGGCCGCCGACCGATCTCGACATCGTCGCCGCGACCTTCTCGTCCGGCGACCTGTACGGGGCGCCGGCCTATGTGGTGCACTTCGACAACCGTTCGCCGGACGGCACGATCCTCCTCAACCGTGACAGCACCGACGGCAGGGGTTTCGGCTGGGACGAGGTGATGACGCTCGAACTGGACCGCCTGAGCGAGCGCTACGCGCGCGTGGTGGTGGGCGTCGTCATCCAGCAGCGGTCCGGTCACAGGACGTTCGCCGACGTGCTCAGTCCCGTCGTACGCGTCCGCGAGGGCTACACCGTGCTCGCCGAGGACGACTTCGGCTCGGTCCTCGGGTCGACGGCCGCCACGACCGCCGAGTTCGTCCGGGACGAGTCCGCCGACTGGACCTTCCATCCCGGCGTGCACGGCTTCGACGAGGACCCGGCGGCGTTCACCCGGGTGATGGGGCGCCCGCACCGGTCCTGACCCGCCGTACGGGTAAGGGGCGCCGGCAATGGCCGGCGCCCCTTACCTCAGGAACGGTGTGTCATCAGCTGCAGCCGCTGGTCGAGCCGCAGCCCTCGCAGATGTAGCAGGAACCGGCCCGCTGCATCTTCGTACCGCAGGAGAAGCACAGCGGGGCGTCGGCCTGGATGCCCAGCTGCATCTCCACCAGCTCTGCACTGGTGTGCGCCTGCCGCGGGGCGGGCTTGGCCGCCTCCGACTCGGCCTTCGGCGTCGCGACGGCCTTCAACTCCTGGGCGCGCGGGGCCGACTGGGCCAGACCCTCGACGTCGACCTCGTCCTCGGACGGCTCGTAGGAGCCGGTCTCCAGGTGGCGCTGGCGCTCCTCGGCGGAGTGGATACCGAGCGCGGAGCGGGTCTCGAAGGGCAGGAAGTCCAGCGCCAGGCGGCGGAAGATGTAGTCGACGATCGACTGCGCCATCCGCACGTCCGGGTCGTCCGTCATACCGGCCGGCTCGAAGCGCATGTTGGTGAACTTCGAGACGTAGGTCTCCAGCGGAACGCCGTACTGGAGGCCGACGGAGACGGCGATGGAGAAGGCGTCCATCATGCCGGCGAGGGTGGAGCCCTGCTTCGACATCTTCAGGAAGACCTCGCCGAGACCGTCGTCCGGGTAGGAGTTGGCGGTCATGTAGCCCTCGGCTCCGCCGACCGTGAAGGACGTCGTGATGCCGGGGCGGCCCTTGGGGAGGCGCTTGCGGACCGGGCGGTACTCGATGACCTTCTCGACCGTCTCGCGGATGGTCGCCTCGGCCTTCTCGGTGACCTCGGCCTTCTCCTTCTCCTTGGTCTTGGCGGAGAGCGGCTGGCCGACCTTGCAGTTGTCGCGGTAGATCGCGAGCGCCTTGACGCCCAGCTTCCAGGCCTCGAAGTAGATCTCCTCGACCTCCTCGACGGTCGCCGTCTCCGGCATGTTGACCGTCTTGGAGATGGCGCCGGAGATCCACGGCTGGATGGCGGCCATCATGCGGACGTGGCCCATCGGGGAGATGGCGCGCTCGCCCATGGCGCAGTCGAACACCTCGTAGTGCTCGTGCTTGAGGCCGGGGGCGTCGATCACATTGCCGTGCTCGGCGATGTGGGCGACGATCGCCTCGATCTGCTCCTCCTGGTAGCCCAGGCGGCGCAGGGCCTGCGGGACGGTGCCGTTGACGATCTGCATCGAGCCGCCGCCGACCAGCTTCTTGAACTTCACCAGCGCCAGGTCGGGCTCGACACCGGTGGTGTCGCAGGACATCGCGAGACCGATGGTGCCGGTCGGCGCGAGGACGGACGCCTGGGAGTTACGGAAACCGTTCTTCTCGCCGAGACGCAGTACGTCCTGCCAGGCCTCCGTGGCGGCGGCCCACACCGGGGTGTCCAGGTCGTCCATGCGCACGGCCGTGCCGTTGGCGTCGGCGTGCTGCTTCATCACGCGGTTGTGGGCGTCGGCGTTGCGGGCGTAGCCGTCGTAGGTGCCGACGACCGCGGCCAGCTCGGCGGAGCGGCGGTAGGCCGTGCCCGTCATCAGGGAGGTGATGGCGCCGGCCAGGGAGCGGCCGCCGTCGGAGTCGTAGGCGTGGCCGGTGGCCATCAGCAGGGCGCCGAGGTTGGCGTAGCCGATGCCGAGCTGGCGGAACGCGCGCGTGTTCTCGCCGATCTTCTGGGTGGGGAAGTCCGCGAAGCAGATCGAGATGTCCATCGCGGTGATGACCAGCTCGACGACCTTCTGGAAGCGCTCGGCCTCGAAGGACTGGTTGCCCTTGCCGTCGTCCTTCAGGAACTTCATCAGGTTGAGCGAGGCGAGGTTGCAGGACGTGTTGTCCAGATGCATGTACTCGCTGCACGGGTTCGACGCGGTGATCCGGCCGGACTCGGGGCAGGTGTGCCAGTTGTTGATCGTGTCGTCGTACTGGATGCCTGGGTCGGCACAGGCCCAGGCGGCTTCGGCGATCTTGCGGAAGAGGGCCTTGGCCTCGACCTCTTCGATGACCTCACCGGTCATCCGGGCGCGCAGGCCGAACTTGCCGCCGTCCTCGACCGCCTTCATGAACTCGTCGTTCACACGGACCGAGTTGTTGGCGTTCTGGTACTGGACGGACGTGATGTCGTCGCCGCCCAGGTCCATGTCGAAGCCCGCGTCGCGCAGGACGCGGATCTTCTCCTCCTCCTTGACCTTGGTCTCGATGAAGTCCTCGATGTCGGGGTGGTCGACGTCGAGTACGACCATCTTGGCGGCGCGGCGAGTGGCACCACCGGACTTGATGGTGCCGGCGGAGGCGTCGGCGCCGCGCATGAAGGAGACTGGGCCGGACGCGTTGCCGCCGGAGGAGAGCAGCTCCTTGGAAGAGCGGATGCGGGAGAGGTTCAGGCCGGCGCCGGAGCCGCCCTTGAAGATCATGCCCTCTTCCTTGTACCAGTCGAGGATCGACTCCATGGAGTCGTCGACGGACAGGATGAAGCAGGCGGAGACCTGCTGGGGCTGCGGGGTGCCGACGTTGAACCAGACGGGGCTGTTGAAGCTGAAGATCTGGTGCAGGAGGGCGTACGCCAGCTCGTGCTCGAAGATCTCGGCGTCGGCGGGCGAGGCGAAGTACTTGTAGTCCTCACCGGCCTTCCGGTACGTCTTCACGATGCGGTCGATCAGCTGCTTGAGGCCGGTCTCGCGCTGCGGGGTGCCGACGGCACCGCGGAAGTACTTGCTGGTGACGATGTTGACCGCGTTCACCGACCAGAAGTCGGGGAACTCGACGCCACGCTGCTCGAAGTTGACCGAGCCGTCGCGCCAGTTGGTCATGACGACGTCACGGCGTTCCCACGACACCTCGTCATAGGGGTGTACGCCAGGGGTGGTGTGGATGCGCTCGATACGCAGCCCCTTGGTGGCCTTGGCACCCTTGGCTCGGGAACCTCGTGCCGGACCGCTCGCCGTCTCTGTCATGCCGCCTCCCTATACGGGCATAAATGCCCTGAAGTGCCCATTTGTTCCCGCGGGCACGTGTCCTCGTCTTGCGTTGCGGGCACCCTCAGCTGCCACCCGCAACAGGTCTTCGTTCGCCGCCTCCCGGCCGGAACCCGGGGTTCCGCCCGGTTTCCGGCCCGCCGGTCAGTCGGCGGCGCGGGCCGGCACGGGGACCTGAGTGGTCCCGCCGGGCCCGTCTTCGCGACTCCCCGCTGCCGCGCCACCCTCGTCCGCGGCGGGGTCTCGCGTCGTTTCCCTCAGCTCCGCGATGGCGGCCTCGAAGTCCTCGAGCGAGTCGAACGCCCGATAGACCGAGGCGAACCGCAGGTACGCGACGAGGTCGAGCTCCTGCAACGGGCCGAGTATCGCCAGACCCACGTCATGGGTGGTCAGCTCGGCGCTTCCGGTCGCGCGCACCGCCTCCTCGACCCGCTGACCGAGCTGGGCGAGCGCGTCCTCGGTGACAGGCCGCCCCTGGCACGCCTTGCGCACGCCATTGATGACCTTGGTACGGCTGAAGGGCTCGGTGACCCCGGACCGCTTGACCACCATGAGCGAGCACGTCTCCACGGTCGTGAAACGACGGGAGCAGTCGGGGCACTGGCGGCGCCTGCGGATGGCCGTGCCGTCGTCGGTCGTACGACTGTCGACCACACGGCTGTCGGGATGCCTGCAGAAGGGGCAGTGCATGTTCTCCAACCCTCCTCACAGCAGACTCGTCAGCCTCACCGGGCCCAAGAGCCCCGCGAAGCAGCCCTAAGCATAGGCGATGACGAAGCCGTCTCGAACCCGGGGGACCACAACTTCTGGGCTGCTGTAGCCATCCAACCACTACATGTGGGGCTTGGCCCATAAATCGAGGCACGCACGCGTGTCGCGCGGAAACGGCGGGCCCGGGGACCGGCGGCGACCAGCGAGGACACGCGGGCGCCGAGCTGTGTCGCGGGGGCGCTTGCGGAGATACCGTGGGCGCCGCAGGGCGGCCGCGCGGCACTCCCGCACAGAAGGGGCCCCGCGTCCCGGAACGCGGGATTCCGGATGGCAGACTGGAGCGCAGCCCACAAGGCGGCACGACGTCGACGGTGAAGAGTACAGCAATGGGTGCTTTTGTCCGTCGGATATCGCGTCAGCCATACACCTCGGAACGTGATCGCGTCAGGTGAAACGCACTTTTTCACTCGAACGTGTGTTTGGCGCAACCTTTCGAAAGCAACTACCGTTGTGCAGCAGGGAGACCATCGAGAGGGGCCGACGTGACCACCACCGCAGACAGTGCCACCATCACTGCCCAGGACCGCTCCCAGGGCCGAGTCGAGCCGGTACACGCGATGAACGAAGCCACGAATCCCGAGGCGCACAAGCGCTCCCTGCCGGGGCGACCTCCGGGCATCCGGGCGGACAGCTCCGGGCTCACCGACAGGCAACGCCGGGTGATCGAGGTCATCAGGGACTCCGTACAGCGACGGGGCTACCCGCCGTCCATGCGTGAGATCGGCCAGGCCGTGGGCCTGTCCAGCACGTCCTCGGTCGCTCACCAGCTGATGGCACTGGAGCGCAAGGGCTTCCTGCGCCGCGACCCACACCGCCCGCGAGCGTACGAGGTACGGGGATCCGACCAGGCCGTCACCGTGCAGCCGACGGACACCGCCGGCAAGCCCGCCGCGTCGTACGTACCGCTGGTCGGCCGTATCGCGGCCGGCGGCCCGATCCTCGCGGAAGAGTCCGTCGAGGACGTCTTCCCGCTCCCCCGCCAGCTCGTCGGTGACGGCGAACTGTTCGTGCTCAAGGTCGTCGGCGACTCCATGATCGAGGCCGCCATCTGTGACGGCGACTGGGTCACCGTGCGCCGCCAGCCGGTCGCCGAGAACGGTGACATCGTGGCCGCCATGCTCGACGGCGAAGCCACCGTCAAGCGCTTCAAGCGCGAGGACGGCCACGTGTGGCTCCTCCCGCACAACGCGGCCTACGAGCCGATCCCCGGCGACGACGCGACCATCCTCGGCAAGGTCGTCGCAGTGCTGCGCCGCGTGTGACGGCCGCGACCGGCGGGCGGTAGCTCGCTCCCTGACCGGGCCCCGGAACCCCTGCGCCGGTTCCGGGGCCCTGCACATGTCTGACGGGCTGCGCGCCCGAGAGTCCTGGGCGTGCAGCCAGGTGCCGACTCCCTCGCGACCGGTGCCGACTCCCCCGTGGAGTCGCCCGACCGGCGCCCCCGGTCGGCTCTAGTGGGCTGCCGGACCGGCGCCGGCCGGGCTCCCCGTGATCAGTTCGCCACCGCCGGCTGCGTCTCCGCCTGCTGCGCCGCCGCGTCGATCGCCGCGAGCGACTTGCGGACCTGGTTACGGTCCGTCGTGTACCAGAAGTCCGGCAGAGACGCCTTGAGATAGCCGCCGTACCGCGCCGTGGCCAGCCGCTGGTCCAGTACGGCCACCACGCCGCGGTCGCCGGACGCCCGGACGAGACGGCCGGCGCCCTGGGCCATGAGGAGGGCCGCATGGGTGGCGGCCACCGCCATGAAGCCGTTGCCGCCGGCGTCCTCCACCGCCTTCTGGCGTGCGCTCATCAGCGGATCGTCGGGCCGCGGGAACGGAATCTTGTCCATGACGACCAACTGACAGCTGGGGCCCGGGACGTCCACGCCCTGCCACAGCGACAGCGTGCCGAACAGGCAGGTCTTCGGGTCGGCCGCGAAGTTCTTGATCAGTTCGCCGAGCGTCTCCTCACCTTGCAGCAGGATCGGGAACTCGGGGATCCGGGAGCGCAGCTCCTCCGCGGCGAGCTGGGCGGCCCGCATGGACGAGAACAGGCCGAGGGTGCGCCCGCCGGCCGCCTGGATCAGCTCCGTCAGCTCGTCCAGCATGTCGGCGCGCTCACCGTCGCGCGCGGGGCGCGCCAGGTGCCTGGCGACATAGAGGATGCCCTGCCTGCGGTAGTCGAAGGGCGAGCCGACGTCGATGCCCTTCCACTTCGGCAGGTCCTCGCCCTCCGTGCCCTCGGGGCCGAGCCCCATGGAGGCGCCGACGCCGTTGAAGTCGCCGCCCAGCTTGAGCGTCGCCGAGGTGAGGACGACGGCCCGGTCGGCGAAGAGCTTCTCCCGGAGCAGGCCGGAGACCGACATGGGGGCCACGCGGAGGGACGCGCCGAAGCGGTCGTGCCGCTCGTACCAGACGACGTCCCACTCCGAGCCGTTCACGACCCGCTCGGCCACGCCGTGCACCGCCTCCACCGACGCGAGGGCCTGCTTGCGGACCGCGTCCTCGTCCTGAACGGACTTGTCACGGGTCGCGCCGATCGCGGTGATCACCGTGCGGGCCGCGTCCCGCAGCGCCATCAGGGCGTAGCCGAGGTCTTCCGGAATCTCCTCCAGGCGGCCCGGCAGCGCCAGCTCCATCAGCCGCTCGAAGCCCTCGGCGGCCGTCTGGAGCTGGTCGGCGGCCTTCTCGTTGACCAGCTTGGCGGCACGGCGCACGGCGCGGTTGACCTGCCCGGGCGTGAGCTCGCCCGTGGCGACACCGGTGACGCGGGAGACGAGTTCGTGTGCCTCGTCCACGATCAGCACCTCGTGCTGGGGCAGCACCGGGGCGCCCTCGATCGCGTCGATGGCCAGCAGGGCGTGGTTGGTGACCACGACGTCGGCGAGCTTGGCCTGCTCGCGGGCCATCTCGGCGAAGCACTCGGCGCCGTACGCGCACTTCGACGCGCCCAGGCACTCCCGTGACGACACCGACACCTGCGCCCAGGCGCGGTCCGAGACGCCCGGGGTGAGGTCGTCCCGGTCGCCGTTCTCCGTCTCGTCCGCCCAGTCCCGCAGCCTCAGCAGGTCCTGGCCCAGCTTGCTGGTCGGCGCGGCGGCCTCGAACTGGTCGAACAGCCCCTCCTCCTCGTCCTGCGGCATGCCCTCGTGCAGGCGGTGCAGGCACAGGTAGTTCGACCGGCCCTTGAGCATCGCGAACTCCGGGCGGCGGCGCAGCAGCGGGTGCAGGGCATCGACCGTACGCGGCAGGTCCCGCTCCACGAGCTGGCGCTGCAGGGCGAGCGTGGCCGTCGCGACGACCACCCGCTCTCCGTGCGCGAGCGCGGGCACGAGATAGCCCAGGGACTTTCCGGTGCCGGTACCGGCCTGGACCAGGAGGTGGGATCCGTCGTCGATCGCCTCGGCGACCGCTTCGGCCATGGTCACCTGGCCGGGGCGCTCCGTGCCGCCGACGGCTGCGACGGCGGCATGCAGGAGTTCGGAGAGAGAGGGCTTCGTCATAGCCAGACCACCCTACGGCCCTGCACTGACAAGCGGGTGATCACGGCGGGGGCGGGGGGTGGGATCACGGCGGGGACTCCTGGGTGGGCTGGGCTCGGAGGGGCTCGTCGGAGGTGGGGGTGGCCCGGCTTCGGAGGGAGCTGGGGCTGGGCCGATGGCGGGAGCGGTGTGGACGTACGGCGCCTCGCCACTCCGGGCAGCAGCGGTGGCCGGGACCCCTGGGTGCCGGTGCCGTGAAGGTGACGGCCCCGGTCTACGGCTCCCCGGACGGGTGTGCCGGATTTCCGTCGAGATTTCTTCCCGAGCCGGGAACACCGCGGGCCCGCCGCTCGTATCTCATGGTGAGCGCTCGGTCACTCGACGCTACAGAACATCGCGCAGGACCCGGTCCCGGATCATGAGGGCGGCCCGCTTGTCGGGCAGGTCGACCTCGGCCGCGTACCGGAAGCCGGCGCTCAGGAACGCGGCGACGGAGGGGGTGTTGCGAAGATCGGGCTCTGACACGACGCGTGGGCAGGTGGGACACCGGTCGAGGATCAGGTCGGCCACGGCTCGGAGCAGGGCGGAGCCCAACCCTCGCCCCCGGTCCGCGGCGTCACCGACGAGGAGATGGATGCCGGTGTCGTGCGAACGGGCCGGATAGTGGCGGGCCAGCGGATCCAGGTCTGCCCGGTAGATCTCCCAATAGCTCATCGGGGTGCCGTCGAGGACGCCGAGACACGGCACGCTGCGCCCGTGGCCCCGGAGCTGCGCCCGCAGGTGGGACTCCGTCCGGTTCCGGGAGCCGGCCAGTTCCCAGAACTCCGCGACGGCGGGGTCGTTCATCCAGCGGTGCACGAGGGGCAGGTCCTGGTCGATGTGCACGGGCACGAGTTGGAAGGAGCCGACGGGGGTCGTGACCGGACCCCATGGGGCGAGCCGGCTGAGGAGGCCGCCCGGCGCCCCGGCACGGAGGGCGACGAACCGGGCGGGCAGGCACAGCTCCAGTGTGTCCTCGCTGTCCGGGTCGTCGTCCTCGACGGTGAGCCGGCCGAACCGGGAGTTCCGCGGGCCCGCGGTGGCGGCTCGGCGGTCGGCGCTGTCCTGGCGGGCGGAGGCGGAACCGGTTCCGGCGCTCGCGTCGGTGGGAGGCACGGTGCGCTCCTCTCGGGAGACGAGGGGGTCAGCTTCCTCGGATGTGCGGGAGGCGGTGCCGCTCGCTGAAGGGACGGTCCGCTCAAGTGGTACGTGCGGGTACGACGTTCAGGAGTGAAGGGGGTTGGCGATGGTGACGTAGACGGACTGGGTGTCGACCGGGCCGACGAGTTCGTCGAGGCCGTGCAGCCGGGTCAGCAGGTTGGCCTTGCAGTGCAGGACGGGTGAGTCCAGCAGGTGGCCGGGAAGGGAGGTGCGCAGCGGGGCGGGCCCTGAGGCGAGGCCGGTGAGGAAACGGTGGAACGCCGCGAGGAGCAGTCGTTCGTCGGCGAGGCGCTGGGAGCCGAAGGCGCCGATCAGGCCGAGCACGTTGTTGACGGCGAGGTAGTAGGCGAAGCGTTCGTCGGTGACCTCGTCCGAGACGAAGGTGTCACTGTGCTCGCCGATGCCGGGCAGCCTGGCGTCCAGTTCGGCTCGCCGGGACTCGCGGAAGTAGTAGCCCTGGTTGTCCCGGTAGCGGCCGCCGGCGGGCCAGCCGTCGCTGTCCAGCAGGAGCAGCGTGTTCTGCTGGTGGGCTTCGAGGGCGATACCGGCTTCGCTGTCCAGCCAGAGCACGGGCCGGACGACCTGCTCCAGGTAGCGCAGGAACCACTCGGCGGCGACGGCGCCGACGGGACGGCCGGTGCGTGTGGCGAGGCGTACGACGAGCTGGGCCAGGCGGGACCGCATCGGCGGAGCGGTGGCGTGGCGAGGCGCGGTGCCGGTGGTCGGCACGGCGAGAGGGCGGAGTGAGACGAGCCCGGCCACACAGCCGACGTCGTCGGCCGGGGTGAACGGGTCGTGCCGGATCACCACGTCGAGTCCCGGCACGGGCAGGCCGTCCGGGTCGTCCACGGCGAGCCAGGCCGGGTCGCGGACGATGTCGAAGCCGGGGTGTGCCGCCTGCCACTGACGGGCCAGGCCGGTGCGCAGCAGTCGGTGCACCTCGGCTCCGCGGTGCAGTTCCTTGCGGAGGTTCTCGCGGCGGGAGTTGGTGATGCGCAGGGCCAGCGAGAGCTTGAGCATCGCGGGGGCACCGGATCGGTGGACGGTTCTCACGGAGGAGGTGGGGTGCCAGCGAGTGCCGAGGGGGCCGAGGTCGCGGAGGAGACCGGAGTCGAGCAGTGCGGCGACGGAGGCGCGATGGCGTACCTCGCGCGCCTGCCAAGGGTGCAGTGGCAGGGCGGTGTAACCGTCGGGCAGGGGCAGTTCGGCGCCGGCGAGCCGGCGGACGAGGTGGCCTGCGGGAACGGGACGACCTCGCTCGGTCCAAGCCGAGTCGGTCGCGAGGAGAGAGGGGGCGACGGCCAGCCAGTGCAGGGGGAAGGAGCCACGCAACTCCGGTGAGTACCGGTCGGCTTCGGAGTCGGTGAGCCCCTCCCGGCTCTTCGGGGTCGGGTGCAGGGGGTGTCCGAGGAGGAGGGCCTGTTCGGCGCTGAGGAAGAGGTCGGCGGTGTCGGCGGGGTCTGCACGCCGGTGCCGGACGAAGGCGGCGGTACGGCGGACGGAGTCGGCCACCCTGGCGACGAGGTCGGCGCCGTCGCCGGGTGTGGGGGCGGTGCCGTCACCGCCGCCGGTGCCGGTGTCGGTCTCGTGGCAGGTGTCGCGGCAGGGACCGCTGCCGGGGCAGGGCCCGGTGGTGTGGCCGGAGCCGGTGGCGGTGGGGTCTGAGGAGTGGCCCGTGCTGTTCGGATGGCCGGTGGATTCTCTGGCGAGGAGCGCGGCGAGGGTGACGGCGTCGATGGGGGGTGCGGTGTCGGGGGCGTGGGAGAGGCGTGGTGGGCCGAAGCGGTGCCAGCCGGTCGGGGACCAGTAGCGGACCGGTGCGATGAGGGTCGTGCCGCTGGCGGGCAGCGGGATGCGGAGGCTGCCGTTCGTGGGGGCGGCGAGGCCGGTTTCGCGGGCCCAGCAGCGCAGGAGGTTGTCGACGGCGGCGGCCTGGGCCACGGCGCGGGGGTCGGGGTCCTCCAGCGGGTCGGCGCCGGGTGCCGTCCGCCGGGTGTCATCCCCTGCTCGCGTCTTCTGCTGTGGGACCGGCTCGGTGGGCGGTACGGCGGAGAAGGGGGCGCCGGAGCGGCCGTCGGGGCTGGGGGTGGCGTTCATGACGGCTCCTCTGGGCTGGGCGGGCGGTGTGTCGACCGCTCCCGCTCGGTCGCCGCTGCTTCGCGGCCGAGAGCGAGGGGGATGGGGAGCGGGGCGTGGACGGTGGCGATGTGCGGTTGTGGCCGGCGGTGGGCGTCGGCTGGGGTGCCCGGCAAGGGGGCGGAGTGGGGATGGACTGGGGTGACGGTCTGCGGGCCGGTACCGGTGCTGGTGTGGGAGGTCGGTTGGGGCGTGCCTGGGGTTCAGCCCGTGCGCGGGGCAGGGCCGGGGTGGCGCTGCTGGTGTGGACCGTGGGTCTGGTGGTGGCGGGCCGCCGCCGCGACCGCGTCGGCCAGGCGGTCGAGGACGGCGGTCGCCTGTTCGTCGCTGATGGTCAGGGGCGGGAGCAGCCGGACCACGGATGTGTGGCGGCCGCCGAGTTCGACGATCAGTCCGCGCTGGAGGCACTCCCGCTGTACGGCGGCGGCCAGGTGGGGTGCGGCCGGGGGCGCGGTGCGGGTGGCGTCCAGCGCAGGGAGTGCGGCATCGGAGTGTGCGTCCGGGGGTGCCGGGCGGGCGGTGGCGGGGTCGGCGTCCGGGTCCACCAGTTCGAGCCCGATCATCAGTCCGCGACCCCGTACGTCTCCGACACAGGGGAACTGGTGCGTGAGTTGCGTGAGTTGGGCCAGCATGCGGGTGCCGAGGGTGGCGGCGCGTTCGGCGAGGGCGTTCTCGCGGACGTAGGCGAGGGTGGCGGTGCCCGCGGCCATGGCGAGCTGGTTGCCGCGGAAGGTGCCGGCGTGGGCGCCGGGCTGCCAGACGTCGAGGTCGTCCCGGTAGACGATCACGGCGAGCGGGAGGCTGCCGCCGATGGCCTTGGACAGGACCATGACGTCGGGGGTGATGCCGCTGTGTTCGACGGCCCAGAAGGCGCCGGTGCGGCCCACTCCGGTCTGGACCTCGTCGGCGATCAGCGGGATGGACCGGTCCGCCGTGAGCCGGCGCATGCGGCGCAGCCAGTCGTCCGGTGCGGGGATCACTCCGCCCTCGCCCTGGACCGGTTCGAGGATCATGCCGGCCGGCAGGGGCACGCCGGACTTGGGATCGTCGAGGAGGGACTCGGTCCAGCGTGCGGCGAGTTCGGCGCCGGGCCGGCCGCCGACGCCGAAGGGGCAGCGGTAGTCCTGCGGGTAGGGCAGGCGGGCGACCTGAATGTCGGGCGCGCTGCCGGATGCGGCCAGGGCGCCGGCGGTCATGCCGTGGTAGGCGCCGGTGAAGGCGAGGATGCCGGAGCGGCCGGTTGCCACGCGGACCAGTTTGAGGGCGGCCTCGACGGCGTCGGTGCCGGCCGGCCCGCAGAACTGGACGCGGGCACGCTCGGCGAGACCGGGCGGGAGGGTGTGGAACAACTCGGTGACGAAGGCGTCCTTGACGGGGGTCGCCAGGTCCAGGACGGAGAGGGGGGCGCCGGAGTCGAGGACACCGCGGATGGCTTCCAGCACAACCGAGTGGTTGTGGCCGAGGGCGAGGGTGCCGGCGCCGGAGAGGCAGTCCAGGTAGCGGTTGCCGTCGGCGCCCTCGATGGTGAGCCCGCGCGCCCGGACGGGCACGATGGGCAGGGCGCGGGCGTAGGTGCGCGCCGAGGACTCCCGCGCCGACTGGCGTCGCAGGATGCCCTCGTGCGCGGCCCGTGCGCCACCGGGTGTGCCTCCGGCGATCGACTCCGTAACGGTCACTGCGCGTTGTCCTCCCCGCTGTTCAAGCGCGAGTTGATCCTCGGGGACCGGACACGGACAGCTGGCCCCACGGGCTACAACCGCGGACGGTTCGGGCGGTTACGGGATTGCCCGGAGTTCCTTGGCGCGGCGGTGCGGGGCACGTGTCCCGCCTTCCCGGGCACCGGCCGGATCACCGCACGACTGCCCGTGCAACAGCCCCTGTTCAGACGCCCTGTGACGGAACCGTTGCCCTCCCGTCGGAACTCCCCCACGGCGACGGCATAGTGTGTGTTGCCGTTCCCAGAAGGTCGCGAGACCGGCGTGAACCGTCCGCGAGTTCGCCGCCGGTGTCCGGACCGAAGCGCCCAGTTCGTTCCACAGCAGGGAGTCAAGAACATGCGATCCATACGGCCGTCGTTCACCGCTCGGCGAGGGAGGGGTGGTCGTCGCACCTCCACCTCGCTGACGGCGGTCGCCCTCGTGTCGGCGCTGGCGCTGACCTCCACCGCCTGCAACGGCAACGGTGACGACAACGCCGACGGCACGTCGACCCCCACCGCGACCGTGGGCACCGGCGACGGAAAGATCACGATCCCGGAAGACCTCAAGAAGAGGCTCAAGGAGCACGGGATCGACGTCGACAAGTGGAAGAACGGCGCCTGGAAGAACTGGAACAGGCAGGACTGGCTACGCGAGGCCAACGACTTCATCAACCCGATCATCAAGGGCCTGTGGAACCCGGACCGGATGCGTCACGCCGACGACCCGGACCAGGGCGTCGACGACAACGACCTCTCCGGTGACCAGGGCGTGACGGACCCGGCGCCGCAGCCGGTGAAGGCGCAGGCGGTGACGCCGCCGTACCACACCGGTGCGGCCACCTCGGGCAAGCTGCTCTTCGACGCCCCCGAGGGCACCATGGTCTGTTCGGCGACGGTCGTGACGGACCCGGCGCACCCGGGCAAGTCCAACCTCGTGTGGACGGCGGGGCACTGTGTGCACGCCGGCAAGAAGGGCGGCTGGTACCGGAACATCGCGTTCGTGCCGTCGTACAACAACCAGGGCAGGTCGGCGGCCCAGTTGCAGAACGCCGCCCGGTCCGAGGTCGCCCCGTACGGCGTGTGGTGGGCCGACGCGGCGAAGACCTCGCAGCAGTGGATCAGCGAGGGTGGTCAGACGGGCGGCAACGGTGCCTCGTACGACTTCGCCGTCATCCATGTGACGCCGGAGCAGGGCAGCGGCGGCAAGTCGCTGGAGGAGACCGTCGGCGGGGCGCTGCCGGTGGACTTCAACGCGCCGGCCGTGCCGCAGGTCAAGAGCATCACGGCGACCGGCTACCCGGCGGCGGCGCCGTACGACGGTCAGTTGCTGTACCAGTGCCAGGACAAGCCGGGCCGGCTCTCCATCGAGCAGTCCGACCCGACGATGTACCGGATCGGCTGCACCATGACCGGTGGTTCCTCCGGTGGCGGCTGGGTGGAGAAGGGTGCGGACGGCAAGCCCGCGCTGGTGTCCAACACGTCCATCGGCCCGGTGAGCGCGGGCTGGCTGGCCGGTCCCCGGCTGGGTGAGGTGGCCAAGGGCGTGTACGAGTCGGTCAGCAAGCAGTTCGCCGGGCGGTGAGCCGGCGGTACGAGGTTGGTGAACCGGCGTGAGCCGGTGGCCCGACTGACGCGGTGAGCACGACGGAGGCCCGTCACCCCGGTGGGGTGGCGGGCCTTCGTGCGGGGGCGGGTCAGACCGCGGAGACCGGCGTGTACGGCGCCAGGTCCGCAGCCAGCTCCTCGTGCACCCGGACCTTGAGCAGGGTGCCCTCCGCGGTGTGCTCCTCGGAGATCACCTCGCCCTCGGTGTGGGCACGGGCGACGAGCTTGCCGCGGGTGTACGGCACGAGCGCCTCGATCTCCACCGAGGGACGGGGCAGCTCGTTGTCGATCAGGCCGAGCAGTTCCTCCAGGCCACGGCCCGTACGTGCCGAGACCGCGATCGAACGCTTCTCGACCCGGAGCAGCCGCTGGAGGACCAGCGGGTCGGCCGCGTCCGCCTTGTTGATCACGACGATCTCGGGCACGTCGGTGGCGCCGACGTCCCGGATCACCTCGCGTACGGCGGCCAGCTGCTCCTCCGGGTTCGGGTGCGAGCCGTCCACCACGTGCAGGATCAGGTCGGAGTCGCCGACCTCCTCCATGGTGGAGCGGAACGCCTCGACCAGGTGGTGCGGCAGGTGCCGGACGAAGCCGACGGTGTCCGCCAGCGTGTACAGCCGGCCACTCGGGGTCTCGGCCCGGCGGACGGTCGGGTCCAGGGTCGCGAACAGGGCGTTCTCGACCAGGACACCGGCGCCCGTAAGGCGGTTGAGCAGGGAGGACTTACCGGCGTTGGTGTAACCCGCGATGGCGACGGACGGCACCTTGTTGCGCCGGCGCTCCTGGCGCTTGATCTCGCGGCCGGTCTTCATGTCCGCGATCTCCCGGCGCATCTTCGCCATCTTCTCGCGGATCCGGCGCCGGTCCGTCTCGATCTTCGTCTCACCGGGGCCACGCGTGGCGAGGCCGCCGCGACCGCCACCCATCTGCCGGGACAGCGACTGACCCCAGCCGCGCAGCCGCGGCAGCATGTACTGCATCTGCGCGAGCGCGACCTGCGCCTTGCCCTCGCGGGACTTGGCGTGCTGGGCGAAGATGTCGAGGATCAGGGCCGTGCGGTCGATGACCTTGACCTTGACGACGTCCTCCAGCTGGATCAGCTGGCCGGGGCTCAGCTCACCGTCGCAGATGACGGTGTCCGCGCCCGTTTCGAGGACGACGTCGCGCAGCTCGGCGGCCTTGCCGGAACCGATGTAGGTGGCCGCGTCGGGCTTGTCGCGGCGCTGGATCACGCCGTCGAGCACGACCGCGCCCGCGGTCTCCGCGAGGGCCGCCAGCTCCGCGAGGGAGTTGTCGGCGTCCTGCGCGGTGCCGGTGGTCCACACGCCGACGAGCACGACCCGCTCCAGGCGGAGCTGGCGGTACTCGACCTCGGTGACGTCCTCCAGCTCGGTGGAGAGGCCCACCACGCGGCGCAGGGCCGCGCGCTCGGAGCGGTCGAACTGGTCGCCGTCCCGCTCGCCGTCGATCTCGTAGCTCCAGGCGACGTCCTCTTCCATCAGGGCATCGGCCCGAAGACCCTCGGGATAGGTGTGCGCGAAGCGCTTGGTGTCCTGGGAAGCGGAAGAAGAGGAGGTCATTGGATCCTTACGTCGATGAGATACGTCGATGTGACTGCCGTGACGGCGTCGGCGCGGCGGTCGGTCGCCCGGGCCGCTCGTCGTGTTCAACGTACGAGTACCCCGGGAGATTCCCGTGTCGCGTGCGCGTGCCGGCCCCTAGATGGTCGCACGGTACGACCCGTCTCGTCACCGGGTTATCGCCGGGCGCGGGGCTGGGCGGCCTTGGCCGCGGGCTGCGGCTTCCAGTCCGGGTGGCCGGGCATGGGCGGGGTCTTCTCGCCGTACAGCCAGGCCGTGAGGAAGCCCCCGAGGTCGCGGCCGGCGACGGCCGAGGCCAGGCGGACGAAGTCGCCGGTGGTGGCGGTGGTGTCGCGGTGTTCCTGGACCCAGATCCGTTCCAGCCGCTCGAAGGCCGGCCGGCCGATCTCCTGTCGCAGGGCGTAGAGGACGAGGGCGGCGCCGTCGTAGATGTTGGGCCGGAAGATGCCGATCTTCTGGCCGGGCGCGGGCGGCTTGGGCCGGGCGGGCGGGCCGCCGGCCTCGCGCCAGCGGTCCGAGGCGCCGTAGGCGGCCTTCATCCGCTCCTCCATGGGCCGGTGCGCCGTCTCCTCGGCGTACAGCTCCTCGTACCAGGTGGCGTGGCCCTCGTTCAGCCAGACGTCGGACCAGGTGCGGGGGCTGGTGCTGTCCCCGAACCACTGGTGGGACAGCTCGTGCACCATGACCGACTCGATGTACCACTTCGGGAAGTCGGGCTCGGTGAACAGGCCCTCCTCGAAGAGCGAGAGGGTCTGGGTCTCCAGCTCGAAGCCGGTCGCGGCCTGTGCCATGAGCACGCCATAGGTCTCGAACGGGTAGCGGCCGACCTTGCTCTCCATCCAGGCGATCTGGGCGGGTGTCTTCGCGAGCCAGGGTTCGAGGGTCTTGCGGTCGGCGGCGGGCACGACGTCGCGCAGGGGCAGCCCGTGGGGGCCCTGGCGGTGCACCACGGCGGAGCGGCCGATGGAGACCTGGGCGAGTTCGGTGGCCATGGGGTGCTGGGTGCGGTAGGTCCAGGTGGTGGTGCGGCCGACCCGGTCGGCGCCGGCGGGCAGGCCGTTGGCCACGGCCGTGTAGCCGTTGGGCGCGGTGATCCGGAAGGTGAACATCGCCTTGTCGGACGGGTGGTCGTTGCACGGGAACACCAGGTGGGCGGCGTCGGCCTGGTTCGCCATGGCGAGGCCGTCGGAGGTGCGCACCCAGCCGCCCTGCTGGTTCTCGCCCGAGACGGGGTCGCTGGTGTGCCGCACGGTGATCCGGGTCCAGCTGCCCTCGCTCAGGGGGTGCTCGGGGGTGACGACGAGGTCCTCGCCGGCGCTGGTGAAGCGTGCGGGGCGCCCGTCGACCTCGACCGAGCGGACGGTGCCGTGCGCGAAGTCGAGGTTGAGCCGCTCCAGGTCCTCGGTGGTCCAGGCGTCGATGGTGGTGACGGCCTGCAGCGGCTTGTCGTTGGTGCCGGGGTAGGTGAGGGAGATGTCGTACGAGGCGACGTCGTAGCCGGGGTTGCCCAGGGACGGGTAGAGGCGGTCGCCGACGCCGAGCGGTTCGGCGGGGGCCGCGGCGGCGATGAGGCAGACGGAGACGGCGGAGGCGAGGAGGGCCGCCTTCCGGTGCCGGGAGAGCACGCGCAGGCGCCGGGAGAGCGGGGGGCGGGTCCGGGAGCAGGGGGTCAGCAGCATGGACCACCGCTACCAGTGCCTGCCCGGTCCGCGGTGGCGACGCGCGACCGGCCCACCCGAACGGGTAGGTCCTTTCTTCCGGATCAGGTCGGCTTGGGGTGGCCGTGCCCTCAGGCCGACGCCGGCAGGATCCGAGAGAGGGCCCAGCAGGCCGGGTGGCGTCGTCAGGAGGCCGGTGCCTGGTGCTGGGCGCGGCTCACGTCGTACACCCCGGGGACGTCCCGCATGGCGCGCATCAGGGTCGGCAGGTGGGCCGCGTCGGGGAGCTGGAGGGTGTAGGTGTGGCGGACCCGCTGCTGGCTGGGGGGTTCGACGGTGGCGGAGACGATCTCGGCCCCCTGGAGGGCGATCGCCTCGGTGAGGTCGGCGAGGAGATGGGGGCGACCGAACGATTCAGCGACCAGGGTGACCCGGCATTCGGTGCTGTCCCCCCAGCGCACGCCGATCTCCGCGCGCCCTCTGCTCTTCATGTGCGCCACCGTGGCGCACTCCGCGCGGTGCACGGTCACCACTCCCCCGCGCACCGCGAACCCGGTGATCTCGTCGGGTGGTACGGGCGTACAGCAGCCGGCGAGGCGTACGGCGGCGCCGGGCCGGTCGGCGAGGACGTCGGCGCGCCGGGGGTAGGGGGCCGGGGCGCCATCCGGAGGGCGCGCGGACGGGCCGGTGGGGACGGCTCCGGGCTCGGCCGGTGGGACGGCCTCCGCGTCCTGGGCCGCAGCCGAGTGGTCGGGCTCGGTGGTGCCGCCGCCCGGGTGGGCCGCCAGCCAGCGCTGGATGGCGATGCGGGCGGCCGGTGTGTGGGCGTGCTCCAGCCACTCCCGGGAGGGCTCGGAGGCCGGGTCCTGGCCCATGAGGAGCTGGACGGTGTCACCGTCGCGCAGGACCGTGCTGAGGGTGGCCAGCCGGCCGTTGACGCGGGCGCCGATGCAGGCGTGGGCGTCCTCGCCGTACTGCGCATAGGCAGCGTCCACGCAGGTGGCGCCCTCGGGCAGGCCGAGGGTGCCGCCGTCGGGGCGGAAGACGGTGATCTCGCGGTCCTGGGCGAGGTCCTCGCGCAGGGTGGACCAGAAGGTGTCCGGGTCGGGGGCGGCCTGCTGCCAGTCGAGGAGTCGGGAAAGCCAGCCGGGGCGGGTGGGGTCGACGCGCTCGCCGTCGGCCGGGGCGGCGGCCGGAGTGGCGGGACCGGTCGTGGCGGAGTCGGGGGCGGGACTGTCCGCGGCGGGGGTGTCGGGAGCGGGGGCGTAGGGGTTGCCGAGGGCCACGACACCGGCCTCCGCGACCTTGTGCATCTGGTGGGTGCGGATGAGGACCTCGACCACCTGGCCGTCGGGGCGGGCGACGGCGGTGTGCAGGGACTGGTACAGGTTGAACTTGGGTACGGCGATGAAGTCCTTGAACTCCGAGACCACCGGCGTCATGCAGGTGTGCAGTTCGCCGAGGACGCCGTAGCAGTCCGCGTCCTCGTTCACCAGCACCAGCAGGCGGCCGAAGTCGGTGCCGCGCAGCCGGCCGCGTTTGCGGGACACGCGGTGGACGGAGACGAAGTGCCGCGGACGGATGAGGACTTCGGCCGGGATGTCGGCCTCGCGCAGCACTCCGCGCATCTCCTCGGCGACCTCGGCGAGGGGGTCGCCGGGGCGGGCGGCGTTCTCCGCGATGAGTTCTCTGGTGTGCTCGTACTCCTCGGGGTGGAGGATGGCGAAGACCAGGTCCTCCAGCTCGGTCTTCAGAGCCTGCACGCCGAGGCGTTCGGCGAGCGGGATGAGGACGTCACGGGTGACCTTGGCGATCCGCGCCTGTTTCTCGGGGCGCATCACGCCGAGGGTGCGCATGTTGTGCAGGCGGTCGGCGAGTTTGATCGACATCACGCGCACGTCGTTGCCGGTGGCGACGAGCATCTTGCGGAAGGTCTCCGGTTCGGCGGCGGCTCCGTAGTCGACCTTCTCCAGTTTCGTGACGCCGTCGACCAGATAACGGACCTCCTCCCCGAACTGTTCCCGCACCTGGTCCAGCGTCACCTCGGTGTCCTCGACGGTGTCGTGCAGCAGGGAGGCCGTCAAGGTCGTGGTCTCGGCGCCGAGTTCGGCGAGGATCAGGGTGACGGCGAGCGGGTGCGTGATGTACGGCTCGCCGCTCTTGCGCATCTGTCCGCGGTGCGAGGACTCCGCCAGGACGTAGGCCCGGCGCAGGGGTTCGAGGTCGGCGTCGGGGTGGTGGGCCCGGTGCGCCTCCACGACGTGGCCGATCGCGTCGGGCAGCTTGTCGCGGCCGGCCGGGCCGAGCAGTGCGGCCCGGCCCAGCCGGCGCAGGTCGATCCGGGGCCGGGACTTTCTGCGCACCGCCGCGGGCGCTGTGAACGCTGGTGGCGCCGCGGGCGCTACCGGGCCAGCGGTCGCAGGGTTCGTGGCCTCCGCACTCATGGGCACCTCCGGCTCGTGGACCGGCGGACGGAGCCCCAGGGCATACGCGGCTCAGGGAATGGCGACGTTCCCCCGTCCGTGCCGGTGCTTGATGCTACCGAGCCCACCACGCCCGGCCGACCGCCTCTCGCCCAGCGTGAAACGGATCACCCATTCGAGCGAGGGCAACGAGGTTTAGATTTTCGATTCAGCCGAGCGCACGGGCGAGCCAGTCGGCGTCGATCTCGCCCTCGGCGACGATCACGGCGGGCCCGGTCATCTCGATCTCTCCGTCGGGCCGCTCGGTGATGACGAGGCGCCCGCCGGGCAGGTCGACGGTGTACGTCGCCGGGGTGCCGGTGACGGCCGGGTCGATGCCGTCACGCCGGGCGGCGGCCACGGCGACGGCGCACGCGCCCGTGCCGCAGGAGCGGGTCTCGCCGGAGCCGCGCTCGTGCACGCGCATGGCGACGTGACGGGGGCCGCGGTCGACGACGAACTCGACGTTCACCCCGTCCGGGTAGGCGGCCGCCGGGGCGACCGGCGGGGCGGAGTACAGGTCGCCGGCGTGCGCGAGGTCGGCGACGAAGGCCACCGCGTGCGGGTTGCCCATGTTCACGTTGCGCGCGGGCCAGCCGCGCTCGCCGACGGTCACCGTGACCTCCCCCTCGGGGAGGCTGGCGCGGCCCATGCCGACGGTGACGTCGCCGTCCTTGGCGAGGTGGACGGTTCTCACGCCCGCGCGCGTGGCGATCGCGAGATCACCTTCGGCCACATGTCCCGCGTGCTGGAGGTAGCGCGCGAACACACGGACGCCGTTGCCGCACATCTCGGCGACGGAGCCGTCGCCGTTGCGGTAGTCCATGAACCACTCTGCCTCGGCGGCCATCTCCCGGGCCTCCGGGTGGGCCGCGGACCGCACGACGTGCAGCACGCCGTCGCCGCCGATGCCCGCCCGGCGGTCGCACAGGGCGGCGACGGCGGCCGGGGACAGGTCGAGGGCGTTCTCGGGGTCCGGGACGATCACGAAGTCGTTCTCGGTGCCGTGCCCCTTGAGGAAGGCGATCCTTGTGCTCATTCCTCGATCGTACGGCGTGGGTGCGACAGCGCCGGTCCCGGCGGTCGCCGGGTCCGGGCGTCGGCGACCGACGACAACGCCGCAGATGCGCGTGCCAGGCCCCGCGACGCCGGCAGGATCCGAAGGAGAGGTCCTAGCGCAGCCGGGCCACGCGCCACACGGCGAGCACGACCGCCAGGGCGACCAGCAGGACGTAGGCGAGGATCACCCGCCAGTCGGGGCGGCGGCCGGAGCCGCGCGGGGGCAGGCCGGGCCAGGTGTAGCCCACCCGGCGGGCGGCCATCATGCCCCAGCCGGCCGCGCAGGAGCAGATCAGCAGGCCGAGCATGGCGATGACCGCGCCGCTGTCGCCGAAGTCGAAGGCGAGCGGGAAGGCGAACATCAGGGAGCCGCCGGCGGCGAGGCCCACGATGGGGGCGAGCTGCCAGATGCGCAGCCGGCGCTGCGGGCGCAGCTCCACCTCGACCTCGGGGCCGCCCGGGTACATCTCCTCCGGCTCCGGCCCGTCGGCGGTCACACCGCCCGCGGTGTCGTCGGGGCCGTCGTCGGTGAGCCGGGCCTCGGACAAGGGGCCGTCGGACAGGAGGCCGTCGGACAGGGGGTCGTCGGACGCGTCCACGCCCGCCAGTCGGTCCCCGGTCAGGTCCGCGTCGGCCAGAGGCTCGCCGATCAGGGCCTGGCCGTGCGGAGCGCCGTCGGGCAGACCGTTCACCCGCGGGGGGACCTCGCCGGGGCAGAGGTCGCCCCGGTCCGGTTCGTCACCCTCGGTGGTGCGGTGCTCGGCACTACGTGCGGTGTCGCGAGGGCCGGCCTCCATCGCCACGCGCCCTCCCAACTAGGCTCCACTTGGTCGATCGAAGCTCGATGATGGCACGGCGCCGAAGGCCGCGATGACCGGCGGCGCATCCCGATGCCATGACGTGATCAGGCTGTAACCGGTCGTTCGACCAACGCCAGGGCCTGCTGCGGAAGTTCCCCGCGGTCCGCGACGGCCCCGCTCAACCAGTGCACCCGGGGATCGCGCCTGAACCATGAATCCTGGCGGCGCGCGAAGCGCTTGGTGGCACGGACGGTCTCCGCCCGCGCTTCCGCTTCGTCGCACTCCCCGGCGAGCGCCGCGAGTACCTGCTGGTAGCCGAGCGCGCGCGACGCCGTGCGCCCCTCGCGCAGCCCCTGCGCCTCCAGTGCGCGCACCTCCTCCACGAGGCCTGCGTCCCACATGCGGTCGACGCGCCGCGCGATGCGCTCGTCCAGCTCCGGTCGCGCCACGTCGACGCCGATCTGAACGGTGTCGTAGACGGAGTCGTGGCCGGGCAGGTTCGCCGTGAACGGCTGGCCGGTGATCTCGATCACTTCCAGGGCCCGGACGATACGGCGGCCGTTGCTCGGCAGGATGGCGCGGGCGGCCCCGGGGTCGGCGGCGGCCAGCCGGGCGTGCAGCGCGCCGGAGCCGCGCAGGGCCAGCTCCTCCTCCAGCCGGGCCCGGACCTCCGGGTCGGTGCCGGGGAACTCCAGGTTGTCGACGGCACCGCGGACGTACAGCCCGGAGCCGCCGACCAGGATCGGCCAGCGACCCTCGGCGAGCAGGGCGTCGATCCGCGCGCGGGCCAGCTTCTGGTACTCGGCGACGGAGGCGGTGACCGTCACGTCCCAGATGTCCAGCAGATGGTGCGGGACGCCGTCGCGCTCCTCGGGCGTCAGCTTGGCGGTACCGATGTCCATCCCTCGGTACAGCTGCATGGAGTCGGCGTTGACGACCTCGCCACCGAGCTGCTGGGCCAGGAAGACGCCGAGATCGGACTTTCCGGCCGCGGTGGGTCCGACGACGGCGATGACGCGGGGGGCGGGGGGTGCACTGCTCACCGCACCAGTCTCGCAAACCTCCAGGCGAGGTCTCGAACGAGTTACGTGACGGCGCGCTTCCCGGGTCGTTGCCCGTGCGAGGTGCCGCCCGCCGGGGTGCCGGAGGCGGTGACCCGGGCGGCGCAACCGTACGCACCGGGCGACGCGGGAATTCGCCCGCACGAGTACCGTATGGAGTGGATATGGGCGTAATTGCACGACTTCTCGGCAGGTCGAAGGCGGCTCGGGAAACGACTTCCGAGGCCACTACGGAGAGGGCTGCGGAAGCGGCTGCGGAGGTGTCGCCGTCCGCGGCGGCGGATTCCGGCACGGAGCCCGCAGGGGTCGAGGCGGAGCAGGACGAGACGGCGGAGGCCACGGCGCGGGCCGGGGCGGCGGAGGCGGAGAACGTGTCCGGGGACGGGCCCGAGGACGGGGCCGCGCGGGCGGACTCCGGTTCGGACGACGCGTCCGAGGGTGCCGGGATTCCCCGGCAGCAGTCCGCCGACGAGGCCGCCGACAGCGAGTCCGGCGAGGGCGCCCACAGATGACTGCTCCGTGAGGGAAGGTGGACCATGGGTCTGATGGACAACATGTTGGCCAAGCTCGGACCGGCCAAGGACAAGGTGTCGGATCTCGCGCGGCAGCATGGGGACAAGGTCCAGCACGGGCTCGACGTGGCCGCGAAGGCCGTCGACGACCGGACGAAGCACAAGTACAGCGACAAGATCCAGGCGGGCACGGGCAAAGCCAAGGAGGCGGTGGACCGCCTCGCGCACATGAACGAGCCCG
Organism: Streptomyces sp. NPDC023481; assembly: GCF_055560195.1. Taxonomy (NCBI): domain Bacteria; kingdom Bacillati; phylum Actinomycetota; class Actinomycetes; order Kitasatosporales; family Streptomycetaceae; genus Streptomyces; species Streptomyces sp. NPDC023481. The sequence goes on from NZ_JBVHJE010000013.1 coordinate 201,331, forward strand.
GAGCGGCGCCCCACGAGCCGACGGCTCCGACCCGCCCGGCCCCTCCGGAGGGCCCGCCGCCGGCTTCGTGAGAGGCTCCACGGCCCCACTTGGTGCGGTCGCCAGGGTCCGCCGCCTCCGCGGGTGAGGGCGCCGGTCGGCTCCGCCAGGAGGCCGGCGGCCGTCCTGACGGTGACGCGTGCGCGCGCGGGGCGCCCACGGCAGCCCCCGGCCCCCCGAGGAGTCCGGACCGGCTACGCGCGCGCGTGGGTGGCCCGTTACCTGCGAGGCGCCTCGGCCGCCGTACCGGGAGCCGGGGCTACGGGGCTCAGGACCAGGCCGCGACCATGTAGCCCACGCCGTACGGCGCGTCCTCGTACAGCAGACTGCCCGTGAGGTGCGCGTCCTCGGCCGCGCCGGCCAGGACCTGCCAGGGCGCGCGGCCGGCCGCCTGCAGTTCGCGGGCCAGTCGGGGGTCCAGGGCGTGCAGGGCGGCGACGTCCGCCGCGCCGAGCGCCCGCGCGGCCTCCGCGTCGAAGGGCGCGGCCCGCTCGTCCAGGTAGCCCGGTGCCTTCAGCGAGCGGCGGGCGCTGCCGTCCCCCAGGACCAGCAGCGCGACCCTTCCGGCCCGGCCGGCCAGCTTCCGCCCGGTCCGGGCGCACTGCTCCGGCTCCAGCGTGTCCGCGACGCCGAGTCCCTCGATCGGGGCGTCGGCCCAGCCGGTCCGCTCCAGCAGCCAGGCGCCGACGGTCAGCGAGGTCGGCAGCTCGCGCTCCGGGACGGGAGGGGCGGCGGGCCCCAGGCGTACGTCCAGGTCGATTCCGAAGCCGCGGAAGGTGCCCGGGCTGCCCTCGGGGAACGCGCCGCCGCGACCCTGCTCGGCGGTGCCGACGACCACCAGCAGGTCGGGGCGGGCGGCGGCGAGCACGCCGAGCGCGTCCGTGCAGGCCGCGCGCGCGGAGTCCAGTTCCGGAGCGGCACCGGCGGCGACTTCGGGGACGAGCAGGGGCGGGCAGGGGCATACGGCGGAGGCGACAAGCATGATCGGCAGGGTAGCCGGACGTGGGCGGGCCCCGGCTCACGCCTCGATCGGCACGTCCGCCAGGTCGGTCACCGTCCGCACGGGCGCGCGTGTCGCGGGCGAGCCCGGCACGTCCCGCCGGCCGGCGGCAGTCCCGGGGCCCGGGCAACCTCAGTCGCGACCACGGACGCCCGCCCCCGCAGACGGCCCCCGGAGCCCCGCGACCTCAGTTGCAGCCGCAGGCGCTGGCCACCCCGCCAGACGACCCCCAGACCCGCGCAACCTCAGTCGCGATCACGGACGCTCACCACCGCAGACGGCCCCCGGAGCCCCGCGACCTCAGCCCCGGCCGCAGGCGCTCGCCACCACCCCGCACGGCCCCCCGGGACCCCCGGGGCCTCAGTCGCGGCTGCAGGCGCTCGCCGCCACCGGCAGGGGGGCCGGGACGCCGATCTTGGGCAGGCCGAGCATGACGCCGGCCGGCTTGGCGGCCGCCTCGGCGTTGCGCTTCTCCCAGGCGTCGCCCGCGCGCGTGCGGCGCACGTCGAGGACGGTGCCCTCGGCGAGGAGGTGGTGCGGGGCGGCGTACGTCACCTCGACCGTGACCACGTCACCTGGGCGGACCTCCTGCTCCGGCTTGGTGAAGTGGACGAGGCGGTTGTCGGGGGCGCGGCCGGAGAGGCGGTGGGTGGCGCCGTCCTTGCGGCCCTCGCCCTCGGCGACCATCAGCTCCAGCGTGCGACCGACCTGCTTCTTGTTCTCCTCCCAGGAGATCTCCTCCTGGAGGGCGACAAGACGCTCGTAGCGCGCCTGGACGACCTCCTTGGGGATCTGGTCCTCCATGGTCGCGGCCGGGGTGCCGGGGCGCTTGGAGTACTGGAAGGTGAAGGCCTGGGCGAACCTGGCCTCGCGGACGACGTGCAGGGTCTGCTCGAAGTCCTCCTCGGTCTCGCCGGGGAAGCCCACGATGATGTCCGTGGTGATCGCGGCGTGCGGGATGGCGGCCCGCACCTTCTCGATGATCCCGAGGTAGCGCTCCTGCCGGTAGGACCGGCGCATCGCCTTCAGGACGGTGTCCGAACCGGACTGGAGGGGCATGTGCAGCTGGGGCATCACGTTCGGCGTCTCGGCCATGGCGGCGATCACGTCGTCGGTGAAGTCGCGGGGGTGCGGGGAGGTGAAGCGGACCCGCTCCAGGCCCTCGATGGTCCCGCAGGCCCGCAGCAGCTTGCTGAAGGCCTCGCGGTCGCCGATGTCGGAGCCGTAGGCGTTGACGTTCTGGCCGAGCAGGGTGATCTCGGAGACGCCCTCGCCGACCAGGGTCTCGATCTCGGCGAGGATGTCGCCGGGGCGCCGGTCCTTCTCCTTGCCGCGCAGGGCCGGGACGATGCAGAAGGTGCAGGTGTTGTTGCAGCCGACGGAGATCGACACCCAGGCCGCGTACGCGCTCTCGCGCCGGGTCGGCAGCGTGGAGGGGAAGGCCTCCAGGGACTCGGCGATCTCGACCTGCGCCTCCTCCTGTACGCGGGCGCGCTCCAGCAGGACGGGCAGCTTGCCGATGTTGTGCGTGCCGAAGACGACGTCCACCCAGGGCGCCTTCTTCACGATGGTGTCGCGGTCCTTCTGGGCCAGACAGCCGCCGACCGCGATCTGCATGCCGGGGCGGCCGGCCTTCTTCGAGGCGAGCCGGCCGAGGTTGCCGTAGAGGCGGTTGTCGGCGTTCTCCCGGACCGCGCAGGTGTTGAAGACGACGACGTCCGCGTCGCCGTCCGAGCCCTCGGGAGCGCGCACGTATCCGGCATCTTCGAGCAGCCCGGCCAGCCGCTCGGAGTCGTGGACGTTCATCTGGCACCCGTAGGTGCGGATCTCGTAACTCTTGGTGGTGGGAACGTCCACTGCCGGGCTCCGGTCGCTGCTGCTGGTCATTCCTCAAGGGTAGGCGCTTCCCGGAGGCCCGGTCCCGGCGCCTGCCCAGGCCCCGTGGAGGGCGGTGACGTCGTCGCCGGTCCGGCGCCCGGCGGCCAACCGCGCGGCTTCCGCCTCGACGCGCGTCCGCACCTCGTAGACGTCGGTGATGCCCGCCATGCGCGGCAGGTCGCGCGCGGCCGGCCGGTGCACCGCGGGGAGGCCGACGACCGGGGAGGAGGTTTTTCGCCAAAGGGCGACCGAAAGCCCGGGCAGGCGTGGGCAAGAGGGCGGGTGACCTGCTTAGGTGTGAGCCACGGCTTGTCCGGTGGAGCGGAAGTGCTTTTACGCCCGAACGGGGTGACACGGCAGGTGAGGAGAACGGGCGAGTACGCCGCGCTACGGCGCCGATGCACCGCGATCCTGCGCGATCTCGGGATCCAGCGGTCGCTGCCGCTGGACGCCGTCCGGGAGCGGGTGGAGCAACTCCGAGGCCGTCCGCTCGTGCTGAGGGAGCTGCCCGAGGAGGCCGCGGCCACCGGAGCCTGCGGCCTGTGGCTGGGCACCGCCAACGCCGACTACGTCTTCTACGAGGCGCGGACCGCTCCCATGCACCGCGAGCACATCATCCTCCACGAGATCGGTCATGTGCTGTGCGACCACCACCGCAGCCTCACGGAGAACGGTGAGCAGCGAGCCGGCGACCTCCTGGTCGGCCTCCAGCCCCATCTCATGGCACGGCTGATGGCCAGGACCAGTTACACCAACACCGAGGAACAAGAAGCCGAGATGATCGCCACCCTGATCCAGAGCGCCGGGACGACCGGCCGGGTGGCCGGACCCCTGGGACGGCTCGGCGCGTTCCTCGGGGTGACGGCGGACGCCGGTGAGTGAACTGGCGGCGCACGTCGGGCTCGCCAGCGTCCTCGCCCTGTGGTTCGCCCTCGTCTGGCGGGCCCGGTCCGCGCTGCGCCGGCCCCGTCTGCGCGGGCTCTGGATCACCGTGCTGGCCGCGACCACCGCCATCACCCTCTTCCAGCCCCGGATCGTCGGCCGGCTCACGTCCGCCGGGATCGACGTCCACACGGTGTCGCTGGTCCGCAACCTGATCGGCGTGCTGAGCGCGGGACTGGTCCTCCTCTTCGTGATCGACTCCAGCCGCACCCCACGGCTGCGCCGGTACGTGGCGGTCGGGATGACGGCGGCCCTGGTCTCGCTGCTCGTCCTGGAGCTGCTCCAGGTGCACCCGGCGAGCGGAGGGACGGCGTCCGCGCAGCGGCCCGCCTCCGCGTCGTCCGCCTACTGGCTGATCCTCATCGGCTCCCACCTCGCCGGTGACGCCGTCGCCGTAGTGGTCTGCTGGGGGTACAGCACGCGCACGACGGAGCGGGACCTCGTCTGGTCACTGCGGCTGTTCGCGGCGGGCAGCGTGCTCGCGCTCGTCTTCTGGTCCGGCTACCTGTTCCATCTCTACGACCCCTCCCCGCGGCTGCTGGCCTACCTGTCCGTGCTCATGAGCATGCACGGCTTCCTGCGCGCGGCGTCCCTGCTGGCCCCCACCGCGAGCGCCCTCGCCCGGTCGGCCGACGCGCTGCGGACCATCTGGCAGCTGTGGCCGCTGTGGCACGACCTGGTGACGGCGGTGCCCCATGTGGCTCTCGCCAGACCCCGGCGGACCCGGCTGCAGGAGGTGCTCCGGCCGCGCCATCCACCCGCGTTGCAGGCGCACCGGCAGACCGTCGAGACGTACGACGCCCTGCTGACCCTGCAGCAGTACGTGCGCCCGGACGCCTACGAGAGGGCGCACCGGTACGCCCGGCGGGCCGGGGTGCGCGCGGACCGGCTGGCGGCCGCCGCGCTGGCCGGCGCCGTGGACGAGGCCCGGCGGGCCGTCCTCGCCGGTGTGCCACCGTGCGACCCCCACCCGCTGCCCGGGGTGACGCACGGCAGCCCCGAGACGCTGCTGGGGATCGCCCGGATGTGGGCCGCCATGACCGGCGTACTCCCGGGGCCCGACCGGACGACACCGGCCCGGCCCCGCTGACGCCCGGTCAGCGGGGAGCGGCGGAGCCGTTCTCGCCGCCGCGAGGCGTGATGTGGTGGTCGAAGGCGAGGGTTCCGGGGTCGAGGGCGGTGGCGCCGCCGTCGACGGTGAGGACGGCTCCGTTGACGTACGACGCGGCCGGGGACAGCAGCCAGCTGATCGCCTCGGCGATCTCACGCGGCTCGCCGGGGCGCCCCTGGGGCAGCAGGCGGGTCGCCTCCTCGTAGGCGGCCTCCATCCCGCCGCCGGGCAGCTGGGCCTCCTCGGCGAAGCGGGCCATGCGCCGGTCGGCCATCTCGGTGCGCACCCAGCCGGGGCACACGATGTTGGCGCGCACGCCCTGGCGGCCGTAGTCGACGGCGACGGACCGGCACAGCTGGAGCAGGGCCGCCTTGGAGGTGGCGTAGGGGGCGTTGCTCGTGCCGTTGCGCAGCGCGGACACCGAGGCCACGGCGACCACCGCGCCCCTGGACTCCAGCAGGTGCGGGATCGCGGCGCGGAGCAGGAGGAGCGGACCGGTCAGGTTGATGCGCATCACGTCGTCCCAGTCCCGCAGCGACATGTCGCCGACGGCTCCGCCGCGTCCGATGCCGGCGTTCAGCACCAGTCCGTCGAGCCGTCCGTACGCGTCCAGGGCGGCCTGGACGAGGCCCTCGGCGGCGTCCGGGTCCACGACGTCGGACGGGTGCGCCAGCGCGCCCGTCTCCTGCGCGAGGCGCTCCAGGGGTTCGACCCGCCGGCCGGAGACGACCACGTGGTGACCCGCCTCGGCCAGCAGCCGGGCCGTGGCCTGCCCGATGCCCGAGCCTCCACCGGTCACGACGACGACGCGCTTGTCCTCCACGACAGTTCAGGCCCTTTCACCGAGATCACCGACATCACCTGGGTCGCCAGGCGCCTTCGATCCTAGAGCGCCTTGATCCACTGGAGACGACTTCCAGCCAGCGCCGGCCCGACTTCCGACCTCGCGTGAGCATTCCGCGTCAAGGACATTTCCGGTCTCTTATCGAAGGTCATACGGACCGCGAGATCGCCGTTGACAAAGAGCTTCTATACAACGAAGCATGGCGGGGCACGCCGGCGGCACCTCATCGAATTACGGGCAACGCCCGCAAAACGACAACAAGGCAGGGACCGGTGACCACGAACCAACTGTTCGCGCTCTTTTCCGACCTGGCCCTCATACTCGTCCTCGCGCATTTACTGGGCGCCGTGGCACGGCGATTCTCCCAACCCGCGGTCATCGGGGAGGTACTCGCGGGCATCATGCTCGGCCCCACCTTACTGGGCCACACGGCATCCGAATTCCTCTTCCCGACCGATATCCGGCCGATGCTCACCGCACTCGCCGACGTGGGCATGGCCGTGTTCATGTTCATCGTGGGCCTGGAGATGGACCGGAGAATCCTGCGCGGCACCGGCCGACTGGCGGCCACCGTGTCGCTGTCCTCCATTCTCCTGCCGTTCGGACTCGGCTCCCTGCTCGCCCTGCTGCTGGTCGAGGACAACGCACCGGCCCACCGGCTGGGTTTCGTGCTCTTCATGGGTACGGCGATGTCGGTGACCGCCTTTCCGGTGCTCGCCCGCATTCTCACGGACCGGAAGATGCAGCACACCCCGGTCGGCGGGCTGGCGCTGGCCTGCGCCGCGATCGGGGACGTGCTTGCCTGGTGCATGCTCGCCGCCGTGGTCGCCCTGGCCGGCGGGGGCGGCGCCCACCAGTGGTACCTGCTGTTCCTCCTGCCGTACGCCGGCGTGATGCTGTGGGTGGTACGGCCGTTGCTGCGCAGGCTGCTCGCCGCCGGTGACGGCACCTCCCGGCTGAGCCCCGTGGCACTGACGACCGTGCTCGCCGGTCTGCTCGTGTCGGGGGCGGTCACCGAGAAGATAGGCCTGCATTTCATCTTCGGCGCGTTCTTCTTCGGTGTGGTGATGCCGAAGGAATCCACCGAGCGGCTGCGCGTGGACATCACCGACCGGGTCGGCCACGTCAGCAGCCATCTGCTGCTGCCGGTCTTCTTCATCAGTGTGGGCCTGAAAGTCGACCTGTCGGATCTGGGGCGTTCCGGATGGCTGGACTTCGCCCTCATTCTGCTGGTCGCGGTCAGCGGCAAGTTCCTCGGCGCATTCCTGAGCGCCCGCGCGCACGGCGTCACGGCGCGCCAGTCGGCGGTTCTCGCCACCCTCATGAACACCAGGGGCCTGACGGAGCTGATCATCCTGACCGCGGGTCTGCAACTCGGCGTCCTCAACGAGCGGTTGTACTCCCTGATGGTCGCCATGGCCGTCGTGACCACGGCGATGGCCGGGCCGCTCCTGTCGGTCCTCCAGCCGCGCCCGCTCGCCGATCACCACCTCGTCCTGCCGGCCCGCGACGCCCAGTCGCCCGCCGCCAAGCGCTGACCCCCGCCTGCCCCGGCTCAGTCACCGGTGGCCAGTTCGTGCAGCGCGGTGACCGTCTTCCAGTTGCGGGTGGTGGCCCGCATGCCGAGGCGGCGCTCGATATAGGTGTTGTTCAGTCTGGTCCTGCCGTACCCGTCGGGGACGTGCAGGTGCACCTCGTCGCCGACCAGCGTGAACACGGCCGTCTCCCCGTCCGGCACCGCCAGGCGGGCGGCCTGCTCGGCGCTCGGCTCCCGGGCGAGGAAGGTGACGTGCAGCTTGGCCGGGTCGTCCTCCCGGCCGCGGTACGGGTTCGCGGCGAGGGTACGGGCCAGCGAGTCACCGGTACGCAGCAGGACCGTGCAGGACACCCCGAGGTCGCCGGCGATCCGCTCCTCGATGGCCGCGGCGAGGTCGGGGGCCGCGGTGGATGCGGCCGGCGCGGTGGGCGCGCGGAACACGACGTTCCCGCTCTGCAGATACGTCCGGACGTCCACGAACCCCATCTCGGCGAACAGGGCACGCAGATCCTTCATGGCGATCCTCGCGCTGCCGCCGACATTGATCCCGCGCAGCAGCGCGATGTACGTCGTCATGGCATCAAGCTCTCACACCCGCCGTCCGTACGAGTCGTGGCCGGATAGCGCGCGACCTGCGCACAGGAGTGGCATGCTCATGCTCGCCGATGGGTCACTCACCGGTTCTGCTCATGAGGAGAACCCGACCTCGGTATCCCTGCCACCCCCCATCCCACCGGGCCCGCGAAGGGCGACTTCACGACGGGCGGCACCTTCGGCCCGGCCCCGTACCTGCGCGGCGAGGCCGCCGGGGTGCTCACCACCGCCTCCGACGGCGGCACGCCGAGGGTGACGGGCCACTGGGGTGCCTACGGCGGTGTGGACCAGTCGGGAACGCTGCGGATCCAGCTGTCCGTGTTGGGCACCCCCGTCGTCCAGCGGAGCATCCCGCCGGGCGCGCTGCACCGCGAGTGGAAGCCGGCGGGCGGCTCCCTGTCGTCGTAGCCCCGGCGAGAGGCGTCAGGCCGCGCCGTCCGGTATCCAGCCCTGGCGGCGCAGTACGGCCGAGACGTCCGGCGCCCGGTAGTGCGCCCCCTTGAGCACCTTGCCGTCGGCCCGGCGGGCCACCTCCCCGTCCGGGCCGAGCTTGCTCATGTTGGCGCGGTGGATCTCGGCGAGCACCTCGTCGAGGTCGATGCCGTGGACCAGCGCCGTGCCGTAGGCGACGTACACCACATCGGCCAGTTCGTGCGCGAGCCGGTCCAGCGGTCCCCGCACCGCCACCTCGGCGACCTCCGCGGCCTCCTCGGCGAGCAGTTCGCCCCGGTGGGCGGCGAGTTCCGGGTGCACCTCGGTCGGCGTGCTGCGGGCGTCGAGGCCGAAGGCGCGGTGGAACTCACGGACGAGGCGGGCGGGTGAAGAGCTCATACGGCGACTGTAACGGCCGCCACTGACAGTGCCCGTCCGACCGTGGCCGACGCCCCGAGTGGACGCCGGGCGTCCGCTTCGCCGCTGCCCGGAGTGCCCCCGGCCCTGGTCAGCGGCGTGAGTCGCCTGGCAGGATCGCCCGCATGTCCAAGGTGTTCCCCCGGCTCGGCAGGCGTCGAGCGCTGCAGGGCGCGGCCGTCGGTGCCGTGGTCCTGGGGCTGCTGCTGTGGTGGCTGCTGCCCCTGGGCGAGAAGCCGCCGAGCGGGACGATCGTGTTCAGCACCGGCACGCCCCGCGGCGTCTACCAGGAGTACGGCGAGCGGCTCCGGACCGAGCTGGGCAGGGACATGCCGGGCCTGCGGGTGAAGCTGCTCAACAGCGCCGGTTCGCAGGAGAACGTGCAGCGGGTGGCGACCGGGCAGGCCGACTTCACCATCGCGGCGGTCGACGCGGTGGAGACGTACGAGCTGCGGCACGGCAGCGGCGCCGGGCGGCTGCGCGGTGTGGCCCGCCTCTACGACGACTACGTGCACCTCGTCGTGCCCAGCGGCTCGGACATCAGGACCATCGCCGACCTGCGGCACAGGCGCGTGGCGACCGGACTGCCCGATTCCGGGGTGCGGCTGATCGCCGACCGGGTGCTACGGGCCGCCGGCATCGACCCGCGCAAGGACATCACGCCGGTGGCCGACGGCATCGACACCGGGCCGGCGCGGCTGCGGGAGGGGAAGATCGACGCGTTCTTCTGGTCCGGCGGACTGCCCACGAAAGGCCTGGTCGCGCTGGCGCAGAAGCGGGAGTTCCGGTTCGTGCCGCTCGACGAGGACCTCGTCACCCGGCTGCACGACCAGGGCGCGGGCGCGCGCTACTACCGGGCCGCCAACATTCCCGAGTCGGCCTACCCGAACGTCCAGCAGGGCGTCCAGGTGCCGACGATCGCCGTGTCCAACGTGCTGATGACCCGTACGGACGTCGATCCCCGGCTGACCGAGTGGGTGACCCGCACGGTACTCAAGAGCCGCGACGACATCGGCGCCCACGTCCACTCCGCGCAACTGGTCGACCTGCGCACCGCCATCTACACCGACCCCCTCCCCCTCCAGGAGGGCGCCCGGCGCTACTACCGGTCGGTGAAGCCTTAGGGAGCACGCGGTCGGGAGCCCGGCCTGGTCGCCTAGGAGGCGGCGCCCCCGCTGCCCGAGGCGCCTCCGGCGCTCTCGGCGTGCCGCGGCACCCGTACCGTCACCCGGAGCCCCCGCGGCTCGTGGTGGGCGTACTCGATCGCGCCGTCGCCCGCCGCGAGCAGGGCGCGGGTGATGGACAGGCCCAGACCCGACCCGTTCACGTTCTGGTGTCGGCCGCTGCGCCAGAAACGGTCGCCCACGCGCGCGAGTTCCTCGTCCGTGAGGCCGGGTCCGGTGTCCGTGACGACGACCGTGGTGGTGTCGCCGTCGACGCGGACGGCGACCTCCACCGTGCCGTCCTCGGGAGTGAACTTCACGGCGTTGTCGATCACCGCGTCCAGGGCGCTGGACAGGGCGATCGGGTCGGCCCAGGCCGTGGTGGGCGGACAGTCGCCGGTCAGCCGTACGCCCTTGGCCCGGGCGGCCGGTGCCCACGCGGCCACCCGCTCCTCGGCCAGCGCGCCGATGTCGGTCAGCCGGAGGGCGGCTTCGGCGTGCTCGGCCAGCGCGAGGTCGAGCAGGTCGTCCAGGACCTGCGCGAGGCGCTTGCCCTCCGTGCGGACCGAGGCGATCTCCTCGCTGCCCTCGGGGAGTTCGAGCGCGAGCAGTTCGATGCGCAGCAGCAGCGCCGCGAGCGGGTTGCGCAGCTGGTGCGAGGCGTCGGCGACGAAGGCGCGCTGCTGCTCCAGCACGGCCTCGACGTTGTCCGCCATCTCGTTGAACGAACGGGCCAGCCGTCTGAGTTCCGGCGGACCGCCGGCCGCGGCGACCCGGGACTTCAGCCGCCCGGTGGCGATGTCGTGGGTGGTGGCGTCCAGGACCCGGACCGGCCTGAGCACCCAGCCCGTCAGCCTGAGCGCGGCGCCGACGGCGAGCAGCATGGCCGCGAACTCGCCGGCCCCGATGAACAGCCAGCCGCGCAGGATCCGGGAGCGCAGCTGTCCGGTGGGCGAGTCGGTGACCACGACCGCGACGACGTCCCCGTCCCGGATCACCGGCGAGGCGACGACGAGCCGGCCGCGCTGCCAGGGCCACACCTGCTGCGGGTCATGGCTGCGCCGGCTGAGCAGTGCCTCGTCGAACGCCCGGCGGACCTCCCCCGTCTGCGGTACGAACCAGTCGTCGGGCGCGTTGGCCATCGCGGAGCCGTTGCGGTAGAAGACGCCCGCGCGGATGCCGTAGACGCCGTGGTAGCTCTCCAGCTCGCTGCGCAGGCTCTCCCGGCGCTCGTCGGTGGTGGTGCGGCGGGAGCCGCCGGGCGCGTCGGTGACGAACTGGGCGAGCGCCGCGAAGCGTGCCGTGTCGTCGATCCGGTCCACGACGACCCGCTGCTGCCGGGCGGCGGCCACGCTGCCGGCCAGCGGGATGCCGAGCGCGAGCAGGACGGCCGCCAGCAGGACGATGAGCAGCGGCAGGAGGCGTGTGCGCACCCGTCCCCGCTAGGCGGCCGGGGCGACGAGCCGGTAGCCGACGCCGCGTACGGTCTCGATCAGCGCGGGCAGGCGCAGTTTGGCGCGCAGGGAGGCCACGTGCACCTCCAGGGTGCGGCCGGTCCCCTCCCAGCTGGTGCGCCAGACCTCGCTGATGATCTGTTCGCGCCGGAAGACCACTCCGGGCCGCTGGGCGAGCAGCGCGAGCAGGTCGAACTCCTTGCGGGTCAGCTGGATCAGCGCGCCGTCCACGCTGACCTGACGGGTGGGCAGTTCGATCCGGACCGGTCCGAGCAGCAGCGCGTCCTCACCGCCGGTCGTGGGGTCCTCGTGGGCGGTGCGCCGGCTGACGGCGTGGATCCGGGCGAGCAGTTCCCCGGTGTCGTACGGCTTGACGACGTAGTCGTCGGCGCCCATGTTGAGCCCGTGGATGCGGGAGCGGACGTCGGAGCGCGCGGTCACCATGATCACCGGGGTGCTGGTGCGCTTGCGGATCCTGCCGCAGACCTCGTAGCCGTCCTGGTCGGGCAGGCCGAGGTCGAGCAGGACGACCCCGAAGTTGTTGCCCTCGGGGACGAGCGCCTGGAGGGCCTCCTCGCCGCTGCGCGCGTGGGTGACCTGGAAGCCGTGCCGCGCGAGGACGGCGGACAGAGCCGCGGCGACATGGTTGTCGTCCTCGACGAGCAGCAGCCTCATCCCGGCCCCCTCCGGTTCAGTGGTCGTACGGTCTCGGTTTCCGTCGGCTCGTAGATCGCGCCCACGCGCGCGTGCACCATGGCAGTGACGCTGATGGTTAAGGACGGCGTCAAGAGGGTTCGGGTTGCCTGTCACTTCCGTTACCCGGCCGATACGCGCGGCGGCCGCATGTGCTACGACATGTGTCCGATTGCTATCGGATCGTGATGCTCAGATCTCCCTCAGATGTGATGACGCAGGTCACAGCCCCTCACTACTGTCCTCGGAAACCCGAGGAGGACGGAGCCCGAGAGCGATGACCAAAGTAACGGTGGCCAAGGAGGACACGGCCACGTCCGACGAACTGGTCGTCCTGAAGAGCGTCAACAAGCACTTCGGCGCGTTGCACGTGCTCCAGGACATCGACCTGACGATCGCCCGCGGCGAGGTCGTCGTGGTCATCGGGCCCTCCGGGTCCGGAAAGTCGACGCTGTGCCGCACCATCAACCGCCTGGAGACGATCGACTCGGGCGCGATCACGATCGACGGCAGGCCGCTGCCGCACGAGGGCCGCGAACTGGCCCGGCTGCGCGCGGACGTCGGGATGGTGTTCCAGTCCTTCAACCTCTTCGCGCACAAGACCGTGCTCGAGAACGTGATGCTGGGCCAGGTCAAGGTCCGCAAGGCGGACAAGAAGCAGGCCGAGGAGAAGGCCCGGGCGCTGCTGGACCGGGTCGGTGTGGGCACCCAGGCCGACAAGTACCCCGCCCAGCTGTCCGGTGGCCAGCAGCAGCGTGTCGCGATCGCGCGGGCGCTCGCCATGGGCCCGAAGGTCATGCTGTTCGACGAGCCGACCTCCGCCCTCGACCCCGAGATGATCAACGAGGTCCTGGAGGTCATGCAGCAGCTCGCGCGCGAGGGCATGACGATGATCGTGGTCACCCACGAGATGGGCTTCGCACGTTCGGCGGCGAACCGGGTCGTCTTCATGGCGGACGGCCGGATAGTCGAACAGGCCACGCCCGAACAGTTCTTCAGCAACCCGCGCAGCGACCGGGCCAAGGACTTCCTGTCCAAGATCCTGCACCACTGACCGCGCACCCCGGCCGCGCGCCGCCGCCGGGCCGCGTCACCCGCGCCTCAGGGACTCGTTCCTCATCACTCAGAAGGATGTTCACGATGAAGCTCCGCAAGGTCACCGCCGCCTCGGCCGTCCTCCTCGCCCTCTCCGTGACCGCCACCGCGTGCGGCGGCGGCGACAAGAAGGACGACAACGGCTCCTCCGGCGGCGGCAAGAAGATCACCATCGGCATCAAGTTCGACCAGCCCGGCCTCGGCCAGAAGACCCCGCAGGGCTACTCGGGCTTCGACGTCGACGTGGCCACCTATGTCGCCAAGAAGCTCGGGTACAACCCCGACCAGATCGAGTGGAAGGAGTCGAAGAGCGCCGACCGCGAGACCATGCTGCAGCGCGGGGACGTGCAGTTCATCGCCGCCACCTACTCGATCACGCCGGAGCGTCAGCAGAAGGTCGACTTCGCCGGCCCGTACCTGCTGGCCCACCAGGACGTGCTGCTGCGCGCGGACGAGACGAAGATCAAGTCGCCGGCGGACCTGAACAACAAGAACCTGTGCTCGGTGGCCGGCTCGACCTCGGCGCAGAACGTCAAGAAGAAGCTGGCCCCGAAGGCGAACCTCCAGACGTACCCGACCTACTCGGCGTGTCTGTCCGGTCTGCAGAGCGGCCAGATCGACGCCCTCACCACGGACGACTCGATCCTCGCCGGTTACGCCTCCCAGGCCCAGTTCAAGGGCAAGTTCAAGCTGGGCGGCTTCAAGATGACCAACGAGAACTACGGCATCGGCGTCAAGAAGGGCAGCGACCTCAAGGCCAAGATCAACAAGGCTCTCGAGGAGATGGTCTCCGACGGTTCCTGGGAGGCTGCCGTGAAGAAGAACCTCGGTCCGGCCGACTACAAGAACGAGCCCGCCCCGAAGATCGGCGACATCAAGAGCTGAGGCAATGCCCACCGGTGCGCCGCTCCTGACGGCGGCGCACCGGGGCATCCCTACACGCGGAAGCGCGGGAGATCGTGTTCGACTTTCTTGGACGTTACGACGTACTGGGCGCCTTCTGGACGACCGTGCAGCTCACCCTGCTGTCGGCCGCCGGCTCCCTGGTCTGGGGCTCCCTGCTGGCCGGCATGCGGGTGGGCCCGGTGCCGCTGATGCGCGGTGTCGGCACCGCCTATGTGAACATCGTGCGGAACATCCCGCTGACGGTGATCATCCTGTTCTCCTCGCTCGGCCTCAGCCAGACGCTGGGCATCACCCTCGGTGCGCACGACTTCAAGGTCCAGGGCTTCCGGCTGGCCGTGCTCGGTCTGATCCTCTACACCTCGGCCTTCGTCTGCGAGGCGATCCGCTCCGGCATCAACACCGTGCCGGTCGGCCAGGCCGAGGCCGCGCGGGCCATCGGTCTCAGCTTCACGCAGGTGCTGCGCCTGATCGTGCTGCCGCAGGCGTTCCGGGCCGCCATCGGCCCCCTGACCAACGTCCTGATCGCGCTGACCAAGAACACGACGGTGGCCGCCGCGATCGGTGTGGCGGAAGCGGCCTTCCTGATGAAGGAAATGATCGAGAACGAGGCGCAACTGCTGCTGATCTCGGCAGTCATCGCCTTCGGCTTCGTGTGCCTGACCCTGCCGACCGGGCTGATCCTCGGCTGGGTGGGCAAGAAGATGGCGGTGAAGCGATGACGTCCGTTCTGTACGACGCCCAGGGGCCCCGCGCCAAGCGGCGCAACGTCCTCTACACGGCCCTCTTCCTGGTGGTCCTCGCGGCCGCCGTGTGGTGGGTGTACAAGTCCCTCGACGACAAGGGCCAGCTCGCCTGGGGCCTGTGGAAGCCCTTCTTCAGCGGCACCGAGGCGTACTCGACGTACATCTGGCCCGGTCTGCAGAACACCCTGGAGGCGGCGGCGCTGGCGATGGTCATCGCGCTTCCGCTGGGTGCCACCCTCGGCATAGCCCGGCTCTCGGACCACGTGTGGGTACGCGTCCCGGCCTCGGTCGTGGTCGAGTTCTTCCGGGCGATCCCGGTCCTGGTCCTGATGATCTTCGGGCAGGCGCTCTTCGCCCAGTACACCAACGTCTCCTCGGACGACCGCCCGTTCTACGCGGTCGTCACCGGCCTTGTGCTGTACAACGCGTCGGTGCTCGCCGAGATCGTCCGCGCGGGCATCCTCGCCCTGCCGAAGGGCCAGTCCGAGGCGGCCATGGCCATCGGTCTGCGCAAGAACCAGGTGATGCGGGTCATCCTGCTGCCGCAGGCGGTCACCGCGATGCTCCCGGCGATCGTCAGCCAGCTGGTGGTCATCGTGAAGGACACCGCGCTCGGCGGCGCGGTACTCACCTTCCCGGAACTCCTGGCCTCCGCCAACACGATGAGTGGTTACTACGGCAACATCATCGCCTCCCTGACCGTCGTGGCCGTGATCTTCGTGGTCATCAACTTCTCGCTCACCTCGTTCGCGAGCTGGCTGGAGGGCCGGCTGCGACGCGGGAAGAAGTCGACGGGCGCGGTGCTCGGTGCCGACGAGACCGTGAAGATCGCGGGCCAGGCGGGGACGGGAACCGCGGCCTGACGGCGGGTCAGACCCGAATGCGTCACCCAGGGGCAGTGGCATGATCGCCACTGCCCCTGGTCACTTGACGCAAACACTGCCAATGGGTTGCATACGTTCTGTGATCGTGCACCCCGCTTCACCTTCCCGTTCACTTGTCTCCGTCAAGGCCTCGCCGCGAGCAGGGGGCGCCACACCGTGGACCCGGTGATCATCGTCGGAGCGGGGCCCGTCGGGCTCACGCTCGCCCTGGCGCTGGCGCGTCAGGAGGTGCCGACCGTCGTCCTGGACGAGGGCCCCGGCAAGGACGAGCCCCGCCCGGCGCGCACCGTCGTCCTGCGCGAGGACACGGCCGCCCTGCTGGAGCGGCTGACCGGGGCCGCGCTCGCGGAACACGGCGTGCGCTGGGCCGGCTGGCGGTCGGTCAGGCGCAAGCAGGTGATGAGCGAGACCGCCTTCGCCGAGACCGGGCCCGCGCCGCTGCACATCGCCCAGCACGTGCTCACGGGGCTTCTGCGCGGGGCCATCGCGGCGGAGCCCCTGGTGAAGACGGCGGTGGACAGCCGCCTGGACGCGATCGAGCAGGAGCGTTCCGGCATCACCGCGCGCACCCGTGGCCCGAAGGGCACCTGGTGGCGCGGAAGTTACCTGGTCGGCTGCGACGGCCCCCGCTCGACCGTGCGCAAACTCCAGGACATCCGCTTCCCGGGCCGTACGGCGGTGGAACGGCACGCGGTCGCGGCGCTGCGCGTGGAACTTCCGTGGGAGGGCCGGGCGCTGTTCCATCGGATGCCGCCGTGGCGGTCGTCCGCGCCCTCGGCCGGCGAGGTGACCGCCCGCCCCCTCCCGGACGGCGCGTGGCGCCTGGACTGGCTGCTTCCGCCGGGCAAGGACCTCGTCACGCCCGAGGACCTGCTCACCCGGATCCGCGAGACCCTCGAGGGCTGGTCGGCCGGGCCGCCACCGGCGTACGACCTGCTCGACACGGGCGTCCACACGGTGCACCACCGCCTCGCGCGCCGGTGGCGCGCCGGCCGGGTCTTCCTCGCCGGGGACGCCGCCCATCTGCTCGGCGCGCTCGGCACCCAGGGGCTGGACGAGGGGCTCAGGGACGCCGGGAACCTGGCCTGGAAACTGGCCGCAGCCTGGCACCACGGCCCGCACGAGGCCCTGCTGGACAGCTACCAGACCGAGCGGCGCGCGGTGGTCGCCGCCCGGCTGCGCACCGCCGACCAGGTGCTGCCGGTGCTGCGCGGCGGGGGCGCGCTGCGCCACATCGTCCCGGGTACGGCCCGCAACCACGACGCGCTGTTCACCGACGGTCACCTCGGGCGCGGTCCGCTGGGCGCGCCGGGCACGTACGCCGACTCGCCGCTCGCGCCCCCGCCGCTGGAGGCGCGCATCCCGGTCGACACCCCGCCCGGCGCGCCGGTCACCGACGTGCGGGTCACGGCGGAGGACGGTTCCTTCGTCCGGCTGCGCGACCGGCTCGACCGCGGCGCGCTGCTCGTCGTGCTGATCGCGCCCGGTACGGGTGTCTGGGACCGCAAGCACTGGGTGTCCGCCGGCGTGATGCCCCGGCTCGCGGCGGCCGTGTCCGCGCTGCCGCACCCCGCCGAGCTGCTGGTCGCCGAGAACTACCCGGGCGCGCCGGCCCACAGCGTGCTGCTCGTACGCCCCGACGGCCACCTGGTCACCGCGTTGCCCGGCGTCCGCCCGTCCGACCTGTACGCGGCGGCCGAGGCCACGCTGGGGGGCGGGGCACAAGGGGAGCAGCAGGAGGACGAGAGGACGAACGGGGAGGGCGAGAAGGAGGAGAGGGGCGAGAAGGAGTCGGCGGAGGCCCGAGCCGGCTCGGGGGCGCGCTGACCGCGGGCCGGGGCGGGCGTGCCGGCATGCTCGGGCTGTCTGCCGGGGCGGCTCCGAGGCACGCCGGGCGTTTGCCGGGGGGACTCCTGCGGAGGCTGACCGTGCGCCCGGGGAGGGCTCGGCGCGTGCCTACCGTCTCCCGGGCCGCGCCCACACACGTTCCGCCTGCGCCTCGGGACCCATGCCTGCCCATCACGACAGCCGGCCACGCGCCCCCGACGCGGCTCCCGCGCCCTCCAGCCGAGCGCTCCCTCAACCTCCGTCCACAGGGTGACACTCGGTTGACCGTGCTGCGGCAGCGTGCTGTACTCCGGATCGTGACCGACACCTGTGTGCGCCTGTGGCGGAGGGTCCATATGGACCTCGTCCGCTACGCGGGCTGCGTGTGTCGCCCGTCCTGCTGAATTCGCCTCCCTTTCCTTTCCGGGCGCCGTCGTGCGCCCGTTTCCGCGAACGCTCTTCAGGACGGTGCACGTGTCTGTCCCCTCCCCTTCCCTGACCTCGTCCGCGTCCCCGGCCGCCGGCTCGGCGCCCACCCAGGCGGACCTCCTCGACTTCGTCCGGCGCACGGCGGCCGACGCCGAACTGATCGCTTCCCTGCCCCTCGATCCGGAGGGCCGCACCTGGGTGCGGCTGAAGGGTCCCGGCGGCAGCGAGGCCTGGCTGATCGGCTGGCCGCCCGGTACCGGCACCGGCTGGCACGACCACGCCGACTCGGTCGGCGCCTTCCTGACCGCCTCGGGCGATCTCACGGAGTACTCCCTCGCCGCCCGGCTGCCCACCGACGGCTGGAGGACCCTGGAACTCACCGAGGACGTGGACCGGGTGCGCCGGCTGTCCGCCGGGCAGGGCCGCGCCTTCGGCCGCCACCACGTGCACGAGGTGCTCAACGAGTCCCGCGAGCGACACGCGATCTCGGTGCACGCCTACTACCCGCCGTTGCCGCAGATCCGTCGTTACAGTCGCACCGGCCAGGTGCTGCGCCTGGAGCAGGTCGAACGCCCGGAGGACTGGCAGTGAGCGGCACGAGCGAGCGGTCGGCGGTGGCCGAGGGGTCCCGCGGGGCCGGTGCGCCGGCGAGCGTGCCGGGTGAGCAGCCGCCCGGCATCGACGAGTTGCTGGAGCGCGTACGCGCCGGCTACCAGCGCATCGAGGCACGCCAGGCGCACGAGGCGGCGCGCTCCGGTGAGGCGTTGCTGGTCGACATCCGGTACGCCGCCCTGCGCGAGCGGGACGGACTGATTCCCGGCGCCGTCGTGGTCGAGCGCAACGAACTGGAGTGGCGCCTCGACCCGCAGGGCAGTCACCGCCTCCCCGAGGCCACCGGGCACGACCTGCGGGTCGTGGTGATCTGCAACGAGGGCTACGCCTCCAGCCTCGCCGCCGCCTCCCTCCACCAACTGGGCCTGCACCGGGCCACGGACCTGGTCGGCGGCTTCCAGGCATGGCGCGCCCAGGGGCTGCCGGTGGAGTCGGCGACGGCCTGAGCGGCGGGCTGCGCACAGCGCACGAACCCCCGGGCCCTGCCCGGGGGTTCGTGGCGTCGTCGGCACGCCTGTCAGGACGGCGCCGGTGCTACTCCTTCGCCGTGGCGACCGTCACCGCCCGCACCCGCAGCGCCGCGCGCCCCGGTACGGCGCTGGCCACCAGCGCCAGGAGGGCGGCGACGGCGACCACGGCCACGTAGACGAGCGGGGTGGCCGCCGGTGCGGCGCGGCCCGTCATGCCGACGCTGAACGCGGTGAGCACGGCCAGCGCGATCCCGCTGCCGATCGAGGTGGCGAGGAACAGGACGGACAGCGCCTCGGTGCGCAGCATGCGCAGCACCTGACGGCGGGTCGCACCGGCCAGCCGGAGCAGCGCGAACTCCCGGACACGCTCGGCGACCGACACGGCCAGCGTGTTGACGACCGCGATGGCGGTGAAGGCCAGGATGAGCCCCATGGCGAGATTGTTGACCTCGGCGTTCTCCTGCTGACGGTCGGCCTGGAGGGCGTCGGCGGCGGCCGGCGAAAGAATCCGCAGCCCCGGGAACTCACGGAGGGTAGTCGAGAGTTCCCTCTGTGTACGGGTCGTGCTGACGAGGACGGAGGAGGCGAGCGGGTTGTCGACGTGCTGGGCCACGAGGTCGTGGGCGAGGGTGAGGTCGCCGAAGCCGAGACCCCGGGTGTAGACGGCGGCGACGGTGAGCGTGGCGGGCGTGCCGTCGCCGAGTGTGAGCTTCAGGGTGCTCCCCGGCTTCAGATGCTGCTGGTCGGCGGCGACTTCGCTGACGGCGACGGTGCCGGGACCGAGCCGGTCGAGGGAGCCGGCGGTGACCTCCGGGTCCCAGGTGCGGGTGAGGCCGGCGGGGGTGACGCCCTGTGCTGGGTACTTGTCGAGGCCCACGCGGACGGTCGTGCGGACCACCTCGGTGACGGTGTCGTTCCGTGCGCGCAGCCGTTCGGCGGCCTCACCGGGGACGCCCGGCCCCTGGGCGGCGACGACCCAGTCGGCCCTGACACCTTCGCGGACCTGGGTGCGGGCGGCGAGCCCGAGGGTGTCCTGGACGAACAGCACGGTGCACGTCATGCCGACGAGCAGGGTGAGGGGGGTGACGACGGAGGCCATACGGGCGGCGTTTCCGCGCAGGTTGGCGGTGGCGAGACGGCCGCCGTGGCCGGTGAGCCGGAGCGGGCCGGCGAGCAGCAGCGCGGCGGCCCTGACCAGGAGGGGACCGAGGAGGGCGACGGAGGAGGACAGGATGACGACGGCGAGGAAGGTCACGGGAGTCGAGGCGGGTTCGGTGCGCAGGAAGGTGAGTGTGGCGACGAGGACGGCGCCGCCGGCGAGCAGCAGCAGCCCGGTGGCGATCCGGCCCCAGGCGGGCCGGGTGCGTTCGGTCCTCGATTCGGCCAGTGCCTCGGCCGGGCGGATCCGGGCGACCCTGCGCGAGGCGATCCGGGCCGCAGTCCAGGCACCGAGCAGGGTGGCGGCGAGAGCGACCAGCGGCGGGAAGACACTGACGGTGTGCACGAGCGTGTCGGGTACGGCGCCCAGGGCGACGAACCGGGAGTGCAGCCAGCCGCCCAGCGGCAGCCCCAGCAGAGCACCGGCGCCGCCCGCCGCCGCGCCGACGATCAGCGCCTCCCGGCCGAGCAGCCTGCGGATCTGTCCGGAGGTGGCGGCGACGGCCCGGAGCAGGGCGAGTTCACGGTGGCGCTGCTGGACGGTGAGCGCGAAGGTGCCGACGACCACGAGCACCGCCACCAGCAGCGAGGTACCGCCCATGGCGGCGCCCATGCTGACCAGCCTGGTGCGGGCGGCGGCCGCGTCCAGGAACTCGACGGGTCCGCGGGCGGCGCCGCTGCTGACCTGCGCCGTCGTCCCGTGCAGCGCCCGCTCCACCGCCGCGCGCAGCCGCCCGGGGTCCGTTCCCTTGACTGGCAGCACACCGAACGCGGTGACCTTCCCGGGGTGCCCGGCCAGCCGACGGGCCTCTGCGGCGGAGAAGAACAGGGACGTCTGGTGGCGTACGGCGGTGGCCGGGGTGGCGATACCGGTGATCCGGTAGCCGTACGGGGCCTGTGTGGACTGCACGGTGAGCCGGTCGCCGGGCCGCAGCCGGGCCCGCGCCGCGAGGTCACCGTCGATCACGAGGTCGCCCGCGGCGGTGGGGGCCCGGCCGGTGGTCAGCCGGTACGGGGTGAGCGCGGCGGAGTCCCAGGCGTGGCCGTAGGCGGCACGGCCGCCGGTGCCGGCTGGGGTCAACGGCTGGGCGACGAAGGTGAGTTCGGGGATCGCCCGGGCCACGCCGGGGATGCCGGCGAGGGTGCCGCGCAGGTCTCCGGACAGCCAGGCACGTTCGGCGAGGGGTTTCGCCTTGTGCTTGACCTTGGTCTTGCCCTTCCTGTGCTTGACGGTGGTCCGGTGCACGTACTGGTCGGCGGAGACCACGACGGGCGCGGCGGCGTAGCGCTCGGTGCGGATGGTGCCGCGCAGTCCGGTGTCGAGGAGGGAGCCGAACGCGGTGATCAGGGCCGCCGCGCACATCAGGGCGAGGAAGGTGCCGAGAAACCCCGCCTTGCGGGCGCGGACTGTCTGCAGGGCGTAACGCAGCATCATGGGGACGGGGCTCTCTTCTGTTGTACGCGTCGGCTGTGTCGTGCGCTGGGCGCGCGTACAGACTCGCCGGTGCGGGGGTGGCAGAGCACTGCGGTGACCCGGTGTCTTGCGAAGGGGGTCAACCCGCCCGCCCGCTAAGGGGGTTAACCCCACCCCGACCGCGGCGCGCACCGGCCGCCCGGGGCGGACCCTGCCGGGCGGACGTACGGGAGAGCCCCGTCAGAGGTCCCCGTCCCCGAGGAACTCCGTGTCCTCGCCCTCCTCCTCCAGGGCCTGGCGGACGATGCGGAGAGCCAGGCCCTCGGAGTAGCCCTTGCGGGCGAGCATGCCGGCGAGGCGGCGGAGCCGCTTGTCGCGGTCGAGGCCGCGGGTGGCGCGCAGCTTGCGGGCTACGAGCTCACGTGCGGTCGCCTCTTCCTGTTCGGGGTCCAGCTGGGCCACGGCGTCCTCGATCAGCGCGGAGTCGACCCCCTTGGTGCGCAGCTCCCGGGCGAGGGCACGGCGGGCGAGTCCCCGCCCGTGGTGCCGGGACTCCACCCAGGCGTCCGCGAAGGCGCCGTCGTTGATGAGCCCGACCTCTTCGAACCGGTCGAGCACCTCGTCGGCGACGTCCTCGGGGATCTCCCGCTTGCGCAGGGCGTCCGCGAGCTGTTTGCGGGTGCGCGGGGTCCCGGTGAGCAGGCGCAGGCAGATCGCCCGCGCCCGCTCAGCCGGGTCCCCTGAAGACTCCCCCTGCTCGTCCCTCGCCGAGGAAGGGGCGCCTTCGTCCTCACCGGGCGCGTCCCCGAACCCGCGCCTGCGGCGGCCGCGGCCGCCGCCCCGCGTGCCGGCGGGCCCCCCGGAGCCACGGTCGCGGCCGGAACCACGGCCGCCGGACGCACCGCCCCCGTACGGCTCACCGCCCGCGGCTCCGTCGCCCCCGTAGCCATCGGTTCCGCCGGAGGCGCCAGGCCCGCCGTACTCGTCCCGTCCGCGGTACTCGCCGTGCCCGTCGTGGCCCTGGGGTCCGTCGTCCCCGGCCGGGGCGGAGTCCGGGTAGCTCCCGGTGCCCCTCCCCCGTGGGACACCGGGGGTGGCGTACTCGTACTCGGCCCAGTCGGTTCGTCGTGTCACGGTCAGCTCTTGGCAGCGGCGGCCTTGGGCTTGGTGGCCTTGGCGGCTGCCGGGGCCGGGACGGTCTTGGCGTCGTCGGCCGCCGTGGCGGTGACTGCCGCGTCGGCGCCCGGCTCGGCGGCGGGCTCCTCCGGCCGGACCCCCACGCCCAGCTTCTCCTTGATCTTCTTCTCGATCTCGTTGGCCAGGTCGGGGTTGTCCTTGAGGAAGTTGCGCGCGTTCTCCTTGCCCTGGCCGAGCTGGTCGCCCTCGTACGTGTACCAGGCGCCGGCCTTGCGGACGAAGCCGTGCTCCACACCCATGTCGATCAGGCCGCCCTCGCGGCTGATGCCCTGGCCGTAGAGGATGTCGAACTCGGCCTGCTTGAAGGGCGGGGCGACCTTGTTCTTGACGACCTTGCAGCGGGTGCGGTTGCCGACCGCCTCCGTGCCGTCCTTCAGGGTCTCGATGCGGCGGATGTCGATGCGCACCGAAGCGTAGAACTTCAGCGCGCGGCCACCGGTCGTGGTCTCCGGGGAGCCGAACATCACGCCGATCTTCTCGCGGAGCTGGTTGATGAAGATCGCGGTGGTCTTGGACTGGTTGAGCGCGCTGGTGATCTTCCGCAGTGCCTGGCTCATCAGACGGGCCTGCAGACCGACGTGGCTGTCGCCCATCTCGCCCTCGATCTCCGCGCGGGGGACGAGCGCGGCGACGGAGTCGATGACGATCAGGTCGAGGGCACCGGAGCGGACCAGCATGTCCACGATCTCCAGGGCCTGCTCGCCGTTGTCGGGCTGGGAGAGGATCAGGTTGTCGATGTCGACGCCGAGCTTGCGCGCGTACTCGGGGTCGAGGGCGTGCTCGGCGTCCACGAAGGCGACCTGGCCGCCGGCCTTCTGGGCGTTGGCCACGGCGTGCAGGGTCAGCGTGGTCTTACCGGAGGACTCCGGTCCGTAGATCTCCACGACACGGCCACGCGGCAGGCCACCGACGCCGAGGGCGACGTCGAGTGCGGTCGACCCGGTCGGGATGACCTCGATGGGCTCCTTCGACCGCTCGCCCATGCGCATGACCGCGCCCTTGCCGAACTGCCGTTCAATCTGTGCGAGCGCGGCGTCGAGCGCCTTCTCGCGGTCGGTTCCTGCCATGGGTTCCACCCGGTTTGCTTGAGTCGATCGCTTCACGTCAAAGACGCTAACGCCTGCCACTGACAATGCGCCCCGACGCAGGCCCAGCCTGTGGATAACCGAGGGACATCCCCCCGCGAATCGGGACGAAAGCCCCAGCCGAAAGCCTCGCCTGAGCTTCCATATGAATGGATGTTCGATTTTTGTGTCAAGCGCACCACGCGGCACACCGCCGAGGCTCCCGCGGGGGCTACGGCCGCCGCTGCCCGTCGGTGCGGCGGCCGTCCCAGAGGTGCCGCGCACGGGTGAACATCCCGGGACCGCCCGCGCCCCGGCCACGGTGGCCGTGCACCCGGGGGTCGTCCGTGACGGCGTACCGCTTCACGTACGCCCCCAGGAACGCCTGCAGGGTGGCCACGGCCGGGATGGCGATCAGCGCGCCGACCGCCCCGAGCAGTGCGGTGCCCGCGACGACCGAGCCGAAGGCGACCGCCGGGTGGATGTCCACCGTCTTGGCGGTCAGCTTGGGCTGGAGCATGTAGTTCTCGAACTGCTGGTAGATCACGACGAAGACCAGCACCCACACCGCGTACCAGGGGTTCACGGTGAACGCGATCAGCATCGGCAACGCGCCCGCGAGGTACGTCCCGATGGTGGGGATGAACTGCGACACCAGGCCCACCCATACGCCGAGCACCGGCGCGTACGGCACCCCGAGGGCCTGGAGCAGGATGTAGTGCGCGATCCCGGAGATGAGCGCCATGAGGCCGCGCGAGTACAGATAGCCGCCCGTCTTGTCGACGGCTATCTCCCAGGCGCGCAGCACCTCGGCCTGGCGCGCGGGCGGCAGCACGGAGCACAGGGCGCGGCGCAGCCGGGGACCGTCGGCGGCGAAGTAGAACGAGAACAGCCCGACCGTGAGCAGCCGGAAGAGACCGCCGAGCACCTGGGCGGACACGTCGAGGACACCGGTCGCGCTGTTCTGCACGTACTTGCGCAGCCAGTCGGAGTGGAGCAGCCCCTCCTGGATGTCGACGCGTCTGAGTTCGGTGTGGAAGGTGTGGTTGGTCCAGTTGATGAGCGAGTCGAGGTAGTCCGGGAAACCCTCGACCATCTTGATGATCTGACCGGCCAGCATCGACCCGAGCAACGCGACGAACCCGGCGGTGGCGACGGCCAGGCCGAGGATGACCAGGAAGGTGGCGAGACCCCTGCGCATGCCGCGGGCGGACATCCGGCTCACCGCGGGCTCGACCGCCAGGGCCAGGAAGAACGCGATCAATATGTTGATCAGGAGGCTGGTCAGCTGGTGGAAGGCCCAACTGCCCAGCTGGAACGCGGCGATCAGCGCGAGTGCGAGCACCATGGCGCGCGGCAGCCAGCGCGGCATCCGGCCGTCCGGAGCGACGGCACCGGCCGCCGGGGGCCGCCCGGTCGGGGCCGCCGCGGCCGGTGCTGCCCGCCGGAGGGACGGCTCGCCGTCCTCGGCGGGGGGTGCCAGGGGGTCCTCGTCAGTCGATGCCACCCGCCCAGTCTGGCCCACGCCACCGACAACCGGCCCCCACCAGCGGCCTTCGTGACAGATCAGTGCCGTACCGTCGGGTTCTTCTGCGACAAGTCCGGCATTTCGGTCGCCCGGTCAGCGCTTCTCGCCCGGCACGTTCATGACCGCGCAGACCACGCGCCACACGTCCCTGGCCGCCCAGCCGGCGTCCAGCGCCTCGTTCACCGTGCGTCCACCCAGCTCCGACATCACGTGATCTCGCGCGAAGGTGTCGGCGTACCCCGGACCGAAGTGTTCCACCATCCGCTGCCAGAAGACCGTCAACCGCATGCCTCCAGTATCCCGCCCCCGGGGGTCGGCCCTGCCCGGGAGTACCTGCCGAGACCGCTTTCCGTCCTACGGTCTGACGCATGGCCGAAACCGGAGTTCCCCCGCTCCCCTCCACGCCCCCGGCGCGTTCCCCGCTCTTCCGCGCCGAACAGTTCGTGTGGCTCACCGCGCGCGTGCTGGAGCAGCATGTCTTCGCGTACCACTTCCTGCACGGCGGTCCGGAGGCGGTGGAAACGGCGCTGGACGCCTACCGCAACGACGACGGCGGGTACGGGCACGCCCTGGAACCCGATCTGCGCGGACCGGTCAGCCAGCCGCTGCACACCGCGCACGCCCTGCGCGTGCTGGACGCCGTCGGACGCTGCGGCGGGCAGCGCGTGGAGCGGGTGTGCCGCTATCTGACCTCCGTCTCGACGCCGGACGGCGCCCTGCCGGCGATCCATCCCAGCCAGCGCGGCTATCCGACGGCGCCGTTCGTCCCGGTCGTCGACGACCCTCCCAGCGAGCTGCTGGCCACGGGGCCGGTGGTCGGGCTGCTGCACCGCAACGAGGTGTGGCACGCCTGGCTGTTCCGGGCCACCGATTTCTGCTGGCAGGCCGTGGAGTCCCTGGAGAGGTCCCACCCCTACGAGGTGCACGCCGCCGTCACCTTCCTGGACTCCGTTCCCGACCGCCCGCGCGCGGAGGCCGCCGCCGACCGGCTGGGCCGCCTGGTGCGCGAGCAGCGGCTCGCCGCGCTGGACCCGGACCGCCTGGACGCGTTCCCGGTCGCCCCCGGCTACGCCCCGGGCGAGCACCACTTCCCGCACGACTTCGCCCCGCGCCCCGATTCGCTCGCGCGCGCGTGGTTCACGGACGACGAGATGACGCGTTCGCTGGACCACCTGGCCGCGGGACAGCAGGACGACGGCGGCTGGCCGGTCCGCTGGCGCCGCTGGGCACCGGCCCCGGCGCTGGAGGCCCGCTCACTGGTGACGATCGAGGCCCTGCGCACCCTGCGGGCCTACGGCCGCTTCGTGGGCTGAGCGGCCCCGCGCGCGGGGGCCCCGTCCCGTCGGCGGGCCTCACCCGCCGACGGCCCGCACTCCCGCCGTCACCACCACAGCCGCCGCCACGACCAGCAGGAACGGCGCACGCAGGACCAGTGCCACGGCCGCCGCGCCGAGCCCCGCGGCCCGCGCGTCCAGCAGCACCGCGTGACCGTCGGCGAACGTCTGCTGGGCGGTGAGCGCGGCCAGGAGGGCGACTGGCAGCAGGGCGGCGAGGCGACGCACGTACGGCCGCTCCATGGCGTGCGCCGGCACCAGCAGCCCGGCGAGCTTGACGGCGTAGCAGCCGAGGGCGGTCACGCCGATCGCGATCCAGGTGTTCACCGTTCCTCCTCCGGGCCGGTTTGTTCCTCCTGCGGGGTACGGCCCCTGCGCCGGCCCTCCGCGAACAGGGCGAGCGGAGCCGCCAGTGCCGCCACCAGGACCGGTACACCGGCCGGCAGGACGGGCAGGAGACCGAGGCCCAGCAGGACGGCGAGGGCCGCCACCGCGCGCTCGGTGGCCGTCTTCAGCATCGGTGCGAGCAGCGCCAGGAACACGGCGGGTCCCGCCGCGTCCAGGCCCCACGCGCGCGTGTCGCCGATCGCCCGGGCGCCCAGCGCGCCGAGCAGCGTGGTGAGGTTCCACAACAGGTAGAGGGTGAGGCCGGTGACGGTGAAGCCGAGGCGTGCGGCCCGCCGGGTCGGCTGCGCCAGGGTCACCGCGGTGGTCTCGTCGATCACCCACTGGGCGGCGAACGGCCGGAGCGCGCGCGGAAGGGCGAGGAGCTGTGACAGCCGCAGCCCGTAGAAGGCGTTGCGCGTACCCAGGAAGAGGGCTCCGGCGGCGGCCGTGAACGGGTTTCCCCCGGCGGCGAGCGCTCCGACCAGCGCGAATTGGGAGGCGCCGGTGAACACCAGAAGGCTGAGCGCGCAGGTCTGGAGCAGTCCGAGTCCGCTGCCGGCCGAGGTCACTCCGAAGGCGAATCCGGACAGGCCGACGGCGACGCCGACGCCGAGGGCGTCCCGTACGACGGCCGAGTCCGGTTTGTCCGCTCCTTCGGGGATCTGGTCCATGAGAGCTGTGTGCTGTGCCACGCCCCTGACGGTACGGACGGCTACGAGCCCGCGTCTTGTACGTTCTTGCGCTCCTCCGGGCCGGTGCGTTCGCGCTGGTACGCGCCCGGGGGCACGCCGACGATGCGGGCGAAGTGCCGGTTGAGGTGGGGCTGGTCGGTGAAGCCGACGGCGACGGCCGCCTCGGCCGGGGCCGTCCCCGCGTCCAGCAGCAGCCGGGCGCGGCGCACGCGGGCGTCCGTCAGCCAGGTGTGCGGCGGCATGCCGTAGGCGTCGCGGAACGCCCGCAGCAGGGCGAACGGGCTGGTGCCGAGGTCGGAGGCCAGCCGTTCGAGGGTCGGCGGCTCGGCCATCCGTTCCTGGAGCACCGCACGCGCGCGTGCCGCGACGCTCGCGCCGGCCGTCCGGGCCGGCCGCTGGGGCAGCGGGCCGCCGTTCAACCGCAGCAGCCTGGTCACGGCGACCCGCAGGAGGGTGTCGGCGGCCAGCGCGTTGCCCTCGTCGGCGGCGCGCAGCACCTGGTGCACGAGTCGGACGGTGTAGGGGTCGTCGAGGACCGGGCCGGCGAAGCCCGGCGTGCCGCGCAGGGCGGTGGTCTCGGCGGCGATCGCGGCGACCACGTCGGGCGACGGGTAGAGCGCGCCGTACCGCCAGCCCTCGGGAACACCGGCCCGGCCCGTGTGCGGGGTGTCCGGGTTGACCAGGGCGAGCGCCCCCGCGCCGACGGAGACGTCGGAGCCGCGGTGGTGGAAGACCTCGACGCCGTCGGCGATGGCCGCGATCACGAAGTTCTCGTGGGTGTGCCGGACGAACGCCTTGCGGATGTACCGGGCCCGCAGCAGGTCGACGCCTGGCAGTTCCGGGTACCGCCAGTGCCGCGCCCGCTCCCCTGAACCCGCCATACGCCCATTGTCCGCCCTGCCCGAACCCGGCCGGCACCGCGTGTCCACGCCCGGAACCACCCGTCACCGCGTCGCCGCGCCCGGCACCCCCCGTCACCGCGTCCCGCGCCCGGTCCCACGCCGGCTCCGCCCGTCCAAGCCCGGGGCGCACGGCCCGGCACCGCACCCCCTCGACCCCACGTTTGCGCAGGTCAGGGTGATTGTCAGTGGGCGGGTGCAGGATGGATGCATGGTCAGCTCCGCACACCGAGCCCTCGACGGCTTCTCCCCCGCGACCCGCGGCTGGTTCACGGGGGCGTTCTCCGCGCCCACCGCGGCCCAGGCGGGCGCGTGGAACGCCATCCGGGCGGGCTCGGACGTGCTGGTGGTCGCCCCGACCGGCTCCGGCAAGACACTGGCCGCCTTTCTCGCCGCCCTCGACCAGCTCACCGCGACCCCGCCTCCGGCCGACCCGAAGAAGCGCTGCCGGGTGTTGTACGTGTCCCCGCTGAAGGCCCTGGCGGTCGACGTCGAGCGCAACCTGCGCAGTCCGCTGACCGGCATCCGCCAGGAGTCGGTGCGCCTGGGCCTGCCCGAGCCGGAGGTCAGGGTCGGGATCCGCTCCGGCGACACCCCGCCGGCCGAGCGCCGCGCCCTGTCCACCCGCCCGCCGGACATCCTGATCACCACCCCCGAGTCGCTGTTCCTGATGCTGACGTCGGCCACGCGCGACGCGCTCACGGGCGTGGAGACGGTGATCCTGGACGAGGTCCACGCGGTCGCGGGCACCAAGCGCGGCGCGCATCTCGCGCTCTCCCTGGAGCGGCTGGACGAGCTGCTGGCGAAGCCCGCCCGCCGGATCGGCCTGTCGGCGACCGTGCGCCCGGTGGACGAGGTGGCCCGGTATCTGTCCCCGCGCCGCAAGGTGGAGATCGTCCAGCCGGAGTCCGGCAAGGAGTTCGACCTCTCCGTCGTCGTCCCGGTCGAGGACATGGGCGAGCTGGGCGGCTCCCCGGCCGCGGACGCCGCCGAGGGCGGTGAGCGGCCGTCGATCTGGCCGCATGTGGAGGAGCGCATCGCCGACCTGGTCCAGGCCCACCGGTCCACGATCGTGTTCGCCAACTCCCGCCGCCTCGCGGAGCGGCTGTGCAACCGGCTCAACGAGATCGCGTACGAGCGGGCGACCGGGGAGACCCTGGACGAGCACCACTCACCCGCCGAACTGATGGGCGGCTCGGGCGCGGCCCACGGCGCGCCCCCGGTGATCGCCCGCGCGCACCACGGCTCGGTCTCCAAGGAGCAGCGCGCGCTGGTGGAGGAGGACCTGAAGGCGGGCCGGCTGCCCGCGGTGGTCGCCACCTCCAGCCTCGAACTCGGCATCGACATGGGCGCCGTGGACCTCGTCGTCCAGGTCGAGTCCCCGCCCTCGGTGGCCTCGGGCCTCCAGCGGGTAGGACGCGCGGGCCACCAGGTCGGCGCCGTCTCCACCGGTGTCGTCTTCCCCAAGTACCGCGGTGATCTCGTCCAGGCGGCCGTGGTCACCGAGCGGATGCGCTCGGGCTCGATCGAGTCCCTGAAGGTGCCCGCGAACCCGCTGGACGTCCTCGCGCAGCAGGTGGTCGCCATCACGGCGCTGGACACCTGGCAGTTCGACGACCTGCTCGCCCTGGTGCGCCGGGCGGCCCCGTTCGCCTCGCTGCCGGAGTCGGCGTTCACGGCAGTCCTGGACATGCTCGCGGGCCGCTACCCGTCGGACGCGTTCGCGGAGCTGCGCCCGCGCGTGGTGTGGGACCGAGTGACCGGCGAGATCACCGGCCGGCCGGGCGCCCAGCGCCTCGCCGTCACCTCGGGCGGCACGATTCCCGACCGCGGTCTGTTCGGCGTCTTCCTCGCCGGTTCCGACCCCAAGAAGGGCGGCGGCCGGGTCGGCGAGCTGGACGAGGAGATGGTCTACGAGTCCCGGGTCGGCGATGTGTTCACGCTGGGAACGAGTTCCTGGCGGATCGAGGACATCACGCGCGACCGCGTCCTGGTCTCGCCCGCGCCGGGCGTGCCGGGCCGGCTGCCCTTCTGGAAGGGCGACCAGCTGGGCCGCCCGCTGGAGCTGGGCCGCGCTGTGGGCGCGTTCCTGCGCGAGGTCGGCTCGCTGGCCGAGGACGACGCCCGGCTGCGGCTGCTGGCGGCCGGCCTGGACGCGTGGGCGGCGGACAACGTGCTGTCGTACCTGGACGAGCAGCGCGAGGCCTGCGGCCATGTCCCCGACGACCGCACGATCGTCGTGGAGCGGTTCCGTGACGAGCTGGGCGACTGGCGGGTCGTCGTCCACTCCCCCTTCGGCGCCCAGGTCCACGCCCCCTGGGCGCTGGCCCTCGGCGCCCGCCTGTCCGAGCGGTACGGCATGGACGCGCAGGTCATGCACGCCGACGACGGCATCGTGCTGCGCCTGCCCGACGCCGATCTGATGGGCCTGGACCTGCTCGACCAGGAGCCGATGAAGGCCGGCACCGCGTACGACAGCGACCAGGCCCCGGTCGGTGCCGCCGACGTCGCCTTCGACAAGGGCGAGGTCGACCAGGTCGTCACCGACCAGGTCGGCGGCTCGGCGTTGTTCGCCTCCCGGTTCCGCGAGTGCGCCGCCCGCGCCCTGCTGCTGCCGCGCCGCAACCCCGGCAAGCGCACCCCGCTGTGGCAGCAGCGCCAGCGGGCGGCCCAGCTGCTCCAGGTGGCGAGCGAGTTCGGTTCGTTCCCGATCGTGCTGGAGGCGGTCCGCGAATGCCTCCAGGACGTCTTCGACGTCCCCGGACTGGTCGAGCTGATGGGCGACATCGAGTCCCGCAAGGTGCGCCTGGTCGAGGTCACCACCCCGGAGCCCTCCCCGTTCGCCCGCTCCCTGCTCTTCGGCTACGTCGCCCAGTTCCTGTACGAGGGCGACTCCCCCCTGGCCGAGCGGCGCGCCGCCGCCCTGTCGCTGGACTCGCGGCTGCTGGCCGAGCTGCTGGGCCAGGCGGAGTTGCGCGAACTGCTCGACGCCGAGGTGCTGACCGAGCTGGAGCGCGAGCTGCAGTGGCTCGCCGAGGACCGCCGGGTCAAGGACGTGGAGGGCGTCGCCGACGTGCTGCGGCTGCTCGGCCCGCTGACCGACGCCGAGCTGGTGGCGCGGGGCGCGGACGTGCAGTGGCCGCGGGAGCTGGCCGGGGCCCGCCGGGCGATCAGGGTGCGGATCGCGGGGACGGACCACTGGGCGGCCGTCGAGGACGCGGGCCGGCTGCGCGACGCGCTCGGCACAGCGCTGCCGGTCGGTGTCCCCGAGGCGTTCACCGAACCGGTCAAGGACCCGCTGGGCGACCTCCTCGCGCGGTACGCCCGTACGCACGGCCCGTTCACCTCGGCCACCGTGGCGGCCCGGTTCGGCCTGGGCGTGGCGGTCACCGAGGGCGCCCTGCAGCGGCTGGCCGCCGCCGGCCGGGTCGTCCAGGGCGAGTTCCACCCGGCGGGCATCGGCCAGGAGTGGTGCGACGCGGCCGTTCTGCGCCGGCTGCGCCGCCGCTCCCTGGCGGCCCTGCGGCACGAGCTGGAGCCGGTGCCGCCCGCCGCGCTCGCCCAGTTCCTGCCCCAGTGGCAGCACATCGGCCGAGGGCATGGGCTGCGGGGCGTCGACGGGCTGGTGCGCGCGGTCGAGCAGCTGCAGGGCGCGTCCGTGCCGGCCTCCGCGCTGGAGAAGCTGGTGCTGCCCTCCCGCGTGGCCGGCTACACGCCCTCGATGCTCGACGAACTGACCGCCGCCGGCGAGGTGGTGTGGGCCGGCGCGGGCGCCCTGCCCGGCAAGGACGGCTGGGTCTCCCTCTATCTGGCGGACGCAGCCCCGCTGCTGCTCCCGGCGCCGCATCCGCTGGAGCTGACCGCGCTCCACCAGTCCGTGCTCGGCACCCTCTCCGGCGGGTACGGCCTGTTCTTCCGGCAGATCGCCGACCAGGTCCGCGCGACCACGCACCCCGAGGTCACCGA
Source organism: Streptomyces sp. NPDC023481 (assembly GCF_055560195.1). Lineage (NCBI taxonomy): Bacteria > Bacillati > Actinomycetota > Actinomycetes > Kitasatosporales > Streptomycetaceae > Streptomyces > Streptomyces sp. NPDC023481. Next base: position 234,040 of record NZ_JBVHJE010000013.1, read on the forward strand.
TCCCCAACTGGCCGACGCTCTGTGGGATCTGGCCTGGTCGGGCCGGCTCACCAACGACACGCTGGCGCCGATGCGCGCCCTTCTGGGCTCGGGTCGTACGGCGGGCTCGACCGCGCACCGCGCCAAGCGTGCCGTCCCGCGCGGGCGCTACGGCTCCCTGACGGCCGCCGCACGCACCGCCTCCCGCACCGGCCCGCCGACCGTCGCCGGCCGCTGGTCCCTGCTGCCCGCGGCCGAGCCGGACGCCACGGTGCGCGCGCACGCCCTGGCCCGGGCGCTGCTGGACCGGCACGGCGTGGTCACCCGGGGCGCGGTCGCCGCGGAGGGCGTCGAGGGCGGCTTCTCGGCGGTGTACCGGGTGCTGTCGGCCTTCGAGGAGAGCGGTCAGGCCCGGCGCGGGTATGTGGTCGAGGGGCTGGGCGCGGCCCAGTTCGCGATGGACGGCGCGGTGGACCGCCTCCGCGCGGTGGCGAACGCCCGCGAGCGGACCGAGGGCCTGCCCGCCCCGGCCGACCGGAACGGCTTCGGCGCCCCCGGCACCGCGAACGGCCGCACCGAGCGGGCCTTCCCGAACCCGTTCGACGACACGGACGACGCAGACGACACGGACGGCACCCCGGACGGCCACGCCTCCCCCGGCGCCTTCGACACATCCGACGCCGGTCTCGCCCACCCCGGCCTGGACGGCGACTTCACCTGGCCGCCGGAGCACCACCCGGCCCCCGGCGGCGACCCCGCCTCCCCCCACGACCTCGCCGACCCGTTCGCCTCCCCCGGTTACGGCGGCCCCCGCGGCGGGTCCGTCCGCCACGGCGCGCCGGCCCCCTACGGCCCGGCCGCCTACGGCACGGCTCCGCACCGGGGCTACACCAACGGCCGCTCGGGCGCCCCCGCGTCCGACCCCCGCGCCGTGGTCCTGGCCGCGGCGGACCCGGCGAACGCCTACGGCTCCGCGCTGCCCTGGCCCGAACCACCGACCGGAGCCGGGCACAAACCGGGCCGCAAGGCCGGTTCCCTGGTCGTCCTGGTGGAGGGCGAGCTGACGCTGTACATGGAGCGCGGCGGCAAGACCCTGCTGGCCTGGTCCACCGCCCCGGACGACCCCCGCCTGCGGACGGCGGCCGAGGCGCTCGCCGCGGCGGCCCGCGCGGGCTCGCTCGGCACGGTCACGGTCGAACGCATCAACGGCGCCCAGGCCCTCACCTCCCCCACCGGCACCCTCCTGGAGGCAGCGGGCTTCGTGGCCACCCCACGCGGCCTGCGCCTGAGAGCCTGACCGACGCGGGCGTGGACCGCCGAGCAGTGGACCACCGGCCCACCACCGACCCACCCTCACCCGCCCAGCCTCCGAGGGCCACCGCCCGCCCGCACCCAAGCCGCCGAGGCCACCCCGCCCGCGCCCGGCCCAGCCCAGCCTCCGAGGCCACCCCGTCTGCCCTCATGGCACCCTTGACACATGCCCGAAGGTGACACGGTCTGGCAGGCCGCGCGGCGGTTGCACGAGGCCCTCGCGGGCCAGTCGCTGACCCGTAGCGACTTCCGGGTCCCGAAGTACGCGACGGTCGACCTCACCGGCCGCAGGGTGCTGGACACGATCCCGCGCGGCAAGCACCTGCTCACCCGGTTCGAGGGCGGCCTGACCCTCCACACCCATCTGCGCATGGAGGGCGCGTGGAAGGTGTTCGGCGTCGGTGAACGCTGGCGGGGCGGGCCGGCGCACCAGATCCGGGCGGTCCTCGGCACCGCCGACCGGACGGCCGTCGGCTACCGCCTGCCGGTCCTGGAGCTGCTGCGCACGGCCGACGAGGAACGGGTCGTCGGCCACCTGGGCCCCGACCTGCTCGGCCCGGACTGGGACCCCGAGCGCGCCCTGGCCAACATCCTCGCCGACCCCGAACGGCAGCTCGGCGAGGCCCTGCTGGACCAGCGCAATCTGGCCGGCATCGGCAACGTCTACAAGAGCGAGCTGTGCTTCCTGCTCGGCGTGACCCCCTGGCTGCCGGCCGGCGCGCTCCCCGCGGACCGTGCCGAGAAGCTGCCCGGTCTGGCCAAGCGGCTCCTGGAGGCGAACCGGGACCGCCCGGTCCGGCAGACCACCGGCCTGCACCGGTACGACCTGTTCGTCTACGGCCGCGCACCCCGCCCGTGCCTGCGCTGCCACACCCCCGTCCGGGTCGCCGACCAGGGCGACGGCTCCCAGGAGCGCCCCACCTACTGGTGCCCCACCTGCCAGACGGGCCCCGCTCCGGCGCCGGGCTCACCACAGCGCTGGCGGGACAAGTACCCCCGCCGCACCGGCTGACCGCGACGCCCCACGCTCCATGCCCAACGCTTCCGGAGTGCCCACTAATTGACGGTGCGTCAGAAACGCTCGTACCGTCGTCTCCATGGCCCTCAGCGCGTACGACCTCGGCGGGCGCACCGCCTTCGTCACCGGAGCCGCCGGCGGGATCGGGCGGGCCTCCGCGGTACTGCTCGCCGAGGCGGGCGCGGTGGTGCACTGTGCCGACCGGGATCCGGACGGCCTGGACCGCACGGCCGCGCTGATCAAGGAGCGCGGCGGTACGGCCCGCGTCCACGTCCTCGACGTCACCGACCGGGCCCGGCTCGGTGAGGCGGTCCGGTCCTGCGGGCGGCTGGACGTGCTGGCGGCGATCGCCGGGATCATGCACAGCAGCCCGGTGCTGGAGACCCGGGACGAGGACCTCGACCGGGTGCTGGCCGTCAACTTCAAGGGTGTGCTGTACGCCTGCCAGGAGGCGGCCCGTGTGATGCTCGCCCGCGGGACCCGCGGCAGCATCGTCACCATGGCCTCGGGCGCGGTCGACACCGGCGGCGCCGGTCTGCTCTGCTACGGCGCGGCCAAGGCGGCCGTGGTGCAGCTGACCCGGACGCTGGCCACGGAGGTCGGCGTGCACGGCATCCGGGTCAACGCGATCGCACCGGGCTGGATCCGCACTCCCATGACCGACCGCCACGACCGGGAGGCACAGGCGCACACGGAGGCCGCGATGACCCGGCTGACACCGCTGGGCCGGGTCGGCGAACCGGACGACGTCGCGCACGCGGTGCTGTACCTGGCGTCGGACGCGTCGGCCTTCACGACGGGTCAGATACTTCGCCCGAACGGGGGTGTGGCGATGCCCTGGTGACGTCCTCGGCCCGCCAGGCGGCCACCCAGCGCCCCGTCGGCACGGCCCCGGTCGCGCGCCCCTTGGGCACGCAGTGCACGGGCAGCAGGCTCAGCCCCCACCCGCCGGCCACGACGGCCCCTTCCAGCACATCCGGGCCGCCGCCCGCGGCGAGCCGCAGGACGGCCCACCACCACACCGCCCCGAGCCCGGGTGCCACCACCCAGCGCACTATTCGCCCCGCCATGCCCGCCACCACCTCCAGCCGGACGCTAGACCGCCACCCCGGCCGCCCGGGAGGCGCACCAAGGGCTCACTGATGCAGCGCCGGGAGAGGAAGGGCCCGTCCGGCGTGGGAGGGCGGAGGCATGCCGCTTACGCGTTCTCCGCCTGGAACATCCAGTGGTGCTTCTCCAGGTCGGCGGTGATCCCGATGAAAATGTCCTGGGTCACCGGGTCGGGCGCCCCGGTCGCCTCCACGCGCTCCCGCATCCGGGTGATGACCGCGCCCAGGGCGTCCACCATCGCCCCGACCGCGTCCGTGTCCTTGATCCACCCGGCGGGAGTGGTCTTGATGCCGCTGCCGGAGGCCACCGTGGCGGCACGCCCGTCGGGCGGGATGCCCAGCGCCGAGGCCCGCTCGGCCACCGTGTCCATGTGGGTGCGGGCGGAGTCGACCACCTCGTCCAGCTGGAGGTGGACGGAGCGGAAGCGGGGGCCCACGACGTTCCAGTGGATCTGCTTGGCCGCCAGGGCGAGGTCCACCAGGTCGACCAGGGCGCCCTGCAGCGCCTCGGACACGGTCTTCAGATCCGCGTCGGCCAAGGGGCTCTTCACGACGTACATCCGCTTCCTCCGGGTGCTCGGGCGCCGTCACGTCCCTCCACGATGACCGCACCGCACACCCCCGGCAAACGGACGCCCAACGGGTGACGGGCGACGAAAAGGCCCCGGCCGGCTCTCCAGGTCTCCCTGGAGCAGCCGGCCGGGGCCTCACACGTCTCGGATCGTCAGGCAGCGCGCGCGAACCTCACGCGGCGACCACGTCCACCGCCTCCGCGGGCGCCTTGATGGTCACCCGTTCCGGTGGCACACCGGTCACCGACACCGAACCCAGCATCGGACGGACCGGGGTGGGCACGGGCTCGGTGGCCCGGGCGGACTGGGCCAGTTCGGCGAGCGCCAGCTCGTCGCTCACTTCCCGCATGAGTTCCGACATCCGTACGTCCAGCGCGTCGCAGATGGCGGCGAGCAGCTCGGAGGAAGCCTCCTTCTGCCCCCGCTCCACCTCGGAGAGATAGCCGAGTGAGACTCGGGCGGACGAGGAGACTTCGCGCAGAGTACGGCCCTGGCGTTGGCGCTGCCGACGCAGCACGTCACCCAGCAGGCGACGGAGCAGAATCATCGGTGGCTCCCTCCTCGGACCGCGTAGCCGCATCCTTCTCGCCCCACCGTACCGCCTTGCGCCGCGGCCGTGCGGGGAGCGATGTCGTGTTCACTCAGGGCTGCAAACATCAAAACCCCCCGTTCCGTTCCGTATCCTGTGCCCGCTCATTCCCGGTCTGTTCGCCCGCAAGCTCTTCCAGGAGCGCCGCGAGTACGCTCCGTACACTCTCCATACGAATTTCCGCGCGGCCGCCGTTCAACCGCAGAGCCTCGACTTTTCCGCCACCGGCAGAACCGGCTCGGTCGGTGCGAGGGCCCTCGACGGCCACGAAGACCGTCCCGACGGGCTTGCCGTCCTGTGGGTCGGGGCCGGCGACCCCGGTGGTCGCGAGGCCCCAGTCGGCGCGCAGCGCCTTGCGGACGCCGGCCGCCATCTGGCCCGCGACCTGCGGATCCACCGCTCCGCGCTGGGCCAGCAGGGTGGCGTCGACGCCCAGCAGCTCGTGCTTCAGCTCGGTGGCGTAGGCGGTGATCGAGCCCCGGAAGACCCGGGAGGCCCCGGGTACGGCGGTGATCTCCGCCGCCACCAGGCCACCGGTCAGCGACTCGGCGACGGCGAGGGTCTCGCCCCTCACGGTCAGTAGTCGCACCAGTTCGGCGGCCTCGGAACTCACGCTTCCTTCTCCTCCAACGCCGCGGCACGCTCGGCGATTCCCCGCCGGCGCAGCACTATGGCTTGTCTTATGTAGTCGAGGCCGGTCACGACCGTGAGGACGACCGCCGCGGCCATCACCCAGAACCTCAGGGTGGCCAGCCACCCCGTCAGCGCCAGGACGTACATCCCGACGGCCACGCCCTGGGTGAGCGTCTTCAGCTTGCCGCCGCGGCTGGCGGGGATCACGCCGTAACGGATGACCAGGAAACGCAGCAGCGTGATGCCGAGTTCCCGGCCGAGGATCACGGCCGTCACCCACCACGGCAGATCGCCGAGGGCGGACAGGCAGATGAGCGCCGCACCCATGATCGCCTTGTCGGCGATGGGGTCGGCGATCTTCCCGAAGTCGGTGACGAGGTTGTACGTCCGCGCCAGGTGACCGTCGAACAGGTCGGTGATCATGGCGATGGCGAAGGCGGCCCAGGCCACGGAGCGCCAGGCCGGGTCGTAGCCACCGCCGGTCAGCATCAGGGCCACGAAGCCGGGGACCAGCAGCAGGCGGAGCATCGTCAGCAGATTGGCGACGTTCCAGACGCTCGCCTGGTTGACGGCCGCGGCCGCGATCTTCCCGCCGCGCGCGGGCTTGCCGCCGTCGGGAGCCGTGGCCGGGCCCGAAGCTGGGCCGGAGACCTCGGACCGGGCGCCGTCGGCGGCCCCCCGGGTGCCCTGCGCGCCGGAGGAGCCGCCCGCGGCGGACGCCGGGACTCCGGTCATCTGCCCGCCTCCTCACTACACGCGAGCGAGCCGGTCAGCGGCTCGGCCACCAGGTCGACACCTTCCGTACCGACCACCTTTGCCTCGACCATACGTCCGACGCTCAGGCCCGCGCCGCTCGTGAGCAGCACCTGGCCGTCGGTCTCGGGCGCCTGGTGCGCGGCCCGGCCGTGGACGCCCTCCTCCTCGTCCACGGACTCCACCAGGACCCGGAGGGTCTCGCCGACGCGCTCCTCGGCGCGCTGCGAGACGAGCTCCTCGGCGAGCCGGGAGATGTGGGCCAGGCGCTCGGCGACGACGTCCTCGTCCAGCTTGTTGCCGTAGGTCGCCGCTTCCGTGCCCTCCTCGTCGGAGTAGCCGAAGACGCCGATGGCGTCGAGCCGGGCGCCGTTCAGGAAGCGCTCCAGTTCGGCCAGGTCGGACTCGCTCTCGCCGGGGAAGCCGACGATGAAGTTGGAGCGCACGCCGGCCTCGGGTGCCTTGCTGCGGATGGTGTCGAGCAGCTCCAGGAACCGGTCGGTGTCGCCGAAGCGGCGCATGGCGCGCAGCACGTCGGGCGCGGAGTGCTGGAAGGACAGGTCGAAGTACGGGGCGACCTTGGGGGTGGAGGTCAGCACGTCGATGAGGCCCGGGCGCATCTCGGCCGGCTGGAGGTAGCTCACCCGCACCCGCTCGATGCCGTCGACCTCGGCCAGCTCCGGCAGCAGGGACTCCAGCAGGCGGATGTCGCCGAGGTCCTTGCCGTAGGAGGTGTTGTTCTCGGAGACCAGCATGATCTCCTTGACGCCCTGCTCGGCCAGCCAGCGGGTCTCGTTCAGGACGTCGCTGGGGCGGCGGGAGATGAAGGAGCCGCGGAAGGACGGGATGGCGCAGAAGGAGCAGCGCCGGTCGCAGCCGGAGGCCAGCTTGACCGAGGCGACCGGGGAGCCGTCCAGGCGGCGGCGCAGGGGCGCGCGCGGGCCGGAGGCGGGCGCGACGCCTTCCGGCAGGTCGGCGGGGCCGTGCCCGGGCAGGGCGACCGCGGCGGCCGACTCCTGGCGCTCGGCCGGGCTGATCGGCAGCAGCTTGCGCCGGTCGCGCGGCGTGTGGGAGGCGTGGATGCCGCCGGACAGGATGGTCTGCAGGCGGCCGGAGATGTCCGTGTAGTCGTCGAAGCCGAGCACGCCGTCGGCCTCGGGCAGCGCCTCGGCCAGCTCCTTGCCGTACCGCTCGGCCATGCAGCCCACGGCCACGACGGCCTGGGTTCTTCCCTGGCCCTTGAGGTCGTTGGCCTCCAGGAGGGCGTCGACGGAGTCCTTCTTCGCGGCCTCCACGAAGCCACAGGTGTTGACCACGGCGACGTCGGCGTCCGCGGCGTCCTCGACGAGCTGCCAGCCGTCCGCCTCCAAACGGCCTGCGAGCTCCTCGGAATCCACCTCGTTACGAGCGCAGCCGAGAGTGACGAGTGCGACGGTACGGCGTTCAGGCATGGGCTCAAGACTACTTTGTCTCACTGACAGCCCACGTCGACGGGGTTGGCCGATTGCGGCCGACTCCGTCACATCCGCCGCGGCGGGCCGGTCAGCCCGCCACCGGGTCGCCCTTGGTGTAGGTGAGCCGCTCCACCGCGCCGGCCCGGAAGGTGTCCTCGATCTTCTTGCCGTTGACGTACAGCTCGATCGCGCCGGCGTCGCCGAGGATCAGGTTGATCTTGGAGCTGTCCTGGAAGGTCTTGGACTGGCCCTTGTTCAGCAGCCCGTCGAAGAGCATCCGGCCGTTGTGGTCCTTGGCGGAGATCCAGCTGCGTCCGTTGGGGGCGCTGACCTGGACGGTCACCTTGTCCTGGGGCGCGGCGGCGATGGCGCTGTCGGAGGGCTCGCCGGTGGGCTCGGCGGGCTTGCGCTTCTCCGGCGTGGGCGAGGCCGACTTCACCGTGGCGTGCGTGGCACCCTCGGCGACCTGCGACTTCGCGTCGGCGGAGTGGTCGCCGCCCTTGACCGCGGTGAACCCGACGAACCCGATCACGACGACGATCGCGGCGACCATCGCCGCGGTCCAGTTCGGGCCGCGCCGCTCGGGCCGGATCCGCTCCGCCTCGAACAGGGGTGCGGCGGGGGTGGGCGCGGGCCGGCCGCCGTGCTCGGCGTCGTACTGGGCGATCAGCGGTGCGGGATCCAGGCGGACGGCCCTGGCCAACGTGCGGATGTGCCCACGGGCGTACACGGCGCCGCCGCAGGGGGCGAAGTCGTCCGCCTCGATGGCGCGCACGATGGCGATACGGACACGAGTGGCACTGCTGACGTCGTCCACGGTGAGCCCGGCCGCGATCCGCGCCTGCTGCAGCGCGCGGCCCACGGAGGGTCGGGCTTCCTGGGACTCGTCTCGGAACGGACGCTCGTCTTCAGGGGAGTTGCCGATGGACACGGGGGCGCCTTTCGAGCGTATAGCCACCTGTGCTGGAAGCTCAGTCTAGGGGGGGTACGAAAGGGTGGGGCAACCGGGCGGTGGGACTTTGTACGCCATCGGAATGGCCCGACACCCCGAGGACGCGACAGGCAGGTACCCCGGGATGCGGGCCCTACCTGTCCTCTCGCTCAACTGGACGTACGACAAAGGGAAACGGTTGCTCACCGACATCTAACAGGTGGATCACGGCGATCCCGCCGGCCGGCGTATCCGGCGTCCGCCGAACGGCCCTCCGCCCCTCACCCCTCGGTCTCCCCACGGATCACGGCGAGCACACCGTCCAGCTCGTCGGGTTTCACGAGAACGTCACGTGCCTTGGACCCCTCACTCGGCCCCACGATGTTGCGGGACTCCATGAGGTCCATCAGGCGCCCGGCCTTGGCGAAGCCGACACGCAGCTTGCGCTGGAGCATCGAGGTCGACCCGAACTGGGTGGAGACGACCAGCTCGGCCGCCTGGCACAGCAGGTCCAGGTCGTCGCCGATGTCCTCGTCGATCTCCTTCTTCTGCTTGGTGCCCACGGTGACGTCGTCCCGGAAGACGGGCGCCATCTGGTCCTTGCAGTGCTGGACGACGACCGCGACCTCCTCCTCGGTCACGAAGGCGCCCTGCATACGGGTCGGCTTGTTCGCGCCCATCGGCAGGAACAGGCCGTCGCCCTTGCCGATGAGCTTCTCGGCGCCGGGCTGGTCGAGGATGACCCGGGAGTCGGCGAGCGAGGACGTGGCGAAGGCCAGCCGGGACGGTACGTTGGCCTTGATCAGACCGGTGACCACGTCGACCGAGGGACGCTGGGTGGCGAGGACCAGGTGGATGCCGGCCGCGCGCGCGAGCTGCGTGATGCGCACGATCGCGTCCTCGACGTCACGCGGGGCCACCATCATCAGGTCCGCCAGCTCGTCCACGATCACCAACAGGTACGGGTACGGCTGCAGCTCCCGCTCGCTGCCTTCGGGCGGCTTGACCTTGCCCTCGCGCACCGCGCGGTTGAAGTCGTCGATGTGCCGGTACCCATAGGCGGCCAGGTCGTCATACCTGAGGTCCATCTCGCGGACCACCCACTGCAGCGCCTCGGCGGCCCGCTTCGGGTTGGTGATGATCGGTGTGATCAGGTGCGGGATGCCCTCGTAGGCGGTCAGCTCGACCCGCTTGGGGTCGACCAGGATCATCCGGACGTCCTCCGGAGTCGCCCGCATCATCACCGAGGTGATCAGACAGTTGATGCAGGACGACTTGCCGGATCCGGTCGCGCCGGCCACCAGCATGTGCGGCATCTTCGCCAGCGAGTGCATGACGTACCCGCCCTCGACGTCCTTGCCGAAGGCGACCAGCATCGGGTCGTCGTCCTCGGCGGACTCCGCGAGCCGCAGCACGTCGCCGAGGTTGACCATCTCCCGGTCGGTGTTCGGGATCTCGATGCCCACCGCGGACTTGCCGGGGATGGGGCTGATGATCCGCACGTCCGGGCTGGCGACGGCGTAGGCGATGTTCTTGGTCAGGGCGGTGATCCGCTCGACCTTCACGGCGGGACCCAGCTCCACCTCGTAGCGGGTGACCGTCGGGCCGCGGGTGAAGCCGGTGACGGCCGCGTCGACCTTGAACTCGGTGAAGACCTGGGTGAGCGAGGCGACGACCGCGTCGTTGGCGGCGCTGCGCGCCTTGCCGGGGCCGCCGCGGGTCAGCAGGTCCAGCGAGGGCAGCGCGTAGGTGATGTCGCCGGACAGCTGGAGCTGCTCCGCGCGCGCGGGCAGCTCGCGGGGTGCCTCGGGGGCCTTCTTGGTCAGGTCGGGGACCGTCCCGGCCCGGGGTTTGTCCTGCTGCTCGGCCCTGAGCTCCTCCTGCTGGGGGCGGGCGGCCGGGACCGGCGCCGACGCGGGCGCGGGCGTGGGCACCGGGGTGGTGTCCTCGCGTTCGCCCACGCTCACCCCCTGGGTGAGGTCGGCGACGATCGGGGACGGCGGCATGCCGTGCTGCACGGCGCCGTCGAGCGCGGCGGCAGCGGCGGCCGCGACGTCCACGGCGTCCAGCTGCCGCTGCGGGTCCGGCTGGGGCAACGCGGAGCGCCTGGGGCGCCCGCGGCGCTGGGTGAGGGCCTCCTCCTCGGCGCGCTCCGGGTCGTACGCCTGAGGGGCGCCCGAGCGCCTGCCCGGACGCGCGGGCCTCGCCTGGCGCCACTGCTCGTCGTAGTCCTCGTCGTCCACGACGAACCGGTCCGCTTCCGGATCATGCAGCACACCGAGGTGGACGCCGAGCATCCGCAGCCGCTGCGGGATGGCGTTCACGGGGGTGGCGGTCACCACGAGCAGCCCGAAGACCGTCAGCAGCACCAGCAGCGGTACGGCGAGCACCTCGCTCATGGTGTACGTCAGCGGGGTGGCCGCCGCCCAGCCGATGAGGCCGCCGGCGTCCCTTATGCCCTGCATGCCGGCGCTGCGCGCGGGCGAGCCGCAGGCGATGTGGACCTGGCCGAGCACGCCGACGACGAGCGCGGACAGGCCGATCACGATCCGCCCGTTGGCCTCCGGCTTCTCCGGGTGCCGCACGAGCCGTACGGCGATCACCGCGAACAGTATCGGCACCAGCAGGTCCAGGCGGCCGAAGGCGCCGGTGACCAGGATCTCGATCAGGTCGCCGACGGGCCCGCGCAGGTCCGCCCAGGTGCCGGCGGCGACGATCAGCGCGATGCCGAACAGCATCAGCGCGGTGCCGTCCTTGCGGTGGGCCGGGTCGAGGTTCTTCGCGCCCTGCCCTATGCCGCGGAAGACGGCGCCGACGGCGTGCGCGAGGCCGAGCCAGAGGGCGCGCACCAGCCGGTACACGCCCCCGGTGGGGCTGGGTGCCGGCCTCGCGGGCACGGCCTTCTTCACCGCGGCCTTCCTGGCGGGCGCCCTCTTGGCCGGGGCCTTCTTCACGGCGGCCTTCCGCGCCGGAGCCTTCGCGGGAGCGGCCGCCTTCCTGGCGGGCTGCTTCTTGGCGGCGGAGGGACGTGAGGCCATGGTGTGAGGTTACCGGGGGAGACGACTGCGGACACGTGTGCCCACAGCTTCACCCGTTCGTGTCGTGCCTGCCGGGACCCGGAACTGACGCACGCTCATCCGTAACTGCTGCCCCTGCGTGGGTCAGTTCTGCGAGGGCACCGGCGCTCCCGCACCGCCCGAGCCCGGCTCCAGCGCGTCGAGGGCGCGGCGCAACCCGGTGAGCTTGCGCTCCAGATGGGCCGCCGTGGCCACCGCCGCCGCGTCCGCGGAGTCGTCGTCCAGCTGCTTGGACAGCGCCTCGGCCTGCTCCTCCACGGCCGCGAGCCGCGCGGACAGCTCGGCGAGCAGCCCGGCCGACTCCTTGCCGGCCACACCGCCCTTGCCCCCGCCCTCCAACTGCAGCCGCAGCAGTGCCGCCTGCTCGCGGAGCTGGCAGTTCTTCATGTACAGCTCGACGAAGACCGAGACCTTCGCGCGCAGCACCCACGGGTCGAACGGCTTGGAGATGTAGTCCACCGCGCCCGCCGCATAGCCCCGGAAGGTGTGGTGCGGGCCGTGGTTGATCGCCGTGAGGAAGATGATCGGGATGTCCCGGGTCCGCTCGCGCCGCTTGATGTGCGCGGCGGTCTCGAACCCGTCCATGCCCGGCATCTGGACATCCAGCAGAATGACCGCGAAATCGTCCGTGAGCAGCGCTTTGAGCGCTTCCTCCCCGCTCGATGCCCGCACCAGCGTCTGATCGAGCGCAGAGAGGATGGCCTCCAGCGCCAGCAGATTCTCCGGCCGGTCATCGACCAGGAGGATCTTGGCCTTCTGCACCATGGCCCGCCCTCCTCGCCCCGGCGGTACACCGGGCGCCGCCCCAGGGGACGACTCCCTTTCGCCGCCCGTCCTTGTGCCGGTCATCGTAGCCGCACCCCGCCTGTCGCCACACCCTGTCACTGCGATGTCACTGTGCACGTACTGCAAACGCGGCCCGGCCCCGGAAAGTTCCCGGAATCCGGGATTCCGTGCACTTCCGGCCTTCATCATGCAGCAACTCCCGGCACACGCCGGAAGTTCCCCGCGCATGTGCCGCGTGTCCGGCCGTACCGCCCGCCGTGCTCACTCCGCCCTCATCCACTGGTGCATCACCGTCAGCAGGTGATCGGGGTCGACCGGCTTGGTGACGTAGTCGGAGGCCCCCGACTCGAGCGCCTTCTCCCGGTCGCCCTTCATCGCCTTCGCGGTGAGCGCGATGATCGGCAGCCCCGAGAACTGCGGCATCCTACGGATCGCGGTGGTCGTCGCGTACCCGTCCATCTCGGGCATCATGATGTCCATCAGGACGACCGCCACGTCGTCGTGCTGCTCCAGCACCTCGATGCCCTCGCGGCCGTTCTCGGCGTACAGCACGGACAGGCCGTGCTGCTCCAGGACGCTGGTGAGCGCGAACACGTTGCGGATGTCGTCGTCGACGATCAGCACCTTCTCGCCGCCGAACCGTGCCGCGTGGACCTCCTGCGGCGCGTGCTCCTGCTCCGGTACGGCCGTCCACTGCTCGGGCCGCTGCGTCTCCTGCGGCAGGCTCCGCCGCCGGCGCCGGAAGAGCGCGGCGGCGCCGTTCTGCGTCTCCTGGTACGACTTCACCTCCGCCGGTGTCTCGATCTCCGCCGCGGACAGCTCCGAGGACAGCCGCGCCTCGGAGGCGGCGACCAGGTCACCGGCCTCCAGCGCGGGCGCGGGCTGCTGGTAGCCCTGCGGCGGCAGCTCGCTCGGGTGCAGAGGCAGGTACAGCGTGAACGTCGAGCCGCGGCCCGGTTCGCTCTGCGCGTGGATCTCGCCGCCGAGCAGCTGCGCGATCTCCCGCGAGATCGACAGGCCCAGGCCGGTGCCGCCGTACTTGCGGCTCGTCGTGCCGTCCGCCTGCTTGAACGCCTCGAAGATCACCCGCATCTTGCCGGCCGCGATACCGATGCCGGTGTCCGTCACCGAGAACGCGATCAGCGGCCCGTCCGGATCGGTCAGCGAACCGGCCTCCAGCAGCTGCTCGCGGATGCCCGCGGGCACGTCCGCGCCGGCCGGCCGGATCACCAGCTCCACCGACCCGGAGTCGGTGAACTTCACCGCGTTCGACAGCAGGTTGCGCAGCACCTGCAACAGCCGCTGCTCGTCGGTGTGCAGGGTGGCCGGCAGCTCCGGGGACACCCGTACGGACAGGTCCAGGCCCTTCTCCGCGGTCAGCGGCCGGAAGGTGGCCTCGACGTAGTCCACGAGCTGGACGAGCGCGATACGCGTCGGCGAGACGTCCATCTTGCCCGCCTCGACCTTCGACAGGTCCAGGATGTCGTTGATCAGCTGGAGCAGGTCGGAGCCGGCGCCGTGGATGGTCTCGGCGAACTCGACCTGCTTCGGCGAGAGGTTGCCCTCGGCGTTGTCCGCGAGCAGCTTCGCCAGGATGAGCAGCGAGTTGAGCGGCGTGCGCAGCTCGTGCGACATGTTGGCGAGGAACTCGCTCTTGTAGCGCATGGAGACCGCGAGCTGCTCGGCGCGCTCCTCCAGGACCTGCCGGGCCTCCTCGATCTCGGTGTTCTTCACCTCGATGTCCCGGTTCTGCCGGGCCAGCAGCTCGGCCTTCTCCTCCAGCTCGGCGTTGGAGGCCTGCAGCGCCTTCTGCCGGTTCTCCAGCTCGGCCGACCGCTCCCGCAGCTGCTCGGTCAGCTCCTGCGACTGCTTGAGCAGCTGTTCGGTCTTGGTGTTGACCGAGATGGTGTTGACGCTGGTCGCGATCATCTCGGCGATCTGGTTGAGGAAGTCCTTCTGGATGTGCGTGAACGGCGTGAAGGACGCCAGCTCGATCACGCCGAGCACCTTGCCCTCGAACAGCACCGGCAGCACGATCACCTGCGCGGGCGGCGCCTCGCCGAGCCCGGAGGAGATCTTCAGGTAGCCGCTGGGCGCACGGTCCACCAGGATCGTGCGCTTCTCCTCGGCGGCCGTGCCGATCAGCGCCTCGCCGGGCCGGAACGACGTCGGCATGGAGCCCATCGAGTAGCCGTACGAGCCCAGCATCCGCAGCTCGTAGTCGTCCTCCCCGTTGCCGACGCCCTTGCCCTCCATGAGCGGCATCGCCAGGAAGAAAGCACCGTGCTGCGCGGACACCACCGGCGTCAGCTCGCTCATGATCAGCGAGGCCACGTCCTCGAGGTCCCGGCGGCCCTGCATGAGGGCGGAGATACGGGCCAGGTTGCCCTTGAGCCAGTCCTGCTCCTTGTTGGCGATCGTGGTGTCGCGCAGGTTGGCGATCATCTTGTTGATGTAGTCCTGCAGCTCCTGGATCTCGCCGGAGGCGTCCACGTCGATCTTCAGGTTCAGGTCGCCACGGGTCACCGCGGTCGCCACGCGCGCGATGGCACGCACCTGCCGGGTCAGGTTCCCGGCCATCTCGTTCACCGACTCGGTGAGGTCCCGCCAGGTGCCGTCGACGTCCCGCACGCGTGCCTGACCGCCCAGCTGGCCTTCCGTACCCACCTCGCGGGCCACACGCGTGACCTCTTCGGCGAAGCTTGACAGCTGGTCAACCATCGTGTTGATCGTCGTCTTCAGCTCAAGGATCTCACCGCGGGCGTCAATGTCGATCTTCTTGGTCAGGTCGCCCTTGGCGATGGCCGTGGTCACCATGGCGATGTTGCGCACCTGACCGGTCAGGTTGGACGCCATCTGGTTCACCGACTCGGTGAGGTCCTTCCAGGTGCCGGCCACACCGGGCACGTGCGCCTGACCGCCCAGGATGCCGTCCGTGCCCACCTCGCGGGCCACCTTGGTGACCTGGTCGGCGAACGAACTGAGGGTCTTCACCATGGTGTTGATGGTGTCGGCGAGCTGCGCGACCTCACCGCGCGCCTCGATCGTCACCTGCCGCGTTAGGTCACCGTTGGCCACCGCCGCGGCCACCTGGGAGATGTTCCGCACCTGCATGGTCAGGTTGTTGGCCATCAGGTTGACGTTGTTGCTGAGGTCCTTCCAGATGCCGGTCACGCCCGGGACGTGCGCCTGGCCGCCCAGGATGCCCTCGGTGCCCACCTCGCGGGCCACCCGGGTCACCTGCTCGGCGAAGCTTGACAGCTGGTCAACCATGGTGTTGACCGTCGTGACGAGCTCAAGGATCTCGCCCTTCGCGTCAACAGTGATCTTCTTCGACAGGTCACCCTTGGCGACCGCCGTCGTCACCTCGGCGATGTTGCGCACCTGGATGGTCAGGTTGTTCGCCATGAAGTTCACGGACTGCGTGAGGTCCTTCCAGGTGCCGGAGACACCCTGCACCTCGGCCTGGCCGCCGAGCATGCCCTCCGTACCCACCTCACGGGCCACCCGCGTGACCTCCTGGGCGAACGACGACAGCTGGTCGACCATCGTGTTCAGGGTGTTCTTCAGCTCCAGGATCTCCCCGCGCGCGTCCACGGTGATCTTCTGGGAGAGGTCACCGCGCGCCACCGCCGTGGCGACCTGCGCGATGTTGCGCACCTGGGCCGTCAGGTTGCCGGCCATGCCGTTCACGGAGTCCGTCAGGTCCCGCCACACACCCGCGACCCCGGGCACCTGCGCCTGCCCGCCGAGCCGGCCCTCCGTGCCCACGTCCCGCGCGACACGGGTCACCTGGTCGGCGAAGGCGGACAGCTGATCCACCATCGTGTTGATCGTGTTCTTCAGCTCGAGGATCTCGCCACGCGCGTCGACATCGATCTTCTGCGACAGGTCACCGCGCGCCACCGCCGTCGTCACCTGGGCGATCTGCCGCACCTGGGACGTCAGGTTGCCGGCCATGAAGTTGACGGAGTCCGTCAACTCCTTCCACGTACCGGAGACGCCGTCCACCCGGGCCTGACCGCCCAGCCGGCCCTCCGTACCCACGTCCCGGGCCATCCGCGTGACCTGGTCGGCGAAGCTCGACAGCTGGTCCACCATCGTGTTCACGGTGTTCTTCAGCTGGAGCATCTCACCGGACACGTCCACGGTGACCTTCTGCGACAGGTCACCGTTGGCCACCGCCGTGGTCACCTGGGCGATGTTGCGCACCTGCCCGGTGAGGTTGCGGAACGCAGTGTTGACGGAGTCGGTCAAGTCCTTCCAGGTACCGGCCGCCCCGGGCACCTGTGCCTGACCGCCCAGCTCACCCTCGACACCGATCTCCCGCGCGACCCGCGTCACCTCGGCACCGAACGCCGACAGCTGGTCCACCATCCCGTTGACGGTGTTCTTCAGCTCCAGCATCTCGCCGGCCACGTCGACGGTGACCTTCTGCGACAGGTCACCGCTGGCCACCGCGGTCGTCACGGCGGCGATGTCCCGCACCTGCGTGGTCAGGTTCCGGAACACCGTGTTGACGGAGTCCGTCAGGTCCTTCCACGTACCCGCCGCGCCCGGCACGTTCGCCTGCCCGCCGAGCCGGCCCTCCGCGCCGACCTCGTTCGCCACCCGGGTGACCTCGTCCGCGAAGATCCGCAGCGTCTCGGTCATCTGGTTGATGGTCTCGGCCAGCTGCGCGACCTCCCCGCGCGCGGGGACGGTCACCTTCTGCGACAGGTCACCGTTGGCGACCGCCGTCGTGACCTGCGAGATCCCGCGCACCTGCGCGGTCAGGTTGCCCGCCATCGTGTTGACGGAGTCGGTCAGCTCCTTCCACACGCCGGCCACCTCGGGCACCTGCGCGCGGCCGCCCAGGATGCCCTCGGTGCCCACTTCCCGGGCCACCCGGGTGACCTCGGAGGAGAAGGCCGACAGCTGGTCCACCATCGTGTTGACGGTGTTCTTCAGCTCCAGCATCTCGCCGGCGACGTGGACGGTCACCTTGCGGGACAGATCGCCCTTCGCGACCGCCGTGGTCACCAGCGCGATGTCCCGCACCTGTGCGGTCAGCCGGTCCGCCATCGTGTTGACGGACTCGGTCAGGTCCTTCCACGAACCGGACATACCGCGCACCCGGGCCTGGCCGCCGAGCTTGCCCTCGGTGCCGACCTCGCTGGCCACGCGCGTGACCTCGTCCGTGAACGTCGACAACTGGTCGACCAGGTTGTTCACCGTACGGCCGACCTTGAGGAACTCACCCCGCAGCGGATGGCCCGTACCGTCGTCCGCCGCCTGCGTCCGCAACTCCATCCGGGGCGACAGATCACCCTCGGCGACCGCCGTGAGCACCCGGCTGACCTCGGACACCGGCCAGACCAGATCGTCCACCAGCGCGTTGGAGTGGTCGATGGCCGCCGCCCAGGAGCCCTCGCAGGCCCCCGTCTCCAGGCGTTCCGTGAGTTTTCCCTCACGCCCCACCATGCGCCGCACCCGCGCCAGCTCACCGGTCAGGTGCAGGTTCCGGTCGGCCACCTCGTTGAAGACGGCCGCGATCTCCGACATCACACCGTCGCCGGACACCGTGAGCCGCTTGCGGAAGTTCCCGTCCCGCATCGACACGAGAGCCGCCAGCAGCCGGTTCAGGGCAGCCGTGTCCACGGTGGTCGTGCCGCCGCTCCTGCCCAGGGACGGTCCGCCTTTCGCGCGCGTCTTCGTGCCTCGCGTCGCCGCGCCAGACTCCACTGTGTCCCTCCCGGAGGGGTAGACCGTTACTGCTGTGCTCGGCCGCTTCGGCCCCGGCGTGCCGGTCATCGGCATACCGGATACTTCCGCGTACCGGTTACTGCTGCGTATATCCGCCAGACGAGATCCGGCCACACCAGGGGCTGCTGCCCGCCCTGCACGGAACACACGCAGCCGGACCCGACCTACATCAGAAGCCTGCCCAGTGTTTCACCCCGGCCCAACCAGGCCATAACAGTTCGGCAGCTTCGCACATCGTCCGCACACCCCGCGGGTGTGAACACCCGCGACCGGCATCCGCTCGGACGGCGAAGGTAAGTAACCTTGCATGCGGCTGTCCAGCCGCACCGGTCCGACCGGCCTGGGCGGTGGCACGAGTACGAGCGGGCATCGGAGGAGCGGCCGGACACCATGACCACCGGACTGATCCCCGGGGGACAGCCCCCGGAGCCACAGCCGACGGGCGAGCTGATGCCGCAGCAGCGTCGCGAGCCGGCCGGCCCCGCAGCCCTGCATGTCGACGACCGGCCGAGGAGTTCTGTGATCACCGCGCGCGCGGCTGCCAGTTTCGAGCCCGTCGGACGATCGGTCGCAACCGCCCGGTCCTTCGTCCGCGACACCCTCCAGGGCTGGGGCTTCGCCGACATCGTCGACGACGCGGTCGTCCTCACCAGCGAGCTGGTGACCAACGCCGTCGTCCACGCGGGCACCCACGCGGAGGTGCTGTGCCTGCGCACCGAGGACGGCGCGCGCATCGAGGTCTCCGACCGCTACCCGGAGCGCGAGGTCCCGATCCACACCGCCACGGCCACCATGGGCAGCCCCGACCGCGAGGGCGGCCGCGGCCTCCAGCTCTGCGCCGCCCTGGCCACCCGCTGGGGCGTGGACTACACCCCCACCCACAAGAACGTCTGGTTCCAGCTCAACCTGCCCGAGCGCCCGGTCGGCACCCGCACCGCCGGCCCCGCCCTGCCCGCCGACCTCCTCCCGCTGGCCGACGGCCGGGTCCGCGTCGCCGTCCTCCAGGTCGACCGGAAGGGCAGCGTCAGCGCCTGGAACGAGGACGCGGAAGAGCTGTTCGGCTACCCGGCCTCCGACGTCATCGGCAAGCCCCTCACCGAGCTGGCCGCCTGGCCGCACACCCCGGGCACCGGCACCGGCATCGCCGAGGCCCTCCAGCTCTCCCGCTGGGAGGGCACCTACGGCATCCGCGGCGCCGACGGCCGCGTCGCCCAGGTCTACGCCTCCCACCTCAGGGTCCGCGACACCGGCGGCGAGCCCTCCACCGTCTGCCTCCTGGTCCGCGACCACGAGCGCGCCGTCCTGCAGACGCCGTCCCGCGTCCCGGCCTCCGACCAGTCCCCCGGCTCCGACGGGCAGAGCGCCGACCCCTTCGAGGTGTTCATCGGCTCCCCCGCCCCGGACGACCTCGACGGCCTGCTCCAGCGCACGGTGGAACGCGCCCGCGACATGCTCGACGGCGACTCCGCGTTCCTGCTGCTCGCCACCGACGACGAGACGGAACTGGAGGTCCGCGCCTCCACCGGCCTGCCCTCCGCCCGCCAGCGTTTCGCGCGCGTGCCCGTCGAGGCCGGCCCGGGCCGCTACGGCTCCGCGCGCATGCCCGCCGTCCACGACGACCTCGCCGCCGTCCCCGGTGCCGTACCCCTGCTCGCCGGCACCGGCATGCGCTCGGTCGTCACCGTCCCGCTGAAGGTCGAGGGCCGCCTCACCGGCTCCCTCGGCGTCGCCGCCGAGGCGCCCGCCAGGTACACCAACGAGGAGGCGCTGCGGCTGCAGTTCGCCGCCGACCGCATCGCCCTGGCCGTCGAGTCGGCCCGCCTCGGCGAACTGGAACGGCTGCGCCGCGGCTCCCTGAGCTTCCTGGTCGAGGCCTCCGACCTGCTGGCCGGCACCCTGGACCGAGACCAGACGCTGGCCCTGATGGCTCAGATGACGGTCCCCACGCTGGCCACCTGGTGCGCGGTGTACACCATCGCCGACCAGGCCTCCGAGCCGTACCTGTCGTACGTCCTGCACGAGGACGAGGAACTCATCGACGGCATCAAGTCGTTGTTGTCGAAGGTGTCCCCGCCGGATCCGGTACCGACGCCCGGTGCCCGCGTCTGGAGCACCCCGGGCGAGGTCGCCCACCAGGCGGCCCTGCGCAGCTCCATGCGCAGCCTGGGCCTGACCGGCGGCCCCACGCAGCGGTTCGCCTCCGGCATCGGACCGACGCTGGCCACGGCCTCCGCGGTCGGCGGCGAGACGGTCGTCCTGCCGCTCGTCGCCCGCAACCGCGTCATCGGCATGCTGACCCTCGGCAAGCCCGCCGACGAGCACTTCCGCCAGGAGATCCTGGAGCTCGCCGAGGACCTGAGCCGCCGGGCCGCCCTGGCCCTGGACAACGCCCGCCTGTACTCGGAGCGCACGGCCATCAGCCAGTCCCTCCAGCGCAGCCTGCTCCCGCCGGGCCTGCCCCAGATCGACGGCGTCGAAGTCGAGGTCATCTACCGCGCGGCCGGCGAGGGCAACGAGGTCGGCGGCGACTTCTACGACCTGTTCCCCATCGGCAACGGCGCGTACGGCTTCGCCATCGGCGACGTCTGCGGTACGGGCCCCAACGCGGCGGCCGTCACCGGCCTCGCCCGGCACGCCCTGCGCCTGCTGGCCCGCGAGGGCCTGTCCGGACCGGCCGTGCTGGAGCGCCTGAACTGCGCGATCCTCGACGAGGGCGACCGCAGCCGCTTCCTGACCCTGCTCTACGGCGAGCTGCGCCCCCAGGAGGACGGCAGCGCCGAACTGAAGGTCGTCTGCGCCGGCCACCCGCTCCCGCTGCGCCTGCGCCAGGACGGCACGGTGACGGCCGCGGCCGAACCACAGCCGCTGCTGGGCGTCATCGAGGACCTGGAGCTGTACGAGGAGACGGTCACCCTCGACCCGGGTGACGTCCTGCTCTGCGTCACGGACGGCGTCACCGAACGCCGGGAGGGCACGCGCATGCTGGGCGACGACGGCCTCGCCGACGTCCTCACGACGTGCACGGGACTGACGGCGGGCGCGGTCGCGGCACGCATCATGCGCGCGGTC
Source organism: Streptomyces sp. NPDC023481 (assembly GCF_055560195.1). Taxonomy (NCBI): domain Bacteria; kingdom Bacillati; phylum Actinomycetota; class Actinomycetes; order Kitasatosporales; family Streptomycetaceae; genus Streptomyces; species Streptomyces sp. NPDC023481. Next base: position 255,066 of record NZ_JBVHJE010000013.1, read on the forward strand.
GAGCGCTTCGCCTCGGACGCTCCCTCCGACGACATGGCGATTCTGGCGATGCGCGTCCCGGGAATCCACAAGGAGACGTGAGAAAGCACGAAAAGGCCCCACCCGAAAAGGGTGGGGCCTTTTTGTCGGAGCCCCCAAACGGAATCGAACCGTTGACCTTCTCCTTACCATGGAGACGCTCTACCGACTGAGCTATAGGGGCCTGTCGTTTCCGAGGTTTCCCTCGCGGCGACGAAGAAACTGTACCCCGACCGGGCCCCAGTTCCCAAATTCGTTCGGTGCCCGGTCAGAAGGCGGGCTGGAGCAGGCCACCGAGGGCGTTGCAGGCGGACACGACGCGGTGCATCTCCCGTTTGGTGAGCGCCGCGTCCACGGGCAGCGCGAGCGTCTCGTCGGCGGCCAGCTCGGTCTGCGGCAACGACACGCACCGGCGGAACTCCGGCAGCCGGTGTACGGGCGTCTTCACCGGCACCCGGCAGTCGACTCCCCTGGTCCGCAGGGCCCGCGCGAAGGCGTCCCGGTCCGGCCGGCCGTTCCCCGGCACCCGCACCACGTACTGCTGGTAGGTGTGCCCGGCCCCACCGTCCGGCGTCCGTACGCCCTTCAACTTGGCGTCGAGATAGGCGGCCCGCTGCCTGCGCTGCGCCGTGTCGTCGTACGGCGCCTCGGACTCGCCCTGTTCCAGCACGAGCAGCCCGTGCCGCTGCCCGAGCGCGTGCAACCGCCCGATGTCCGCACGCCGTCCGAAGCGGTGTACGGCGACGACCGCGGCGGTACGGGGTGTTACGGCCACCTCGACGGCGTCCGGGTCCAGGCAGTAGGTCGCCGGGTCTATGTCGGCGAACACCGGGAGCGCACCGGCCAGGACGACGGCCTCGGCGACCTCGACGTTCCCGAAGGCCGGTACGACGACCTCGTCACCGGCTCCGACGCCGGCGGCCCTGAGCATTGCTGCAGTTCCCATGTCCGCGATGCTGGGCCGACAACGTGAACGACACGTTAAGCACAACAGAAAAAGGCCGGACCCCGAACCGAAGTTCAGGATCCGACCTTTTCAAAATTTGTTCGGCGGTGTCCTACTCTCCCACAGGGTCCCCCCTGCAGTACCATCGGCGCTGTGAGGCTTAGCTTCCGGGTTCGGAATGTAA